>CAZHJZ010000012.1:0-1928 GCA_964532495.1 uncultured Candidatus Saccharibacteria bacterium | reverse complement strand
GCGTTCGCCGTTGGGGACCCGAGCGCGGATGGCGCGATGACACTCGACAAGGCCGGGCGGTTCCGCGACTCGCTGGCCGAATCCGGAGCGAACGTGTCCGGACTGATCGCAATTCCGGACGAGTTGGTTTCGATCGCTTCGGCACGGAACAAGACCGACACCGGGGACGGGGATGCGTCGTGAAGCCAGTCGATCAGACCGTCCTACGCACTCCCGACGATCCGATCGTGACGCCGGAGGTTGCGGCGGGCAAAGGAGAACGAAGAGCCCGGATGCGACCAGCCGGCCGGTACGGCATGGTCCCCTAGCCAGGTTGTGCTCTCGCTGCATGAGCGCGGTCGGGATCGAGGTCGAAGACGATGCGGAGAGCGAGAAGGGGGAAAACGGATGAACGCCAATGGCGAAGTGACGGTCGCAACCTCCGGGCAGACGGTCGAACGCAACGACCGCTGCGTCCAGTGCGATAGCCCGATGCTCTACAACGTCCGCGACGGCGTGGTGCGGTTCAGCTTCTGCCCCAACTACCACTGCGGGCTCTGGTGCTCCGCCGTGTTCGATGCAGCCGCCCGCCCAGAGGGTGAGGGGAGAGGAGAAGGATGAGCGAATACGGCTACGAGAACGGCGTGACCTTGGGACGACTAATCAAGGAGCTCAAGAAGATCGACGCCGACCAGATCATTGAGTTCGGCTTCTATCACCCGCACAGCTATCGCGGCTACTACGACGAGCTAGCCTTCGAGCCGAAGAAGAACGTCACGGCCGGCTCGATGCTCGCCTGCGCCGAGTCGGCTGTCGGAAAGGTCTACTCGGGTTACAAGGGCGGCGACTACACGATGACCGAGCTGACGGACTGCTGGATCGCCAACTACGGGCGCTGCGGCGTCGGGCTGTCGCCCGAACTGCTCGGGTGGATGCTCGGAAAGAAGCTGGCCGTCTATGAGGATCTGTGGGCCGACGAAGACGACTCCGCCGAGCGGCGGGGGGAGGGCGGGTGATGGCGCGCGAAGTCGCGAAGGCACTGCCGCCCTTCAACGAGACCGCGACGTGCTGCAAGTGCGGTCACGGTGTCATCTACACCCAGCACCACAACAGCGGATACTACTGCGGGTTCCGGCACCGCGTCGCCAACTCCGAGCACCTACACCGCGGGTGCCGACGCTGTGGGTATCAGTGGGCTGAATCCACGCGGTCTTCGATGAAAGTCGAGCTGGAGATCGCCCGCCCGTGATCCCGCTCGACGAGGCCCGCGAGGGCCGACAGCTCACCCGCGGCAGCCACCAGCCGCACAACACGCCCGACACGGGCACGAGTGCTACTTACGACGGCGCGGCCGGCGCCGTTGGTGGTCCGGTCGATTGATCTCTCTCGCCGAGGCCCGCGACGTGCTCGGATCCGCCTGCGATGGCTGGTCGGATCTGGACGTTGCGCGCCTCGTCGCGGCCGCCGAACTGCTGGCCGATCTGGCCATCGAGGCGGCCTCCACGGACCCCGCCCCCGAGCGGGTAGAATGGCCGACCACGTGACCCGTCAGACCGTCGCCCTGTACCTGCGCGTGTCGACCGATGAGCAGGTGTCGAACCTGTCGCTCGACTCTCAGGAGCGCACGTGCCGGGAGTATGCGGCGCGGCAGGGCTGGACGGTCGCCGAAACGGTCTACCGCGAAGAGGGCGCGCCCGCGACCACGCTCGCGCGCAAGGAGCTGCAGCGGCTGCTGGCCGACGTGGGACGTCGCGGCTCGACGATCGGACGGATCCTCGTCTATCGTCTCGACCGACTCTCGCGCGACCGTGACGGCTTCTACGCGCTGCGGTCGGCGCTGCTGCGGCACGGCGTCGCGATCGCCTCGGCCTCGGAGCGGATCGAGGAAAAGACCGTCGACGCCCTGATCGTCGAGACGTTCGCCGTCCTGCAGGCTCAGGTCGACAACA
>CAZHJZ010000011.1:0-2546 GCA_964532495.1 uncultured Candidatus Saccharibacteria bacterium | reverse complement strand
ATACAACGGAGAAAAGAAGAATACTCACTGCCCTAAATGTTATTTCAAAGTATGAAGTATAAAAAATCAGATAAGAAGTTTGTTTTGAGTTCACTAAACAAATGGAAAAAGGTCTTAAACCTAGATTGTTGGTCAATTGAAGTAAAATTCTTTGATGGTGCCTCTGACGATAACTCCGAAGCAGCAGCCATAGCTAGTTTCCAAACATGGGTATACAAAACAGCTACTATCAGCATATTTTCACCATTTTACAAAATGGATGATAAAGAAAAGGACGATACGGTGCTACATGAATTGCTCCATGTTGTCCTTTCACCACTTACTGCTGGAATAATACAACCAATGTTTCACGAAAAGCATGTCCCACAGATAATGTTCAATGATATGCACGAAATGGTCACACAAGATCTAACGAACATTATATCGAAGTTATGACCATCCTCCAGGACGATATCCCGATGTGGAGAACGCTGCGCAGTTTTCTGCTAGCTGGCGGCTCTCCAGCTTTTCCCAAGGTTAGATCATTCATGCAGAAGTATGGTGCAACGGACTGTAATGCGTTCTACAGGTTGCAAGGCGTCCAAGAGTCTAAGGCACCAAGTGAGGGAGTAAAAACGAACCTAGGCGATCCTGTGGCCTCTGGCGGTGCTAAAAAGATGGTAGAGACAATGGAGAAGCTGGGCATGATAGAGAAGGCGCCAGATCCACTCGATCAGTGCCCGTTTTAGTATGAAAATATTTGCTGTATGCGATTGGTGTAAGAAATCATGCTGGACATTCAAAGCCATAGCTGTGGACAAGTGGTTTTATCACAGAGCGTGCTTTCGTGATTTACTTGAAATGTTAGCCAAAAAGATGGGGAAAGAGCAGTGCACTTGACCTAACGGCTAGGTTGTGTTATAGTTTGGACATGGATGAGTGAAACGTGCTCCGTCACGTTCACCACAAGGCGATGAGATCCGACAGGCCCACGCGTTGGTTTCGACTGACAAACTGGGCCTCTCGCATTTATTCACTATCATACGAGATATGATCGTATACACAAAAGATGGGATACCGTTCCAAATAGATGAAGAAGATGCTGAAAGAGTATCAAAATATTTATGGAGGTTGGATTGCGGATATATGACGGCTAGTCAAAAGAAAATCAATGGAATTAAAAATAGATTGAAACTGCACAGATACATAATGCAGGCACCATTCGGCATGCAGGTAGATCATATAAACCATGATCCATTAGATAATAGAAAAAATAATTTAAGAATTTGTCTAAATAGACAGAACCAATATAATCAGAAAATAAGCATTAGAAATACAAGTGGTTATAAAGGTGTAAGAAAAATTGGAAAAAGATTTATAGCAAAAATAAAGTTTCAGAAAAAAGATTTTCATCTTGGATGTTTCAACGATATTAAGGAAGCGGCAAGAGCATACGATGAAAAAGCAAAGGAACTGTTCGGTGAATACGCATTTACAAACTTCTAGCGCAACAATCTATGAGCCACTCGCCCACCTCAACGGTCAGCCAGTCACTTGATGCCTTCCTCGAAGATCAAGCGAACTGGGGAAGTGATTTTGGTAGCTACGATGACAACGAAGAAAAGCTAAATAACGAAGAATAAATATATGTCCAACCTACAATCAGTCATTACAGAGAACTACGACAAAGCAGTTGCAGCACTCGGAGCGTTCCGTTTCGACAATGACCATGACGAGATCCTCGCGGAGTACGAACGCTTACAGAAGAATATCGAGGAAGCAAAAGCAGCTCTCACGGATTATGCCAAGCAGAACAAGGTCAGCGTTAAAACACAGTACGATCAGTTTAACTTCGTCCAGCCATATCGCAAGTCCTATGACGTCAAGATCGCGCTGGACTTAGCCAAGGAGCTTGGATGCTCACGGGAAGTCAACGAATGTATAGAGATCGAAACAAAGATCAATATGGAAAAGCTGGATGAATTGGTGGATGCAGGCAAGATTCCATTGGATATCCGCGTCAAAGCCTACCGAGAGGAAGCTATGAGTCCACGTGTTTGTTTAGCCAAGCCAACAAAAGAATAATATGTCTATCTACAAGAAGCTGTTGCTCGTTCAGGGAGAGATAAAGGCAATCGAAAAGAGCGAGACAAACCCATTCTACAAGTCCAAATTCTTCGACGTAAATGCGGTTATTGCTGCATTGCGCCCAGTATTAAACAAACACGGTGTAGTCGTTCTACAGCCTCTCACGGAGCTGAATGGGAAGCCGGCTATCAAGACAATTGTTGCCGATGGTGAAACCGGCGAGACAATATCGGAAACACTGCCACTCATGGAAGGATCGGATGTGCAGAAGTTTGGTGCTACCTGTACCTACACACGACGTTTTGCACTTGTATCTCTATTCTTACTCCAGGGCGAAAACGATGACGACGGCAATTCGGTAGTGCAGCGAGCAGAGTCTAAGCCAGCACCATCATCGTATGAACCAAGAGCAGCATCCAAGCCTGTCTACCGTTAAACCAATAAGTTACTCGGAATTATCAAAATGGGAAACAAATCCT
>CAZHJZ010000010.1:2041-6295 GCA_964532495.1 uncultured Candidatus Saccharibacteria bacterium | reverse complement strand
GTGCCGTGCTCGGCGGCGAAGGCGCGTGCGTACTCGAGCGCCTCCTGGGGCGAGTAGGCGACGGCCGACGCGAGGACGCGCGCGGCGCCCTGGTAACCATCGACCCACTCGACGAGCCACTCGCCCGGGGCGACGAACGTCGCGCGTGGGTGGCCCCTGCGCGACGCGCCCACTGCGTCCGCGATCGACCTGGTGAGGTAGTGGTCGACGCGCGGCTCGCCGAGCTGCGCACGCGCGTCCGACTCCTGCTGCTTCGAGAGCTCGTAGCTGAACGTGACGTGGTCGTAGAAATGCGTGTCGTGGTAGTCCGACTGCAGGTCCGAGTTGTCGCGGTTGTAGGCGTTCGCGATCGACTCGAGCTGCTTCACGATCAGCTCACCCACGGGGGTGTATCGGCCCTCCGATCGGTCCCGCGGCCCGCGCGACCACGCGGGGTCGATCACCCACAGGCCCGGCGCGCGCACCACCTCGATCCGCACGGAGTTGTGCGTGGTCGTCACGCTCACGACGAGGCCCTTGGGGAGCGCGCCCTTCTCGACAGCCGCGGCGATGTCCATGCGAATCACCTTGCCGAGTTCGGCGCCGCGCAGGTTCTGGTTGTACTTCGAGCCGCGCCACCCGGAGTACATCCCCGGGATCGGGTCGAGCACGACGCCCGCAGAGAGGCGCTCGGTGGGCGTCCACGCGATCGGGTCATCGTCGGAGAGCGTGTGGAGCACCGGGTCGCGCTCGGCACGCGCGCCCATCTTCGGGCTCTTGCGCGTCGACGTGAGCCAGCGCGCGGGGCGCGGCGTGTCGAGCTTCTCGGGCCCGGCGTAGCCACGGCGCTCCGACCAGTCGTAGGCGTGCACGTCAGCGAGCACTACGCCTGTCGGCACGAGCGCGCGGCGCGAGTCGCGCCCGACGATCTGCACCTGGCCGTCGATCGGCCCGACGGCGTAGACGCGCCGGTCGAGGTAGTAGGACATCATCGTGCCGTCCTTCGGGTAGTCGACGCGGAGGAACCAGTTTCGGGGCCCCTCTTCGACGCTGACGACGCCGGCGCCGGCGTTCTTCTTCGGGTTCACGCGCGCCCACGCTTCACGGTCTGCCTGCACGAGCGCCGCGAAGGTCTCCACCATGTCGGCGAAGGAGGGCACGCCGCTCCGTGCGGGCTCCACGCTGGCCCCTCGAGGCGCTCGGCCGGGTCGCTCCGGGGTCGAGGGCGTCGGGCGCGTGAGCGGCGCCGCCGTGGGGCGCCTGGGGGCCATCGGCAGTGCGCGCGGTTCGATGTAGAGGGACTCGACGCGCGGGTGAACCTGGCGCGGCGCGCGAGGGAGGTTCCGCGGCTCGACGTCGCCCGCCCGAAACCCTTTGCGCGTCACGCCCTGCAGACGCCCCTTGCGGGCGTCCCAGGTCGCGCCCGTGCGTCGCGCCTCGCGACGGAGCGCGCCCGTCACGCGGCCGCGGCTCACCGTCTGGCCCACGGCGTAGCCCGTGCGCCCGGTCGTCGGGTCGCGGTAGCACCCGAGCACGTCGCCCACGACGCTCTCGGCGGGGCCGCGGCCCTCGATCGTGACGCGCTGGCCGATCGCCGGCGTCGTGCAGGGGTAGAGGCCCACCGGGCGAGCCGCGCGCGGTCGATTCGGGCGCGCGTCAGCCACGGGCGGCTCCCACCCCAGCGAGCACGGTGTCGTCACCGGCCCACCCGTCGACGGCGAGCTGGTGGTCTCTCCGCGCGCTGGCGTTGTAATCGAGCTGGAACGCGCGCACGGCGTCACGCCCCGCGACCTGGCCTGCGGTGAACCCCTCGCGCACGAGCAAGTCGACGAACGCGAGCGCGCGCAGCGTGACCGCGTCGGGCCACGGATCACACCAGAAGACGAGCGGCTCGCGGGCGAGCACGCCGCGCAGGAGGATCGCGTCGACGAGCTCGTGGAGCTTCCACCCGTACGCCTGCAGCGTGACGCGCGTCGGGCGCGAGAGGCCCGCGGAGGCGAGCGCCGGCGCGATGGACTGCCAGTCATGGTCCATGCGCGCGAAGGTCTTCGCGTAGCCCGACGACAGGCCGAGCTTGTTGTAGATGTACGCCTGCCGGAAGCGACCCCAGGTGCAGACGGTGGCGAACTCGTCGACGGGGAAGCCCTGGAACACACTCCCCGCGCACATGGGCTTCATCGTACGGCGCACGTCGCCGTGGCTCTCGATCGCGTACCAGGGCTGGTCTCCGACCCACGCGCCAGGCGCGCCCTCGATGATCGCCTGCGAGAGCTCGAGCGCGCCGGCTTCATCCATGTCGTCGGCCGCGCCGAGGTCCGAGTCCCACTGCCCTTCGGCGTCGAGAAGGCCCGCGGCACACGATGGTTCGCGGAGCACGCTCGCGACGAGCTCACCCTTGCGCCGCGCGGTGAGGTCTCGCGAGTCGAGGCCCCACGACGCGAGCACGGGGATCCCGCGCTCGGCGCCGAGCGCGGCGAGGCGCGGCCAGCTCGAGGCGAGGTCTTCGCAGAACCCATGCATCACCACGCCGGCGACGACGCTCCCACCGTGCGCCATGGTCGCGATCGTGTCCGAGTAGCGCGCGAGCTGGGCACGCTTGGCGGCGAGCGAGGCGCCGCGGATCGCACCGCGGTAGAGCTGCAGGTACACGCCGCGGGGCGGCTCGGGGCGCGTTGCGCGCGCGATGATGGGGACGTTGCAGGCGGGCATGTCAGTGCTCCTCGTGGGACTCGATGACGGCGATGGCGCGGCCGAGGACCATGTGCCCCTCGCGACGCCAGCCGCGACCGCGTGGGGTGCGCGTGGTCTCGTAGCTGGTCACCTCGTATCGAAGGCGACCGGAGCCGGATGTGTGGACGTGGCGCCAGCCGTACGCGGCCTCGCGCCGGTAGAGGCTCTGGCCGACGAGCACCTCGAGCGCGACGCCGCGACGCGAGCGGGCGGCGCCGACGAGCGGCATCCGCACGCGACGCGCGATCGACTCGGCGATGGCGTGGTGCGCGTCCGTCATCGGCGCGCCGTCGGCTTCGGGGCGTGAGCCTTCGCCCCGGCGGGGAAGGTCCGGACCCGCGTGCCCACGCACCTCGATGCGACGCGGCAGCCCCACACACGCGCCCTCGAGCTGATCGAGACGGACGTGAATCACGCGGCCCTCCGAACGGCTCGTACGGCGAACACCTCGCCGCACCAGGGCGCGCGCGTCCACGACCACGGCAGCCACGCGTAGCCGCGGTCGCCCCACCCCTCGCCCCAGGAATTGCGCACGCGCCATGCAGACGCACTCTGCGAGTAGCCGACGAGCACGACGGCGTGACCACCGACGACGTCGCCCGCGGGAGCTTCGATCATCGTCCGGGGCGGCAGGCCCTCCCACTGCGCGGTGATCCTGAGACCCACGGCGACCGGGTGCCCTTGCGCAAGCTCCCAGGCGATCGTGGGCACGTCGAAGTCGAGCGCCTCCGCGTTGACGATGCGCGGAGCGTCCGTGGACCGTGAAGGGGCCTCACGGGTCCAGTCGTCGCCCCACACGAGCGACGGCTCACGCGCCTCCTTCTCCCAGCCGCGGCGCAGCGCCGTGATCGTGTCGGCGAGCGAGGCCCCGGCGTCGGCGACCCCGCCGCCGTAGGCGTCGCGCGCGCGCCGGTAGAGCGCCGCGCGGTCTGGACGCTCCGCGGCGTAGCCCGCGCGAGGAAGCAGGATCTCAACCGCCGCGGCGCCCGTCTGCGACGTGCAGGAGCCGACCTGCCCCTGATCGTAGACGGGCGGCATTCCGCCGAGCTCGAGCGCCGGGGGGAGGTCGTAGAGCGCGCCCGCCGACGCCGTGCGCACGCCCGCGTGGGGCGCCGCGGACAGCTCCTCGGGCGCGAGCCACCCGCCGACGGACGCGCGCGAGTTCATCGCCCGGCTCCTCGTGCCGCGAGGCGCTGGGCGTTCCTGCGGGCGCGACGGTTCACCGCCCGCGCGAGACGCTCGGTGTCGGGCGCGCGGCGCCGAGAGGGAAGGCCCGGCACAGGCGGCACGAGCGGTGGTGCGGGCGGCATCGCGAGGGTCTCGCCGAAGGCGCCGCGAAGGCTCCTCTGCGGCCGCGGCTCGGCGGGCATCGGCAGCTCGAGGCCCGGCACCGTCGCGAGTCCCAAGAGGCCCCCGTCGTCGAGGGGCAGGGGCTCGGTGCCGAGGAACTCCGCGAGCTCGCGAGAGTGCGGCAGCCGCTCGGGCGGCACGAGCGGGAGCGACGCGAGGCGCTCGATGTCGAGGGGCAGCGGCAGCTCGTCGCCG
>CAZHJZ010000010.1:0-1941 GCA_964532495.1 uncultured Candidatus Saccharibacteria bacterium | reverse complement strand
GTCCACGATGGCCACGCCGGGCAAGAGCGCGAGCGCCATCATCAGGGAGAGACGGCGCGAGGGACCAAGGGCGATCATCGCGCACCTCCCGAGAGCGCGGCGCGGATCGCGGCGGCGTTCGCTTCCCACGCGCGCACGACGGTGGGCGAGCGCGTGGCGATCTGGTCGAACGTGGGCATGTCGCGACCGTCGAAGGTCTTGCCGCCCGTGCTCGCGTAGTAGCCGTCGTAACCGATGCGGGCGAGCTCGGCGTCGGTGGGCTCTCGGCGCGGGGCGGTCATCGAGCGCCCCCGTCCATCGCGAGCGGCCGGATCGCGTCGAGGTCACGACGGAGCACGATGCCGCGCGCGCGCGCCGACTCGTCGATCGCGTGCAGGCGATCGTTGGCCGTGTCGCCCGACGACTGCCACACGGAGCCGTCGGCGGGGCACGCGGGCAGGAGGTTGTCCACGACGCTCGACACGGCGTCGACGACGTGGCCGAGCGGCACGCCGAGGGCGATCCCTTCGCGCGCGAGCATGTCGGCCATCTCGAGGAGCGACACGCGCACACCCGCAGCGGCGCTCTGGACGGGGCACGCGTCGCCGCCGCGCGCATCGTACGCGTCGAGGGCGACTGAGAGCCCGTGCGCCGCGTCGGCCACGCCGTCGACGACGCGCCCGACGATCTGCGCTTCCGCCCACGGGAGGATCTGGTCGAGCACCACGCGCGCAGAAGGCACGGCCCACGAGAGCGCGGAGAGGACACGCCGCGCCGAGTCGGTCCACGACGAGGCGTACACGACGGCCGCGTCCTGCGGCCGCACGTCGTTCGGGACGCACGCGAGGAACGCGGGCGGCAGCGCGAGGCACGCGAGGAGCGCGAGCACCGACGCGCGGCCCGCCTGCGAAGGGGCGCGCGGTACACGCGACGCGCGCACGACCTGGGGTCCGCGCAGGCAGTTGCCGTTCGCTGCGCACGGCGCGGGCGCGGGGTGCAGGAGCGTCACGTCGCCCGAGAGGTCCACCGTGGGCGCGGCGGGCACGATGGGCGTGGGCACAGCGGCCGGGGCGACCGCCGAGAGGTCCAACTCCCCGTTCGGGTCAACGGCGCCCGCAGACCCCGCCACCGCCATGCCCGCGCGCGACGGAAAGAGCTTCTCGACCATCTGCATCACGAGGGGCATGTACTCGACGATGTCGCCCACGCCGCCGTCACCACGCGAGGCGCGCAGCGCCTCCACTTGATCCTCGACGAGCTGGTGCAGGAGCGTCGCCACGTCCGCCTGGTTGAGCCCCTGCAGCTTCGCGAAGCGCCGCAGGGCGTTGCCGCCAAGACGTCCGAGGTCCGTGACCACGCCCCCGGCGACCATGCGCGCGTTGTCTGGCGTGAACTCGCCCGTATCCTTCATTGCGCGCACACGGTCGGCGGCGCCCGCGACGAGCGTCGCGGCGAGCGTGCCGAGGTAGGCGAGGCACTCGGCGGCGAGGCGGCTGTGGACACGCGCGCGGATCGCCGCGACGAGCGGCGCCGTGAGGGCGAGGGCGAAGAGGGCGACGAAGAACTGCAGGAGCATGGAGTGCGATGCGAGGTAGTTCACGGGGAGACTCCGGTGGAGGGCTTGGAGGCGGGGGTTGCGGAAGGGAGCGAGGTTGTGCAGGTGGCGCCGCACGCGGCGCAGCGGGGCGCTGCGACGGGCGCAGCGGCGGGAACGAACGAGAGTCGACGTCGCACGCGCGCGGCGAGCCGGTCGGCGAGGTGCTCGGCGACGGGCCCCAGCACGCGCCGGAGCACCATCGCAGCGACGGGGCTCAAGACGCCGATGGCGAACGTGAGCAGAGCGTTCTGCGTGACGGCGCCGAACGCGCCCATCGCGATCGACAGGGCGAGGACGTCGGGCGGCAGCGAATCTGTGGGGGGGTGCAGGTTCATGGTGGATCACACAGCGCGGGTGAGGAGGGT
>CAZHJZ010000009.1:0-15227 GCA_964532495.1 uncultured Candidatus Saccharibacteria bacterium | reverse complement strand
AATGTAACTGATTCACTTGTTATTGATATCTTTTCCATATAGCTAGTTCAAAATATTTGTAGTAATTTGCTAAAATTTCACCTCTACTGGCTTTTGAGCTGCATCGCCGTCTGGGAGATCGAAGAGTTCCATTTTTGAGAAGTGGAACATGCTTGCGATAACATTGCCTGGGAAATGTTCAAGAGCGATGTTCAAGTCGCGAACGTTGCCGTTATAAAATCTTCGTGACGACTGGATCTTATCTTCAGTGTCAGTAAGCTCTCGCTGGAGTTCCATAAAGTTCGTATTTGCCTTGAGGTCTGGGTACGCTTCTGAGAGTGCGAAGATAGACTTGAGAGCGCCAGTAAGCATATTGTCAGCTTGGATCTTGTCCTGCATAGAACCTGAACCAGAAGCCTGCATTGCTGAGTTTCGAGCAGCGATGACTTTTTCAAGAGTGCCTGACTCATGTGTTGCATAGCCCTTAACAACATTGACCAAATTGGGAATAAGGTCAAAACGTCGCTTCATCTGAACTTCGATGTCAGACGCTGCTTCTTTTGCGCGGTTAACAAGAGTGACAAATCCATTGTATGAAGCAATGACATACAAGATGGCGAGAACGACGATTCCGATGATTATATAGAGGATGATCATGTGGTAATTATCTGGTTATTATTGATACTTTGGAATTATAGCATTCCCTGGAAAAAACAAAACACCCTCCAGCTGGAGGGTGTTTTTGAGAGAAGGTATTACTTTCCGCCCATAAGAGACTGGATAAGATTTTGTATTGGGGTAGCGTCAGTTGGCGTTTCAACTGTTACCGCCTTGTTATAGTCACTAAAGACTGCTTCAAATGAAATCACCGCAGTAGTGCTTGAATCAGAAGCTGCCATTTTCGGAGTTACGATTGTCATAGTACCGGACATTTTGTATGGAAGGTAATCAGCCTTGCCAACCCAAACGTATAGTGGGCTCAATTTCATTCCCTTGAATACTTCCCTGTCTTCATCGGTCAATTTTTTTGGAGTAAGTTCTTTTACGCCAGCCTGTTTTGCATATGTGTTATACAGCGCAGTGTACCCTGCAAGGAAATCAGGAATTTTTTCTGCATCGGCTGTTATTTCGAATTTCTGCGTAGCAACGCCAGAAACAACTTCGTTGCCTTTTGACTTCATGCCGGTGATGAAGCCTGTCGTCATTCCAAGCGCATATGACTTTTCATAAAACTCAGCAGGCATTTTTGATTTTGCAGAGAAAGCATCTTCAAATTGTGCAGCCTGTTCAGAGTTGCCAAAATCTTTATAGAGAGCAATTGGATCAATAGAGAACCACTTGTTCATGACCATCGATGGGTCAATAAAAATAACTGGCGGGATCTGTGTTGGTCGGAAATATACAATCTTGTTCAAGACTCGCATATCGCCCTGCACCGTCAGTTCGCCGCTTCCAGCCTGGCTTCCAGAAACTGAGAAATGAAGATCCGCAGCTGAATTATCTTTTTCATTAGTAGCAACGCCGTTCAAATTGAAAGCAACATGCCCTTTTGGCGCGTCATCAACAGAAATATCTGCTGTTACCGTTGCAGCAAGATGGCTTGAAGTAACTGCTGCCTTTGCTTCGCTCATTTTCTTGAATACTGCTTCTGGTGAAGCGCTGGTTGTGAGAACGCCTGTCGCAGCAAGTGCAACTCCGGCAATTACAATAATACCCGCGATCCCCAAAATTATTTTTTCTTTTGTGGTCATGGGTATAAGTATACATGAGTCCGAGAAAATCGGAAGCCCAAAAATCCCTCAGGATTTTATGCGTGCCCTGTTACGGGCACATCCTGAGGGACTTTTGTAAATTTTGAGATTGTAGGGTTTATTTCTTCTTCCCTTTCGCTTCCTGCTTCAACTGGTGATTGCCAACGAGGACAAGGATGGGCGAAGCAACGAAGATCGATGAGTATGTTCCGAAGAACATACCAACAACGAGAACGAGTGAGAAATTCTTTGTCGTAGCTGGACCAAAGAAATACAATGCGAGGAGAGCAATAATAACGGTAAGCGAAGTATTGATCGATCGAGTAAATGTCTGGCTGAGACTTTTACCGACAGTTTCTCCGAATGTCGCTTCTGCGTGTGATTTGAGGTTCTCACGGATACGGTCAAACACAACGATTGTGTCAGAAACCGAGAGACCAAGAATCGTAAGGAGAGCAACAACGAAGAGCGAATCAACTTCAGCACCATGGAAATGTCCGAGAAGCGCGAAGACGCCAGACGGGATGATGATATCGTGCGCAAGCGTAGCGATAGCGATCAAGCCATACTTCCATGAAGAAACTGGTCGTGATACTTTGCGGAATGCGAACGCGATAAACAAGATAATACCAAGGATGACAAGGATGATAGAAATGATCGCCTTTCGCGTGAGCTCGCTACCAACCGAGGGACCAATGGATGTGAATGACTTCTCTGTAAGTGGGTATTTGTTATTTATTGAGAGAGCTGAGACGAGCGTATTTCGCTCGACATCGGTAAGGTCGCGTGACTTGACGACAAGATCCTTGTCCCCGCTTTCCTGAACGATAGTTTCTCCGATTTTTGCGCTTGCAACTGCAGCTGTTGCTGTTTCAAGCGTTGGACGCTCTCCTGTATATCCTACTTCAAGAAGGGCTCCTCCTTTGAAATCAATACCGAGCTTGAGTCCGAATGTTGCAATAGCGACGATTGAAGCCAAGATGATGAATACTGAGATCGTAAGGAAAATTCTTTTGTTATTGATGATGAACATATAAGTATTGTGAGGTTATGATGCGATTATTTCGACGCCTTCTTAGCATTGGAAAATCCTGAGCCAAAGAGGAAGCGAGTGAATGCGCTTGATTTCTCAACCCCGACCGCGAGGAGAAAGACACGAGTAATACCGATAGCTGAGATCATAGAAACAATGACACCGATCATGAGCGTAAGGGCGAATCCTTTGATAAGCGATGTGCCGAACCAGAACAAGATGAGAGCAGTGATGAATGTAGAGATGTTAGAATCGCGGATAGAAAGCCATGCGCGAGCGAATCCTTCGCGGACTGCATCAGCAACGCTATGACCCTGTCCGATTTCTTCCTTGATACGTTCAAAGATAAGAACGTTTGCGTCAACTGCGATACCGATGGAAATAATGAATCCAGCGATACCTGCCGCAGTGAGCGTAACAGGGATGAGCTTGTAGAGGAAGAGCGTAATAACTACGTAGATAGCAAGTGCCAAGATAGCAAGAAAACCAGGGAATCGATACCAGAAGAGCAAGAAGGCTGCAATAGCCAGGAAGCCGATAATACCTGCAAACATGCCGGCATTAACTGCTTTTGCTCCGAGTGATGGGCCGATTGTCTGAGTAGATACGAGTGAGATTGGAACTGGAAGCGCGCCTGAGTTCAAGTATGCTGCGCGTTCCTTTGCTTCGACAGGAGTAAAGCTTCCAGTGATCTGAGCGTTACCGCCAATGATCTCCTGCTGTACGACTGGAGCAACAAGAAGTTCGCCGTCGAGGAAGATAGCGATTGGCTTGCCTACGTTTGCTTTTGTGATCTCAGCAAAAAGTTTTGAACCTTCAGCATTGAACACGATTGAAATATACGGTGCGCCAGTTGTCTGATCAAAATCGACAGTTGCCTTTGAGAGATACTGTCCGGTTAACGGAGTGTTAACCCAATTGCCATCGACTGAAAGGTTTGTGAGGACATTACCCTTTTCATCAACAGTAACTTTCTGAGGCTGAGTCGGCGCACCCTGCGTCTTGAATTCAAGAAGCGGAGTTTTACCGATAGCTGCAATAGCTTCGTCAGTGTTAGTGATGCTTGGAAGATCCACGAGCAATCGTTCCTCGCCTTTGTTGGCGAAGTTGCCGTGTTCAACTTGAACTACAGGCTCGGATACTCCGAGCTTGTTTACTCGCTTTTCGATGACGTTTCGAAGCGCTGCCATCTGGCTTCCCACTTCGTTAGCTGGGATCTTCGAAATATCTGCCTTGTACTCCAAGTGGCTACCACCTGAAAGGTCAAGACCAAGGCGAAAAGGAAACTTACTAAAAAATGCCGGCGTTGGAGCATTGGCTCCCCCACGGACTTCAGATCCAAAAACGAAATACCCGAGGGCCACTCCGAGGATCAAGATTACAAGCGCTATAACGCGTTTCTTCCACATACAGAACGTTACTCATATTTATTCAGTAATAATGGCCTATTCTATAGGTTTTACACCTAAATCGCAAGGCAAAAGACCCTATTTGACAAAAAGCCTTTTTATTTCAAAATTGTAAAAAAGAGGATAATTCCAAGGCCAAGAACAACCCTATACCACCCAAAAACCTTGAAACTATGGCGGGAAATATATGAAATGAACCACTTGCTGACTATGTACGCTACGAGGAAGGCAACAATAAATCCGACGGCCAAGAATTGCCACTCAGATCCGGTAAATGCATATGAAGACTTGTAGAGGTCATAGACAGTGGCCGCAAACATGGTTGGCACTGCTAAAAGAAAGGCGAAGGTTGTTACAATCTCGCGAGAATATCCCCTGAGGAGACCGTAGGCGATCACTGCTCCGGAGCGGGAGATGCCGGGGATGACGGCGATTGCCTGAGCGGCGCCGAAGGCGCCGCTCTCTCCTATTCCCGGAAACGTATTCACTGCTCCCTGCTTCTTAGCTGGCAAGTAATAATATTCAATATACAAAAACACAAGACCTCCGACGAATAGCGTTATTCCTGAAATAAAAATATTGCCAATCAAATATCCTTTGATGAATTTATACAAAACAAAACCGATAATTGCCGTAGGAATAAATCCTGCGATTATGCGCGGAACTAATTTCTCGCGCTCCTGCCAGACAAGCTTAAAGAAAATTACGCACACAGCGAGAATGGCGCCAAACTGAATAATGATGATGAATGATTTTAAAAATTCCGTCTCTGCTAATCCAAGCAAGTTGGATGCAAGAGAAAGATGGGCTGTGGAAGAAATGGGCAAAAATTCAGTAATGCCTTCGACGATGCCGAGAATAAAAGCGTGGAAAATTGTCATGCGTGCTTATAGAGTACCTTGTAACCAATGTAGGATGCAAGGCCTCCCCACAGAAAACCGGCCAAAATATCGGATGGATAATGCACGCCAAGCATAATTCGAGAAATTCCGATGCAAAGACAAAGTATTCCAACCAGCCAAGTAAACCACTGATGCTTTGAGAGCGATAGCCACGTTGCTACAAACAGTGCTCCTGCCAGAGTTGCATGCGCAGATGGAAACGAGAGCGACGCTATTTGCGCAAGAGGTACATAGTTGAGAGTAACGAACGGCCGAGAAATTGAAAAAATATGCTTAAGCACCAAGTTAGTAGCGCCAACTGCGGCTATGACAACACACGTAACATATGCTACTTTTCGGTATGATTTTTTTTCAGTATAAAAAACATATATGGCAACAATAACGGGCAACAAATACACAACGTAATTAGAAAAAAATACTGCAAGCGACGCAAGCCACGGATTTGCTTGAGAAAGATGAAAGAAAAAATTGAGTATGGATATGTCCATAATTACATCTTCATGAGCTTGAGTAAATTTTTAAACAAGCATGCGATCGTCACAGGACCAATGCCGCCGGGAACTGGAGTGTAGTAGCTCGCTTTCTCGTAGGCGTCTTTGGTAATGTCCCCTTCTATCTTGCCTTCAACTTCGCTTGTTCCAGCATCAAAAAGAACAACGCCTTCTTTGATCATATCGGCAGTAATGAGTCCCGGCGAACCAGCACCGGAGATAATCACGTCTGCTGTTTCAAGAACGGACTTGAGATCCGAAGTTTCTCGATCAACAATAATAGGATCGAGGTGCAGCGTTCGCATCCAAGCGCGGACTGGAGCTCCGACAAGTTTGCCTTGGCCGATAATAACAATCTTTTTTCCAGCAAGCGAAATAGGCACGCGTTCAATGAATTCTCGGATCGCGCCGGCAACGGCAGGCAAAACCTCAGCATGTCCTTCGCTGATATGGCTTCGCGCGGAAATAGAAAGCATGTCTATGTCTTTGCGAAGTGGCACAGCATCAAGAATCTGATCTGTATCAATTGTTGCTGGAAGCGGAAGCTGGATGATAATACCCTGATGCTTGTCAGAAAGTGCATGCACTTGCTGCACCAATTCTTCTGTACTGATATTGGTCGGCAGCCGGTAGACATTGAGCCGTATACCGATCTTTTGAGCGAAACGTTCTTTCATGGAAATGAAATGCTCGATAACGGGATTAGAGCCGACATACACAATGCCAACAGTAGGCACATGCGAAAGACCCGCGATTGCTTCATGCAATTCACGTTCCATTTCATTCACTACGATTTTTCCGAGGAGGGGTTTTGACATATTTTTAAATTATTTATTGGGGATATTATTTCAGTTATTCCTACACTTAGTGGCTGCACGCGCTTGGTCGCTGAGTTTTAAGAGTGTCACGCGGCGCGCGGCTACTAGGCGGTAGCCTAGTAGCCCACGAACTCATGCCGCATATCATCAGGGTGAGCATGACGGCGATACTTGCGCATTGAGGATAGAATACCAAGCGCAAAGTATTCTGTCACGAGGTGCGATCCCCCGTAGCTCATGAACGGCAGCGTAATACCCGTCACCGGCATGATATTCAAGTTCATTCCAACATTGATGACTATGTGCGCCATAAGATAGAGCGCCACGCCCGAGCCGAACAATATCTCGAAGTTCGATCCCCCATACAACGCAGTATTGAGAATTCGCCACAGCAACAATCCGTACACGAGCAGAAGCAACAGCGAACCAACAAATCCCCATTCTTCAGCAAAAGCCGCGAAGATAAAGTCAGTCTGATATTCCGGCAAAAATTGGAGGCGCGACTGCGTACCGAAACCAATGCCCTTTCCAAGTATCTGTCCGGAACCGACAGCAATGCCAGCTTGGTAGGCATTATATCCACTACCGCGAATATCGGCATACGGATGAATGAAGTTCAAGACGCGTTCTTTTTGATATGGTTTAAATAGAAAGACCCAGAGTATGCCGAACGCTACCACACCAATCACTCCAAGGAGGAGCAGATGGCGTTTTGAAATTCCCGCCACTAGCGCCATGCCGAACCAAATCATGAAAATAACAATGGCGCTTCCAAAGTCTGGCTGCAAGAACACGAGCACAAACGGAATCATTGCATACATGCCGGAAACAAAAATATGCTTGAAGCGGGCAATTTCCACATGCCGTCGGGAAAAATATTTTGCCAACATCAAAATCACAATGATCTTCATAAAGTCCGACGGCTGGAATGAAAAGCTGCCAAATGAGAACCAGCTTTGTGCTCCGTTCGATGTATGTCCCAAGACAAAGAGAACGACGAGTAGGAATGAAAAGAGCAAGAAAAGTCCTACAAGAATTCCTGTGCGCTTGAACACCCGCACATCAAATTGCGAAGTAATAAAAAAGACGCCGATTGAAATAAGCACCCAGATGAACTGCTTGAGTGCTAAGTGGTTGGCGCTGTCGAATGAGACCATGGCAACCATGCCAGCCCCCACGATAGGCAGTGTCAAAAGAACCAGAAGCCAATCCGTTTCATGAAAGGTTGTAACAAGTCTATTCCACATGATTAGCGAAGCATTAGCTTAAAAACATCAAAGCGCGGGATGAGCTCAATTCGCACCACCGTTCCCATGAATGGATTCGGCCAAGTGAAATACACTTGAGATTGCTGTTTTGGAGAAAGACTTGTAACTACAGTCTGCGAAACACCAACGGCATTGTCTTCATTGTCATACAAAAGGGCAACGACATTGATGTCGCTCACGGCATATCTGTCAGAAACGTTAGTAATAGCTCCTGTAAGTTTTGGACGAGTGTCAGCGTTTTCCAATTGCGGATTGCTTGGTGCGATCGTAATTGTGCTTACTCGCTGATCGAGAGAAACCCAAATAGGGTCTGCGGTAAATTTAAATTCCGCATATTTAGGTACGCGTGTGCCAACTTGTATGCCGCCTTCGAAAATAGCAGACGCGCCGTTCGGAGCGATATACGCAAAGCCATTTCGTTCAGCGATAAATTGATGATCGGTATCGTAAATCTTGAATTGGTATGGGACATTTCGAGCAGCAGCATTCACGTTTGGGTTTTGAATATATGCGACAACGCTTGCAACCGTGGTGGTGACTGGAAAGACTCGCGCCCATTTTACAACGACATCAGAAGTCTGGAATTGGCAAAGCTTGGAACATCCTCCCCCGCAGTCGATTCCCTGCTCAGTACCATTTTGCTTGTTATCAAAACAAGTAGGCTTGGTGCTGAGTTTTGGAACAATAATAATAGCCGCGATCACGAGAATGATCGCTATAAATCCTCCTACAACCATGAGTTGGCGGCGTGCGCCCCAGGAAAGTGCCATATAGGTAGTAGTATAAGCTAAAACTGTTAAAAGCTAAAGGGGTCGCGCCTTCGGCGCGACCCCTTTTTACATAGCACTATATTTACTGTTTTTTGAAATACGTCGATCCACCGTTGGTATCGTTTTTGAGAATAAGTTCAGTACCGCTCACTGTATAGTGATGCGAAGTGTACACAGCATTGCTGTATTCAGTTTCCTGAGATCCTTCGCAGAACATCTGGGTAGACATGAAAGGACCAAAGCTGATGATGCCATCTGAACCAAGTTCATACGTTCCTCCGAATCCGTTACAGTCAGTTTTGCCAGTAACGCGCGCATCGGATCCAAATGTAAGTGTGAACACTCCAGGTTTCTTTGGTGTTACCACAGAACCGTCAGCGTTTACTGTCTTTGTCCAAACCCATGTGCTCGCACGAAGTTCTTCCGCTGTTCCTGGAGCTTTGCTTCCCGCTGGAAGTTTTCCAGATACGCGTACTGTTGAACCTTGGAAAATAATAGCGTTGTCTTTATAGATAGTGATCTCGTTTCCCTTATTCCAAAAAACTATTTTTTCGTTCGCGTCAGCATATCGTGCACCCGATCCAGACGGAGTCTGTGATAGCGTCATCTCGCCCAAAGCTTTCGTACTGAACGTTACGGAGTGCGGTGCAAATGTAGCCGGCACTTCTTCGCCCGATACGCCATAGAAAGTAATCGCTTGAACCTGCTGCTCGCCAGCCGGAGCCGGAAGTTGGCTGTTATATCTTGGCCCTTTATCTGGCTGACCAAAGAGCATAAAGCCTCCGACAGCCAAAACTGCCACGAGCCCAATGAGAATACCTATTGATGTTTTATGATTCATAGAATGTAAATGATTAGTTGCTAATGCTTGTTAATTCTACCATGGTGAAGTACGAAGACCCCACATCTCTATATGATGACGAGCTAGGCCGTACTTTCTTACAACAAAAAATAATCAGCTATATCAATCTAGTTTAGCTGTTCGTAAATACAGCGTTTCAACTTTCTGGCGAGCCCACGGCGTCCTGCGCAAAAACGTCAGGCTGGATTTGATGCTCGGATCGACAGCAAAGCAATTGATTCGAATACGAAAACTAAGCTCTTCCCAACCGTAGTGATCTACGAGGAATTGGAGGATGGATTCGAGGGTTTTGCCGTGGAGAGGGTTGTGGGGTTGAGTCATAAGATTAGTGATAGAATGAAACTTGATTAGGTTTATGTTAGGTATTATAATTTAGGTATGTTATTTAAGTCAAGATTTGAATTAGGTACACCCTCCAAGAGACAGGCGGAGATCCTTAACTTTGTTACTCTTTTCCGCAAAAAGTTTGGTTACGCTCCTTCTCTAAAAGAAATAGCTGAGGTTTTTAATATTTCAACCCCCACGGTGCATCAACATATTTCCTATCTACGTAAGAAAAATTTACTGTCTATAGAGAAAGGGAAAAAGCGATCAATTCAAATATTTTATACTCAAAAAAATGGTACTATAGAAATTCCCTTAATGGGAATAATTTCTGCGGGAGGTCCAATTGAAGCTATTCGTGACCCTAGACCTATAGAGATTCCTAGAAATATGCTGTCCCCTGGCGCTAATCATTACGCGTTAAAAATAGCAGGCATAAGCATGATTGAAGATGGAATTTTTGATGGAGACATAGTTGTTGTGCGCGAACAAGTGACCGTAGAAAATGGGGAAAAAGCTGTGGTTTACTTGCCAGAAAAAGATACCGTAACTTTAAAAAGAATTTATCAAGAAAAAGGTAGAGTTAAGCTTGTACCCGCGAATCAGAATATGCAGCCATTTTATGAAATAAATATTGAGATTCAAGGAAAGGTCGTAGGGGTATTAAGAAACGAGAATGGTAAGATTAATTAAGCAAACAAATATGATAAAAAATATTTTAATTGAAGATACAGTCTCACTTAATGCTTTAAAAGATAAGCAAGATTTTTTTAATACGATTATTATCAATCTTCCAATATACGAAGAAGATGTAATTAGTCCTTTTAATACAAAATTAAAAAATTCAGTATCATCTAATACAATATTAGAAATAATTCAAACCGTGGAAAATTCCCTAGAAAAAGATGGTTACTTATTTATATATGGATCACCTTCTCAATTAATAGAGGTCTACTCTGGTCTTCCTTCCATTTTTAAATTTAGACACTGGATTTCTATTGATGCAGTAAATCAAATTGAACCTGTAATATTGAACCATCTCAAGCATAGTCATCTTGGTTTGTTAATGTTAAGTAAGGGAAATAAACATTCTCGCCTTGATACAAAAAATACCAGGTTTCCTTATATCGCATGTTCTGCCTGCGGAAAAAATGTTAAAGATTGGGGTGGTAAGAAACATTTAATGAATACAAAAGGGGCTGGTATATCAGATGTTTGGAGAGATTTTTATAAAATTAAAGCAACAAAAACTGATCCTGACAATAGTAAAATCACCTTAAATATAATTGATCCTAGCAAAGATACAGTCCAACTTGATGGAACAGGGATAAATAAACAAATACACCAAAGAATTATTTCTTTAGTGGGAGAAAATAATAAAATATTAAACATCAATATATCAAAGAAATTATTAAAACCTTTAGTGAATAAAGTAGCATCTATACAAAGAAAGAATGTTCTAGTTGATTCTTCTGCAATAAGTAATAAAGTAATACTGGGTGACTGTATCAAAGAAATGGAAAAATTATGTAACAAGTACCCAGAAGGAGTATTTGATCTTGTTTTTGCTGATCCACCATACAACCTAAAAAAAGATTACAAATTATACGATGATGAGCTAGCTGACCAAGAATATATAGACTGGTGTAATAAGTGGTTAGAACTTTGTGTTCGCTTAACAAAACCTACAGGTAGTATTTTTATACTTAACATACCTAAATGGGGTTTAGAACATGCTAAGTTTCTAAATAAAATTGCTTATTTGCAAAATTGGATTGTCTGGGATGCGCTTTCTATTCCGAAAGGGAAAATTATGCCCGCACATTATGCGCTTCTTTATTATACAAAAAATCCAACTGGGTTTACCTATAACAAACCTGAACTCATAGACCATCAAAGTTACTGTGTACGGAACTCATGTGTTCAATCTCGAAAACATGATCTTTTGCATACAACATATAAAGTTGAAGTTTCTGATTTTTGGTCAGACTTACACAGAATAAAACACAAAAAAAATCGCGATGATCATCCTTGTCAGTTACCAGATAAGCTGATGGATAGAGTTATACAAACGTTCTCACGCGAGAATGATCTTGTATTTGATCCCTTTGCAGGAGCGGGTACAACTGCAATTCGATCATTAAAAAACAATAGACGTTACACAACAATTGAGATAGACCCGGCATACAAAGAGATCACTGAAAGGAAAATACTCGATGTAAAAAATAATGGTGAAATAAAGAGACAACCTGTCACTCAAAAAACAAAAACTTTATATACAAAAAAATTCCTAGAAACAAAAGCACAAGAATTGTCTATTAAATTAGGAAAAAGACCAAGTCTACAAGAATTTATATCAGCTTATTCTTTAGATGTTTCTGCAATAGAAAAATTATACAAGAACCCACAGCAAATGCTTAAAGCCGGAAGAATCGGATTATTGAACGGTGGTCTTTAGAATTTCCTGCAAATCTTTCAATAATTCTTTTCTTTCCTCTAGCGGAATATTCTTAAAATGTTTTTTTACTATTCTCCAAGAGCGATAAATTTCGGTTCGAGTAAAAAGCTTCTCAAAATCTTCATATGACTTTACTGGAGATTGTTTATTAAAATCTTTTGGTCTAAGATTACCGTCTTTTTCTCGATATTTCAGCAGGCCATCTTTATTGTAAGCCAAAAAAGAATAGAACGGTTCAATTTTTACATCCAAAATTTTTTTTGATGTATTAAAATCATATTCCACAAAAATATAAAATATATTTTCCCCTCCAAATTCTTTAATTTTTTTATCCCAAGAAAAAAGAGTGCCCATATCATTATTACTATTTGTGCATTTTACCCACTCACTTCCTTTTTTTCTAGAATGATTACCAGCCTTAATTTCTAAGGCAATTAATTTTGGTGTTAAAATTTTTAAATCCGGAAATTTATTCTTATTTTCAGCTCGCTGAAAATCTGAATCAGATTTTATGAGTTTCTTTTCTTTTAAAATCTTTATTACCTCAGGTAAAAGATAATTTTCAATTTCTACGCCAAATGTTGTGTACTGAAAGTTATTATCTATAATAACTTTACTTAAGTATTTCAACAGTCTAGGTTTTGAAGCAACAAGTGCTTCTACAATTTTATTTTGATTTGGTTTGGCCATGTGTAGTTTGCTGAGGAAAAATTTTATTTCGATTTACGTAGTATGCCATATTTTTAACGTTTTTTCAACATTCTAAAAACTTCCTGAAATTAGTCTAAAATCCTTATTTCCCCTTGAACCACGGCACAAAAATGTTCGTACTCTTCGCATAATCCGCAAACCCCTCCTTCTTTTCCATCGACTTCTCCGCCAACGGCACGCCGGAAACGAATCTCAAAAGGAATGTGATCATGATCGGTCCAAGGATAGCTACCCAGAAATACGGCGCTCCGATACTCATGATCCAGATCCCCCACCACTGCGTTGCTTCGCCGAAATAGTTCGGGTGGCGGGAATAATTCCAGAGGCCGGTTCGGCAGATACCAGGAGTTTTTGTGTTCTTGAGGTAGGCCGCAAGCTGTGCGTCGGCAGTCGCTTCAAATGCAAAACCAAAGATCCAAATGACTGTACCGATAATCAGCAAGCTAAGATGCATGACACCGTATGTGCCGAGAATGATAAGCGGAAGTGAAATGATGAATGCGAGGACAGACTGAAGCAGAAACACTTGGAGATACGAGCGGATGCGGAAATATAAACCTGCGCCCCAAGCCGCGCGCCAGGCAAGATATCGAGGATCCTCACCGTGGTGGCTATGGCGCGCGGCGATGTGGGTAGAAAGACGAACTCCCCATACAATCACCAGAAAGATGGGCACCAAGCGCAGATCGAACACTGGTGAAAAGATAGCGTAGATCATAAGAGCGATGGCGATGAAGTATGTTGACCAGCCGATATCAGCGACATCATTACGATCTCGGATAATACTGATAAGATACCAAAAAACCGAGAGTGCCAGTGCGACAATCAATCCGACAACAAGCGCGCTGCTAAGCGATAGAGTAAAAAATATCATATATGACAGTATACCATTATCTCAATTTCTTCCGGAGCTCCCGGTGGTTGGGTATTTGCTCCCCCACCAGATCCCAGAAAGATTTTGAATGATTGAATTCTTTCAAATGGCACAGTTCATGCACAACAATATAGTCCTGTAACACAGGCGGTAGGAGTGCAATACGGTAATTGAAGTTTAAATTCTTTTTGCTTGAACAGCTTCCCCATCTTGTCTTCTGGTTGCGAATAGTAATATTTTTGTAAGCAAATCCATAGTGCTTGTTAAAATACGCCACGCGGCTTTCGGCAATATCCTTGGCTTCCCGGCCGAGCTTATCCAAAAGCGCCCCCTGGTGAGTGGTGGCCATAACCGAATCACGGCCTTGGTACAGCTTAAGCTTGGATTCAATCCAGCCTGTCTTCTCCTCCAGAACCTCCTTAAAGCGGTCAAAACTCACGTGGTAGGGCTTTACCGCCAGAACTGTACCATTGCCATAAATGGCCAGGCGCATGCGCCTGGCCCGCTTGCTATTGCGGACCTCTACGGGAGTGCCGTTATCTAGGACAATAGTATGATTCATAAAACAGTATTGTATCAGATGAAACAGCAAAGCCCCGAACTACGTTCGGGGCTTTGCTCATATTTATTGGGTATCTAGATTCGCGCTTTGATACTATCAAATCATAGCTAAACTCATTCTCCCTATTTGAGCAATTCTCCTCGCTTTGCCCACGCAGCCAATACATCAAATGCTTGTGCAGCCGCACCAACGCGGATTATGGAAACTTTTGTCATCACTTCGCCATTTTCAATTTGAGAAACGATGGGCAAACCTGAAACAACTTCTCCAAAAATAGTGTGCTTGTTGTTGAGCCACTCTGTCGGCGCCTCGGTAATGAAAAACTGTGAACCGTTGGTATTTGGCCCGGAATTAGCCATGGCAAGCAAGCCAGCCTTGCTGAAAGTAAGACTCGGATCAAATTCGTCCCCAAAAGAATATCCTGGACCTCCTGTTCCATTCCCTTTTGGATCTCCACCCTGGATCATAAATGGCTGAGGCGTATGAATAGTACGATGAAATGTCAGACCATCATAAAATGGTACGCCCTTAGCAACAGCAGTATTTTCGATTTTTCCTTCAGCCAATCCAACAAAGTTTGCAACAGTAACGGGAGCTTTATCATAGAACAAAGAAGCAACAATTGCGCCCTTGCTTGTTTCAATCTCAACGTACAATCCTGGCGTGTCTTTCCAGCCTTTTTTAGCAGCTGGAGTGACGGTCTGTGTATTTTTTGTTTCTTCTGGTTTCATCTGATTATTTTCATTATATTGATCTTTGGTAATAGGTACGGGAGGCTGCGCGTTTTTGTGGGATAAAGAACGTGCTCCGGCAATTGCTCCCCCGATAACGAGGACGGCAGCCAGAACGCCGATGATTATTTTTGATGCTGGTGTCATATGCATAGACAAGTATAGCAATTATGCAGAAAACTTCCAGAAAGCAAAAAACCACTGTACATGTACAGTGGTTTTTCAACAGAAAATCCATTACTTGGTCCTGGCGACAACCTACTTTTGCCCATATGGACTATCAT
>CAZHJZ010000008.1:0-47094 GCA_964532495.1 uncultured Candidatus Saccharibacteria bacterium | reverse complement strand
GGACAAGTTTGACGCCAAGTTCTTTTGCGAGTGTTTCTGCTTTTGCTTTTGCATTATCAATCGCTTCTGCTCGTGCGTCTGACTTGATTGCTTCGTCGTCATCAATAGTGAAATTTGGACCGGTAATGTCGGTGACACCAACTGCGCCCAATCCTGTTACAATCGTTCCAGCCTGATCAGTCTTGCGAATCTTTACACTGATTGTTTCTGTGACAGTGTAGCCAGTAAGAACATTTTTACCGTCAGATGGTGGACAGTACTGTCCCGCGAGACATGGCATCATTGCTCGTGTCTGCCATTCGTACTTTGGGTAGGCGTTATAGTTTTCTGTTTTGATATCCTTTTCAGCAATTCCCTGATCCTTCAAGTATGCGAGGGCTTTGTTCGCTGTATCAGTGACGCTTTTTTGTGCTTCTTCCATTGTCTTTGCATCCTTGCTTGCAGTAAAGCTTACTGCTGCAATATCCGGAACTGCAAATGCTTCACCTTCGCCTGAAACGACGATAGTGTTGGTAGCTGTCGTGCCGCTGCCGATGAACTTATATTCTTTAAGAGCCTGAACGCCTTTAACGATCAAGAAGATCGAAAGAATAGCGAGCATGACTGCGAACGCGCGAGCTACTTTTGGTGTGTAATCTCCAAATGGTTGCATATGATTATAAAATATTACTAATAATCTCTAATATATATGGTGACGGATCACCAGTGTGTTTCTTACATCAATAAGTATATCAAATTTAGCTACACAATAGTGTAAAGAAAAAGCAAGTTCAGTACGTGAGTTACTCTGATCGCAATGCTTCAATCGGATCAAGCCTTGCAGCATTTCGCGCGGGCAAAACCCCGAAGATAAGCCCAATAATAGCTGAGACGCTGACACCGATTACTACGCCGGAAATCGGAACAATAAAGTCCCACGCCATGCCAAATGCCTGCGCTGCCTTGGCTACGCCAAACGACAGCAGGATTCCAAAGAGCACGCCGATCACTCCGCCAAGTATAGTCAGCATGACTGCTTCAAATAAAAATTCGTAGAGAATGTCATTCGGTTTTGCACCTAGGGCTTTTTTCAATCCGATTTCTGAAATACGTTCAGTTACAGCAACATACATAATATTCATAACTCCTACTCCCCCGACAACGAGGGAAATTGTAGCAATCGCTATAAGGAGAAACGTGATCGCAGAAAGTATAGTATTGAAGGTGCTTAAATTTTCCGCCTGTGTGCTTACTTTAAAATCATCCTTTGTTGGATCGGTAATGCGGTGATTGTGCCTGAGTGTATCTTCGATATCCAATGAAGTAATATCCGCTTTGTTTTTATCTGCCAGCTCAACCACCGCGTAGAACAAATGATCGATGCCGAGCAGTTTTTTCTGAAGCGTAAGCACTGGAACAAATACCTGTTCGTCGTCATTTGAAAAACCAAAACTTCCTCGCTGCTCATATACTCCGACAATAAGAAAGTTAAGGTTCCCGACGCGCACCATTTTGCCGAGAGGATCATTCTCTCCAAAAAGATCAATGGCAATATCATGACCGAGAACGGCAACTTGTCCGAGGGAATTATTTTCTTCTTCGGTAAACGGACGGCCTTTCTCTACAACTCCCTTATCAATATCAAAACGGCTCGCATCAGCACCAAAGATCATAGTGTTCTTGGTTTTTTGGCTGTACGAAACAACTTCTTGTCCAATAACTGCCCCATATGCATTTACCACATTAGGAACACGCTTGATATCAGAAATATCTTTGTTTTTGAGCGTATTAACTTGTACTGCTTGGTTTGCTGAGTCACTTCCTTCCGATCCGTTTGCACGAGCTTTTGTTGAAGCAGGAACTTGAGTTTCGATGGTTACAGTGTTTGTACCAAACTGGGCGATCTGCGCGTTGATGTAACTCTTGAATCCCGCACCTGCCGAAAGAACCATGATCACGACTGCAATACCGATGACGATGCCAAGTATGGTCAAGAACGTTCGCGATGGCGAAGAACGGAGGCCTTTATATGCTTGTGATAAGTAGAGATTCATAGGTAAAATTATTTTTCTATTATTGAAACGATTTTGTTGCCGTTATGCATGCTCTGAACTCTTCCATCGGGGACATGGCGGTAATCAAACGGGCAATATCCTATCTTCGGAACGTTAGTTACTTCCCCATTTGCGCTCGACACAATAATACCGAGACCAGGATTTTCTGGCAAAAGTGTACGCTTTTCGAATTCTTTTAATTCATCGAAGGTAAAAGTATCTTTGAGCTTAAAGCTGTCGTCTCGCAAAACTCTGACAAAAATAAACGGCGGCTTAAGATCATTATTATTTTTCACTATGCGGAAAGTACCATCCGGTTCTTGCACGTATGTTCCAATATCAATAACTTTAGCTATTGTCTTGCCGGTTGCTGCATCTGTAGCACCGATGTCTTCAAACCATTCAGCTTTTGGCATTGAGGGATCGTAGAACAACATCACATCTGAAGGAGTGCGCTCAGGAGCAGAGCCTTTATCTGCACCATTGTACGATGGATCAAGCAGCGCTTTTTTGATTCGCTGCACTTTTCCATCTTCTAAGACGTTGTAAACTGAATTTCGTTCTGTAGTGAATGATTGAAAACCTGAAATACCTTCTTTCTTCTCATGAGCAAGCAAGCTTTCTGGTGCCACTTTGCCAACTTTTGGTGCTGCTGTGATGGAACCTACACTCGCAGGACTTGTTGGGGCAATGGGCACGCTTGGCTCTCCACTCTCCTTCTCTTGTTGAAGCATGAAGTTGCGAAGCCACAGCTCGTCAGCTTCTGCTTGCAATCTAATCTTTTCGTCAGCGGATTGCCCGGGGACATTTGTGCTTGCTTCTTTTTGCGCCAATACCAAAGCTTCCTTGGTCTTTTCAGAGCTGAGAGTTCCCCATGTATTTCTTGGCGGAAGTAGTTCCATGTAGAGTAAGTATACCAATTGAACGGTCTTTCTCAAACAAATTTTTGACAATTCAATAAATATGTAGTAATTTAAGAAAAAAAATTCCTAATGGCATTCATAGAAAAAATACTTATACCACCACAGACAAATGAAAAAACCGTGGCTCAAAAATATCCAGAAATTGCGGTTATAGAATGTTCTGGGGAAAAGGTTCCGTTTATACATATTTTCTCAACGGTAACCTTCCACTTTTCTGAAATTAATTCTAAAGACAAGTACAGTTACACATTTGAAGGCTGTCTTTGCCTTATTGTCAGAGGAATTGAAACGACAACAGGCAACTATATTTCTTTCTTAGGCCATTTATCCCCTAACATTGGCAAACAAGAATGTGTACCCTATTTTTTAGTCACATTCCGAGAAAAATTAGAACTCTTGTTGACCAAGTGTGATCCCGCAAGCGTTACTGCGACTGTCGGCGGAAGCTGCGATCGCCCCAGAAGATACAGGAGAATGTACCGGGTAAATATTGCCGCCATATCGAGCGTGCTATCGATGCTTTCTGTGCAAATTCAACTTCAACTTTTTTCTCCAAAAAGAACGCTGGATACGCTGAACAATTTTTATCTGAAAAATGATACTGGCATACTCTATGATCATAGAGTATATAAAAATAAGAAAGTAGAAAATTTAGTATCATCTGAAATTACTAAAGAAATGCTTGCTTCCATGAATATATTTGGTTTCTAAAATGTTAATACGCGCTTGGCAAAGCCAAGCGCGTATTTTTATTTTTATTCGTATCGCAGCGCTACGATCGGATCCAACTTAGAAGCCTTCAATGCCGGATACAATCCAAACGTCACGCCAGTGAGAATTGAAACACCGAGCGCAAGTCCGATGGCAATAGGCGAAATAATGAAAGCCCAATCATATCCCGCATACCGCGCACCGAGGGCAATACCATACGAAATAAGTGCGCCAATGAGTATGCCGGTGATGCCTCCGATCGAAGTAAGGAGGATGGATTCGATTAAAAACTGGTTGCGGATAGCTTTGCTTGTTGCGCCTAGGGCTTTGCGGAGACCGATCTCTCGTGTTCGCTCCGAAACTGTAACCAGCATTATATTCATAATGCCGATACCGCCGACAATGAGTGATATCCCTGCCATTAGCGCAAGGAAAAGCTGCAATCCATTGGTAATGTTAGTCAGAATTTTTACCGCGTCAGCCAAATCTCGAACGGAGAAATCATCGTCATCTGGGATGCTTCGGATTTTATGCTGCTCTCGCAATACAGTTTTAACATCTTCGAGCGATGTCTTCACATGCTCAGTGCTATCAACTTTTAATTGTATAGACTGGAGGTGATTGATACCGAGAAGCTGTTTTTGGGCAATGGCAAGCGGAATAATAATCTGGTCATCTTGGTTTCTAAATCCCACCGTCCCCTGCTTGCTGGTTACACCCACGATGCGAAGCGGCACTTGTTTGATTTTTACCACTTTGCCAAGCGGATTTTCTCCATTTAAAAATAATTGCTGATAAACATCCCAACCGAGAACGGCAACATTGGCGCCCGTAGAACTTTCTGACTGATCAAAAAACATTCCGTACGCAAACGGTACATTTTGTACCCGGGGAAAATCCGCGGTTGTTCCGGTAAATGAGGTATCTACACTTTTATTACCAAAAGTAACAGTGGCACTGCCATTTGCAAACGGAGCGATAGCGGTCACGTATGGAACGCGAGCTTTGTTACTAAGGGCATGAACGTCTGAAAGTTTCAGCGTCGTGATTTGCACCCCAAACACTGCAGCTGGCGGGCCAGAGTCATCGCTTTTGCCAGGCAAGACTCCGATCATATTTGATCCAAGCTTGGTGACTTGTCCGACCACGAGCGATTGCGCGCCGGCGCCGAGGGAAACAATAATAATCACGCCCGACACTCCGATAATAATGCCGAGCATTGTCATCAAAGAACGCGCTTTTCTTGCACGGAGGTTTCGAAAGGCGTAATAGATTTCTATTCCTAGATTTTTCATACTGATTATTCCTCCTCGTCGTGAGCAACTGCCTTTCGACGCTTAGCAACTTTTTCATCAGAAGCTATTCTGCCGTCACTTACTCGAACAATACGAGTAGCATGTTCTGCTGTCGTAAGATCGTGAGTGACAAGAATAATAGTTCGGCCTTCGTTGTTCAATTTTTGAAGAATAGACATGACAGTTGCGCCAGACTTTGAATCCAAGTTTCCAGTTGGCTCATCGGCAAAGATAACAGCTGGGTCATTCACCAGCGCACGAGCAATCGCTACGCGCTGCTTTTGTCCTCCAGAAATCTGGTTGCTCATATGATCCATGCGGTGTTCGAGGCCGACAGCGGTCAATGCTTTTTCTGCGCGGCCTTTTTTATCCTTGTCACTTCGAGAGCTATACAAAAGAGGCAGCTCAACATTTTCTAGAACTGTCGTTCGCGCAAGGAGGTTGAAAGATTGGAAAACGAATCCAATGCGGCGATTGCGCAGATCAGCAAGTTTCTCATCGTCAAAATCCGCAACATTTTTGCCTTCGAAAAAATATTCTCCTTGTGATAGCCGATCAAGAAATCCGAGGATGTGCATGAGAGTAGATTTTCCCGATCCCGAGGGACCCATGATAGCGACAAATTCCCCTTCTTCAATAGGAAGGTTGATATCAAAGAGAACAGGCGTAGCGACACCGTCGTTTACATATGACTTATACAGTTTTCGGATGTCGATGAGTGGCATTATTTTTTCGCTGTCTCGTTAGAAAGCACTACGATAGTCTGTCCTGCTGAGAGACCCGACATGATCTCAGTACCATCATCGCCTTGTATGCCAACGGTAACAGGAGTTTCAGAATAGGTATTCTTCTTTGTATCCGTAACAACACGAACGACTTTGCCAACTTTGCCATCGAGAATTGCTCGAGATGGAACAACAAGAACTTGTTTTTTGTCTTCGACTACGATAGTCATGTTTGCGGTCATACCTGGACGGATTGTGCCTGTATCCCCGGCAATTTCTGCTTGGATCTTGTAATTAACCACACCTGAAACAACGGTACTTGCTGGATCGATATGAGAGATCGTAGCTGAGTACTTCTTGTCCGGACCGAAGGCATCAAACGTCACTTCTACTGGCTGGCCGATAACAACGCTTGAAATGTCAGCTTCATTGATGTTAGCTTCGAGATAGAGACGAGAAACGTCTTGAAGAATCATCACCTGCTTTTGCGCAGTTGTGAGCTCTCCTACTTTGATATCAATGCTTGTGATAGTGCCATCTGCTGGAGCGCGAATAATAGTATTGTTGTATGCAGCTTGAGCGCTTTGAAGATTTCCTTGCGCTGAAAGTATATTTGCTTCAGCTGCTTCAATGTCAGCTGAACGAGCGGATGCTTTTCGGAGATTCAGATCAGCTTGTCGTGCGTTCACTATCGCCTCAGCGCCTGCGATGGCATTGGTGCGAGTGCTTTCCGCTGTAGTATATGCATTCTGAGCAGTCAGGTATGCGCTTGATTCAGTGTTTGGAATTGTAACTACCCAGTCAACATTTCCCATATTTGAAAATCCGATTGGGAATGTAAGGTAGAGGCCGAGTGTTCCAAGCGGAACAGCGGTTGTCCGATCTGCTGGACCTGTTCCACTTTCAAGGCCTGAATAATTGAAGTATGCGCCAGGTCCTCCGTGAGTAGTGATCTGATAACTTCCACTTTGTGAACCAAGATATGTACCTGAAAGTGTTGGCAAATATTGTGGAGATGCGGTTGAAGAGCCAGTTGCTGGCTTGATAGCGAGACCTGCATTCAACATTGCTTTCTTTGCGTTTGCAACAAGGATGTCTTGCTGAGATTTTGTATTTTCAAGATCTACCTTTGCGCTCTCAAGTGCAGTTTGAGCAATGGCGACTTCTTCATTTGTCGCACCTTGCATAAGCTTATTGAGTGCGGCCTGAGCTGACTTTACAGAACCCTGAGCTTGCGTCACCGCGCCGAGCTGGCTTTGATTTGAAAGCATAGCAAGGAGCTGTCCTTTGGAAACATGATCACCCACCTTTACCTGAATGCTTGAAATAACTCCTGAAGATGCAAATGAAAGATTGAGATCAGTTGTTGAAGTGACGGTACCAGTTGCGAGAACGGTTGCGCGGAGATCTCGAAGAGCCACTGTATCAGTGACTAGGGTCGGAGGCTTTGCGCCGCTACTTACAGCGATAATAATCACAATCACGAGAACAAGGGCAAGTCCGATGCTCGTTTTTTTGTGATCCTTAATCCAATTCCAAGATGATGCGAAATATTCGTTTATTTTTTTCATAATTGTTAGTTGTGTGCGCCCAAGAGTTCAACCTTGAAGATAAGTGTTTCATCTGGCCCGATTGCACCGCCTGCACCATATTGTCCGTACGCGAGATCAGAAGGAATGTAGAACATCCAAGTTGAGCCGACTGGCATAAGCTGCAAGCCTTCTACCCATCCAGGAATAACCTGTGTTACGCCGAATTCAATCGGTTCGCCACGCTTGTATGAACTATCAAAGATAGTTCCGTCAATAAGAGTTCCTTCGTAGTTTACTTTCACTGTCTGTGAAGGAGACGGCTTTGGACCAGTGCCCGTTGTTAAGATCTTGTACTGAAGTCCGCTTGGGAGCACTACCACCCCAGGAAGTTTAGCGTTTGCTACCAAGAAAGCCTCTCCTTTTTCTTTTGCTGTTGTTGGTTCCATAGTTGTTGATGAATTATTTTTAATAGCCGATGCGTCATTTTTGGCCGGACGGGAAAGCGCATATGCGATCACGCCTGCAACGAGCACGAAAACGATAATAATACTGATAATGAGTTTTGTATCGGTGTTTTTATCTTGCATAGGCAAATTATAGCATAATGGTATACTTTCCTCCATGCGAAACAATATGCGTATGTATGCCATTTTCCTACCGATAATGCTTGCATTTATTGCGGGTCTCTCTGTGTTTGTAGTCCATGTCCTTTCGAGAAACATCTCTATTCCCTATCTTTGGATACCGTTTGTACTCTTTCCAGTCCTACTCCTTGCAACCACAATGCTTGGAAATGCAATACGTAGTAACCCTCTTAACGATAGTATCTATACTTTTTCCGTTTTTTGGATACCGGTTTTGCTCTATTTATTCATGGGCTCTATCGTAATTGGAATCGTTTCCCTCTTTACTGTTCCGGCCATCGTACTTCATCTTATTGTATGGGTATTGTTCGCACTCATCATCCTCATACTTGCATCGGGAACCTGGAACGCAACGCATCCAAAAATAAAAACATATTCTCTCAGCGCTCCTCTCCTCAAAGAAAAATGGGGTGATAAAAAAATCGTTCTTATTTCCGATGTGCATTTGGGAATGGTGACGAAAAAGGAATGGATGCAGCATATCGCAGGAAAAATAAACACTATCGGAGCAGATATTGTGTTTATCGCTGGCGATTTAGCTGACGGACCTAAATTTAACTATGCTACAGACCTCGCCCCGCTTGGAAGTATTAAAACAACTTTTGGTATTTATTACACTGCCGGCAATCATGATGAATATAACCAGGAGCAGGAAAAATATTATGCTGAGCTTGAAAAATATGTAACTGTTTTGAACGACAAGAAAACAATGGTAAATGACACGCAAATAGTTGGTGTCATGTATGCGCACGATGGCGTTTCAGAAACTAAAGACCGACTCTTCGCCACTGGATATCAAAAAGAAATTCCTTCTATCGGAATGCTTCATGACCCTAAAAACATTTCTGCTTTCGCGGAGGCTGGCATCTCCCTCGCCCTCTCTGGACACACGCATGCTGGGCAGTTTTTCCCTTTTACACTCCTTGTCAGAAGCATCTACAAAGAACTTACACAAGGCATACATTACATAGAAAGCATGGCGCACGTCACCTCTGTGGGAGTCGGTACGGCCGGACCAAGGTTGCGATTCGGAACAACGCCTGAAATCGCGCTCATAACTATCGAATAGCGGCTTACCAAAAAACTATTGAGAGAGCGGTTCCAAAAACTAAGTAGAATAAAATATGCGGCAGAAGAATAGCAGTAATATCATGGCCTTTTTTAGAAAACCAGGCAATTGAAACAAAACTTACTGCGAGAGCGCCAAGTACGATCACCCCAGCATTCACAGCAGTTTCCGTAAAGAAAAGAGGAACATGCAACAGCGCAAAAGATACCGAAAGCCAGATTTGTACCTTGCGATCAGAAAGTTGCTTCAACAGCGTCACCAATGTAACCGCTATTACCAAATCTTGAAAAATAATCTCGATTATTTTTACCGAGCGAGCGATCAAATTCGCGCTAGGCATTGAGGTGGCAAGACCTACAAGCATGAGGCTTGTCACCGCGACAATGCCGATCTTGGAAAAAGTAACTGACTTCACCGAAAGTGTAGTAAGCCGTTCAACCAAGACGAATCCAAATATCAGCCAGGCAAAATGTATGGCTGGGCTTGTTTGATATGTCAGTCCAAGAGGAAAAAGAATAAAGGAAGGAATTCCCAATACGACAATAAAAAGAAAAAATAGAAGCCCTATTGTTTTGAGAGTATGAACAGGTACTCCGATACGTGTTGCAAGCTTAAACATATTTAGCTATTCCAGCGGGCAAAAATTCCGCATGGGAGCAGCCGCTCGGTTTTTGATTCTTCGATCGCGAGTTCCCCTATCTCAATTTTACCGCCGAATTTTTCGACGAGTGAAAGTAAATTATTCTGATACGCAATTGGTGAATAACCAGATGCGTAGCCATTTACCAAGAAAAAGATTGGCTTATCGGAAAGGACTGATTTGCAAAGCGTAATAAGTTCGTCAAAGTTTTCTTCGATCTTCCAGATCTCCCCGCTCGGGCCGTGTCCGAATGCCGGCGGATCAAGCAAGATGCCGTCGTATTTGTTGCCGCGCTTTACTTCACGCTTGAGAAAAGCCATGGCGTCATCCAGAATCCAGCGGATTGGCTTATCTTCAAGGCCTGAAAGTTCCTGATTTTTACGCGCCCAAGCAATTGCCATTTTTGATCCGTCCACATGGCAGACTTCTGCGCCTGACTTTGCACATGCAAGCGATGCCCCACCAGTGTAACCAAAGAGGTTCAATACCTTTATTGGACGATCTTCAGCCTTGATAGCATCACGGATTTTTCTTCCCATCCAAACCCAGTTTTCCAATTGTTCTGGAAAGAGTCCGGTGTGCTTGAATGTTGTCGGGCGAATTTCAAATGTCAGCTGACCGAAATCAATATTCCAGGATTCAGGGAGCGTTCCCTTTTTCTTCCACTCAACTTCTTTTCCTTTGCGGATAAAAACGGCGTCAGACTTATTCCATTCGGAGTATGGAATGTGCGGCTTCCAGAGCGCCTGCGGATCCGGGCGTGACAAGACGAAGTCGCCGTAGCGTTCGAGCTTCTTGCCATCCCCTGAGTCGAGGAGTTCGTAATCTTTTTGGGGAGTGGTTATGAGATTAGCCATGTATGGGAACACTATAGCAGAAAGAGGAAAAATAAAAAGCTCGGCAATATACTTACCAAGCTTTTAGTTCATTGAAATATCTATATCCTTATTCAGGAATGTGTTTTTCTAAACCTTTCAATTCTTGCATCAGCGTTACTGAGTCTGTTTCGTTTCCACAGCCAACCCGATAACACTTCAGCTCATTGATCACAAACACAACACATTTTACATGTGACTGTTTCTTCAGAGCATCGAAATGCTCCTTAGCCTGTTCGTATTCAGAACTAGCAAACCAAGAAGTGCCTAAAAATTCGTTATCATTACATGTATGATGAATAACATAGTCCGGCATTTTACTTGGAAACAATTTCTGACTTATAAAGTTACCGAGGTTGGTAAATGTTAGAAATGGCAACCACATCACTTGTATTATAACCGCCGCTGTACCCACTATATATAATTCTTTATTTAAAAAGAAGAAAAAATATATCGAGAATACTATTGCAATAATAATCCAAAATCCTGTGTGTAACACAAAATACAGAAAGCGAGCAGGATGGCTCATCTTCATTGCCATCGACAATTCAAGAATAAATAATTTGTCTATATACGCAACAACAATTATCATTCCAAACAGTGCCGGCAATGTGTTCATAAATCCATACCGTGCAAACATAGGTATAATTAGCAACATAGGTGCAACCATACGAAGCCAATAGAATATTTTTTCTTTTTTCATAATCAATGTAGTTTTTTTTCAAAAGTACCATTTGCCGGGCTGTAAGTCAAAAAACCGCCTCAGGCGGTTTTTTGACTTATTCTATTGAAATTTTTTATTCAGCTGCTTTATCCTCTTTCTTTGAATGTCCGTGCGCATCCACTTCGTACGCAGTGTTCTGCGCCTCAAAGAAGTTTACGAGCTCATACACATCGGTCGCGCCAGTCATCCATTTTGCAGGGTTGGTTGCGTTGTAGTGCTTTGGCATTCCCAATTCTTCGAGACGGCGATCAGCGACATACTTCACGTACTGGTTCACATATTCAGCGTTCAAGCCGAGAATTCCTGTTGGGAACAAATCCTGGTTATATGCTACTTCGAGCTCAACACCGTCGATGATGATCTGTCGGATCTCGTCTGCGAATTCAGCAGTCAAAAGTTCAGGATTTTCTTCGAGGATGTTCATGATCAAGTTCATGCCGAACTTGAGGTGAAGTGACTCATCGCGGATAACCCAGTTGATCATTGAAGCGAAGTTGCGGAGCTTGTTTCGCTGTCGGAATGAAAGCACCACCATGAAGCCAGAGTAGAACCAAATACCTTCCATGACGATGTTTGTCGCAACAAGGTTTCGAATGAAATCTTTTTTACCTTCAGGAGTTGTGATATCAAGCGTGACTTCGGTCATGCGCTTGAGGTAGTTAGTGATGAACGCCTCCTTCTTGATCATTGAATCAGTCTCAGTGTGGATCTGATATATAGTATCGCGGTCCATTGGGAATGTTTCCAACACATATTCGAAAGCGACGCAGTGGTTCGCTTCTTCCCACATTTGTTTTGCGAGATAGAGGTGGCATTCTGGTGACTTGATGTATGGGTAAACGCCGAGCGCGAGTGATCGGTTGACGATCAATTCTCCCGGATTGAAGAATGACATCAAAAATTTCACCGCATGTCGCTCGTCTTCTGTCATGTCCTCCCAGTCTTTCAAATCTTCGCCGAGCGGGATTTCGTGCGGAAACCAGGTATTTCGAACTGCTTGGTTGTACAACTCATACGCCCATTTGTAATGCATTGGGTGCAGGCTTGTATCTTCAGGTGTGGCTTTTCCGATTAGCATATATAACTCTTGATTATGATTGGGGTAATTACTGACATCCTTCACAAAGCAGTGCATCCATAGGATCTTCAGGTCCGTGTACCACTACTTTTGCCCGATTCGGGGGTGGTGCGACTGGTTTTACTTTTGCCATTTCAGATAATGGGACATATGTTGCTTTCGTCTTTGCTTGTTGAGGAGCTGCTTGAGCAGGTGCTGGTTTTACTTCTGATTTTGTCTCTGCTGCCTGAGCAGGTGCAACTTTCTTATCTTCAAAAACTTGGCTGAAATTTTGGATCGGGCTGACAACAGTTTCCTTTATTTCTATCTTTTCAGTAGCGGTAGGAGTGACGATATCAACTTCAACCTGCGTCTGTTTGACCTGGAACAATCCAGAGAATCCTTTTTGTCCCTGCGCTGCTGATTTGTTAACGGTCGTTGTTGACTGTTCAGCAGTGTGCTTCGGCTTCATGTGAAGGTAGTAAGTTGTTTTCAATCCCTTCTCCCAAGCAGTTGAGTAAATCTTCATGACATCATCAATATCTCGAGTTTCGAGGTACATGTTTCGTGAGATCGCCTGGTCTACCCATTTCTGAGCGCGAGCAGCGATTTCGATAAATGCATACGGTGAAGTTGAGAATGAAGTCTTGTAGATATTTTTGACGTGGTCTGGAATTTCAGCGATGTCTTCGAGGTTGCCGTGATTTTCGAGAATCTGCTCTCGGCACTTGTCCCAGAGATCGAGTGCGCGGAGGTCAGCAACGAGGTTCGGATTGATCTCAAGATATTTTCCAGAAATTTTGTTTCGAGAGAACATTTGTGCAAATCGTGGATCGATACCTGGAGAAGTTCCAGCTACGAGACCGATGTTTGCGTTTGGAGCGATAGCAAGAACAGTTGCGTTTCGAACTCCTTTGCGAACCTTTTTGCGGAGTACATCCCAATCAAGTTCAGGAATTCCTTTGAGGCTTTCTGTCGGAACAGTGAGCTTGATGTTTCGTTCTGCTTCGAGCTTCTTGATAGTGTCGATTGGCACTTGTCCTTTTGACCAGCCAGAGCCTTCAAAGTTCTTGTAGCTGCCGCGTTCTGCCGCGAGGATAGTGCTCTCATCAATAGCCATATAGCTGATAAATTCAAATACTTTGTCAGTAAGGTCATGCGCTGCTTCATCTTCGTACGAAAGTCCGAGCTGTTCGATAGCATCTGAAAGTCCCATGAGACCGAGACCGACGGCGCGGTTCTCTGAGTCAGCTTTGATTGCTTCAGGAATTGGAAGCTTGTTTACATCAATAAGATTGTCGAGCTGGCGGATTGAGAGACGAGCTGATTCTTCGAGACGGTGCCAGTCAACTTGCTTTGCGATGATGTGCTTTGCGAGGTTAATAGAGATAAGGTTACAAACAGCAACGTTTTCTCGATTCTGAGGAAGGGTCACTTCAGTACAGAGGTTTGAAGCATGGATCGTACCCGTGTTGTTGTTGAGAGCGCGTACGTTAATAGCGTCTTTCCAGGTAAGCCATGGGTGTGAAGTGGTTTCGAGGGAAACGAGAATGTTCTTGTACTGCTGTCGTGCAGGCAATTTCTTCCACATTTTGATCTCTCCCCGTTCTGCCATATCGCAGTATTCCTGGTAGCGCGTTGAAAACGCAGTACCGTAGAGTTCAACGAGGTCAATAACTTCTTTTGGATCAAAGAGATACCAATCTTTATCTTCACGAACACGATTCATAAACTCATCTGAGAGATAGACTGCGATGTTCGCAGTTCGAGTTCGGCGATAGTCGTCACCAGCATTCTGCTTGAGGTCGATGAAATCCTGGAAGTCGAGGTGCCAGTTTTCCATGTAGAAACAAAGCGCGCCTTTTTTCTTGCCTCCACGCTGAACAGCACGGACTGCTGAGTCGATGATGTGCATGAATGGAATTGGTCCAGATGAAACAGTGTTGTTGGATTTGAGAACTGAACCGCTTGCGCGAAGTTTCGTAACTGAAAGTCCGATTCCTCCTGTTGCCTTTGAAAGCATGAGGACATCTGAAACTGTTTTGCCAATGTGCTCCATATCGTCTTCGAGCTGCATCAAGAAACAGTTCGAAAGTGAAGGTCGTGTTGTTCCCGCTCCGATGTTTGTTGAACCTGCTGAAAGGTACTCGAGTCGTGACATCTTGTCATAGAACTTGATCGCCCATTCAGTTGGGTTCTTTTCCTTGAGAGACATACCCATGGCAACACGCATCCAGAAGTATTGCGGTGTTTCGAGCGGATTCTGTTTTGAGTCTTTAGTGAGGTATCGGTCCTTCATTGTTGAAAGGCCAGAATATTTGTAGAGGTCGTCGCGTTCGAGCTTGAGGGCTTTGGAAAGTTCTTCGAGGTCGAATTTTTCATTGAGGCGTTTATCAAGAAGTCCAAGCTCTACACCGAGTCGAATGTAGTGCTGGAAGTGTCCGCGGTGGAGTGTCGCGAGTTCTTCTTTGGTGTCGTATGAACCCAAGACTTTCTTATAGATAGTCTTGATGAGGAGTCGCGTAGCGATCTTGTCGTAGTCGAGATCGTACTGCGCGTTTTGAAGGGCGGCATTGATCGTCGCTTCATCCATTTCCTCCGAAGTAATGCCATCGTACAGAGTAAGATGTGTCTCTGTGGCGATCTGCGTCACTTTTTCAATCGGATTTGGAATACCATAACAGGCATTCTCGATCGAACGATTGATACGATCTGCATTAAACGGTTCGCGCGTTCCGTCGCGCTTGGTGATGGATGTTGTCATACGACTCTAAGTAAGATTACTTTGATAAATTAGTTATAAAAAACTCCTTAAACAAGCCTCAATGACACTTATTGGAGGGCATTAAAGACAGCCACTCCTGTTTGAGTGAATCTGTCTCCTAAATGGGCTCTCACAACCCGTATCGTTCAGTCATTTTAACATGAAGAAAAAATCAAACACCATACCAAAAGCCAAAAATCATTCATACGACACGCCTGCCTTTGGGGGTCAATGAGCAAGATTTGTCTTGTCTAAATGACTCAAAGAATAGGGGCTTTTTCAGCCGCCAACCAAGGCAAAAAACATGCAATTTCAGAAAATAAAAAATTTCTAAAATTATCTAAAAAATCGGGTGTGGAAAAGTATAAAAAGCGGCCTCGAAAGGAGTTGCGAGTTAAGGATATGGGTTCGGGAGGCACTTGCGGAGCGCGACGGCGCGAGCAGGAGCCAAAAATTTAGCAAAATTTTATGGCGCTGCCTCCCGAACCCATATCCGAGACGAAGCAACTCCTTGGGAAAAGGACTACCCTTCAATAAAATGATGCACTCCGTTCAAAATGTCGTCCAAATTGTCTGTAATAACGAACAATTCCTCATCCCACGCATCGATATACTCAAGCGGAGCGATGTGTGCCTTGATAAACTCAAGAATAGGAGTCCAATATTCGGTACCAAAAAGATACAGCGGCACGGGAGGAACCTTTTTTGTCTGAACTAATGTCAAAAATTCGAAAAATTCGTCGAGTGTCCCGTAGCCACCAGGGAAATATACGAAAGCTCGAGCCGAATACGTCATAATAGTCTTACGCGTGAAGAAAAAATGAAAATTCATTGAACCAGTCACATAATCGTTAAACTTTTGTTCTGAGGGAAGCTTGATGCCGATACCGATAGAAATACCTCCAGCTTCGTGAGCTCCTCGGTTGGCGCCTTCCATAATGCCAGGTCCTCCGCCTGTTGTAACAGCCATCCCCTGCTCTTTTGCAAAACGGTAGCCAAGCTCGCGAGCTTTTTCATAATAGAAATCCCCTTCCGGAACTCGAGCAGAACCAAGAATAGTAACCATGCTCGGATATTGTTTGATGAAATCAAATCCTTGGGCCAATTCTTCTTCAACGACGCAAAGCATCTGCTTTTCGCGATCATCCGGCGCAACGCCGCGGCATACTTTTTTAATTTCATCGGTCGTAAGGCCGATAGTTGAAGTGGTTCTTTTATCAGGGATCATCATATATGTAGAAAAGTATACCATACGACTTTCTTTTATATAGTCTTACTATATGTAAGGAAGTAGGGTCTTGTACGTCACTATACTAAATGGCGAAATATGGATATACACATCCAGTATTTTCGTTATTTCAAAAAACTCATTTACATGCGGTTGGATAGAAAGTATTGGCTGTTTTAAAACATGCAGCCAGCACTTTCTATCTTTAACCAAAAAAATCACAACACGCATGAAAAAATCATTCCTTTCCGTGATACTAGCTCTGGTGAGCTGGTTCACAACCGCAACTGCACAACCATCAATAACAGTATCAGGAACTATGGTACAAAATCTCTACATTCCTGTTGGGAGTGGCAACGCGACGTTATTGGAATTCAGGATAACAAATAGTCCTAATTCAGGTGAAGACATAGTATTCCAAAATTGCACCATTAACTTTACAGGTACACTGCCGTCAACGATTTATAACATGTATTTCAGCAACAGCCAGGGCCAGTTTTGGGGTGGCGGTTCCGCAACCGGCAACACTATCTACCTGCCAGGCACTGTTATCGCTCCTGGGGCTAGTGAAACATATTATGTTCGTTCCGATATTACATGGACTTGCGAAGCGAGCTGCTTCACAAGCGCTTTGTTACAAGTAACCGCAATAGGGCGCACGAGCGGACTAAGTGCTGATATTCATGGATTATCTACGTCGCCGCACAACGTTTGCATCACGCATCCAGCGTCACGCATAACCATTGATTCAGTACCAAGAACAATCTGCCAAAACGCATTCTTTGTTCCCCGGTACACGGCTCTATGGACGAACACTGTTGGTTTATGTAACACGCAATTAACAGCAAGTTGGAACTTTGGGCAAAATGCTTCCATTTCTACATGGGATCATCCGTCCTTTCCTGCCGTAACTTTTTATCAAGCAGGACAACACATTATCTATCTGACACTGACTGATCCTATTACTGGATCTCAGCAAACAGTTGAAGATACGATAGTTGTATATCCTACGCTGTATCAAAACATTTCGGCTACAAACAACGCGCAGTTAACCTGCCTGAACAACACAGTGCTTATAAGCTCAAATGCGACTTCTGCATTTGGGCCGCACTGGTATTGGAATGGGACGTTGGTTGGCACAGACACCTCGCAGATCGCGACACAGCCGGGCCAATACACGCTTGTACTTACCGCAAATAATGTATGCTCGCAGCCATCAAGCCCGAGCATAACAATAACAAGAGAAGTATTTGAAGTAGCGGTTCTGATAAATGGAACATCTGCTGATACCTTCATGCACTGCTCAGGGAAAACCACGAACTTGAATGCACTTACTAATGGTTCAGGTTCACCGTACAACTACGAATGGAATACTGGTGAAGCTACACAATGGATTGACGCAACTGAAGCTGGAACATACGGCGTTACGGTAACCAACAATTTAGGATGTACAGCGACTGACGCAGTATTTGCGCAGTTACACACAACAACCCAGCCAATTCTAACGTTGTCTGATCCAGACGGTGTGAGTTGTGCGACAGCACCGCTTACCGTTGAAACACAAGCGGACTTTGTGCAATACCAATGGTCGCCGATATATAGCTCAACCAATTCTGTAGTAGCGCACCAATCAGGCATGTACTCAGTAACTGTTACAGACGCGCTTGGCTGTACCGCAACTTCAATACCGAGAGAGGTAACGATTATAGCGGTACCCGAAGTACACCTTTCAGCAGATGCTGGAAACTGCGCACTTATTGTTGAGCCAGCATATGCTGCCTCATACAGTTGGATGCTGAATGGAATTGGTCTTAACCCAGATCCCGGTAGCCGCTATCTAAACGCAACAGGCACCGGCTGGTATAGCGTATACGTTACCAATCCACACAGCTGCCCAGTAGAATCAAACGCCGTATATCTGGATTGCACAGCAACTGGCATCAGCGAAACAGGCGAAGAGACCAAACTCTCCATCTTCCCCAATCCTGCAATCAATAGTCTGCATATTGCTTCACTGCAAAATATTCAAAACCTTACCATCACCGATGTTACTGGAAATGAATTACAGAATGCAGGCAGTTTGCAGGCGCAGGAAAAAATTGTGGATATTTCTGAACTAGCATCGGGAATATATTTCCTGAAAGGAATAATGAATGAAAAAGCGTTTGTGAAAAAATTTGTAAAGCAGTAAATGTTATTGCATCTAAAACCTTAAATCGGAATAGCGCTCGCGCTATTCCGATTTTTTATTTGTCTCAACAATATTTTCCTTGCCTTCAAATAAAATTTTTGCCAATCGGATATCGTTATAGGTGTATTTTCCTGCAAAATGTTCGTGGACGGGGCCGATCCAAAGAGTGCTGAGTTCTGTAAACGCTTTTTGGATGACTGCCAGGTCTGGCAGCAATTTCTTGGAAATATAGTGAAGCACTTCTTCTTGCGAAATTTTGCCTGCGTCATACAAGTATTCAATATGCCCGAAGACAGTTTGCGGCGCGAAACCGCGGAGTTTGGCTATCTCTTCTATTTTTTTTCCTTCTTTGATATACGGAAGAGTTTCTTCGTAGGTGCTCCCCTTCTTGGCTTTTGGGGCGCTCGGCATGCGGACCTTTTTTTCTTTTTTGATCTTTTTTATTTTAAGCGTGCCGCCGGATGCAAGGACAAAATTGTCCTGCATAGTTTCAAGCTCCGGCTGCGATAAAGACCCGAAGGCTTCTTCTGCTTCTTCGGATCGGGATTTAAATTCCGCATCTTTTTCAAGAATTTCAGGATGCACTTGAAGCGACTTTTCATTCCATCCTAAAAGATAGAGTCCGGAGAGCGAGCGTACACGAGAAAGAGCCACGTATCCTTGTCCGTACTCAAACGAACTTGAAAGATCCATCACAGCGGCATCCAAACTCATCCCTTGGCTTTTATGGACAGTCATCGCCCAGGCAAGACGAAGAGGCACTTGAACAATGCGTGCGCGAATCTTGCCGTTTTCCTCAATAGCCCATTCCACTGGCTCGGCGATAATTGTTTTTCCTCCGCGCGTCTCGACGACAGGATTGCTGGTGAATGGATCAAAACCGATCACCGTACCGAGCGTACCGTTTGCAAATCCAAGGTTAGGATTATTTTTGGTAAACATGACTACTGCACCGATCTTGATCGCAAGCTTTTCCGGAGAAAGACAGCTGCGCACCAATGAAGCGACAAGGTTGGCATTGCCTTCAGATTCCATTTCATATACGTGACTGTCAGTGGTGAGCTGGCGCAGTGCCTCATCATTCAACCGATCAACGTCCGCATTGTGAGGAAATAATTTTGGCACATCTTCCGGAAGGTCATCATAATGAGAAATGCGCTCAGTGAGATAATCCTGATGATGCTCTTCAAGAGTGTTTGCCCGAAGTGCTGAAAGAAATGATAGGAATCGCGGATCTTCTTGGCGATGCTGCTCGTGCAGATAACAGATAATCGGCTTCAATGAATTCCATGCCTCGCTTGTAAACGCAAAGCGCGGAGTTTCGTCGCGCGAGATTGGCGGCAATTGAAAAAAGTCTCCTACAAGAATAGTCTGGATGCCGCCAAACGGTTCTTGCGAATGCTTAACTTCACGACAGACTCGATCAACCATATCGAGCGTCACGCCATCGAGCATTGAGATCTCATCAATAATAAGCACGCGGGTCTTCCCTATGCGGCGGACGACGTATTCGTTTGAAGCGATGCGGTCGATATCATAATCACTGAGCGATCGATTGATACCGATGCCACTCCATGAATGCACCGTCATGCCGTGGATATGTGTGGCAGCTATGCCAGTTGATGCAGTAATAGCAGGCTCAATGCCGTGCTCGCGCAAGTAAGACACATAGAGGCCTATAGTATAGCTTTTGCCCGAACCTGGCTCGCCGGTCAGGTATACGTTCGCTCCGGTCTTGAGAATGGTTAAAGCTTCGGCCTGGGTCATGGCACCAGTATACCGCAGGAAAAATGAAATGATAGTAAAAACTTTATCAAATTTTTATCTCTACTATGTACACTATATTTGTCAAAAGACATTACTAGGTAATCTGTTTGAAATCAAACATTATGCGCATACTTATTATTGAAGACGATGATGACATAAGGCTTGCCTTAGCTGCAAACCTGAAATCCGCCTCATATGCAGTCGATACTGCCAACTGCGGCGAAAAAGGTTCGTATATGGCTCGGGCAAACGAGTACGACCTCATTCTTCTCGACTACATGCTTCCCAAGAAAGACGGCCATCGAGTTTGCCGGGATATCCGTGAAAGCCAAAAACACACTCCCATTATCATGCTTACTGTGAAGTCAGCGATCAGCGATAAAGTGGAGATGCTTACTTCTGGCGTTGATGACTATCTGATCAAACCCTTCTCGCTCGACGAGCTCCATGCCCGCATCAAAGCAGTATTGCGCCGTCCGCCAGTTATTAAGAATCCAGTCATCATCGCAGCAGACATGACAATCGACAGCGACAAGCAGTCCGTCCTTCGAGGCAACAAAAGCATCTATCTGACTCGAAAAGAATTTGCTCTCTTAGAATACCTCGCTCTCAATAGAGGCCGAGTAGTATCTCGAGGACAGATCATGGAACATGTCTGGGATCTCGGAAGCGACCCTTTCTCAAATACTATCGAAGCCCATGTTCTCAATCTCCGAAAGAAACTCGGAGTCAGAAAACAGAAACTCATTCATACCGTTCCGGGACGAGGATACAAATTCGACACTGTAGAACAATCGAGATGATTTGAACTAAAATTCATTTTTCATTCATGCGCACTTGGCATACTACCTATGAAGCAGTCTTGCAGGTCGACGAGGCTCCTGCTTCACAAGCAACTGCTATATGAGTACCGCCTCACTTTGCGATAAAAGTGGCAGGACATACTATGGATGGCACCTTCAAGAGACCCTCGCATGTTTTCATCGAGATGCCGTCCATAGCTATGACTTGCAGCAGTTGGATTATGCTGGGTTAAATATCATTTCAATCAAGACATACCATTCGTCATGGTATTCTTTTTTTATTTCTAGTTTTGAAAGTACTTTCCGTGCTTTGACAAGTTCATCTTGCATAAGCTTTTTTTCTTCAGAAAGATTAGTAATTCCCCCGTCTTCCTTATCAAGGAGATCATCGAGCCGCTGAAAAGCCTTGCCAAGAAGTAATCCAAAGCGAGCATAATCTGAGGTTAGAAGCGACTTACTAGATGCAGAAATTCCAAGAAGTATCGGGTATACGAATGTATACCGAGCGGTTTTAAGTTCAATGGTAAGTTCACGAGAAGCATCAAGATCAGGAGCGATATCGAGCATCTGGCCGAAGATTGTTTCTTCTGCCATTTGCGAAAAAAGCGTTTCGGTTTCTCGAGAAAGAAAAGCATCTTGCAATGCCTTATGCGCAAGCGTGAGCACAAGATCACCCCAGAGAATCGCCTGATTTTCTCCAAATAAAGCATGAAACGATTTGATTCCGCGGCGCGTCGGCGAGCCGTCTATAATGTCATCATGAATAAGGGCAAAGAGATGAAAAAGTTCCAACGCAAAGAGAAGCGGATAAAAATCTTCCCCGCAGAAATGCTTATGGCTTCGAGCGCTTAAAAAAGCTACATATGCCCGGATGCGCTTGCCCGACCGGGCAAGAACCAGAAGATGCTCCTGCTCGGGAATAAAAAACCCAACACGATGAGGCATGGCAAAAAGGGAGTCGAGTTTTTGCTCGATATAATTTAAAAAGAGCGGATCAAAATGTGTTTTGAATATTTTCAAATTCATTATGTCAGTGTATTCGAGCATGATAAAGGAAAGGTAAAGAAAAAAGAAGTTAGAAATAAATACGATATATATACGTAGATATAAAAAAAGCGGGACGGGCGAAGCCCGTCCCGCACTTTTACATTTGTTCAACTTCCCTCTCATCTCTCAATCCAAATACGAAATTCTCGATTCCTTCAGATTTACTTGGCTGCTAAAAACAGCGTGGAGATTCTGAAAATAATCAGCAAGCATTCCCAGATCGTTTCGATCTTCGGCGATGACATGAAACCTCTCCTCGATCTCCTTAGCCGCCTGGTAAAAAATACTGGAATTTTCATTCATGCCGTTTTTAACGAAAGCGTCATGCAAAACCTCGAGCGCGTAGGCTTGTCCGGACAAGAAAGCGAGCCGGCTTTTCTGCTGGGGGTCTAACGAGAGCTTGCTGATATAACTGTGTATTTCCGTACTATTCATACTATATAGTTTTAATGATGAAATAATGCAACTGCGATACTTTAAGCTATTTTAAATGCCCGGAATGAAGATTTTTTGAAGCAAAGATAAAGATTTTTACCAGAACTGGATTTTAAAGGCGTTTTTTGCTAGACTAGCCCTGTCCGATTCAGGATGGTTTACCAAGCCTGATCCGGTACATCACATGGTGCCTATAGTGTAATGGTTAGCACTAGAGTTTGTGGAACTCTCAGTCTGGGTTCAAATCCCAGTAGGCACCCCTTTTAGAATCTTCAAACTTGCTATTATTTTGAATAACAGCGTGTTACAGTTTTACTATAGTATTCCATTAGTAATGGTAATTTTTAAAAATAGTTACCACATAATCATGAGCCAATCCATCTACAACAAAACCAAGGAGGTATACAATATCCTCGGTGAAAAATATCTGAAAGATAGCAAAAAGCTCACCCCTCCCGAGAGGTTGCCATTCGCGAAATTATTGCCAAAGAATGGAACGCTCCTTGATGTGGGCTGTGGAGGAGGCCGGGATGCGGCGTTTTTTGCAAAGCGTGGATTGAAAGTAACAGGCACAGATGTATCTGATGTTTTAATCAAGCTTGCCCAAAAGCAAATTCCAAAAGCTACTTTTATCTGTGAGGATATTCTCAAATCAAAATTCCCTAAAAATACTTTTGATGGCATCTGGGCGCATGCAATTTTACTGCACCTCAAACGTACTGATGTCCCTAAAGCAATAAAGAAATTTCATTCAATACTTAAACCGGGAGGAATTCTTCATATTCGAGTAAAAAAAGGCACTGGGGAAGAATTCGTAAAAGAAAAGCTTTCCGGATGGAATGAGCGATTCTACACCTATTTCTCCAAAACAGAAATGGAGAAACTGCTTAAGAAAGAAGGATTTAAAATCCTAGACTCTCAGATTATCCCTGATGAACTAAAACGTCCAAATGTTACGTGGATTATGATTTGGGGACAAAAATCGTAAGTATTATGATACAAAAGCTATCTGTAAACGATTCCGAAGTATCTTTTTCCCCTTCTCGCGGCGGGATTATTACCTCGCTTAAAATTCTAGGAACAGAAATACTGTACTTTGACGAGGAAACGTTTGCTGACCCGGAAGCCAATGTTCGCGGCGGTATTCCAATACTATTCCCAAACGCTGGCCTGGTAGAAAGCTCTCTCTTCCCTGGCCTTAAGCAGCACGGCTTTGCCAGAAATTCTTCTAATTGGAAATCTGAAATTCACCACGATAGGTTTATTGAAACTCTGACACCGGAAGAAAAAAACGTTACTTCATATCCTTGCCAATTTGAACTTACTGTCAGCGGAATTATTTCAGCAAACGGTTCTTTTGTGTTGGAACAGAAGGTAACAAATCTTGAAAAGACCCGAGAACTGCCAATTGCTATGGGCCTTCATCCATATATAAAAGTTCCCAATGCTGAAAAAGAAAACATCGTCTTTAATTTCGAAGGTGGAAGCTACATTAGCGACCATGCTACGCAATGGATGAATGGAGAAACAATTGTTATCGATAATCCCAAAACCAAAGACCCGTCAGCTGTGCTTGAAATTGTAATTCCCTCTTTAGGAACATTGATTATGGATGTATCAGTTGAATATCAAAAGATCTGGATCTGGTCACAGCCGGGAAAAGATTTCATTTGCATTGAACCAACGATGCGAGATATTGGCGGCTTTGTTACAGATCCGGAAAAAATCCCTCCGGGTGGGATATATACTGCCAGTATTAGATTTGATATCAGGAGAAGCTAGAGGACACGCAAACCATCTATTTGCGCAGCCACAATAAAGTCATTCTCAGTGAGCCCTCCTATTGAATGCGTAGAGAGCGAAACAGTCACATGGTTGTATGAAATAAAAAGGTCTGGATGATGTCCTGCCATTTCCGCAACATCAGCAATTTGGCCTACAAACGACATTGCCTTGATAAAATCTTTAAAAGTAAATTCCTTTTGTATCTCTTTACCCTTCTTCATGATCTTCCAACCTTTCAACCTGGAAACATATTCCTTGCTTTTTTTGAGTGTAAAAAGATCTTTCTTTGAAACCTTATCGCAAGGTATGCATTTAGGATCTGCTGTTTTTGGTGCGGATTTTTTCATAGGAATCTGTTATTTACATGAAGTTCCTGTTGGCAACGTAGCGAGAGAAATGATCTTGCCGCCGTTATCCATACATGCAACCCCGCTCTCGCTTGCTAACGGAAACGCGACAGCATAGGTACGAGCACTGTCTTTACAATAGACACTTGGAGCATACTTGGCGGCCATAGTATCTATGATGGATTTTACCGTTGTATCAGCACAGAGGCCGAGGTACGTTCGCTTGCTTCCATAATAAATCTCTGCAGCAGGAACAGCTGAGGTCAATCCTGCCTTGATAGCAGCATCGCGGCCTTTGTTTTGTGCGTCTTGGAATAGTGAGCTAAATGGTTTTGCAGAAACTGGAGCCGTAATAGAAGCCGGGCTGCCGAATGCATCCAAGCTGCTATCAAACTTAATGCTGCTGATTGCGTCGCTGCCACCTTCGGTCGGCTTGAGTGTAAACATGATGCGATACGGCTTTCGATCCCATACGCCAACCCACAATTGGCCGTCTGCCACTGTGAAGCTTGAGAGGATATCGTTTAATACTGCGTTATCATCGGGACTCATTGCTTGCCCCGAAGCGATAACTGACGAATCTGCAATTGCCTTTGCCAACGCTTGCTGGTTAACTGAAAACTGGTAACGATGGACTGATACACCATTCAATTTTTCTTTTGAGAGTTCAATCGTAGGAGTGATAACGCCGGCATTAAAAATGATATTTCGGATTTGATCTTTTTTCTCAGCAGTGAGGTTGCTGATAAATGAAGGCATGATGGTTGTTCCAGGAAGCGGCTCGCTGAGATCTGCCTTACTGAATTGCACCCAATCCCCTGGTAAGAATCCGCCGGTGTTTCCTCCAGTGAGATCATTCAAGAAACCGAGGTCTGGAACTTTTGCATATAAAGTATTATCAATGAATTTTGTCTGAAGCGAAATTGAAACTGGAATAACATTTGATGAAAACGCTAGCGAAATGTCAGTTTTTTCATTTGCTGCGTCAGTACGGTCAAACATTCCATCAAATGAAATTGTTGCCTGGCCTGTATTGTTTTCCGATATTGGGACTCCAGTAGTTCCTTGATTTTGGCCAATCTGAGGCAAGAACAAGCTCGCCATTCCTTTGTCGAATTCAGCAACCATTGTTCCCTTGAAATGTCCTGTCTTTGCACTGGTAAGCTGCGGGAGCACATTAGCGAATGCTACTTTGGGTGATGGATTGAGATAGAAGAAATATCCGTACGCAGCCGCTGCTGCCAATAAAAGTATTATTATCGTGCTTACGATGATTGCGATTTTCTTGCCTCGGCCCGGTGTTGTTTCTCGGATAACTGGTTCGCTTCCCTGCATGCCACTGAACATAGCAGGCTGTCCTGCTCGAGTTGGATCATATACAGACTGAACAGGCGGTTTGATATCATTGATCGCCATAGCTGAAGGCAATACTGAATCACTAATATCAGCAAGCGGTGAAACTGGCTGCTGCATGATCGGAGTCATTGGAGTTGAGACTTGTACTGGTACTGGTGCTGTAGGTGCAACGGGTGTTGATGAAGAAAGAGGTGCAGCAGCAGTAGGTGGAATCGGGCTTGAGCCAGTTACAGCGGCGGATGGCGGTACAAATGATGATACAGGACTTGGCTGGCTTGGTTGAGCAGGCGGAGTTGCAAATGAATATGGAGCAGCCATGTTTGGTTGAGGCTGGACAGGTACTGCCGGCTGAGCTGGAGTAGCAGTTCGCGTGAGCCATGACGCTGGAGCGGCAGCTGCTGGTGCAGGAGTCGGAGTTTGAGTTGGAGGGATTGCTGGTGCTACCGGTGTTGGTGTTGGTGAAGCCACGGGAGCTTGAGCTCCAACTGGAGCTGCCGCAACAACCGGACGAGCTGTTTGCAATTCCGGTGACTGAGAAATCAGTGTTGTTCCAGGCATTCGAGCTTGTGATGGCTGCGGACGCACGGCATCAACTTCGATCCGTGAAGGCTGGACTGGTTGCGGCGCAGGCTTTGGTTGCGAAACAGGCTGCGGTGCTACAGGAGCAGGCTGCGCTGGAATAGGATTGAGAATGCTTCTTAATGCTTCATCTACGTCGCTTTCGCGCCAGCCGCCGCGAGTGACAAGCATTTCTTTGATGATATTTTGAGGTGTACCGATAGCGATCTGCGCATCGATATATAATGAGAGTTCTTTATTGATCATGATACAACTATTGTATCACTAAAATGAAAATCAAACATTAGAATTCGTAGATGTATATCTTGCGTCCAAGGTCAAAATTCTTTCGGTGAAGATCAATAACCTTAACCGGCTGCTTATCTTTGAATTTAAAGTCGCAGGAAACCACGCGGCTGCCCGGTTTAAGCTCTTTTTCAAATTTTGGAAGCAAGGCGTTCATGAGTCCAGGGAAAAGATACAAGAAAATATGCGTAGCATCTCCGACTTGAACATCAAAAAAGTTTGCGCGTTTGAAATCAGCATTGGTGAGATTTTTTCGTCGCTTTTCAATATGAGAAAGAATGTATGGGAAAAATGAACGTTCGACGCCGATCGCTTTGACTGACGGCCGTGCCTGAGCGACTGCAAAAACCACTCGTCCGTCCCCTGAGCCAAGATCGTACATAACACTATCGTCTTCGAGTTCAAGCGCCGCTACGATGTCTGCCAACACTTTTTGCGAAATCGGAATGAACGGCGCGCGGCCAGTGAATTCTTGAAATAAATGAACGGCGAGAAATACTGCAAGAACAAAACAAAAAACCAAAGCAATACAATACAAAATGACTTCAAGTAAAAGTGGCATGGATTAATTTCTCAAATTATTTTCCCTTAGTAGATGCATTATTGAATGCCGTGATGGGAGTGCTTTTTTAATAAATACGCAAAGACCTGGCTTCCTGCAATTCCGACACAGACGAGCCCAAGATAGATGAGCAAAGCTTGGCTTGTGGTAACCGGAATAGATCTGATAGACCCAAGGATAAAAACGGAGAACCATGAGATCATGGAAACAGCTCCTGACGCGAAAGCTATCCGGCGAAGGATGCGCAGCTTCATTGTTTTTTTGAGAGACGGACTTTCGTCTTCATTGAAAGAAAGTTTTATAAGGTATGGGGAAATAACAGTGTTGAGCGCCAAGCCGTTTCCGACGATAAATATAAAGATGATTATCTTAGCGACAAATTTTGATTTTGCGAGATAGTCCATTGGAGCGGACAAATACAGCATCGCTCCTGTTATGAAAAGGAGGAAAATCGCACCCCAAATAACTTTTGAAATGGTATCGAGCGTATCTGCTTCCTTTCGGGAAATACGATAGTCTTTAAGGAATCTGAAAAAAAGCGTATCCGTCGTAACGACTGCGCCAAGTCCGACTGCGGCTGAGAGCGCATGGAGAACAACGATAATTGGTTTTGCTTGAATAAAAAATTCCATAACGTATTAGTTTAAGCTTTAAGGTGACGACTCACGCCGTAAAGTATACTACAAAAGTTCGATCTATTAGAATGAATGCAGCACTTGACTCTAACGTTACGTTATAGTTTATGCTAAACTAGGTCGATATAACGAGTTACTATCTATGCCATACACTGTTCAACAATTAGCAGATATTGCCGGGGTTAGCGTGCGAACGCTTCATTACTACGATGAAGTCGGGCTGCTCTCGCCCGCCTTCGTAAAGGCAAACGGCTACAGATATTATGAAGAACAGGAGTTGCTGCGGCTCCAACAGATCCTCTTTTTCAAAGAGCTCGACTTCCCTATCTTGGAGATCAAGCGCATCATCGATAGCCCCAGCTTTGATCTTGCTTCAGCGCTCGAAGAGCATCGAAAATTACTTGAACTCAAAAAGAAACGCCTGAATGATCTTACAAAAACAATAGATAAAACTCTTAAAAAAATAATGAAAGAAAAAAATATGGAAGACAAAGAATTATATGACGCATTCTCTGATGAGTCAGTGAGCCAATACGCGGAAGAAGCAAAGAAGCGCTGGGGTTCCACTGATGCTTACAAGCAATCGCAAGAGCGTGTTAAAAAAATGACAAAGGAAGACATGGCTCGCATCAAAAAAGCTGGCGAAGACCTCACGAGAGAAGTCGCAGCGGTTATGGATAAAGCCCCGAGCGATGCCAGTGTACAGATCCTTATCTCGCGGCATTATGATGGATTGCGTGCATTCTACGAACCAAGTTTGCAAATGTATCGCGGACTTGGAGATATGTACGTAAACGATCCCCGATTCACCGCATACTACGAAAAGTACGCAGTCGGGCTCGCTCAGTTTATGCGAGATGCCATGCATGCATTCGCAGACGCAAAAGAGAAATAAGAATTACGAAAAACGAACCGCATGCGGTTCGTTTTTCTTATTCGTCTACCGAATCAGCAGAGAACGAGCTGATCGCATCCTCTTCGACATCGAAGTATATTTGGATAGGTCGGCAGCAGACTTCACAATCCTCAATATACTTTTGCGCACCGACAGACAGATCAAGAACCATGGAGATTTTTTCTCCGCAGTACGGACAGGTAAAAAAATGTTCTTTAGTAGTCATAGGTCTATTATATGACATACAAAGACCGAATCCAGAACAGGTATGGTTTCCTATCGTGGATCAATGGAGGAAAAAGGTTGTTTACATTTGCTGATTTAAAGACTCCATTCTCCATTTTGATTTATCCTTGTTGTACATACATTTCGTTATAGAACTGTTTTCAAGTATTAGAACATCACTAATGTTTTTAGACTGTTCTTCCGTTGTCATATCCCCTAACAATAAAAATGACAGGAGGGCTTTCAAGAAAATTGCATGGCTTACCAAAACAAAATGTCCCTGTGGAAGATTTTCTAAAAAATGTTTAGCTTCCAGAATTCGTGACCTCATGTCGCTAAAAGGTTCGTCGTGAGTATATTCAGAAGTATTCGTATAAGTTACTTTCCGTTCTTTAAGAAAGTCTAAAACAATTGGCTCTTTTCCGATCGCTCCTCCGATCTCTGTGGCGGTTAATTTTGCCCTTAGAACATCGCTGGTATATACATCTGCAACGCGAAATGCCTTAAAATATGAACCCAAAGCTTTTCCGTCCTCCAAACCAGATGTTGTAAGTCCATCAATTTCTCCTTTGAAAAGAGGATCAACATTGGTCTCCGCTTCAGCGTGACGTACAAGGTAAACAGTAGTTCTCATTGGTGCAGTATAACAGAGGCTGCAAGAATTTAAACAAAAAAATAACCCCTATTTCTAGGGATTATTTTCATTGTGCACGGGAGAAGACTTGAACTTCCATTCCCTTGCGGGAGCTACCACCTCAAGGTAGTGCGTCTACCAGTTTCGCCACCCGTGCGTATCTTTCTGCCTGCGTAGCAAAACTCATGTATATATTCTCCGCCCTACCAGGTAGTGCGTGCTATATTCACCTGAGTTTCGCCACCCGTGCATTTCGTCACTCTTTTAGTGACATGGGTCTCATAGTATCAAAAAATCCACTTTTGTAAATGGACTTTTCGAAGAATGCTATTTAGCCTCTGTTTCTTCTGTCTCGTCAACCTGTGTGACAGACTTCATTTTTCGTCGGATATCGCGAACAGCCTTTTCTCGAACGTAGTAAAGTTTTGAACGGCGAGCTCGTGCCTTCTTCACAACTTCGATCTTGTCTACGAGTGGAGAAAAGAGTGGGAAAATACGTTCAACACCAACGCTGTTTGAAACTTTTCGAACAGTAAAAGTGCCGCCCATAGTTGAGCCATGCTTTCGAGCTAATACGAGGCCTTCAAATGCTTGGAGGCGGTATTTGCCCTTATCTTCGATCTTTGACCAGACACGAACCGTGTCGCCTGATGAAAAATCAAGCTTTTTGCGGGCTTCAATGTCGACTGGAGTAAATTTCAGTGCTGTTTTCATATACGGGGCATACTCTAGCATACAAAATCCAACTCTGCAACCAGGAACTCTCAGGTTTGACAGAAGCCAGTTTTAATGTAGAATCGATAAAAATCCATTCGGCCACCTTCTCGGCCTTAACAACAAAAACATAGTACCTATGGCAGTAGCCACGATTAAACCAGCCCTCGCTTTGCAGAGAATATTGCAAGCTGAAAATCAGCAGCAATTGATGGACGTAAATGAAATAATCGGCGAATTTGTGCATGAATTCTTGCATGGCCGTGTCAGTACAGAAAAATATTCCGCGGATTACATAACACGATTATTCTATATTTATGGTCACGGCTTCGCTAAAAAAACATTCCTGATCGAGGAATCCTTAATCGATGCAATTGAAAAGAAACAGCACGAACGTATGCTAGAACTGTTAGAACAACTGTATTATTCCCTAAGCAATAAGCATTTAGGAGAAGAAGAACTGCAGGTGCTGCTAACTGAGTTCGCTCAAACTAGCAATATAAAAATTGGCAACTTCATCGCGAAGCATGTTCAATATAACTCTACATTCCTTCAACGTCTGCGCTTTCAATCGTATTTAAAAGTATGGAATTTCCTACAAGGCGGCATCATTAATTCTACGCGGCCACCTGAACCATTACTGCTTGCATGCTTGCTGGAATACATACGCGGCGTACATGTTGCAACTAAACATACGGGCAAAAGCAGCGTGAGCAAATGGGAAGCATGGACTGCTTTTTCACCTAGTATTAGGATAGTGCTCAAATGCGAATCAGCATTCATCCATGCAAAGAAATACCATAGCAGCCATTACTTTGGAACAATACTATTGAGGGTAAAGCTTGATGAAACGATGAAGGCAGAAGAGATACTATTTATACGTATTAAATCTATCGTGTTTAAAATGTTACGGCATGGCTCAACTGCGGCTGAAATAACAGCAACCATACAAGACTTTTGCGAACATTTTAATTTCAATACGGAGAGAATAATCTCTGCATCCCACATTAGTGCCAGAGTTGAAGCATTAGTGCAAAATAAAACAGGATTAAGTAAAGAAACTACCTATAATGAAATAGTAAATATATTGACTACATAAAATACAAACAACAGAGCGGCGACCCCGTTCTGTTTTTATTTTTCCAAACCGAACAATGCTCGAGCTGATTGAAAGTCAGAGGGATACGGCGAAGTGACAGTAAGTCTTTTCCCATTTGGTAATTGAAATTCGATTTCCCGTGCATGAAGTGCAAGACGAGTGAAGCCCAGTCCGCCAGTACGGCCAGATGCATAGAGGGGGTCAGCGATAATGGGATGATTGAGCGATTTGAAATGAACGCGAAGCTGGTGAGTGCGGCCGGTCTCAGGTTTTGCTTCTACATAACTAAATACGTCGGCTTCAGTACTTCCCTTTCCTTCGATGCCGCCAATGTCGGCGAGGATTTTATATCGCGTTGTTGCTTCGCGGAGGTCGCCGCGCGCGCCACGGCCAACGGCCCACATGCGAACATCTGCTCGCGCGCGGCCGATCGGCTCGGCAATGATTCCCTCTCGTTCTTTTGGCACGCCGTACAAGCAGGCATGATATGTTTTTTGAATGGTATGGTCTTGAAATTGCTTTTTGAAGAATAAAAAGCTTTCTTGAGTTTTTGCGATAAGCAAACAGCCCGACGTTTCTTTGTCGATGCGATGGACAATGCCCGGACGCTTGATTACCTTACCTTCTAAGGTCATTGGTTCGCCAATATCGGTCAATTCTGGGCGTTCTTTGATAAGCATATCTGCCAATGTTTCAAAGTCATTACGGCCATCTGGATGGACCACAAGACCTGCTGGCTTGTCGACAACAAGGAGGTATTCGTCTTCATAGAGGATAGGAGGCATGAGGGTACTATACCGCAAAGTTGATTTAATGGCCAAAATGCAGTACTATGGCCTCACATCTGAATATGTACACCCAAGCGCGCGATTAGCTCAGTTGGTAGAGCAATCCGTTTACACCGGAAAGGTCGCAAGTTCGAGTCTTGCATCGCGCACATAATGAAAAAACGCCTAAAGGCGTTTTTTCATTATGTGCGCGATAGCCAGGCGCCTGCGCGCCTCGCGTGCAGGACAGGTAACCCTTAATTTAGTATACTTTCCCTATATGCTTAAAGACCCAACAGGAATCATTCTTATCATGATAGGCATCTTATTTTTAATAAAACCGCTTGTCGCCTGGTTCATCACCCTTCAGAACAAGTTCCGCGGAGTACAGACAAACATCTCGACAATGACAATCTGGTATTACAGAATCCTTGGCATCGCTGCCATTGTGATGGGTTGCATCTTATTCTTTGGGAAAAAATAATCATCTATGGCAAATAAAAAAGGCGGGAAATAATTTCCCGCCTTTTGGCTGCTTAATTAATCTTTTTAAGACTGCCTTTTAATTGCTTGTCTTCTGCTTCTTTTTCGTGTACCCACAGTTCTTTAATATTTATCGTAAATCTAACACTGCCGTCTTTATTACGATATGTTCTTGGATGAGGTTCACGGTAATGCGGACATTTTTTACCGCCTACCACTGAAAAAACTTTCAAGATTTTTTGCTTGTCGCGCTTGATAGTGATATCAATGGTGTTTCCTTCCTGAACCTCATACCAAGAAAGGGAAACTTCTTCGGTTTTTACAACCGGAGCACTATCCTTCTTGGGCTGCGGTTGAGATTGCGGCTCGGGTGAAGCCTCAAACCCATTCGAAAGGAATTTGTAATTTGCTTCTTTCTGAGTAACCAGCAATTTACATAAACCGTTAAGAATGAATACGAGTTCAAACATAACCGGCTTGCCGCCTACCTTAGCTTTAGCGTTATCTCCTGCGATGCGATCATGTTCCCACCCAATAGTTACCCACTCGTAATTATCAGTAATAGCAATACTATACCCAGTATTCAAATCAATTACCCAGTTTGGAGTAACTAATTTTGGAGGAGGTACATTTGCTGCGGGCTGGGAAACTTTTTGAGACGACGGCAACGGGAATTTGTAGGCAGAAGCGTTTTCGCCTAACGTTTTTTGCATATCACTCATCCACTTTGGCAATCCGGGTTCATCAGAAGAAATCTGCATTCCTTTCTGTTTCTCCTTTTTTGGTGGCTTAGAAGAATATTGCTGCACTGCGCTTATTATTCTTTCTAAATCCAGAACGGCATTATCCATGCGGGTATCAATGCCATATATATGCAAACGATTTGTTGTCACATCTTTATGGACAAAAAACATTTCAGAAGCAAACTCCATTGTCGCATCTGATAGTTTAGATGGCACAAGTAATCCTCCCGGTATATGAAGTATGAAATCACTTCCGGGCAGGTGGGGCAGATAATTTTCATCGGTTGGGGTAATTTGAGGAATATTCTCGATAAAATTAAGCCTGCATACTTTTTTTGTTTTAAGCCAATTTGCCAAAAACCATGGAAACAGGAGCATCGTTTCACTACCTCTTCTAAACAGCATATCTGTTATTGTTGAAATACTGCCGCGCATTGGTGCTGGAATTCTAGGTAAGAACATTTGGGAATCTATCGATTTTCCGCTTTCCAATCTTTTCCTGAGAACATCGTAATTCTTTATGTCTCTAACCAAGGCGTTATATGTTTCCTTCGAAAGCTCTGAACCTTCTGCTGCCTTAAATTGGGTTTCCCCTTTTATTGCTAGCTGAAAATAAAGTCCCGCGAGCTTATTAAGGTTTTCCCAAAACTTTAGAGATGACTCAAGGCCAGTAAATTTAGTAGATGCCATAGAAATATAGAATATTTAAAGTTAAACAATACAAAACCTTGGGTTGCCAAGCCTTTGTGCTGTTTAACTTTTTTGTAAAAGAGTATCTGGGCTACTATGACATTTTTTATTAAAATGTCAATATAATTTGACTTGTCCTAGTATGTAACGTAGTGTGAATTTAATAGCATTTTTTTACATTTATTAATCACCTCTATGACACCACTTGAATATTTCGATACCGACGCTTCAGGCTATCTAACAAGAATTGGTTACGGCAGTAATGACGCAATGGACGCTGGATTATTTTTTCAGCAAAAAGAAATTACTTTGGAAACCTATGCTGACATCGGCTGTGGTCCTGCAACTTCTGCAAAGCCGTTCATCAAACTCGGGGCTCGCAAGATAACCGGAATAGATGGCTCGCTTAATATGCTCAAGCTTTTTACTCAAGAACTTACAAAAGTGCGGGGCGCTGCTAAGATTGCTATTGAAACGATTCACTGCGATCTCAAAACCCAGCCTTTGGAAATTCCTATTACGGAATGCGATTGCATCGGCACATTCGGGCTTTTCAATTATTTCTCTTTTGAAGAGACCGCAAAACTGATTGCTCACATTGCTTCATTGATAAAAAATGGCGGCTACTTGTGCGGTTCCCTATCGCTTACAGAGGAAAATTATTCCGAAGAGAGAGATTGGGGCACAGTAATCGCGAAGGTACATTCTGAAAAGCAGTTCTTAGAATTGCTTGAAAAAAATAACTTTTCCATACTTCACATTAAAAAAGAAACTGGTCTCTATATCGCTCAAAAAAATAATTAATTTCATCACCCAGCAGGCTTATCATAAGTCTGCTATTTTTATTCCGGCTTTGAAAAAGCGTTATAAAATGCTACTTTTGATGGTACGGGAAACAACTCCCTTTCGCCCCTGTAGTTAAATGGATATAACTGCGGACTTCTAAGCCGTTATTGTAGGTTCGATTCCTACCGGGGGCACATGCAGCTTTTCATAATCCTCTCGAGTGTAACCGCTGTGGTCGGGATGCTTTCATATATCGTCTCGATCATTCGCGGCAGATCGAAGCCGCATCGTATTACTCGCTTTGTCCTGCTTGCTGTTGTACTGATCGCGACCCTTTCGTTCCATGCCGCGGCAGACACTCCGACATATATTCTCAACACTGTCTTGCTCGGCGGCAATGTCGTTATGTTCCTGCTATCGCTCAAATATGGAATGGGCGGCTGGGCCAAAAGCGATATCATTTGTTTAACCATCGCCATTATTGGGATCATTCTCTGGCAGATTTCTGGCAACCCTTTTCTCAGCATATATGCGCTCGTCCTTGCTGACATCGCCGGCATGCTGCCAACAGTTATCAAAACATATCACTCACCACAGACGGAGGTCTGGTATTTTTTCTTCTGCGACATTGCAGCAAATATTTTTATCTTGCTCGCACATCCGAATATCACTTTCAATCAATATGTATATCCAGGATATTTGATAGTAGTAAACGCAATCGTAGTCGCGCTTATCCTCTATCCGCGCAAAGAAACTTTTTCAAAATAAAAAGGCCACCCATTACAGATGACCCTAAGATATTAATCGAAGTGATTTTGAAATAATCAGCCCCATGTGCTGAAAACTTTCGAGATTAAGCTAGTGGTGTTTCACCGATCGACTCCACACTGACCTTGTGGACCTGTGCTTCATAGTCTCCCACCTATACCCTGCAAACTTAAAATCTATCTCCATGAGATTACCTTTGGGAATCGAACCCAACTATTATTTGCATAATACCTATATCGCATAGGAAGTAATTACTTCTAAAGAATAACTCGTGCCAAGATTAGCATATGAAAAGGGTGTGTCAATTTAAAAAGCCAATTACTCCCCCATCGCCAAACCAAATGCTGCAGCGAAGCCGAGGGCGTCTTCTGCATGAAGTGCAGGCACGCGATTGTGAACCTGATCCATGTTTGTCCAAGGGTTGCCAAGCGCAACTTCTGTACGAAGTGAAGAAGAAAGATATTCGGGCAATCCGCTAATATGCGCGTTTGTCCCTGCAAGGATAATATTCTTTATCCTTGGACGCTTTTCATCGGACTCTGTATGCCAACTTATAAAAATTGAATCAAGCTGTTTTGCCAAAGCGGAAACATCCGGAACGAGCGTAGCAAACACAGCTTCATGTTCGCTTTTGCGCGAGAGGCCGATAGTCCGTTTCATAGTCCGAGCCTCGTCATATGAAATTGAAAAAGCATCCATTAGCGCTTGAGTTGGATTTTCAGGCAAAGAAAGAGATTTGGTGAAATATACTTTTCCCTCATGAACGATAGCGATGTCAGTCTGCATCTCTCCAAAATTCACAATCATAGAAGCATGCGCCTCTGGGATATTTTCAGAAATAAGGGATCGCGCCAAGGCTTCTGCTCGAAGCTTAGTCTCCTCTATCGTAAGTCCGGCATTCTGAATGATAAACGCATGGCTTTGCGGGAGCGATACGCGTACTCGCGTAAGATCGGCGTCATAACGTATATCTGAGAGTATGTCTGACAACCGGCGCGGATCCTGAATATCTCCTGAGACAATAATTCCCTCTGGAAGCGGAACTGCCCCGAAGCGAACAAGCTTGAAGCCAGTGCTCCCCGGCTTCAAAACAGCGTATTTGATCGACTGATCTGCAATATCGACACCGGCAACAGTCGGAGAAAAAAGTTTAGAAAAAAATGAGCGTCTCTTCATGTAGATATAGTATATGCTTTTTAGTCTTCTTTCGGAAGCTGCGCTCGCCTCTTTCGGCGGGATTGTATGATCTGCCATGTCGGAGGAACGAAAGAAAAAATAACAATACCCAATGTAACAATTGTCAGCAGTTTTTCACTTTCTGGAAATATAGTGTGGAGCAACAATCCCGCAGAAGAAAACGTAACGATCCATATTACGCTTCCGAGGATATTCCATTTGAGAAATGAGCGGTAGTCCATTGAACCGATGCCTGCCATGATAGGCGCAAATGTTCTCACAATAGGAACAAATCTGGCAATCGCTACTGTTTTCTTGCCATGTTGCGCATAAAATTCTTCGGTACGCTTGATATAACTTTTCTTGAAGAAAAAAGATTCTTCTTTTGCGAACACTTTCGGTCCAAATTTCTTGCCAAACCAGTAGCCGACATTGTCGCCCAAGATAGCGGCGATAGATGCAAGTATGACGAGCAGCCAAAACGGGAAATAGCCTTGGCCGGCAAAGATGCCCGCAGCAAAGAGCAGCGAGTCCCCTGGCAAAAAGGCACCGAGAAGAATGCCGGATTCAGCGAACAATATCGCGCAAATACCGAGCAGCCCGAGCGTACTGATTAGAAATGTTGGATCAAGATAGTTCACGTTATCTCACTTTCGCTCCAGCTGCGACTGGAACTTCAGGAGTAAGGAAAACTGGCTTGCCATCCAAGCCGTCGACAGCCATAAGCATGCCATTGCTTTGCAAGCCACGGATAGTACGAGGTTCAAGGTTTACAATATAGAGGACTTGTTTGCCTACGAGCTGCTCGAACTCAGGATAGAATTCACGAATACCGGAAAGGATCTGGCGTGGTTCTGCATCTCCGAAATCAATCATGAATTTCAAAAGCTTATCGGCACCTTCGATAGCACTTACCTCACGGATAGTTCCCAGGCGGATATCCATTTTTTTAAATTCATCATATGAAACATACACCGGCTTTTCTGGCACTGGTGCTGCTTCTTGTTTCTTGAAATCAAAATGCGTTCCGTCAGTGCAATTGCATTCAATCAGTTCATGATTATGACTTGCGCAATCAGCGGCTTGGCAAACGCCAGGATTTTTTGAAACTCCCTTGCAGCCGCCGAGGCAAATGTAATGTTTTTCGTGCATAGTAGTTTTCTCTTATTTAATAGTGAATGCTGCTCGGACAGAAAGAGTAATCACTTTGTTAATAGTTGAAGTATCGTACGTTCCATAATCAGAAACATCAGTAGAATTTGGAGCGAGAACCTGGATTACTCCCCCAGAAACTGACTGAAGAGATCCCACTCGGCCGTTGCTTGCCTTTGCAATTGACTCAGCTCGCTGCTTTGCATCTTTGATCGCTTCGCCGGAAAGTGTCACGCGAACATCTGAAAGTTTTGAATAGAAATATTCGAGCGATGTATTTGATATGAATACTCCGGAGTTAACAAGTTCGGGAACTTTTTCCGCTACGCGAGAAAGCAAGTTAACATCGGTAGCGTTTATGGTTACACGAGCGCGGAGCTGGTAATCAGGTTCAGTGCCCGCGAGTTGCTGCTTGTCATAATCGACAGAAAGCTGAACTGGGGCAACCGTAACGGCATCCGCAGAGATACCAGATGAAGCAAGGAACGTCTTGGTCGTTGAAACATCTTCAGCGATATTTTCATAACCTTGTTTCTGGCCTTCAAATTTTACTTTGCGGACGATGTCGAATGACCATTTAGCGGTATCCGCAACGACTTCCATTTTTGCAGAACCAGTTACAGAGAGCGTGTTCTCAAACGCCTTAGCGCGCATATAGAACAAGCCTCCGACAAGAGACGCAAGGACGAGACCTGCCGCTAGGAGCGCGAGGCCGCCCGATGTTGTTTTGATATATGTTGTTTCCATTCCCTGATTATAGCATGCTAGTATTAGGTCATGACAAAGCTGCCAGAAACCCTCAAAACCATTGTTTTCAAATTTTCTCCTTTTTTTCTCTTTCTTAGCATATTTAAATTAGGTGGTGGATTGCACTACAGCATGCTTTCACCTCTTGGAGAACAGGTATTTCCGATAGCTGTCATTGGGCTTTTTATAGGTATTGGGGCTTTCCTGCAACTCATACTTGATATCCCCGCCGGCTACATGCTCGACAAGTTCGGCTACCGAAAATTGCTTGCTGTCACATCGCTTCTTTTTCTTGCGTCAGCTCTTTCTCTTACATTCGGCCTAACCAAAACTACCTTCTTCCTTTCTCTCGGTATCAGCACATTTGGCTGGCTCTTCTTCGGACCAGGAAGCACCGCCTATATTATCGGCCAAGCTGACAAAGAAACTGTCGGCAGGTTCATGTCAGCGCGAGAAGTTTTCGCTTCGATCGGAATTGTCTTGGCAAGCGCGGCGCTTATCTTTGCGGTACGTTTTTCCGTTCCTGTTCTCGGCATAATCCTATCAATACTTTTTGCCACTGCTTTTGTCTTAATCTGCCTTGCGCCGAAAGATAAAAATAGGACAGAGTCTCACCCTCACCACTTGCCTCGCCATCGTTTTCTAAAAACTCACCTTATCGTGGAGGCATTCCGATCAGTGGGCTCTCTCACGCCACCAAGCTTCTTGCTTGTCCTCTCGTCATTTTCTGCCGCGACTTTTTACGGCATTATTTGGTTCGTTATTCCCCTTTTGATCGCTCACGCGCCGCAAGGAAGCTTGCTCGGCGCGGGACTTGGGGTATTTGATTTCTCAGTCGTAGTTCTTGGATTTGCTCTCGGAAAGATTGTCGATAAGTATGACAAAAAATTGCTCGTGCTTATCGGGCTTTTCGTATTCGCTCTTGCAGGAATTCTGCTCGGCTCGAACTTCGGCCTTCTCTTCCTCTTTCTCGGATTCTTTGCAACAACTGGAGATGAGCTTGCTTCTCTTTCGCTCTGGGCATGGCTGTATAGCATCGACAAAGAGCACAAACACTACGGTCTTATTTCCGGAACTGTTAGCCTCTTTGACGACCTTGGATGGACTGTTGGCCCGATCTTGGCCGGAATACTCTATACATATCTTGGACCATCATGGACCATAGCTGTTGGAGGAATGTTTATTAGTATTACGCTTCTCATTGCGCTTATTCTCACACACGCTAAGAAACCTTCCGTAACAGAACTTCATCCGTTCCGAGTTCGCCATCACAGGCATAAGCACTAAAGAACTGATTTTTGATAACAAGATTCGCAGTACACTTTTTCTGGGCGGTCGGGCGAATAACTAGTTTCAAAGACATTGCGACAATTGCCATCATGGTCATGGCCAGTTTCAGAACATACGCATGTACGAGACCATAGCTTAGGAGGCGGAACTTGCGCGAAACGTTCATAAAAACGACAGTTTGGACAACACGTTGGAAGCGGTATGTTGTTTTTTCGGTAATATTCGAGTTCGTCTTTTACCAATCGGAACGCCCTGCTGCATTGATGCAAACATTCACCTTCATGCTCGCAGCCTACAACATCATTAAGGATACTGTTTTCTACCTCTTTAATATTGTCAGGCAACGTGTCTTTTGTTTGGGTGATATTAAAATGCTTTTCTTCCCTGTCTCTCCAGGGATATCCTTCTTTTATCGCTTCCTCTTTCCTTAATGGCGCAAAATCTTGAGCTGGACTCTCGTTATAGAAAAAGGCCGAAGTTTCGATTGGAAAAAATTCTCCGTATGAATACTTTCTCCCGCGGGCATCTATGTATGGAAGCGTATTCATCTGTTCAACGATTTTCTCGCGAAGCGTTGCATACTCTTCTTTTGAATACACCTTGTTCAGAATAGTATTATCTTTGCCTCGGCAGCTGATGCAACCGAAAAGATTGGTTCCTATCATGCATGACTCGGTATAATCTGCATTACGAATAGAGTCCATCGCAGAATAGGAAAATTTCACATTATAATCGTTTTTTGCTCCAGTAGTGTATTCATATATCAGTTCCGAACCCAAGGCATAATCAACATCCATAAAATCCTTTGCAGTAAAGGTTCGATAGCAATATGCTGCATTTTCAAAATCATACATATCGAAACAATGCTTTGCGTTTTTAACGTTGAGCAGGTTGTTGCCTGTAGAATCAACCGATCGAAGAATATTAGCAAAGCGATAAATCGCGCTTTTGGATATCGTGGCAAATTCCTTCAGCAATTCGGCGCGGATAGCCCTACTGCCCATATCTATTTTTTTGAGCTCTTCAAAATATTCTTCCTTTGAGTATTGCTTATTGCGGATATAAAATTCTTTATTACGGAGGTTGGAAGAAAGCACGCAATTGCTGCAATTCACGCAATCAACTAGAAAAAAAGAATCGATACAGTTTCGTGAATTCAAAAGATGCTGTGAATTATAATTTTTTTCACCTTCAATAACCTGGTAACAGCCGTCCGAATTTTTTATATTATGACAATCGTAAATGTTAAACGAAGCATCTACTGCTTTCGAATAAAAAACATTTTCCGATCCAAAAATTACCGAAATAGAGAGGTAGACATTTTTCGACTCCCCGCTTAAGTTGGTGTAATCAGAATTCACCATATTGCGAGACCAAAGCGCGAGCCTTGGAACAACTGCGGAAAGCTCTTTCCATTGCTCGAAAAAAGGTTTTGAAAAGTCATATTCCCTGCCGTACGATGTCGCATCCCATGAATCTGAATACCAGCATTCTCGGCAATATACGGGGAATGAGGCGGTTGGCGCATACATGGATATGATATCTTTTTCGCAAAGCGAGCACGCCCGCTTAAAAAGAGCGCGCTCATTTCTCCATACAAGCCTGCGAATAAAGCGGCACCATGGACAGAACGTCGGCGGCGGAACTTTCATTTTTTCATAAAATGAAAAATCTTCAGCCTCGATAGTGAAAGTAGTTTTGCAGTTTTGACAGCTTTTCTCTTCCATACTGCCTATACTATAGCACTTCCCGCTGATAGCAAGCCGTACAATATGGCTTCCAGCCATCTTCAGTTTTGTACTGAGAATTGATCTCTTTGCCGCATGAGGCGCATGCTTCGAGAGACATTCGCTTTATGCCAGCTGCGTGCATTCGCCGCGTCATTCGCTCTGCCGGAGTTTCGGTAGGAATAGCAACATTGTATCGTTTATAAAATCCGAGTTCTCGTTCAATCAGACGAAATGGCTTGCCAGAAGACACAGGAAGAATTGCTTTTGAAAGGATGCTCTCCTCCAGATCCTGCACCGGTGTTTCTATTTCTTCGTGGGAAGCAATATCCAATCCTTGCGTATTTACTTCAATATCTTCTTGGTACAGCCAGCCGAATGTTTCAATTTCTTCTGGTGAAAGCGGGTAAATAATATCCGAGATAGCAGTATTATATGTATACGCAGAAAATGGGACTGAGAAAAATTCTCCATACTCTCCGCGCTCGAGCATCGCAGTTTTTATTTCATCAACTCGGTTCCAGTATTCATCAGGCTCGTATACCGTGTTCATGATCGCATGTGAAGTATTTACTAACCCGACGCAGCCGAAACAATTCTGGCAATTCGTCATAGAAGCACAGTATTCCAAATCAGAGACTGTTTTGCAGCCAGCAGAAAATTTTGTTCGTGAGCTCCCTACGCCGACACCCGTTGTCTCATAGAGCAATTCCGACTTGCTGCCATATGTCATATCCATACCATCCTTTGCGCCTTTGATAAATTGGACATGACGCAAATGCTCGCTCTCTTCAATCTGATACCCATTATGAATATCTTTGGAATGCACAATATCATTCCCTTCCATGTTAACTGAACCTTCAAATCGCTCAGCTCGGACAGGATGAGTCTTTACAAAATTCAGGAATTTCTCCTTATACTCCGCCACTACTTTAGGATCGCCAAGATCAATTTCTTTTCGGCGTTTTTCATATTCCTCCTTTGTCAGCTGCTCATTGAACCACGCATATCGTTTGTTTTTGAGATTGACGCATCCAAAACAATCCATGCAGTTTGAGCAATCAAACATGAAAGCCGAGTCCACGCATTCCCGAGAAAAATCTGAGAAAAATACGCGAGTGCAATTTGTGCATGTTACGCATTCATACAGCGAGTCGCTGGAGCGGATGCTGTAAGAATCAAAAATATGGTGGCTATCAAAAATACCTCCTGAATATACAATCTCTTCGGATGAATATGCCCCAAAAGCATAATAGCTATCGCGAATGTAGCGTCCATGAAATGTATAATCGCTATTTACTACTTCGGGACCATGCGGTGCGCCTGGATGCGGAACTCTCTTTTTGAGGGCGAACAATTGGCTAAAAAAAGATTCTTGGGGATTGCATGTTGTGCCATATTCTTTCGCATTCCATTCTTCAGATAAATAGACCTTGTCGTCATACACTTTCCAGGGGGCAACTGGCGGAATAATGGAAATTAATGTTTCATCGTGACCGGGAACCTCGCATTTCCTGCGAAAGATTTTTGAATAGTTCGTAAATGCCAATCGTCGCTGGTGCCTGCACGTCGGACACAATGTTGGCGGTGGGACACGCAGCATCTTGAGGAATGAAATGTCTTGGTCAGTTATTTCAAACTCCCCTTCGCAATATTTTGAAAGTTCTTTCTGTTTGCACATTCGCGCATGCGGAACGAGCGTTGCATGTATCGCATCGAGGGCTGCGTCAAATTGTGGAGTCTTGGACTGCATATCTCTATATTACAGCATCTTAATCAATTTTATAGTTACCGCAACTAAGGCAACAGCCATGATACCGATGGCGATCGGGCGAGCGTATTTCTTGTCGAGCTTATGGACAATATGTTCGCCGAGCATGAAATATTAATTATATAATTCTGAATGACATTTTTCACAATACAGCCTGAAACCTTTTTCAATCGGAAAAACAGAAGAAATCGCTTTGCTGCAGTTCTCGCACTGTGCGGCGTATTTTTTTCCATCTGAAATGAATTCGCTTCGAGCTTGCATTCGGTAGTTAGGATGAATGTGCGGCAATGGCAAGCCAGTCTTTCGGTAAAAAGCTAACTCTGTGGCGATAATACGGAATGGGCGCCCAGTTTTCTCGCAGATAATTCCCTTGGTAAGTATAGAGTCGTCCACCTCAGCAATAGTTTCTGGCAAAGCATGAGCCTCGATACTATCCATTCCGCTTGAGTTCGTTTCTGGTTCAGAAGCCACGAAACCTCCGAGTTCTCTCACCTCGGCTTCTGTTAATGGAAAATTGATGCCTGCTGAAGAAAAATTATATGCCTGCGCCGAAAATCGCATGTCGGGAGACTCTCCCCACTCGCCGCGAACGAGCATGTCGGTTTTGATTGCATCAACCATTGGCCAATATTCTTCGGAAGAATATTGCTTGTTCAAAATACAATACGATTTGTTCTGCAATCCAAAACACATGAAGCAATTGGAAATATTTTTTGAATTGAAGACATATTCACTGTCAGTGGTAAATTTCGAAGAAACTGAGAATTTCACATTGCTTGATCGTGAGCCGATGTTGATCGTCTGGTAGACACGCTCTGAGCCTCCTGAAAATAGCAGATCCATCGAATCTCGATGTCCGAGTGCGCCATCGGCGTGGCGGACATTTTCGGCATTCACGCAGTGGGTAACATCAAAAGCATTTTTGCAGTGATCGCAAAGCGTTCCGGAAACATTTTCAACGGCGATATTCTGCGAAGCGTTCATGGGCTGTGAGGCAACAAGCTGCCAAAATTTTTCTTCAGACTCTTTGATGAACGAGTGCGAAAAAGGCTTAACTGATCGCATGAAAGCAGCATACTCTTCCTTTGTCACTTGTTCGTTCCAAATACAATAGCGCTTATTGCGAAGGTTTACGCATCCGAAGCAATCCGAGCAATTGCGGCAATCGAAAATATACATCGAATCGGAACAATCTCTTGAGTAATACGTAAACGAACATTTGTATGAAGTGTTAGCTGACAATCCATAATATATCCCGTCGCAGCCATTCACGTCGGTGCTGTCCATGACCTCTTTACTCTTATCGATCATGCTTGAGTACCAGACATCTTCGGTGCCATAACATCCCATGGCGTAGTAGATATTTTTATTGTCGCGTCCCCCGTTTGAATATTCACTATTGATAGAAGAAGGATCACGATTGAGGAATGACGGCATAGGAAATATTTTTCGGAGATTGAATAATGTTTCCATCGGGCTTTCCCCGGATTTCCAATCGGTGCCGAAAGAAAAAGCATCAAATTGGTCGCCGATGAAATATTCATAATCGTACACAGGAAACGGGCACTCTGGAGTAAGGATAGAGATCATCTGCTCTTTGTGACCAGGCACATCGCACTGGCGCTTAAAGAGACGAGACATGTTCATATAAACCATGCGGCGGATGCGGCGGCACGTTGGGCAGTATTTTGAAGGAGTCGCTCTCAGCATGCGGAGAAACTCAATGTCTTCGGCTGTTATCTCGAAGTTACCTTCGCAGTACTGGTGCTTTCCCTTCCAAGCACAATCTTTGCTATGCGGAACTAGTGCATCAAGTATCGGCTGGAGCAGCGCGTCAAACTGAGGGGTTTTAGAGTTTTCCATGAATATTCACAGCTTAGAACGAATTGGGGTGAAATGCAAAGCAGCGGCGCCTCACTTACCGGTAGGTAAGTCACTCCGAGCCGCGTGATAAATTAAAAGGCGCTTACCCTGCGAGGAGAAGCGCCTTTTAATATACCTAAACCTAACTATTACATCGCCTTTGGAGCGTCCATCTTTTCAGCTTCCATTTTACAAGCCATTGTGCATTTGTCGCACTTGCATCCGATAAGCATAGCGATTGTCGCGACACCAACCAAGAGATATACGATCGCTTCTACTGTTGGCATTCGTCCAAAGATAAGGTTAACAACATTCAAGTTTGAGCCGATAAGCATTCCCAATCCTACGAGACCCCAGTTCAAGCCACCGATAACAACGAGTGTTGTTGAAATACAGCTTACTGCGCATCCCCCATTACATTTGTGCATCATCATAAAATATATAAATAAGATTTATTAATAAGCAGACCTTTTGCTACTATTCCATTATACCACTTCCTATTTCCTGTACATATGTTAGAAATAAGAAAAACAACTTCTCATGAAAAACAGCTATGTTTTCAACCTCATTAATAGTTTCAGACTTACCGCCACCATACCAGCTGCCCTTCTTGTCCACCTTGGATATAAACTTGCAGGTGCGCCGACAAATTGGCTTTTAGTACTTGAAATCTTCATTATTGCGACGGCAACTATGATTACCAATGACTACTTCGACCGCGGGCACGATGCTCATCGAAAAAACAAGCCATTTGCCCTAGCAAACGAATATTCCCTGTTGGGAATCATGGTTCTCCTGTGGGCTACCGCGATTATCACTTCATTCTTTTTCTGTTTCAAAAATTCCCAGCAGTTCACTATCTTGCTGTGGGTATGCATTGGAATTGGGCTTGCGTATTCGTGGAGCCGAAAAATTGTGTTCTTGCCAACTATTCTTGTTGCGCTGGCCAGTTCTATTCCCATCCTTTTTGGGTTTCTTGAAAATGGCTACATCAAGCCGATCTTTGCCTTTTTCATCATCGCCTGTTTCATGACAGCGAGTGAACTAATAAAAGATAATCAGGATTGCGAAGCAGATACAGGATACAAAAAGACACTGGTTTCAGAAAAATATATTACTAAAGGAGGAGCGATGCTTTTCGCTGCGTTCTGGATGTTTTGTGGACTGTTGATTTCACTGATATTTCTTTCTACGCTGCAAGGTGTGGCATACGCCTTGTTCTCCATAGGAGGAGCTATTAACGCAGTAACCACAGTGATGTTCATGGCTACCGAAACCGATAGATACAGGCAAACCGAAAATTTATTGGATACCGGCACTATTCTTATGCTGATTGCGCTTCTGATATAGAAGTATTAAAAACACAAATCGCCACTGGCACTACCAGTGGCGATTTTTTATATCAGGAATGGCTAAAAGCTAAATCACTTCCTGCTGATAGCAGCTTTCGCAATAGACGATTTCCGGCCGTTCAGGCGCATAGTTGGTCACAATCGCCTTTGAACAGTGCGCGCAATTTCGATCCCAGAACTTATATGGACCACGAGCTACA
>CAZHJZ010000007.1:0-49024 GCA_964532495.1 uncultured Candidatus Saccharibacteria bacterium | reverse complement strand
ACAAACTCAAAGCCACTATTCGAGTCGTGCTGGGTGGAATGCTTGCCATGCTTATCACCTTTGCGATTGGAAAACTATTCGGAGTATCAGGGATATAAAAATTAAATATCTCTAATTACCTCAAACTGAATTTTAATATGAAAAACTTCTCCTACAAATTCGACGCCGGTCCTCTCCCCTCAAAAGAAGAACTCTTGAATGACTGGTCTATCGGAAACTGCCGCCGCGCAGTGCAGCTCTACACTTTAGAAAAGAAAGGAGTCTTTCTAGAACCAGATCAAGTGCTGTGCCCGCAAGGATATAACGAGACTGGAAGTTTTGTTATCAATCCAGATCAAAGTTTTTCATTTGAACACTTGTTAGACAGCGATATTATTTACGCAGAAAAAATTCGCAACAAAGAAGGACTTCCTGTCGACAAAAGCCGAGCAACATTCGCAACAGAAGACGATTATATTATTTCTCTGCACACTGCGCTTTTTACTGGAGAAAAAAACAAAGAGATTTGGCATGCGACTGCAATTGAAGGAGCGAGCTGTTTTTGGTCATTGCATAAATTTCTTCAGTATTACAAACCAATCGCAGCAAAAAGGATCTTGTAGGTTCGCAGTTGCAAAAAACCTTACCCTGGTTTACCATTTATCTTGGTAAGACCAGGAAACTAGAATCCGCCCCAAAAGGGGGCGGATTTCTTTTTTATTTATCTTTTTTTAATATGAAGTTCATTTCGACTTTTTATACTGTAACTAGGTATGGGTCGGTAACCTATATCGTGGGCATGCTAGCGGTCTGGTTTGCTGGTCTTACCAATCAGGAAACACGGGTTCGACTCCCGTCGTGTCCACAATAATGTAAAGTTTGCTTTACATTTCGTTTTGAGTATAATAAGGGTATATGAACGAACTAACCCCCGAAGAAAAGCGAGTCATTATCGATAAAGGAACCGAGGCTCCATTTGTTGGAGAATATACAAACAACAAAGAAACCGGCGTCTATGTCTGCAAACAGTGCAACACTCCCCTCTACAATTCAAAGGACAAATTCGAATCAACCTGCGGATGGCCGAGCTTCGACGCCGAGATCCCTGGCGCAGTCAAACAAACAACTGACAGCGATGGCATGCGAACTGAGATCACTTGCGCGCATTGCGGCGGACATTTAGGACATGTGTTCACCGGCGAAGGATTTACCGACAAGGACATCCGACACTGCGTAAACTCGATCTCCATGAAATTTATTGATGGTAAATAAGAGTTACTTATATGAATAAAAAAATAGTATTGGCTGGAGGATGTTTTTGGGGACTTGAAGAACTCCTCAGAAAACAGCCAGGCGTGATCAACACGACCGTCGGCTACACTGGCGGACCAGTTCAAAATCCAACCTACGACAATCACAACGGACACGCAGAAGCGGTAGAAATTGAATACAATCCAGAAAAAACCACATACAAAAACCTTCTGGACTTTTTCTTTCAGATTCATAACCCGACTACAATGAACCAACAAGGAAACGACCGAGGCACATCGTATCGCTCAGCAATTTTCTATGGAAACGAAGAGGAAAAAAAGGAGGCTGAAAACTTCATTACGATCGTAAATGATTCTAAGCGATGGAAAGATCCTGTTGTTACAACTCTCGAGCCGCTTGCAATATTTTGGCCGGCGGAAGAATACCATCAGGACTATTTGCAAAAAGATCCGGGCGGTTACACCTGTCATGCTATCTATTTTGATAGCTATCTAAAATAGTAGGCAATAAAAAAAACACCTCTTGGTTAGAGAGGTGCCGTGTATTTTCATAAGCTACTGTGATTATTCTACAGTAACCGACTTCGCCAAACCCTCAGGTTTGTCGGGGTTCTTGCCTTTCTTCAAGGCCATTGCATATGCAAACAATTGCAGCGGAATTACGTTGATTATCGGAGAAAGCGGTTCCAGTACTTTGGGCACAACAATATAGTCATCAGCTTGCAGCACTGCATAGTCGCAACCTTCTGAAACAATTGCGATAATAGGCGCTTTGCGTGCCTTTGCTTCTTTTACCGAATTTACAATTTTAGAAAATGTTTCTCCATCAGTTGCAATAACAATAACGGGCATGTCAGGTCCAATGAGACCTATAGGGCCATGCTTCATTTCCGATGCAGAATATCCTTCCGCATGTATGCCGGCGATTTCCTTCAGCTTCAGTGCTCCTTCGGAGGCGACAGGATAGTTTATGCCGCGGCCGAGATAGTACATGCTGTGGGTATGCTGGTATTTTTCAACAACTTCAGCAATCACTCGCTCATTCATATTCAGTACTCGTTCCATGTACACCGGAAGCGATTTTATACCGTTAAATAAAAGCTGGTAATCAGATTCGCGTATCGATTGGCGCAAATATGCCACATGCAAAGTAAGCATTGCCAGCGTCACTAACTGCGAGGTAAAAGCTTTTGTACTTGCAACGCCGAGCTCTCGCCCTGCCCGCAAAAATACTCCAGCGTCCGTCATGCCGGCAATATGCGATCCTTCTACGTTACAGATTCCCAATATAATCGCGCCTAATTCTTTTGCGTTCTCAAGCGCCCCGATAGTATCAGCAGTTTCTCCCGATTGGGATATTCCGATAACAATATCGTTTCTCTTGATATTCTTTTTGCGATAGCGAAATTCAGAGGCAAGCTCTACGTTTACCAAAATGCCGGTATGCTCTTCAAACAAATACTTAAAGAAAAGTGCCGAATAAAAGGAAGTTCCATGAGCGACTACAAAGATGCGTTCTGCCTTTGAGAGCAGTTGCTCGTATTCGGAAATACCCTTCAGGTAAATGTGCGTATCTTGCGGCCGTACCCTGCCCTGCATCACCTGCTCGATAACCCGCGGCTGTTCCATAATTTCCTTATGCATCCAGAACGGGTGGTCGCCTTTTTCAATGGCGCTCATTTCAGCTTCAATTTGCTGGATAATAGGATAGTCCTGTACGCCTTCGAACGAATACAGATTGTACCCGTTCTTGGTCAAAACCACGATGCGATTGCTCAAGACAGTCACAAAATTTTGAGTGTGCTCGATAAATTGCTGAACCTCAGAGGCAACGAAGTACTCAGCTGGCTCAGGCCCCGCGCCAATGCCAATGCGCAGCGTGCGTCCGCACACTGCGGCATAGATTGTACCGGGAGTATCTCTATCCATACACACGATGGCATATGTTCCTTGCACTTGAGTAAATGCAAGCTGCAAAGCATCCTTCAACTGAAGCCCCGATGTAAACCTTATAAAGGCAATCCAATTTGCCAGTATTTCGGTGTCTGTTTCTGAAACAAGCGTAACAGGAAAATTCCTGTCTACCATTTCTTTCAGAAGAATATCGGCGTTTTCAATAATGCCATTATGCGCAAGAAGAATAGAGCCGTCGCTTGAATAATGGGGATGCGAGTTGATATCGCTCGGACCGCCATGGGTTGCCCACCGGTTATGTCCGATACCCTCATTTGCATACGGCAATGGCTGTTCTTCCAATAAATCTTCAAATGCCTTAAGGCAGTCTTCCCCTCCTTTTTTACGAATGGTAATCGTTCCGTCTTTTTCCCGAACAGCAGCACCAAAACCATGGTAACCGCGTGTTTCGGCACGCCTTAGTGCTGTAATAACCACTTTTCCTGCTTCGCCGTTTCCTATATAGCCAATAATTCCACACATAATTTTTTAAATTTTAAGGTTATTCAATAGTTTTTCGCATAGTACCACGTTATTTCCATATCTTAAAGGATAGGAGACAGCGCCCATAACTATCAATTTAAATTGAAATTTCATATATCCAATACCTTAATTGATGAAATCGAGCTATACTGAATCATATATGAAAACCATCTTAGACAAGGAAACGCGCGAAGCCTTGATCGCTCGCATCAATACCCTTTCAGAAAACAGCCAGCGAGCTTGGGGCACTATGAATGTCTACCAGATGGTAAAGCATGCTGCCCTCGCAGATGAAATGTATCTCGGCAAGAAAAAATTCAAGCGCTCATTTATTGGCCGACTGCTTGGCAAAATGATCTTGAAGAAAATGCTTGCTGATGATACGCCAATGAAACAGAATGCTCCGACAAGCGATGAATTCAAGGTACAAGAAACTACCGGTGATTTTCAAGCGGCTAAAGATGCTTGGATAACATTGGTTCAAGAATATGAACATTTCTCAACTCCCATTGTCACTCATTGGTTTTTCGGAGACATGACGAGAGAGCAGATAGGACAAATGACCTACAAGCATATTGATCATCATTTGAGACAATTCAATGGCTAAGTACACCAAGAAAGAAGTATTTTCCTACACGATATCAGTTATCGCCTTCCTTCTTTTTCTCTACTTCATCAATTCTATTCCCACCAGCCTGATAGAAAAAACAGCCCTCGGCCTCGGCTGGCTTGGATATCTCTTCCTGCTTTTGGTTATTATATGTTCCCAGGTTTTTGCGCCAATTTCAGGAACAGCTTTTTATCTCATTGGCATAAAGCTCTATGGATTTGGAACGCTTATGATCATATTTTACTTTTCATCTGTCATTAGTGCAGCCGTCAGTTTCTATATTGCTCGGCGCTGGGGCAGAAGAATCGTGGTAAGGCTTGTCGGTACAAAATCCATGGATCATATTGATAGTATTGCTGAAACCCACGACACCTACCTGCTTGTGATCGGCCGCACGCTTGGATTCTTTTTCTTTGATTTCATCAGCTATGCTCTTGGATTTACAACAATATCATTCAAGAAATATATCGCATACACAGCGGTGCTCACTATCATTCCCCTTACCATTCAGTACTTTATTTTCAGAAATACCAATTTTGACAGCTTTGGTGGATCGGCAGTTTGGTATGTTTCGACGCTCATCACCGGACTAATCTTTGCTTTCCTCTTCGCACGGATCATACAGAATAAAAAGCGCGGCTAAGCCGCGCTTTTTAAGATATCCAATTATTTAGAGTGACTCAGTATATTTTTTGAAATTGTCCAAAATAGCCTGCCATCCTCCTCGCTGCATCTCGATAGGATTTTCATTTTCGGGATCGAAGATTTCAATTACTTTCGTCGTATCGCCAATCTTCTCAAAAGTGACATGTACCGTGCGTCCGTCCCCCATCGTATAGCCAATCGATTTCAATTCCTGAACATCGGTGTATTCGCCGCCAAAATCAAAGCTAACGGATCCGTCTTTCGCTGCCATGCGAGTAGTGAATTTTCCTCCGACACGCAAATCATTCTCAGCGAATGGCGCATGCCAGTCATCAGAAGCATGAGCCCATTCCATAATAGCCGCAGGATCATTCCATGCTTTCCATATAGTTTCAATGGGTGCGTTTACTATTGTTTCTATTTGTATTGGCGTTTTTGATTCCATATATGATTATCCGTTGAACGCTTCTTCTAATTTTGCGATGTCGATCTTCTTCATCTGCATCATTGCTGCCATCGCTCGGTTTGCTTTGTCTCGTTCTGGACTGCCGAGCACCTTGCCCATATCCTTCCAAGCGATCTGCCATGAGACACCATACTGATCTTTGAGCCAGCCGCACTGTTCTGAATTCTTATCGGCCGAGAGCTTGTTCCAGTAATAATCAATTTCCTCTTGGTCATTACAACTCACGAGAAGCGATATTGCTTCATTGAAAGTAAACGCATGTTCGCCCGGACCATCCATAGCAATAAATTTCTGTCCTTCAATAGTAAAGTCTGAATACATTACCTTGCCCTCTGCGCCGGGAACCTGATCAGCGCCATATTTCTGCAATTCCAAAACTTTTCCATCTTTGAATACTGAGGTATAAAAATTGATCGCCTCTTCTGTTTTGCCGAACTTGTCGCCGGTAAACAAAAAAGCCGGTATGATCTGTCGCGGAGCGCCATTGTCAGCGTAGATAAGCTGCCAGGTGATGCCGAATTTATCCTTGATCCAGCCGTAGTATTCGCTGAACGGATATTTATCGAGAGGCATCATTGCTTCGCCTCCGCTAGCAAGCTTGTCCCAAACTTCTTTCAATTCATCTTTGCTAGTGAAATTCACCATAAATGAAATCGCCGGAGTAAATTTGAAGAGCGGACCGGCATTGAGCGCGAGAAACTTGTATCCTTCGATTTCAAATTCAGTCGTCATTACGCTGCCAGGCGTCATGCGGTGGATTTCTTTTCCCGCTTCTGGGTAGCGAGCAGTGGCGCCGATTTTGCCGTTCTTAAAAATAGAAGTATAAAACTGCGAAGCTTCTTCTGCTTCATGTGAAAACCAAAGATGCGGGGTAATTTTTTGCATAACTTTTTTGCCTAGCTTGTAATTGAACTCCCTATAGTATAAGCCAAAACCCAGACTTCACATAGAAAGCGAGAACCAGCCTTATAAAACAACATTCCCTCTATCTTGAATGGTAAAATATGCTACAGTGTCCCCATGGAAAAATCATATAAATACCTCAGCCTCATAGCAGTCTTTTTTGTCTCAGTTCTCCTCATTTCAAATATTGCCTCGACGAAAATAGTCGATTTCGGCTGGTTTACGTTTGACGGCGGAACATTGCTCTTTCCCTTAAGTTATATTTTCGGCGACATACTTACCGAAGTCTACGGATATAAGCGTGCCCGTGGCGTGATCTGGATGGGGTTTGCTATGGCGCTCTTGATGAGCCTTGTCCTTATCGTAGTCGGCGCGCTTCCCGCAGCTCCAGATTGGACAAACCAAGCAGCATACGATGCAATCCTCGGACTTACTCCGCGCATTGTGATCGCCAGCCTTGTCGCATTTTTCTTCGGAGAATTCTCAAACTCCTTCATTTTGGCAAAGATGAAAATACTGACTAAGGGAAAGTGGCTCTGGACGCGCACTATTGGCTCTACCGTTGTGGGCGAATTTGTGGACAGCACGCTCTTTATCCTCATTGCATTCATTGGCTTACTTCCTGGCTCTCTCCTCATTACGCTCATCATTTCCAACTATGCTTTCAAAACACTTATAGAGATCATCTTCACGCCAGTAACATACAAAATGGTAAACTTCCTCAAGAAAAAAGAAGGCGAAGATTACTTCGATGTCGGTACGAACTTCAATCCATTCAGCGGAAAATAATAAAATTATTTTCCTTCTTCAAGGATCTCTTCGATAACATTCAAAGGTACTTCTTGATTGAATGAAAACTGATTTCCCTCAGTATTCTTACTGTACTTGATTTTGACAACAGCACCATTAGCACCGGTTGTGATAATATCAGTTTCAAAGCCTTCGATAAAATCAAATCCTTGATCCCCCACCGCTCTCAAAAAGGCATTGCGTTCATCCAAACCTTTTGTCTTTTCAATCACTTTTGCCAAAAAAGATTCCTGCATTCCTTGGTGTGTACCCATGTATCGTTCCAGCGTAGGCTTATACTGATTGGATTTTTCTTGCACTAATTTATGCCAGCGTGGCGCGATTGATACATATTTAAGTAAAACCTGTGCCATCTGAGCCGCTTTTTTAGAATATGTAGCTCCCGATGTATCTCCCGTTTCCAACGCAATCCGGTCGCTGTCTTCTACTATAGCCTTCAAGTACTCGCCTCGAGCGATTGCTTCTCCGAGAAATTTCCCCACTGGAGTGCTTGGATCATCGGTGAAATTCAGTTCTTCGGTAACACCAATCTTTGAGCCAACTTTCAGTTCACTGTTAAGTTTCTCTTTCAAATCTTCAAGCGTTTCTTCTCCGGTAATTTTCTCCGACGATCCTGCCATTACGAAACCTGCTGTCTCCTGCGCGCGATCCCGAGAACTTCCAAAAGCCACTGCTTGAGAATGCAGAACATCTTGATATGCTCGCTGGACAGCCAACGATTTCCCCTCGGCGCTCAAACGAGTGCGAGGCTCTTCCCCATTTTCTGGAGTCGGGCCTTTTATCGAATGGCGAAAAAAATGCAGATTGATTTTTGTATCCTTTATTTTTTCTTTATTTTCTACAGATGATGGCTTATTTAATTTACCGAACATATGATTTTTTTATAGTTATATAATCCTTACTATACCAGTAGTTGCGTCAACTTCAACTATATCGCCGTCTTTCAAAATCTGGGTGGCATTCTTTGTGCCGATAATACAAGGTATCTTCAGCTCTCTTGAAACAATGGCAGCATGGCATGTAATGCCTCCTTCATCAGTTACAATTGCCGCGGCGAGCTTCATGACTGGGACCATTTCAGGACGAGTCATGGAAGCAACAAGAATGTCCCCTTCTTCCATATTTGCCATGTCGTGTATTTTGAGTATTCGCTTTACTCGGCCAGTAACCTTTCCTACTGAAGCAACAATGCCTTTGATCTCTCCAGTCCCCTGATTGCGCTTTTGGAAATACTCAAGGTATTTCTCAGCCTCTGTGCCAGAAAAGATTTCATATCCATCCTGAGTCCAGATACAAAGCGAGCATTCTTTTCTTCGAAGCAGTTCATCAATATTGATTCCCGAAGCAAGGATAGTTCGATACTCCGGAAATACTGAATATTTCAAGGCATCTAAATCAATGCCGGTTCGCTTTGATAATTCTTGCAAGAATGCAAACTGGTAGTAATTTGAAATCAATACATATTTCTTTCGGTCATCCTGAAGCTTGAAAAATTCATCGATGATATACAAGAGCGTTTTGTGATATTCGGAGAGATCGTACTCCTGCATGTATTTTTCTTTTCGTTCAAGCAAATCCGAAGTATGAGTCGACGGGTCGAGAATTTCTTTTTCAGCGCTGATGATCTTCTCAAAATCGTCAGTACTGAGCTTTATCGCCTTTGCGTAATTGTTTTGTATATAAAAGAACGTATCGGCGTGCTTTTTGAGCTCTTCTGGATCGAACGTTCCATTTTTCTGATATTCGTGGTACAGATTCATTCGAGACGTATACTCGAGGTCAATGAATGATTTATATTTTGTCGAAGTAAGGACTGGAAATACTTCATCATACCGTTCCCCGAGGATCTTTTTGAATTCCGGTATAAGGTATCTGTCTGCGTGCATTGAAATGCCGTCTCCCAAAGTAAGGAAGTACCTGAATTCATTTACGTATTTGGTGTAAAAATCTTCGTACAGGCCAGAAAGTTCCGAATCTGAAAGCAGGGAGAGATCAGTCGCTTCAACTTTTTCAATACTTTCTTTGAAACTAGTTTCATGTATGCGCCACTCTGCCTTCAATTCTTCAAGGTAATTCTTATTCTTTGCCAAGCGTTCAAGGAATAGTTCTCGGATTCTCGTCAGATCATTATCATTCCAGAACCAATGAATGTAATCATCCTGGGCAAAGAAAAGGCTGATATTAGATCCATCGTCAAAATGCTTTTTAAGTTCAGGACATCCTTGTCCAACAGGAAAGAATGTATGCAGAACACCGTGAAAACCCTTATATGTCCACGTAGAATCATTGAAATGATATTTTTCTATGAGATTGGCAGCTGATGAAAGGATAGTGACAACTCCCCGTTCTGCATCAACCTCGATCATGTCCCCGTCTTTGATAACTTGCGTTGCTATCTTTGTTCCGATCACGCACGGGATATGGAGCTCGCGTGAAATGACGGATGCGTGGCTCAAAACCCCTCCCTCTTCGGTAACGATTCCGACAACTTTCTTCAATACAGGAACATAGTCAACTGTGGTAGAAGGAGAAACTATAATGTCGCCTTCTTGGACTTTCGAAAGATCGGTTTTTGAAATAACGACACAAGCCTTACCACTGACTTTTCCAGAAAACGCTGGCTGTCCAGTAATAACCCCCGCAGTATTATGATGCCCTGTTACTGAGATAGATTTCTTAGCAGTTTCAAGGTCGCTATCCATCAAGTAATACAGGCTTCCTTGATATGTCGCACCCATATATCCTTTTTTCCGGCTTTCAATCGTTGCGTGATCAAGCTGTTCTCCTGTTTCAAGCGCATGAATAATTTCTTCTACAGAAAAGAAAAAGAAATCTGATGGATTTTTTAGGTTCAAAACGTGAGCAGTGTTTTTGATGACGTCTTGAACAAAATATGCGTTTCGATAATATCGCTCAGTTCTCCACGACCTAAAATAAATGGACTCCTGAAGAGTGTCTATCAATGAGCGCACCCCAGAATCCGTAAACTGATCCCGGTACAATTGGAATTTATTTTTAAATTCCTCGATCTTTGCAAGATACGATGACTGCTTTTCCTCAACATTCCCCTCTTCGAGAACATGCTCGATACGAGCATGGAGTTCTTCCGAAGTCATAAATACCCCCGTCATGGAATTATTTGTGATCCAAGAGAATTGCTCTAAGTGCTGCTTCATCCGATCTGAAATATCTTCTCCGTTCTTTTTGGCGATAGCCAGTTTCAAAAGACCAAGCTCTTCTTCTTGAGCCGCGCCAGGGCGAATTGGAGTAGTTAGTACTTGGAATACCTCTTCCAGTTTTTCTTGTCCGAACTTTTCAATAATGGCATTTTTTAGGTTCCGTTCCATATCAGGCTCTATAAAAAGCGGTAGTAGCAAATACGAACCAAAAGCTTCAATTCGATTCTTGTACTCATTCCAAAATGCGAGAAGCTCGGCAGGATCTGAAAGATCTTGGGTATTTTCAGATTTCATCCATGATTCGATTTCCTCATTCATGGCATACGACTTATGGATAAGATCAAAAAGCATATTCGGATTCTTCTGAAGTTCGGCATGCATTAGCACTCGCAGCCTTTCCCAGCTTTCATTATCGACGGCTACATGAGTATCAAGATAAATTATGATATTCATTTCATATGGAAAATCGATGGCAGTGTTCGCATGCTTAGAAATCCCACTCCACAGAAGACCGGTATAAAAGGGACTTCGTGTTCGCTTGTGAATAAAGTGCCACTCTTTCGTTGCAAGATTCTGTATCAAATCCTGGGGAGATAGCGGTGCTCGCTTAAGTATTCGAACGATTCCGTTAGTCGCATCCACTTCTATTTCATCTCCGTCCTGCAAGATTTGCGTGGCAATCTTTGTCGCCGTAATGCAAGGTTTCTTCATTTCACGCGCAATGATCGAAGCATGGCACATGATTCCCCCTTCATCGGTCACGAATGCGCTCGCCTTTTTCATAGCAGAAATAAAGTCTGGCGTTGTCATAGCAGAAACAAGCACCTCTCCATCTTGAAGAGAATTTACTTGATTGAGAGTTCGCACGATACGTACAAGCCCTGTAACTGTGCCAGGATACGAGGTACTGCCGGTAATAGAATCAGTCACACTAAACGATGAATCATGAAGTGAATCAAAAATGTACTCAGGATGTTCGAGTTTAAATGATTGAAGAGAGCCGATAACGCAATCTGTCCCCTCCATTAATACTGAGGCATTCGCACGTCCTTCGAGAATTTCACGAGAAGGAATGTTTTCAATTTCGTCTGCCAAAATAACTGAGGAGAGCCGCTCGTCATATCCTCGCTCTTTAAAATATCTGCGCAAGAACTCATCATTGTGCGCAAAAAAATCATCTGCTGTTCGTATCGATAGAGCCTGCTCCCGGATATTAGCCGGAACACGCTCATCCGCGCCAGAATGATAATAGAATGCAACATTAGCAGCTCCTCGCTTCATGAGCTCAATATATTCTGGAATTAATGAAACACCTTCAAATGATTCCATTTTCCAATACTCTGAAAGTTTTTCGAGAATCCTTCTCTGCTCTTTGACTACACTCTGAATAAAATTTTCGCCTTTTAGATTCTCAGCTACCACTTGATCAATAAAATACTGAGTGAATTTTGGGTTCTCCCAAAACTGCAAATACCCGTTGGCTTCGTACAGAAAAATTGATGGGCTGTTCGGATTGTTCTTGCCGAGGCTGAGATAATTTTCACCCTTCATACCAAGAACATATATGCCTTGGGAAATAAAGGTCAAATCGCGCTCGAGCGTTTTATGGAAATGTACTTTAGTTTCAGAACCAGAATCAGTTTTAGGCTTGAGGGTTGTAATAGGACGAGACTGCGTAATATAAAACTTCCCATCGTCAAACGCCCACTCAATATCGCAAGGAAATCCGTAATGATTTTCAATAGTCATCACTATGTCAGCAAACTCATTAATTTCCTTTTCGGAAAGCGCTTGCGATCCCGCGACATCAGAAGAAAGATCTCGCCATTCATTACCGCCTCCTTCTTTGCGGTACATAGCTCGAGCTTGATTATTGATAACAACATCAACGATCTTCCGCGGTTCTTTTTCTACAACATACGAATCTGGAGTAACTGAGCCAGAGACGATCGCTTCCCCCAATCCAAAACCTGCTTCAATAATGATCTGATTGTAATCTTCAGTCACAGGATGAACAGAAAAAGCGATTCCGGATTTTTCAGAATTCACCATTTTTTGGACAACGACTGCGACGGATATCTTCGTCGTTTCAAGCCCTTTTTCAAATCGATAGAAGATCGCGCGCGGAGTAAAGAGCGATGCCCAGCAGTTTTTTATATTTTCAAAAAGAGTTTCTTCTGTGGTGTTAAGGTAACTTTCTAGCTGTCCTGCCCATGCGTTTTCTGCTCCGTCTTCAGCTGTTGCAGAAGACCGGACGGCGACAAACTCGGAACCAAGACCGTTGAAGAGTCCTGTTATCTCAGATTTAATATCCTCAGGAATTTCCTGTTTCTTAATCAGGGCTTCGATTGTTTCCGATGCCGCATCAATGCTATGTATCGCCTTATGGTCTACTTTATGTAAAGCGGCATCAATTTCTTCTATCAGTCCAGTGGCATGGATGAAGTGATCAAAAGTGCCGGAAAGAATGACAAAACCAGGAGGAACTGGAATGCCAGCCTGAGTCATTTCGCCGAGCGACGCGCCTTTTCCTCCAGCAATATCGCTATCATTTCGAGATAGGCTGCTAAAGGGTTTCGTATATTTCATGACCTCACTTTAGCATTAAAAATGACTAAGAAAAAGGCACTCTATGCATGGCAAACAATGCATTATTTGATAGACTTATGTATAGAGTATATACCCATGAAAATCCTCGACCACACCAAAATTAAAAAGTTTGAAGAGATCCCTAATGTCGGTCCGCGTATTGCTCATGACTTTAGGACCCTTGGCATTCAATCCCCCGCCAACCTTGCAAAACAAGACGCCATGAAGATGTACATCAAACTGCAAAAACTAACAAACTCAAAACAAGACCCGTGCGTTCTTGATACGTTCATGGCCGCGGTTGATTTTATGAAAGGCGCGGAAGCAAAACCATGGTGGAAATATACGTCTGAGCGCAAAAAGCTACTTTCGAAGAAAATCAATTTACAATTTAAATAAAAACCCGACTAGGATTCTATCCTAGTCGGGTTTTTAAGCTCTGCAGCTTCCCTCTCTTAGCTAAAAGTAAATGCGTATGCTTCTAATCCTTTTTGCATCACTTTGATCTCGAGTATATGCTCGCCCGGACTATCTTTTAAATCTACGAGCGTGTACAGCCTCGCTTCGCTAAAATTCACTACACCGTCTTTCACGTCTTCACCAGCCTGATTGGCTGTGATTAATTTTCCATCCAGGAAAATCTGCGCATTGACGGGTATTCCCGATGAAGCAACGAGATGAACTTTGGAGGCAGTGAAATGATATCGAATAGATCCACTTTCACTTATTAATTCTGCATACTCTGACTTCTCATCCCATTGTCCTGTGAGCGAGTACCGATTCTTCGGAAGATTTCCATTTCCAGTATATCGATATTCGCTTCGTGCGCTTCCTAAATATGTTTCAGGGCTCTGACCAAAACCTCCTAGTTTCGTTTCAGGCATCTGATCTACACCAAGTGTAACCGCTGGCTCACCCAAACGTTTCGCGCGTTCATTCAACAGTTCGACGATTTTATTCTCAGTCACATCGTAGTTCCCTTCGCCAATGTGGTCGTAGACAACATAGCCATCTATATCGATAAGATATTTACGCGGCCAATAATTATTGCCGTATGCATTCCATGTTCCATAATTATTGTCGAGTACCAACGGGAATTTCAATCCAAATTGCTTTGCAGCCTCTTCGACATTTTTCTGCAGATGCTCAAAGGCGAACTCTGGAGTATGAATACCAATGATAATTAATCCCCTGTCTTCGTATTTGGTATACCAATCATTCAGATACGGAAATGTCCGCTGGCAGTTAATACAACTATAGGTCAGGATATCGAGCAGGATAACTTTCTTGCCGACATATTGCCCGATCGTGATCGGCAGATTGTTTGTATTCACATACCCCTCAGGGCGAGCAATTTCTTTATATTTTGGGAACTGGAGCGCTTTTTGCTCAGCAGTAAGCATGCTGGTGTTTTCTACTTGCTCACCGATCGGCATTGCTTCTGTGTTTTGCAAAAGCTTCTGCTCAACTTTAGTGATATCAAAAACACCGCTATTGATGACGCCAGTCTGAATTTTCTTGTCGAGGCCGCTCAGGACAAAAATACCGATTAGGAGAAACAGGATGCCAATCCCCTTTTTAAGCCATCCTTTTGGATCGGTAACAGCACCGAGTTTTTCGGTTATGCGTTGTCCGAGAAGCGAAATAGCCAATAATACCAAGCCCAAACCGAGGGCATAGGCAATTAAATACACAAGTCCTTTGCCAAAACTCTGCGGCAAAACTGTGGCGAGGATTACAAAGTATGTGGGCGAACACGAAGAGAAAACTGGTCCGAGAGATGCGCCAATAATAACATCACCCCAGAAACTTTTTTTCTTATACCCAGTCCCGAGAACTTTATTAGAACTAATTCCCATTCGTTCAACGAGTGGCAAGCGTTCCCAGAGTCCGGGGAAAATCATTGTGAGTGCGACAAGGATCAAGATACCGCCGGAAATATATTGCCAGACCTGCGATGGAATAGTAATGAAGGCAGTGCTCCACTTGAGTATGAGTGTAAAGAGTACTATGGAAATAATAAGCGAGCCGATGATAACATACGACTTTCGCTTATTCGATCCATCAGAAATTGACCCGCCGATAATAACCGGCAAGAGCGGCAGCACGCATGGTGCAAGCACTGTGAGCACGCCTGCGATAAATGAGAGTAAGAGAAATGTCATATGTTAGATATCGAATTACGTATTATTGCTTCATCATTGTGCCACCTTCCATCTTCATGTTGCCGTCTTGCATCATTGCATTTTTTGGCATCATAGTATCATTGTTCATCATCTTATCACCGTCCTTTTTCATCATATCTCCCTGCATCATTGCGTCTTGAGCCATCATTGCCTTCTTTTCACCAGACTTCATACCTGATGCATATGAAACTGCACCGACGATAAGCACTACGATCACTGCACCGATAATCAACCCTGTTGAATTACCCCCTTTCATTCCCATACCCATATCTTCGTGATTCATTTTTTCCATAAAGTTATTTCTTCTACTTATAATTACTAATTGAACTTTATAGAGTATATATAAGAAGAATCCAAATGTAAAGTCAACTTTACATTTGGATTCTGTGGATACTGGATATTAGTGCGCGATTCGATTAAAGATTCGAGCTCCTACTTTGCCAATGATCATGGCAATGAGAGCAATAAGGAGCCATGGATCATAGGGCATATGGATTGTCTGCCAAGTAATTCCAAGAAGCAATACAATGATCCCCAATGTGTATCCAAAACGTCCAGAGCGATTTTTGTGATCAAGTTCGCGTTCATCATGTACAGACTCATGCACCACCAATCCAGTAAAAAGCCCTGTGCATATGAGCAGAAGACCGTACACCGTAAGATGCATAGTATTCGACATTAACATTCCTGATGGGTTTATGAGCAAGAACCCAAAAACCAAGAGAAGTATTGAAAGCACTAATTCTTTCCACGTAATGTATTTCATATTAGTTATCGTACCAAAAAAGTTTTTCGACGGTAGTAGTAAAATAAGCCGCAATATCAAGTGCGAGCGCAACAGATGGCGTATAGTTCCCTTTCTCCATAGCAATAACCGTCTGGCGCGTAACGCCAACAGCCTGTGCAAGTTCTTCCTGGGTTATCTTTCTTTTCTGTCGTGTTTCGTACACTGCATTTTTGATCACTCGTGACATACCCAAATACTAACAGAAATATGTGTTAAGTCAACTTAACATGCGCTCTTGACCGCTGTGCTACACTAAAGAAATGAAAACACGTAACAGCCGTATTACCGAGTATGCTATTGATGCTGTCACTGATATGGGACATTTGAAGGAATAGATGGAATTCGGCACTTACTGCAATACAGTCCATACACCCACCAAAAACCCTATGTTTGACAACATGAGGTTTATTTCATATAGTTTTTTTAATTACATCACCCTTCATATTTTCATACCTATTTTTAACCAATCCCCCTACTTATGGATAAAAGAACAGCCGCAAAAATCAAGCAAATATTGCTCGATTTGCAAAAGAACGTAGACGTTGCAATCATCAGCGAAGAAAAGTTTTGGAAAAAAGCCGATCGTGCCACTATCGCAAACAAAATAAACTTCATCCTTTTTACCGTATACCTGGTTGGATTTTACGCCATCAAAGAATGGAAAAAGATGCTAGAAGACGAAACCGAAGTTGCACGCTTTAAAAACCACTACGAGGCTTTCTTCGGAACGATAGACGAGAGGAAATTCAAAACCGGCTTACTGTTCATATCCACAATGGATGTAACAGTGCGCTTGTATGTTTTTCCTGGATTAATGAAGGAGTGCGCTCCTCAGATCATAGAAGCTTCAGGCGAACCAAGGACTCTCAAACAACTTGGGGGCAAAGACTTCTATGACTCCAAGCAATTGCCGGCACCGAAATCAAAATCAACCACAAAACGCTTCATCCAAAACCACGCCTAATGGAAAAAACGCCTACACAAGTACTCATAGACTTACAGAAAGTTTTTGAGGAAATTAAAAAAGATACTATATTCTTCACTATCCTCGCTGAAAAACCATTTTGGCATGAAGCAGACGAGGAAATACAGAAACACAAGAAGGAATTCATTCTTGTGGCAATAGATATTATCTCGGCTTACCCTTTCAACCAGTGGAACGAGTTCGAAGAAGAAATTATACGGGGATTTTATCCTCAATATAAAACGCTTTTCGGCGAAGATATTCCTGTTGAACTATGGCTATCCGGCTTGCAATTTATGGCCAGACTGCCGCACTATGTTCACTCCAATTCCTTTCACGCACTGGCGCAAAAATGGGCAGGCGAACTATATGAAGCTTATGGGCTATCAGCAACACCGATACCAAGCAGTAAAAGTGAATCAATACGACCGTTTGGCCCGCAAAAAAATATGATCAAATACAGCAGGCAAAATTACAGAAGAACGTAACAATCTCGAATTACAAATGCCGTCTCAGAAATGGGGCGGCTATTTTTATGCAAAGCCAATATCTTCTTCATGTAAAAAAAGTATAATCATTATATGAACTTCATCGACCGAGCCATACTCAGAATCGCCGAGCGCAAGCTCGGCCCATTTCGCGAAACTGCAGGAATCTTTAGTAATCCAGTATTTGCTGGATATACTGAAGTTCAACCTCTGATACAATCCTTATATAGCCAAGCTGGTTACTGGCATGGCACCGGGAGGCTCCAATACAAACATGAGGAAAGTACTCGCTACCAAAAAATCGACTTTAATAAAACAACAGATATCCTTGAATCAATCATAAGCGAAAACGGCTTACGTCCCCACCATGAACCATGGCTTGAGAAACTGAAAGGTGTACATATGCCGACTATTTCAATGACGCCATTTCGGATGTATGGAAAATTGTATGCCGGCTTGTATCTCTACGAGCAAGATTCGTTATTATATGAATTTGGTTCAAAAAAATTTTGGTTTCGATTACTGCTTGCCATTCAAGCTCTCAACGCAAGTTTCTTCTACTTCCTCCTGACTCGCGGCTTACTAAAACTTGCACGGCCATCAACATATAGGAACGCCCAATTGTGGATCCGGTCGATCAGAAATGATAACAACAAAAACTCAGCAGGCCCATTCCAAGGACACTTGATCCGAACAGATATTCCCGAAAACTATCCGATCCTCATTGGTATCCGAAAATCCGTTCCTGTTATTCATTTCAACCGGGGCATGGAGCGGCTCGAAGCGCGCACTGACCAGCCGATCCGTCTTGAAGATATTACCCATATCGAAGTTCCGTTTTCAAAAGTTGAACAAACCAACCATTTCCTAAAAGAGAAAAATAGTTCTTTATTGGTTATTCCACTTGAGTTCGGAGAATTGTATTCAAGCAGTCTTGAACTTAGAAACCTGCTCGGTATTACATAGCTGAAAGATTTATTCTATTTCCCCATCAATTCTGCCAATTTCCTCACCGTATTCACATTTCTCCCCGTCATTTTTTTATAAAAATCAGTTCCGATGATCTTGGGCATTTTACTCTTGGTATAGTTCGCCCGGTCGAAACTCCAAATAAGCGATCCTTTTACGTATTTGAGATTATCGACCGCTGGATTTATCAAGACCTTTTTAATAGCAGCAGCACTGTCTACTTCATCCCATAAAAAAAGCACATCCGTTCTCATATCTGCATTATTCAATAGTTTTGCGGGAATGCTTTTAGTGAGTTTTTGAATTTCTGCTGCTGTTCGGAGAAGGACTTTCACCTCAAAGCCAAATTCTTTCTTGATCCCCTTTTCGATCGCGGCAAGGAGTTTTGTACGCGCTAATTTTGAATCGCTGAAAATAATATTGCCGCTGTTGATATATGTCTGTACGTCTGAAAAGCCGAGCTCTTCAAAAAGCGCTTTCAGTCTCTTCATTTCAACTTTGCTGTTTCCTCCTACGTTTATACCTCGGAGCAATGCTACGTATTTCATATCCTAAAGTGGTTTGAATAATTCTTTTAATTCCACATATTTTCCAGTATCAAGCTGCGCTTCCATGAAATCCAAAATAGATTCTTGTGCTCGGAATCGCTCGTCTCTTGAAATCTGCAACAATTCTTCAAATGTTACCGGCTTGAGAGTAATTTTTTCTCCAGCCTCAATATCTTGTTCTTGGATCTTCGTGCATCCCTTTGCAATAAAGGTATAGCAATTCCATTCTATTTTTGTTACTGGCGAAACTGATTTCCAGAAAATAAGTTCTTTTGCAACGTAGCCAGTTTCTTCAAGCAGTTCGCGTTTCGCCGCTTCAACAATATCTTCCCCTTCGTCTACTCGTCCACTTGGCGCGTCAATGAATTGCTCGCGACCCGGCTGTTCTTGTTCTGTAAGCAAAATAGTTCCGTCGTCGAGCACGGGATAGACAACTACGGTGTCTGGACGTTTAATCTTTTCAAATATCTCTGTGCTGCCGTCAAACTGCTTCTGCTCCCATTGATACACGTCAAATATCTTGCCAGTAAAAACTTTTTTGGCGTTTTCCGGGATGGGTTGTTTCGATACTGGTCGTTGGATATCCATAGTGTCCATTTTAGCATTTAGCATTTCGACTTACTACAAATCACCGCCTACGCAAGACGCCACATTGCTTACAACGCGGTAAATAAATATCGTGTATAGATACGCCTATCTCTGTTCAGGAACTTTTTGAATGCCGAACAAATGAATAGTATTCCGCTCAGGATTTATATCTCCAGCCAGAAATACAATCTCGCCTGGACGAAACTGAATATCTTTCGGAGAATCTGCAGGAAGAAAGATCGTAAACACTTCTTCATTTTGAGTATCTTTTGCAGTCAGAGTTGTTTCTGAAACGGTCAGGATTTCGCATCGACAAATACCATGATTCGGAGGCGGCGGGCGGCGGGCGTGATCGTATAGCTGCCCTAGAGGCTGCGGCAAATGTCCCATTTTTGACTGACGGTCAAGCTCTCTATTAAATGGCGTATACACGCTTACCATCACGCCCGATATCACAACAACGGAGAGGAGGCCGAACACTATATATACTCCTGGACGCTTATATGCAAATTCAAATTTTTTTAATACATAGTTCACGAACACTACAAGAACAATATCGAGCGCTAAGAGTTCCCATGGGAAAAATCTAATAAATGAAAGATAGCCGCGAGGACCAAAACCAAGAAGCGCTCCTCTTCCACTTTCGCTGATATGGAAGAAAATAAAATTACAGATGAATACTGAAACAATGAGGACCATAGTCAGGAGAAATGAAACCGCTGCGATTTTGAGCATGAAGTTCCATTTAGGGCGCATTGAAAGCTCATTCTTGCTTATTTTTTCAAGAATGGAATCTTTGATCGTATTTTGTTGTGGGTTATTTTGTTCCATAGGATGATTCGTTGTTTTTTATGTAGAGTTCTTTAAGCGCTTCTTTTGCTCGTTTGAGTCGCACGCCGACGGTACCAATGGGGATCTTCACAATGTCTGCAACTTCTTTATAGCTGAATTCTTCCAAGTATGAGAGGATCAGGACTTCTTTATATTTCTGCGGCAAGAGATCAAGCGTCTTATCAATCATCTCTCTTATTTCTCTTCGTTCTCGCTCGCTTTCCGTCGGATCATCATAGGATGGGTGCGGCAAGAATGTATCAAAATCAAAGAAGGTCAGCGGATTTTTAGAATTTTTCTTGAGAGCATTTACAAACGCGTTATGTGCTATGCGATAAATCCAAGAAGAAAATTTTTGAGAAGGATCGAAGGTTTGGATATTTTGATATGTGCTAATAAAAGCATCCTGAACAATATCCTTGATATCTTCCCTTCGGGAAAGAAATTTGCGGCCGTAACGGGTGAGCTTGGCTTCATAGCGTTCTATCAAAACACCGAAGAGCTCTTTGTCTCCTTCCTGCACCTTCTTGGCAATCTCCTCGTCTTTGAGCTGTATGCTTTCAGTATCCATGCCGGTATACAGTATAGTACAATTCTCGTTCCCCTTTTATTACAAAGAACAAAACCGCCTACGGCGGTTTTGTTCTGAGAGATTATGAAGTATGTATTTGTATGATGATTTTGATGTTTATTGAGCTTGAGTTTGTGTTGGTGCCGTCCAAGGAGCCTGTCCGGGTCCTCCGGGACCACGAGGTCCACCCTGCGGGATACCGTCGATGACTTCGGCCGCAGTAACGGATGTTCCATTCACCGTTCCGATAACGCAGACAGTATCTCCGAGAGCGATAGCACCGAGTGTAGATTCAGTTGGCTTCGCGCCAGATACTGATTTCATAAACTTAGCGCTTGCGGCGTCAACGGTGTATGAAGTGCCGTTCTTGCCACTAACTGTAAGTGTTGATCCACTGATCGCCGAAACTGTTCCTAGAACGGCTGGTTCGCCGTGTCCCGGTCCGCCCCGGTGTCCGCCTGGACCACCAAACCTGCCTTCTCCGAGTTTGCCGTTCATGATGTGATTAGCGGTTACCGAACTTCCGTTCACTGTTCCCTGCACCATGAGCGTATCACCCGCTTTGATATCTCCAACCGCACTAGTCTGCATTTTTTCTACTGTTGCAGCCGAAGCATCAATCGTATATGTCTTGCCGTCTTTATCAGCAAGAGTGATAGTTGATCCTGAAACTGCCGAAACAGTTCCAGCGACCCCTCTATTGTTTTGCTTTGCGTGCGATGTGGTTTCAGCAGCCACTGTCGCGCTTTGTGCGTGAGCGAATCCAATCGCTCCAGCTCCTGCGCCTCCGAGAAGCGCGATACCCAGCATTGGTATGATGAGTTGTTTTTTATTCATTCCTATAAGTAACTCTTTGTTATATATGTAATAAATTCGACGATACCTAAGCCATGGCGGAGCGCAGCAATCTCGCGCTCTCACCTATTACTACACTTCATCTATTTGTTTTATTTCATCATATACATTACGCAATGATTATTAGTAATCGTAAAAGTCTTTTTGACTCCTCACTCCCTTCAAGCTACAATTGATGCATGAACATCGTACAAACATTTATTCAAACAATCTGGGCATCAATCTTGGTTCTCGGATGGGTAAAAGTAGTTATCGCATTGGTAATAATTGCCGTACTGTCAAAAGTACAGCCGCTTCTCGGATTGCTTGCCACTGTTTTGTTTATCGCTTATTTGGTTCACTGGATTTAAGAAATACAAAAGAGGCGCCGCGTAGCGGCGCCTCTTTTGTATTGTGCATGACGCACTATCCAATTCTTATTTCTCCCAAGAAAGGAATGCCAACGCCAAGACCGAAACAGCTAATCCAACATCTCGGATACCAACGGCATTAAACTTAAGATCAATCGCAATTGAAAGAAGATGGAGAGACAAAAGGGTTGCAACAATAGGTGTGAAAATATTGAATGTGAGGGCGAGGGCAAGAATAATTTCACCAACGCCATTTATAAGCACGAAGGCGTGCGCGCTCAAACCTGTTGTTGCAAGAATCCATCCGGGTATCAAGCTTGTCCACATATCTGGGTGCAAAACCTGGCTCAACCCGAACCATAGAAAAACAAAAACAAAACCGTATCGCAAGAGCATCTTTCCGGCAGCTGAAGGAGTCATATTCATGGAATTATTTAGCAAGAGCGCCTATTTTAAATGATGCCAATTCGCTTGCAGGACGAGCGTCTCCGCCATGCTGACCGTTAAACAGACTTGAACCGTCCTTGCCACAGAGGGATAAGATAGCCTCTTGACCCCCAGGATGCTGACTAATCCATGAAGTTACGTTATATACGCTTCCGTTGATAGTAGTCCAGCAATCTGCCTTGTTGTTGTGGGTAGCAACTTCTGCGAGTGTGTATGACTTTGCGCCGCTTGCTGGTGTCGTTACTGTTCCAGTCGTGCCAGTAGTTGTTGCCCCAGAAACTGTTTCATTTGCCGCTGGAAGCTGGGCTTCCTGGTTCTTCTTACTTGAAGCGCTTACGATAAGGACAATGGCTACTGCTAATACTACTAATGTACCGATGATAATGTTTACTTTTTTTGACATATATTATTGATTATTTATTACTGCTACTCCTGTAGTATACACCCTTCATAAATTACGTGTACTTGTCGACCATAAAACAGTTGTGCTGAAACGATTCATGGTATAATAAACCTATTACAAGTTAGCCGAGCTTTGGCTCGTTATAAAACTATGATGGAAGAAAATAAAATGCATGGTGGAACCTGCAATTGCAACGGTTGCACAGACGGAGGAATGATGGGTCACATTGGACGCAAAAACCGCCACCGTCTCTTGAAGTTTGTCGTTGTGCTTATCTTTATGTTCATGGCATTCTGCCTTGGCGTTCAGTTTGGCGAGATCAAGGGAGCACTCGGCATCACTCCGTTCTCACACTATCGTGGCGAACAGCAGCAGATGAAAATGATGTATGGAAATCAGGCAGGAGGACAGATGGTTCCAACTGGAATGATGCAGTACTAATTTCCCCTAAATATAAAAATAAAGGCGAAGCGCGGAACGCGCTTCGCCTTTATGTATATATACGCACATTTACGCACAATCTTTTTTACGAAACAATACAATATAATCTTTCGAAAGATCCCTGGGAAAGTTACTCATCGTATCATTTGAAACAACATCACTTTTTGCGGGATTGATAAGTAGCCAGAGCCGGTAATTTTCCGGTACTTCTTGTTTACGTGGAGAACCTTTTTCCTTATAGATACAAGCAATTTTTTTCTCGTTTATCATAGGAGAAAGATATCTTCCCAGTGGAAGAACTTTTCCATACCGCTTCCAAAAAAACAATAAACCAGTTAACCCCGGCGCAAACCATCCATCCCCTGACAAGCGCTGGCATATTTCTGCATAAGTCTCGAGCTCAGTAATGTGCTCATATCTGGTCTCATATTCTGCACCGGTCTCCAATATTGGAATTTCAGAATCAAGCTCCACAAGGAATGTATGATCGCAATGAGAAAGCTGATCCCTGTTCCTTTTTTTAAATTGCTCATATAAGAACCAAGCGTTGAAGAGAAAAAATACAGAGAACGTGGGGAAACGTGGGCTAGGCAGAGCCACTGGCGCAACAGATTGTACGTATTGAGACATAATGATTATTTTGTTTTTAAGTAAAAAAATAACCCCCAAATGGGGGCTTAGGCCGAAATCTTCAAACTCTTTTGTTTTGGGGATGTTTGGCTCATCGGGGAATATTGTAGCACGGACACACGGATGCGCAAGCACGGCGATAGCCCGCCTAATCTATTCTATCTAGCGTCTTTTCAAAAATATTCTCTATATCTTTCCATGACTTTTTGGCAATATAAAAGATATAGATAATATCGAGAATAGCGAATGTATTCAATATAAGCAGAGCAACGAACCACTTTTTTTCACCCCTGCGAGCAGCAAGCCATAGCGAATAAATCTTCCAGGGCAACACCCATATGATAATAACAGCAAGAATTATTAAATTGTTTCCAAACAGTAGTCCCATATAGGTATATTGTACCATTTGGACACCTTTCTCGAAATACCCACAGCAGCATTCTTTTGTTTGCAGAGCCATGGTACAATTAGTGCATGGAAAATCCTATTTCATGGTCAGTACTTGAGTACCACGAAAAAAACCACACAACCGACTGGTATTGGACCGTCGGACTTATTACGCTTGTTATTCTCGTCGCATGCGTTTTTTTCAAAAATTACTTCCTCGGAGTACTCCTGCTTCTTGGCATCGGAACTCTCACCTACCTCACCATTCGAAAACCTGAAACGGTTACGGTTACATTGCAAGAAAAAGGAATTCAAATTAGAACTGAACTTTTCTTATACCGAAACCTTAAGGCATTCTGGATTGAGGAAGAAGAACAGGCAAACAGTGACCGTCACCTTTTGATACTTACCAAGCGCCTCTATTCCCCGCTTATAGCTTTGCCGCTCGGAGATGTGGCGCCAGAAACAATACGCCAAGCACTCCTTGCCCATATTCCTGAACAAGAGATGCGTGAAAATATTTCTCATAAATTCCTTGAGGTCCTCGGATTCTAAGCTGTCGGTTTCTACGCTCCGATTTTTGGAAAAATAATCTTAAACTCAGTCTCCTGTCCCACGATACTTGAGGCGATGATTGTTCCGTTGTGACGATCTACTATTTTTTTTACGATTGCAAGGCCCAAGCCGCTGCCCAATGCATGGGCATTTTCATTTGATGCGCGATGAAAGCGAGTAAAGATATCCTGTAAATGTTCTGGAGCAATTCCGATACCATTATCTTTAACCGAGATCTCGATTGTTTCATTGGTCTCTGTCAGGCTGATGTGGACAGTACTTTCAATATCGGCCCGTCGATACTTTATGGCATTAATTACAAGATTGGTGAATAATTCTTCGAGCAAGCGCTTGTTGCCTTGTATCATATACCTATTTTTAGGTATCTTTGAAGTAATTGTTACTCCTTCCTGTTCGGCCATAACTTCAAAATATTCCACTTGATTCCGAAGAATCGTGCTGATGTTGCACGGAGAAAGTTCAACGTTATGCGCACTGTGCTCAAGACGGGCAAGATGGAGCAATTGGCGAATAAATCCAGAAATGCGCATGAGGGATTTTTTGACCACTTCCATTTTTTCTGGCTCGCTTGAAGATTCACGAAGCATTTCAAGCTCACCTTTAATAATAGCGAGCGGTGTTTGCAAATTGTGGGAGATATCGATCATGGTATGACGCTGGTCTTCTTGGAGCTGCCGTATTTCAGTTGTGCGTTCAGTCACCAACTGTTCGAGTTCCGTGCTGTATTTCATAACTCGTTCGTAGAGACGTCCTTTTTCAAGTGCGACCGCTGCCTGGTACACAAATGTTTCTAGCAGCTTTATATCTCGGCTATTATATCCGTCCCCTGAGCGCTTTGCCCCGAGTTCCAGCATTCCGAGACACTTATCTTCAAATATGATGGGCATCGAAAGCACAGCTTCCGAACCCGGCTTGTTTTCAATTTCACCATCTTCCGCCAGACGAAACCGCACCCATTGCGGCCTAAATATCGCCTGAAGGCGTTCAATCGAAGCGCTGACAACATCAGCTTGTGCTACGTTCGTATGAAGAACTTTTGAAAGTTGGTGAAGTGCTTCTGCATAGTTATACTTGCTCTTAAAGAAAAGCGGATCGGTAATATTTTCAAAAAATTCTTCAACTGTGTGAAAGAAGAAAATGCCGAGAACCATAGTCACTCCCGCGCTTATGAAGCCAGCAGTATCGGTCAATTGATGCAGCAGGTACCCTAATGCCTGTAAACCAAATATGTATATTCCTGCCACAATCGCAAGAAGGATCAAATATATCAAACCTCGTTGTATGACAATTCTAATATCCATCAAATTATGCCTAACGATTGAAATGGCTGTCAGCACGATGACGGCAATTGATGAAGCTGGACCGATCACATAGAGTGAAGTTATGCCAAGTGCTGGCAAAAACATATTGAAAAATACCATTGAAAATGCCAGTATCGCCATGCCGACAAAGAGGTACTCCATTTGCACTTTCTGTCTCCCTGAGGAAGTTCGGTATGTGTATATAAGATAGTAAAACGAAATCGAGAAATATATAACAGCAAATAATAAATATGGCATGTAGAGCGGGCCATTTACCGGGACAATACTCCCATCAGAACCAAAAGTTGCTGTTCGTATAATAAGATGGAACGGGACCACGCTATAGAAAAAAATAAATGGAATGTACAAGGACCAGCGCTTCCATGGTAGTTTCTTACGGTCAGGAAATACTTGGCAAAAGAGAAATATGCCCAGCAGGAATGTGAGCCCGCCAAAATGAACAAAGGAATCAAAAATCCAGAATGAAAATTGGAGATGCAAAAATAAAAAGCCTGCAACAAGTGCAGCCACTCCAAACAAAAAGAGGGAGAATGAGCGATTCACTATAGAATTCGGATTTTTTACTAAAACTAAAATACCAATAGAAAGTGCCGAGACGATAAGGGAAAGAAATAAGATCATTTCGATCTGTGAAGGCATATATGGACAGTATATCACTTTGCTAGGAAACACAAATAAGAAATGCGCCGCTCGCAAAGCGAGCGGCGCACAAATAATTTACCGGGGTGTGTGTTCAAATATAACGGCTTTCGATTCCACCAATGCATTAATCTCAGGAGCAAGGGCGGTAGTAGCCTGTAGAAGCGACATGATATAAAGGCCTGGAGGATCTGTATAAAACGAAAGGTCGAGCGGCGCGACATTTTCAAGAATGAGCTTGGCGTCTGAAAGGTGGTGTGAAACAATGCCTTTTTTTGAAAGAACTATGTTTGTGGGCTTGCGCTGCTCCATCCATGCATACTCTTTCCCACACGTATACGCATATCGGGAAACTTCATACGCGATGGCAAAAGAAGCTGTAGGGTTTTCAGAAGTCCATCTTCCAAACTGGACGCTATTTGCTGAATTTGCGGGTACGGGAAGGCGTATCCTCTCAAATATATATAGCTTCTCGCAAGGAAGAAGTCCGTTAAGATCTGGAAACTCAATTCCAACTGTACCAATGATTGCTTCATTTAATGTTGCGATAAGAAAAATATGAGGGTCGCACGGCGTTGTTCCAAATTGCTGCTGATATTTCCCGCGCACATATATTGATACTGTAGTAAAAAGAGGTGTGCCAGGCAAAACAACTCGTATAAGGATCGATTGCATAATCCTAATTTAAACGGTTAAAGCACGGATGTCTTTCAATCTTGCATTCCATCAAGCCAGCATCGAACCACATATACTCAGGGGCTTCAGGAATAAGCTTGAAATTCCGCTTGTACGGAGATTTCATATCTAGTAAATGGAACAATACCTGATTGCATAAAAACCCTGCAGCTAGTGGTACGTTGGTGGAGATAATTGAAGCCTGTAATTTAGAAGCTAATTTTTCTTTCACCGCAGCAACAGTGCTAAACGTACTAAGATCAGCAGAATATTCGGGAATCACAGGAGCAGCAAACGAGAGCATTTTTTCCATAAGTATCTGGATTTCTCCTTTCTTTGCAGTCTTATCTTGTATCTTTTTCTGCAATCGCATTGCTTCACCATACTCAAGCTGCAACGCCTCTTGTATCGTTGGAGTATTCGAAGTAAATTTCATGCTGTTTACTCTGTGTCCCACCGTTGGCACATTGAGGACAATCTTGCCGTGCTTGCGCGCAGTATCATGCGTTAAAATTCTCGATCCTGCTGCCCAAAATTCCACTTCATCACAAATAATATCGCAGTGTTGGATAAGAAAATCAGCAGTGCGCTCATTTATCCCATTGCCGCATACATAAATATCAGTGTCATCGGCAATATCCCGAACCTGGTTTACTACAGAAAATGCTTTTGATTTTCCTAGTGTTTTTAAATTGCAGCCAAACTGACGATTAAGATTTGAAATATCATAGTCCTCCAGATCCGTCGTATAAATAGTACCGACTCCGGCGCGAACCATTCTTGCAACCGTCTCCCCTCCTATGCCTCCAGCGCCGATCACGCCGACAGTGCAGTTTTTGAGTAGAAGTTGCTGCTCCATTTGATCGAGCCATCCGATATTGCGGCTTACTCGTTCGTTATAAAATTCCTGGTCGAAATTTCTTGGTACCAGGTGAATCGCTACATCCTTGTTAGGATTTTCCGGTAGCACAGAATGTTTTTGAATTATCATACTTTTTTGCTTTATGTTAAAAAATACCTTTATTTAAGGATACGCAAAGCGAAGTGTAGGAATCCTAAACTAATATTAAAAAACGGAACTCTGTCCCGTCATGCAAATATGATGAAAGTAACCTATTATACTGCGAATCGGTATCCCCGTTTTGGGACAGTATGAATAAATACGCGTCGTTTACTCTCAAGTTTTTTACGAAGCAATCTAACATGCGTATCAACGGTATTGGTAAACGGATCAGTATTCATATCCCATACATGCGAGAGTATCATCTCGCGTGAAAGCACGATATCCTGATGCTGCATAAAATATTCAAGCAGTGAAAATTCCTTATTTCGGAGCATTACTGGCTTATTATCGAGGGTGACAATATACTTTCGTGAATCAAGAACAAGTCCCCCTGCTTTTAGTATCGGATCTCTGATAACATCGCCTCGCCGAGTGAGCGCTCGCAGGCGGACAACGAGCTCACGCAACGAAAAAGGCTTAGTCATATAGTCATCACAAATGGAAAGCATATCTACTTTGATATCCATATCGCGCTCTACACTAAGTACGAGTATCGGGAGCGAGGGGCGATACTTTCGAATCCGCTCTGAGATCTCCGCTCCAGTCATGTCAGGAAGATGAAAATCCATTACAACTACGTCGTATGGTTCGGTATGAACACATGATATAGCTTTTTCTCCAGTTGAGGCTACTTGAACAACGCACATTTCGGCTTCAAGTCCTTTTTTTATAAATTGAGCAATATCAAGCTCGTCTTCGACAACTAGAACTTTCATAAGGTTATGTTGCCAGTGTATCAGAAAGAAAAGTAACTAGCCATAGTAAAAAAGCCGTCTCGTTTTTATATAACGAAGCGGCTCTAAATTCTTATTTTAACCTTTAAATATAAGCTTTTATGGATTATCTGCATAATCATACATAAAGCCTTTTAGGAATGGAGTCTCGTAACACCGAGTATGGCCGTCAGAAAAAGTGACATATTGTGTTTCCCCTATTTCGAGCGATTTTAGAAGCTGTAGTTTTTCTTCCAGGTCATGATCGCAGAGAAGAAAGAAAAGTACCTGCTTTTTATTGGCAAAACTATCAACCGCAAGAGAAATAATTTCAAGCGAGCCGGATTGTTTTTTGCCAGCAAAGATAATAACTTTCTCAAGTGTTTCTCGGTGCGACATAAGTTCCTGCCACTGTAGATCAGTAGCTAAAACTGCTGCCGGAATCTTAAGGGGAAATAATTGCGGTAATACAAAAACGTGCTTTTCATTTATCTCAATCACTCCTTTTGAATAAGGAGGGATAGGATTATACGACAAGACTGCGGCTAATATTTTTTTGTTATTCATAAAGAATAGTTGTTTTGAATCAATCCTACTTCTAAAGACATAATATTCTTCTAAAGTTTACTTAAACTGAAAAAAATAAAGGCACTCCATAGCTGGAATGCCTTTGATGACTTTGAAAAACAAATGTAATTATTCGCTGATTATTATTGTCCGTTGGTAGGTACCCCCGCCATAATAACCCCCATCACTATACCCGTATGATGCATACCTGCTCGTACCTAGCAGGATAGCTCCTGTAAGAGTTAGCGTAAAGCTTACGGAAACACCAGCGATGGTATACGGCACTAGATACCGATTACACTGGTTGTAATACCAAAAAGCAGTAGTACCCGCTCCACATGATAACCCTAGCGTAAGCAGGACGATTCCTGCTGTTCTTTGCGGATTACCATAATCGCCCCAATAATGCTGGGAGGAATTTTGGGATGCAGAAAGTTTTTTGCCAAAGCGATGCGATATCGAAATAAGCTCAATTTTCTTTACGCCTCCATAGTAACCAGTGCGATTGTAGTTTGCGGCAAGGCTTGAAAAGGCAAGATCCTGGCTGCGAAGTTCGGTCATAAAAATCATGGCAATCGATGCCACTAAGAGTAGTTTCTTCATAGATGTTAGTTTTAGGTACTGTAATAGAATTGCTTTATCTTTACCTTACAAGGAATTCAGGAAACGTCAAGCTTCCTTTGTTTTTATCCTTGATAAGCATTCCTAGCTAAAACCCTAAAAGCAGTAGTATAATATGACAATGAAAAGAATTGACCTGATCAAATCGGCTGCCCTTGTCCTTGTACTCCTGGTCATATTTGCCATCACCTACTTTACTCAAAAAAAACATGTGCCTACTCGCCCCAAAGGACCTGAGGTTTTCGTTTTACCTACAACCCCGCTCAATAATTTTGAAGTTCCTACGCCTCCAACTGAAGTTCCATCGATAAAATCAAAAGCTCTTACTAGAGACTTTGTTGAAGTTACTGACAGCTGCGGTCCATACTACAATATTACGGCTTGCGTTCGTGTCCGTACCGGACCTGGACTCTCCTACCCTCAGGTAATGCAGCTTCGAAACGGCCAAGTGCTCAGAGTCTCAGATACCGTGGAGGCCGATGGCCATACGTGGTACAAAATAGTATTTGACGACTGGCTTCGCTATCCTGAGCGAGTATCAGGAAACTGGTACGTAGCCGGAGATTACGTTCGACACTTTACCGACAGCAGTACGCAGGAAATTCCGCAAGATACACCAATACCGACAACAAAACGTATTCTCGTAGATCGAAGCGACCAGATGCTGTACGCATATGACGGCGATACCCTCTTTATGAAAGAGTCTATTTCTACAGGACTCGATGGTACTCCAACCCCGCGAGGAACATTCTATATTTACAAAAAAACTCCAAGCCGCTACATGCAAGGACCACTCCCAGGAATCAGCGATCAATACTATGATCTCCCTGGTGTCCCATGGAATCTCTACTTTACTGAAGGCGGCGCTGTTATCCATGGCGCGTATTGGCATGACCACTTCGGCCGCCAATGGTCACACGGCTGCGTAAACCTCCCTCCAGACAAAGCTCAGAAGATCTATCAATGGGCAGAGCTCGGAATGCCAGTTACGATTCGAGATTAAAAACCCAAAAAGGGCGGCGCGTAGCGCCGCCCTTTTTGTCTTGTCTTACAATACTTTTTCTTGCCATCGTTTTGTAAAAAATAAAACCATAAACAATATCTGCAATCCTGCCGCTGCAAGCGGTCCCCAAATGAGCACTGTTTTTTCTGAACACAGAAAGTAGAGATAGAGCCCGATGACGAGAGCAAGCAGACGGCCGGTGTTGAGAAATGTTTCATTGTCGACAATAAATGAATATCGAAGAGATGTATCACCCGCCATTTCTTCTTCTGCGTAAAAAAGCGAGAGCGGATCATACGCAAGAACAAAGAACGTCGAACCGAGGCTGAGGGCGATGATGAGAAAGATAAGCACGGCCGGCCCAGGATTGAGCGCGAGCGCAAGTGGGCCGGCCGCGAGAATCAATGAACTTCCAATCAAAACTTTATATTGATTTTTGAGATCAAACTTTCTTCCGTACGCATAGGTAGTAACGATAGTCACCAGGGCAACTATTCCAGAAACGGTTCCCAAAACTCCTTCATTTCCGAGTATCGTGAGTATCAGCAATGTAGGAAGAAATGAAAGCCCATCGATAGCGCCACCAGATATGGCGAGCAGGCGTCGCTTGTTCCATACTGACGAAGAACCAAATCGTGACACCACAACAGGCACCGGACTTTCGAATGTTCCCCAATAAATGACGGCTCCAGCAAACGAGAGAAGGAGGAATGAAATAGCAAAGATAAGCCAGTATGCCTGCGCTGCGCTGTACCAGCCAAGATTCCTTCCGAAAGCGATAAACCATCCTGCGACAATAGGCACGGCAACGCTCGATACGCTGCCAATGATATGCACCAAGCTGTAAAAATATTTTCGTCCCTCAGCAATTGTCTCCTGCAATTCAAGATAATTTCTATTAGCCCAATAGAATCCATACCCGACGCCGTAAATAATTCCAAAAGTTAGATATGCCCACGGACTCTTTGCGTGAAAACTTACGATCAAGAGCGTTGCCAATCCCCCGCTTACTGCCCCTACGGCAAACATTGTTTTAATATTGATTCTTCGGAGCAATAATCCACTGATGTAAAAAGCTACTGGATGAAAAGCGTATCTTCCAATATTAAACGCTGCAATGGTGAGAAAAGAATGGGTCGTTGTCCAAATAAACGCGCTGATAAAAAGCGAGAGGAGCGGACTTGAGATCATCTGAAAAATATTCGAAGTAATCACCCTTCGGGCATTCTTCGGAATCTCAGTGAAGAAATACGTAACTTCTGTTTTTACCACAGTGGTAATTTTTACGATATATGTCTGCATGGTCGTTTATTCTAAATTCAGCTTAATCTTATATTTCATACCATGAGTATACCAGCTAACTGCATACTACCGATAGGCAATAAAAAAGAGCCCCTGGATATCAGGAGCTCGTTTGAAGTTATATCAATATAATTACGAAGTAGGAACGTTATACGTAAAATCTTTTTCTCTATTACCGATAGAGATCGGATACTCGCCAGTAAAACATGCGGTGGAAAATACATCCTTCTGCGCACGTGTTGCGACAATTAATCTCTCAAGCAATAGATAGTGGAGCGACTTTGCTCCAAGGAATTTTCTGCTCTCTTCCCTGGTTTTGGTTGCTGCTATCAGATCCTCTTGCTTAGAAATATTTATGCCGTGGAAGTCGGGAAATTTCACCGGAGGTGAAGAAACGAGGAAATGCACTTCTTTGGCACCAGCTTCGTACAGCATTTTGATGGTTTGTTTTGACACTGTGCCGCGAACAATAGAATCGTCTATCATCACCACGATCTTACCTTCAAAAATACTTTCGATGAGAGTGAATTTGGCTCGTACTGCAAGTTCTCGCAATTCCTGGGTAGGGTTCATAAAAGACCGAGTACTATGGAAGGGATTTTTGATAATTCCAGTTTCAAGTGGAGCTCCCGAAGCCTGAGCATAGCCCACAGCGACAGGTGAAGCAGTGTCTGGAACAGCGAAAACTACATCTGGCACAATACCGCATTGCTGAAAAAGTTCTTCACCGCATCTTTTTCTGATCTGATAAATGTTTTCGTTGCGGAAGTGCGAGGCTGGAGAAGAAAAATATACAAGCTCAAACATATCGAGCTTCGGATTTTTCTGCAACACTTGTTCGCTTTGCAAACCTTGTTCATTTATCACGATCATTTCTCCCGGTTCAATATCTCTCCAAAATTGCGCTTTGATAGGTCGAAACGCGCAGGTCTCTGAAGCAATAACATAGCCTTCGCCAAGTCGTGCGATCGAAAGTGGTCGGATACCGCACTGGTCGCGCATTGCAACCAATGTAGTCTCATTGGAACAAACGAGCGAATATGCTCCAGTAAAAAGCGGTAGAGATGCTTTGAGTGCTTCCGGCAAGGCAAGACCTTCTTGCATGTAGACCGAGATAACCAAAGCCATCATACGCGAGTCAGAACATTTCTCAATTGGGATGTTTTTACTTTTTAAAAACGCACTCATCAACGTTACATCAGGAATAGTGCCGTTATGTGCGACCACAACAGTACCTCCATTTCCTTTAACCCGATGCTTATTTTTTGAGGTTAGTTCTTCGTTAATCACAACTGGTTGCGCATTTACAAGTCCCGCATCAAGCGAGGTTGTATATCGATTGTGACCAACTCCGATATGGCCCTTTAAAAACTTAAGCGTTGGCAAAGTAAAAACACTTTTAACTAAACCTGCTCCGCGATACGAGAATATTTTTTCCCCGTTAGCCACACTCATTCCCGAGCTGTCTTGTCCGCGATGCTGCAAAGCTTCGAGGGCAAAAAACATAAGGCTGGGAACGTTCAATCCTTGTCCATAGATTCCAATAATTGCACACATACATAATGGGTTTTGTAGCTACTGGAACGCAAAATAAACGGAAAGCCCGCTCATCTCGTTCCGTAACCTTGTTTTACAATGTTTTTCTTCATCATAGAGCATATTGAGGAATAGTCAACAAATCACTAAATATGCTGGATCTCTACTACTCCTTGTCATTCTTTTTAATAGGATCATAATTAGCATATGAAAAACATACGTCACATCTTCCTTGCTAGCCTCGCCGCATTTTGCATCTGGCTGCCAGGCATAGCTTCTGCTCACCAGCCTCGCATCGTGACCGAAACACCGGTAACAATTATTGATCCAGAAATTTCAAAAGCGTATTACAGCACTCTTACCGGCGACCCTCAGATCTATTTTATCCACGCGGCTAAAGCATTTGATTTATATGTAAATGTGCTTGTCCCTGATATCGATAACCAAAAAGCTGACGTGTCCGCAGTGATCGTGAAAGACGGCAACCAGGTAGCTGTACTGAGTGGAATGGGTTATGAGTGGTCTGGGTTCTATGAAAAATTCGGACATGATTACTACCTAAAAGGACCTGAATACAAAGCTCGTGCCGGAGCAGGAGAATATCAAATCGCCGTCTGGAGCAGCAACAACGACAGCAAATATTCGCTCGCAATTGGAGAAATTGAAAAATTTGATTTGAAAGAAGGAATCCATGCTCTTACAACGATTCCTAAACTCAAGAGAGATTTTTTTGAGAAACTTCCAGTAGACTTTATCCTTTCACCGTTTGGATATGGAGAAATTATCGCTCTGTATCTTCTTGCTATCATTGCAGGACTGATATATCGCGCAATCCTAAAACGCTACGCAAAAAAGTCACCGCACAGCGCTCCTCGAAATATAAATTCAACCGGCCGAATATTGCGATTCCTCATCGGCATCGGATTGCTCGTCTTAGCAATTACTACAACATGGAACCCCCTTCTCATATTCTTCTCAGGTTTCTCACTCTTTGAAGCGGTCATGGGGTGGTGCGCACTCAATGCGGCACTAGGCAGAAACACCTGCGAAGCATAAAACGAGCAGCTCTGACTATTTCACCGAAGCAATAATGCGGATCGGTGCTTCAGTTCCGTCTTTGATCTTGATCGGCAATACAAAACTAGTTGCACCAACTGGTGGCAATTCACCTGCATTGGCAATGCTTTCTACGAGATACTTCCTTGCTCCGAGGATCGCCCGGTGGACGGGAAAGCCTTGCTTGCCAGTGTCTGCAGAAAGCGTATCTATGCCGAGACCGGCAATATTTCTCTCGAGAAGGATTTTTGCCGTAGTCTCATGCACGCTTGGAAATTTGAATTCATTGCGATATTTTTCCGGAGTTCCCCAGTGCTTGCTCCAGCCAGTATAAAAAATCACAAAAGCATTTACTGGAATAGTTCCGTGTTCTTTTTCAAAACGTTCGACAACTTCTGGCATGATGACATAGTTTTCATCTGCTTCATTCTCGACAGAAATAACAACACAGTCCGTGATCAGATTTTCGAGAGAGAGCTTTTCAATCGTTTCAGCTCCTTCGATGCAATGAGACGGCGAATCCATGTGCGTTCCCATTCCGCCTTTTGTTTCGATTTGCTGCGTACGAAAAAAATCTGGAGGAGTACAGTCCTTGTAGTCAGTTTCTATTGAAAGCTTATATCCGCAGGTTCCGTCCCAAGTTGGGATATCAGGTGAGAGCGTATGGGTGAGGTCTATGTATTTCATATTCGCAGTATATCAGAAACAGGTAGTATGCGGTGCAAGATTATTTCTCGTTTTTCCGCACTGCCTCATATCCAAGCATTGCCCGTTTTCGTTCCACTCCCCATCGATAGCCGCTGATTTCCCCCGTAGATTTGAGAACTCGATGGCACGGTATCAGATACCCGACAGGATTGCTTCCGATCGCCCCGCCGACTATTCTGGATGCTTTTTCATTACCGATCTTTTTTGCAATGTCACCATATGTCGCGATATTCCCTTCGGGAATTGAAAGCAGGGCTTCCCAAACCTTGATCTGGAAATTGGTTCCGTAGAGATGAAGCTTTATGTTAGATTTCGGAGTAATGCCTTTGAAATACGATTCGATCTCTCGATGTGATGCAACTTTTTTTGAAATAAGCTTCGCTTTCGGCCAGCGGGATCTGAGATCCGCCAACGCATCTTTTTCTGAATCTGAAAAAAGAATATTGCAGACGCCACGCGGTGTTGAAGCAACCAGGCACAGCCCAAACCGTGTTTCAAATAGTGAGTAGTTTAGAGTGAGGTGTTCTCCTTGATTTTGATACTCGCCCGGTGTCATTGCTTCGATATCGACAAAGAGATCGTAGAGACGTCCAGAACTGCTCAGTCCCGCCTTGGCTGAAGTTTTTGTCGTTGTTTTGTTTTGTGCAAGCAATTCTTTGGAATACTGCAAGCTCAAATACCGCCCAAATTGTTTCGGCGAGATTCCCACCCAGCTCGTAAAGACTTTCTGCAAATGCCCGCGGCTGACACCGAGCGAAGAGGCCAATTCTTGGAGCGAATGGGCTTCGAGTTTGTGTGAAACAATGTGCTCGATGACGTGCTGTATAGATTCATAGGTATTGGCCTTCCTCATGTAGAGGCAGTATAGAGAAAAGAAGGCGGCATATCAACCCGAAAGTGGTTTGCTTAGATCTTGGATACTTTCAACATTAGGTAGACTTGCGAGAATTCTGGTCGGCAGTAAAAGTTTTGATTTTTGTTTTCCTCCACCTACAACAATACTTTCTTTATCCATGAGCCGGCTATCTACCAAAATTTTCCACACGGGCGGCAAACCGAACGGAGTAATGCTCCCATACTCCATGCCTGATTCTTTCAAAACTATTTCTAGCGGAGCAAGCGAAACTCGTTTTGCCCCAAGATGCTTTTTCACAAACCCATTCAGATCTGCACGATAACCCACTGGGACAATGACTGCAGCAAAATTTGAACTGTCATTTCTCATAGCTTCGACGATTACGCAATTTGCTCCTTCGTTCGGATTAATACCGTACTCTTCGCACAATTCTTTTCCGCCCATGAACGCAGGATCAATTTCGGCAACGTGAATCGCCTCAAGAAGATCCATTGTTTGCGCAGCTTGAAAAACTGACTCGCTTACGAGTTCGGAATTACCAGTTAGCGTTTTAAAAGCAAGGTTAGCCATTTTTCATCCTTATAAATTCCTCTAATATCACAAGCGATGCCCCACGGTTATGCAACCGGCTCTGTATAAGATCATCGGTTATCGGAAACGTCATGCCCTGAGAATCAAGCTCTATCAATTCTTCAAATTTTTGAACGGCTTTACTGAGCGGAATCCATTCTGATTTCTCAGTCATTTCATTTTCATCTGTCGTCGTCGGTTTTTCAAAGTCCCCGATTTGTTTGCAGAAGTATCCGTGAACGACGTATTTCTTTTTTAAGAAATCGCGATACGCTATCACTTCCCCGATCGGTTCAACAATCTCAACGCGTGCGCCGACTTCCTCCATGGCCTCTCTAACAACAGCCTCTTCATCAGTCTCGCCTTCCTCTACGCCTCCGCCTGGAAAGTGCGTTCCGAAAAATAAGATATTTTCACCGCTTTCGTCAACGATCACAAGCCGCACAGTTTTACGGATTTCGTAGTCCTCTGGCTCTGCAGGATTTTGGTTTATGGTGTGGAGGAGTTTCATATGAATTCAATATTAAAATTTAAACCCTTCCGGATTCCAAAGTTTCTTTTGCGCTATTTCGACATTATTTCCTGCAGGATCCCTAAAATAGAAAGATTTTGCTTCGTTATTTCGGGTAGGCCAAGTGATCTCCTGTTCTATTTCAATTCCTTTCTCAGTAAAACGATTTTTCCATACTTCATATTCATCATCTGGAATTTCAAATGCAAAATGCTGAGCGCCAGTAGCTCCATGGTGTGGAGGCAATTGACCCTCTTGTGATGTCATTGAGCGGTCGAATATTGCCAGTATACTTTCGCCACAGCGGAAAAATACTCCTCTGGGAAATGACTTATGCACGATTTCAAAATCAAAAATCCCCTGATAGAAATCAAACATTTCCTCTACGTTGTCACAATATATGACTGTCTCAATGATTTTATTTATTTTCATAATTTATGATTATTCAAACCTGTGTCTAACTACCTGGTTGTTACACATGGCTTATTATAGGCTTCTAGAGTGAATTGTCTAACAAGAAACCACTCGGGAACAGAAGGATCTACGACTGAAACAATTCTAAAACCTCTGGCAAACTGTTCTTGGGAAACACAAAAATAATTTCTGTATGGGTTGTTATCGTTTCAGCGAGTGGAATGCGTTTGCGCGCGATCTTTCGTATCAAAGAGTATGTGATATTGGGCATAGGATAATATTTGGGATCAATGGAAATTCCAAGTGATGCCAGTCCTGGTTCGATCATGCGTGGTGTTTCCTTGAAATGCTTAAGCACTGCATCCTTGATCTTATCCGAGCAAATGACAGTCACCTCTCCTGTTGAAAGCGTCATGGTAAGAAAGTCATCGCTGGTAGTTTTTACTTTTTCATACAATGACGAAAGCCGTGAGAGTATGACCGGAGTCTTATCGAATACTATTTCAGATAGCGGAGATTTTGTCGTGATGTTGTTTATCTGTATATCCTGAATGAGCGGATGTACTTTCTTTAGTTCGCCCTGCACACGGGAAAGGGCGACGACAATACCTGGAACATGGACGTCCTTTTTGGATTTGTTTTCTACTTCTTTGCGGATCCTCTTTGCATATGCGGAAAGGTTCATGTAGCCCTGTGCGAGAGCATAGAGGGCTTCTTCTTCGTTATACACAATATCTCGCACGACATCCTGAATCTTGATCATAGATACAATCTATCATTTATAACAAAAAGATACAAATATGTTTAATTTGATAAAAAATTTAACATCCCCTTTCCCACAGGATATGCTAAAAGAAACAAAAAAAATTAACAACTAAATACACAAGTATGAAAAACAAATCAATGACAATTTCAGGACATCACATAACTATGTGCTCAACCCCATATCCCCTAACCACTGATGTAGGTATCAACGCAATCAAGAAACATGCGGAGGTGGTGATACAGAGCGACAATGTTCCGGCGACAATTTTTTGTTCAGCAGTGAATGAATCGCCGAAAGTAACATATTATGCGCAGCAATGCGCAGTTGTACTTCTGTATGGATCAAATGAAACGGCATCGGCTTCATGCTTGCTCCATATAAGCCCTCGTTCAATGCACAGAAACTACGAAGGCGAATACGAACACCAGATAGGCCAATTAACACAGCAAATGAAAGCTCTGGTGCCGAACGGTAGCTATGTGGCCATCATTATGGGTATCACAGGAGGCTATGCAAAGCGCGAGCAATTTATTGCGATGCTGCGACAACCATTAGTAAATGGAATATTTACCGATACTGAAGTAATTCCCCAGATGGAATACGAAAGCGGCATTGTTCCACCGAGCTTCCTCGATGTCTACTATAATCATGCAGAAAAATGCATCATCATTAACGAGCATATGTGCCGGCCAATCGTTTGCCTGGAACATGCACCACTTGACCTAACTACTGTAAAATCTATTGCCCTAACATTCCCTCAGTATTCTCAGCCGGAAAATTGTACGTTTGTAGGTAACGAAAAAGATCACCAGGCGACACCCTACGGATCTTTCAATATACGCATGTCTGGGCATGATGTGAATCTGTGGCAAAAAATGTTCACTAACTTTTTTGTTCTTTCAGACACTCGGAAGTCACTAGGTCCTATTGGTGGCGATGAGAGCACGATTGAATACACAGCATATGTTATGAATATCACCGCATTCTCCTCAACTCAGGGGATCATTATTTCTCAAAAAACCAGCGCCTTTGGTTCAAGCTTCACAGAACTCGCTCGCTGGAAATTCGCCCCCAACAGCAGGAAAGCAAACTGCACATTCCTTATTCCCAATTTAGAAAACAGAAGAGAAAATTCTGTGGGGATATCGATCGGACGAGTGGACGGATTTTACGATGTGACGATCAAGCGGTATGCCAAGATAAATATGAATTAATATTTTTAGCACTAGAAAAAACAAAAGCCCTTATTTCGGTAAGGGCTTTTTATTTTATAAATAACTAGGATTAGCGGCGAACAACTTCTTTCCTATTCCCCGCCAGGTACGCTCCCATAATAGCGAGTACTCCACCCAATATGAACAGCGGCGGTACTCGTTCTCCCAGAAGGAAGAATGCGAAAAGTGGAGTAACCACCGGTTGAATGAATGTAAATAAAGAAGCAGTGACTTCATTATCCATTCGTATTGCTTTTTGATAGAGGAAATAAAAGATTGTTGTGCCAAATACACCGATAATGACAGCGGAAAGAATATGCTGCCAACCAACAGAATTTAAGGAAAATGAAGTCATAGCTTCATACCCAGCAAAAGGAATACTAAGCACCAAGGTAACAACGACAAAAGAAAATGTCAGCGCTCCCGAGGAAAGATCTTCTTTCATTTGATACTGCTTTGAGATAATTCCATAGAACATGAATGCTATGGCTGCAGCGAGGATCAGCAGATTGCCTCCCAAAATAGTAGTAAGCCCTTGGCGTTCAAGCATCGGCAACAGAATGATGATTGAAACGCCCACTAAGCCCAAAGCAACTCCTATCCAAACCTTTGGCGAGAAACTTTTTTTCTGAAACGCAACAAGATACATCGCTGTTAGAGCAGGGACAATTGCATAGATGAATGGTGAAACTGACGCTTGAGTAAACGTAAGAGCTATAAATAAAATTATTGGATTGAGTGCTGATACGATGCCAACCAAGAGCAGTGGCTTCCACTTTTTTACTATAAGCGTTCGATCAATCTTGAGTACTTTTAGAAAGGGTATAAACGCGAGCAATGCAAAGAAAAACCTCAGGAAAATAAGCATGAATGGCGGAAATACCTCAAGACCGATTTTTGCGAATACGGGAACAATTCCTCCTAAGAGGGCGATGAAGGCTGCAAGAAAAAGCGTGCTCATAGTGTCGAGTATAGCAAATTTGGAATTAAGTGACGCTGCCAATACAAAAGGCGCCCCTTCGGGGCGCCTTTTGTATCTAAACTTCTATTTAGCAAACCACTCCTTCTGCCACTGCTTCATCTCTGCAATTTCTTTATTCTGGGCTGAGATGATGCCTTCTGCCAATGTTTTGATTTCTTGGTGTTTTGCGTTCGTGAGTGCGAGTTTTGCCATTTCCACTGCGCCTTGGTGATGAACGATCATCTCAGCGAGAAATGCCTGATCAAACGCATCCCCTGTTTTTCCGATCAGTCCTGCGTTCATTGAGTCCATCATTGAAGCCATGCTGGAACCATCGTCAGACATCATGCTGCCATCGGGCATGGCATGCATGCCAGAATTATTCACGACAGGAGCTTTGGCTTCACGGCTTCCCCAAACCAAATATCCTCCCAAGATTCCGATTGCAAGTGAGATAATGATTGCACTAACTATAGTTGTAGTATTGTTGTTCATATTTTTTATATTAAGCTGATAAGCAAACTTCCTTTATTTTTTAATCGCAATAATGACCATTATTGCTGCTTCTACTGCCATCAAGACATCTTCTATAAGCGTTACCCATGTCATAGGAATTTTGAATACCATTCCTAAGCATGCGCATGGTATTTCCTCACCTTGATAGAGTTTCTGAATAACACCGATTGAGCTTACCGACATCAGGATAAATGTGAAGATGTCACGATAGATACCACCAATGTTTGATAAGTACAATACCGCAAGGATGATTTCGAGAAAGGGATATATAAAAGCATATGTTCGAGATCGTTTTGCGACAATATCATACGTGCTGTAAGCATCAGCAAATGGTGTTAAATTGAATATTTTAAATCCGCCGAATATTGCGAAGAATGAACCCATCATCATTCGCATCGCAAACTCCAGACTGAATCCGTGTATGTATGTCGTGATACTGGTAAAAAGAATGATCGCAGCAAAGATCAAAACCAGCGGCAAGAATTTTTTGAAACCTGTTTCTGGTTTTGGACTTTCGCCTATTCGATGCGCTCCTTCAGGGGCATGGTGATCACAATAGTAATGAACCATCCCATCGCTTCCAGCTTTGAGAAATGTTGCTTCCATCGAGCATTTTTCGCAGGTATGTTTCATTTTATTTTCTCTTTAAGCGATATACTTTTAAAATCTCTTTGGTTGCCTTTTCGGTCTGCCCTTTCTTGATCTGATTAACCACACAATGACCGAGGTGACCCTCCATCAGAATATCCTCTACGCCGGAAAGACCCTGCTTTATGGCGGAAGTCTGTGTTATCACATCGATACAATAAGTATCCTTTTCGACCATTGTCTGAAGTCCACGCATCTGTCCCTCGAGGATTTTCAGTCTTCGGATGAGTTTTTGCTTATTATCGTGCATAAATACAGTGTATACCCCCTGGGGGTATCAGTCAATCATTTAGGCTTCATGTGCGGTATTAGATACAGTAAATGTTGTGTCGTGGTACACTTCGCACAGATGAAAACAACTATTGCTATAATCGCAGCGCTACTCGCCGTGGTAGGTAATATCCCCTATCTTATCGATGTTATCAAGAAGCGCGTTGAGCCTCATGCGTATACATGGTTCGTATGGAGCATTATTTCTTGTATTGTCTTTTTTGGACAAGTTGCCAAAGGTGCTGGTATTGGGGCTCTTCCGACTGGAGTATCTGAACTTTTTACGATTACTATTTTTTTCTTTGTACTTCCAAACGGATTCAAGCATATTCGGAAAATTGATACCGTTTTTTTGGTAATTGCGTTGCTCGGACTCATTCCATGGGCACTGACAAAAGACGCAACCATCTCAGTGATTATTGCTGTTATGATTGACCTCGTCGCGTTTATCCCTACACTTCGCAAAACGTGGAAGCAGCCAAAAACAGAAACTCCGCTTCTCTATGGTATGAACGTAGCTCGCCACGGGCTCGCACTTTTTTCACTGCAAGCGTACAACATTGCGACAGTACTTCACTCTATTGTCATGGTTATCATAAACACCCTCATGACGATTTTCATACTCAAACCTCGAAAAGAAAAACTGCTGCCGGCGATAAAGAAATAAGAAAACAATACAATCTAATCTGCCTTTTCTTCAGCCTTTTCTCCTTTTTTAACAATGTCTCCTTTTGTAAATAAAATGCCTTTCAATGTTTCTCGCCACAAAGGCTTTTGACGGAGCAAAAATTCCAAATCCATGCCGAAGTGCTTGAATTCTTCTTTCTGGGCATTTTCCATGATAGCTTTTGCTTCTTTATTCTTCTCCACGCTCATGCGCTGCTCGTACCAATCAATGGCTTCCGCTTCTTCAATAAGACCCATGATCATGCGGGCAAATGTCCGTGTCTTTTGGCTCAATTCTTCAACTGGCTCGTGATATTGATCGAATGACATATGTGATAATGATACTTATGTTTAATACTTAAATTCTATCACGATTCAAAAATAATGCCCTAGACAAAGCTTGCGTATAATGTCCAAGTATGGAATGATGGACGGATGATACCATTTACAAATATCCCTCAGGTAGTCTCGAATGTCCCCTTTTACTCTCAATTTAAAGATATTACTGCCCCAAAGTGGCAAAAAGTTGGCTGCGGCATAACAAGCCTAGCCATGGTTATAGACTTCTATAAGGAAGATGTTCCTTCGGTAAATACCCTGCTCAAAGAAGGTCTTTCTGTTGGAGCATACACCGACAAGTCTGGCTGGGCATATAACGGGCTTATTAAGGTTGCACAAAAATACAACCTCACGGGAACCACATACGACCTCGGAACATCGAGTTCAAAAGTAGCCCTTGCGGAGCTTACGAAGTCGCTTGAAACAGGACCTGTTATTGCATCCGTGCATTACAAGCTTGATCCTAAAAATAAGATTCCCCATCTCATCGTGATCGACGGCATTTCTGACCACGTTGTGTATTACAATGACCCTGCAGCAAAAACAGGACAGAAAGAAATTTCAACGGATGATTTTGCGAAAGCATGGAAGAAGCGATTTATCGTTATCCGACCGCCAATGAAAAAGGTTGCTGTTGACGCATAGTGCTTCCTCAGACAATACCTACGCCTCCTCCTTATACAAGAGATCTTCTTGCAACTCTTTTGTTTTATGAAGATCCATTTCCTGAAGTTTTTTGTATATGGCGTCAGTAGTCTTGCGTCGAATTTCCTCCGCAAATTTTTTCATCTCGTGCAGTTCATCCTGCGACTGAGGAACATAATCTTGCGGCCGTTTAGCATCAACCTTTAGAGCCTTTGCAGATTTATATGGCGCATCAGTATCGACATATTCAAAACGCCTTCCTGTTTTTTTCTCAGAATTTGTGATATCAGCAACATACAGACTAGCTACCTCCTTGGTAAACAGAGTCAGGTCTGCATTGTTCCTATATAAATGAAATCGCTTGTCATTACCGAATTTATCATCAAAAGCGTCGTCTCCTTGATCACCATCACTTGTCTCAGCAAACGAAAAGGCAAAGTATTGTCCATTGATTTCATTCCTATCAAAAAAATTTTTGAGCAGCCCAGCCCCTTTGCCTTCAGAAAATGTTTCGTCGACAAAAAAAAGTTTTTTATCATGCAAATCCTTTCTTTCTTTATATTCTCGAGAGAGTTTTTCGTCTACTGATTCCGTTTCAGAATTGTGATATTTATAACCACTGTCATTCCAAAAAACAACTTTCGGTTTCTTTTTTAGATTAAGCGTGTTTAAATACCGCTCGAATGGAACACCGAATGGTCGTGCCCCTTTATCAAGGAGAACCACATAGTCAGGCTCTTCCTCTATGATTCTCGTAAAAAAATCTTCAAAGGAGTCCTTCATTCTTTCGAGGGTTGCATCCATTTCATCAAAACGTCCTCGCATAAGAAAGTACTCCATTTTGTCTAAGTTAGGTGCTTTTCTTGGGTTTTCTTCTGCTTCACGGTCAATCAATTTTCTATTTGGCATACCTTCGTGCATGACTATAGTATATAGGAAAAATTGGAATTGAGCATACTGCCCGAAATGTTTCAAAGTCCGCACGTTTTACAACTTCTGTCTCAAGTTTTTTAGGAATACAGCTTGTCAGCCAATACTTTTATCCGCTCCAATGCCTTGGGAATTCTATCCTCAAACAATTCTTCCATTCCAGCTGGAATATCTGCTGCGAAGGTAAGCGTCGTAACCCCGTCATGTTCAGTCAGGGTATAACTCTCTCCCCCGCCAGTCCATTCTTTTTCTCGAAGTGCTTCTCCGCTGTCTTTGGTATCCGCCTGGTGTCTCATCAATACGAATTCGTTGGGGATAAGCTTCTCAACCAAACTCGTGACGCCATATCCATTACCGGAAGAAATATACTGCACTTCATTTCCTTCTTTTAGTTCTCCCTTCATATACGTTCCTTCATCGATAATCCCCGCCCAGTCGCGAAATGTCTTGTCGTCCCAAAGGATGTGCCAGACAGTTTCTCGAGGAGCTTTGATAGTGGTTGAAAATTGTAGGTTTTGCATATGCTGATTTTAAATTACTGACAGCCAGCCATTAATGGGTCTAAGTCAGTGATACAAAACTGTTCTGAGTTTATGGGTTGACCTCCACCGGGTGTATAGATATACAAGAAAGACCATGTGGGAATAACAATGGCAAAAAAACTTATACCTGCAAATAGAGCAGCGTAGCTATATTTCTTCTTGTAGAAAAAATAAACAAACAGGAGACCTGAGATAATCATCAGGATGAAGAGTACATTAGATATCATCCCACCCGTGTTTGAATTTAAAGTATAAAAACTAAAAGCTAGGTCTTGTAAAAAACCATTCCTTTGCGTTTGTAAATTAAGAATGACAAGTATAAGTCCTCCTCCAATAACTAGAATACAAAGAAATATTGCGGAGAAAAATCTGCCGAATTTAAAGCCCGATGAGACGATGGTTGGTGTGTTTGGTTCCATGATAATAAGTATAGCAAAACTGCAATAGTATTATCATTTAATTTGGACACGACGGGGATCGAAATGAAAAGATACTCAAGAAATAATAAAACTAAAATCCGCTCATTTCTGAGCGGATTTCTAGACTCCCGTTCTTACCACGATTTATCATAGTCCTAATCGAGGTTTTCTGCAATTAGTCCAGCCATTCAGCCACACCACCATGATGTGAACATGTCCCTCTATGGTTCAAACTAAAACTATATGTTCCATCTCCGCATTGTGCGGTAGCCCCATCCGGAGCTTGATCGGCGTAGGCAGGTGCATGAACACTATTACCGTCTACATTTGTATAATAGTTATTATTTGAAAGGGTATTTGTTTGCGGTGCTACCGGAGCTTTGTAGGGAGCTGGCGCTTGGTACGCATTTGCTGGCTGCTGGAGTGGCTGCGTGTAAACAGTACCTTGGATGTGCTGAACAACAACTGGCTGGTCAGGGGTGCTGAAAGCGCTAGATAGACCCCAAATACTGAGAATGACCGTCGGGATAAGGTAGCGTTTTTTCTGATACCACTTTTTGTCTTCGTTCATATGAGTTAGTTTTTTATTGTTTGCCGACTTGCCTTAGGTATTCCCACTATATCACTTAGAAGCTTCTCGTGCGATCCATATTTGGGTTGATCTAACCCTGTTTTTAAAAGCAAACAATTAAGTATTGACTTAATTGTCTTTTTCCCCTACTATGACCGTATGGATATATTTTATGCAGTCGCCGAACCGACACGTCGAACCATCATAGAACTGCTTGCAAAAAGGGGTCGATTATCCGCAACAGATATAGGCAGCAAATTCGATATGAGTTCCCCTGCCGTTTCTCAACACCTCAAAGTGCTTCGTGGAGCGCGATTAGTTTCTGTTGAAAAACAAGGGAAACATCGTATTTACCATCTCAATATGGAAACAATATATGAGATAGAACGATGGAGTCAGGCACTGACCCATCTATGGAACAAACGTCTTGATAAATTAGGTTTAGTATTAAAAGCTAAAAAAGTATCAAAATAATTATGGAACCGATCAAACAAGTTACGCTCGAACGCACGTATGATGCGTCAGTAGAAGAAGTATGGGAAGCTTGGACCAATCCAGCATTGCTCAAGCAGTGGTGGGGACCGGAAAATGTCACTATTCCTGAATGCACTGTCGATCTCCAGGTTGGCGGCACGTTTTACATTGTCATGGAAGCCGGAGAAGGCATGGGGCCGTACAAAGGTACGCTCTGGCCAATGCAGGCGACTTTTACCAGCATTGAACCGCATTCGCATCTCGCGTACGGTGCACAAGCGTGGACAGAAGGGAAAAAGGAAACAACGACAATTGACCAGACAACGGATATAACATTCTCTCAAGAAGGCAACACAACCAAAGTAACTGTTGTTGCAACAATTCACAAAACTGGCCCTGACGCCACTATGGCGGTACAAGGCATGCAAGCTGGATTTACACAGCAATTGGAAAAATTGAGCAAGTTCCTCAATACAAAATAATCGCATGCGTACTATAAAAAACAGCCGACTTTCGGCTGTTTTTTATTTTAATAGAGAATGCGCGATTATACTTAACGTTACTGAGCTAAATATCCTCCATCAACAGTGTAGTACGAACCTGTAACAAATGAGGCTTTGTCAGAATTTAACCACAGAGCTAATTCAGCGACTTCTTCTGATTTACCAAGCCGACCCATGGGATGTACACCCTCGAGTGCTTTCAAAACAGTGCTATCGAGATTTGTTGTAAGGAGCGGTGTGAGAATATATCCAGGTCCTATTGAATTCACTCGAATTTTCTTGTCTGCGTATTCCAAAGCAGCAGCTTCCGTTAGCCCGACTACGCCATGTTTTGCAGCTACGTATGCAGGAGAACCTTTTGTTCCAACCTTACCGAGGATCGAAGAAATGTTGACGATGCTTCCCCCGCCCGATTCAAGCATGGCAGGAATCTGATACCGCAAACCATAAAATACTCCGGAGAGATTAATGGCTATCACCTTATCCCAGCCATCAATCGGATACTCGCCTGTGGGCTTCAATGGGCCTCCAATACCGGCATTGTTAACAGCAATGTGCAGTCCGCCAAACTGTGCAACTGTTTGCTCTACCACATTCTTGCTATCCTCGGGGTTTGAAGTGTCTGCTTTGATAAACAAGGCTTCGCCTCCTTTGGATTTTATTTCCGCTACAGTTTCGTTACCCCCTTCTTCATTCACATCTGTAACGACAACTTTAGCTCCTTGAGATGCATACAATACTGCTATTGCCCTACCGATACCCGAACCGGCTCCCGTGACAATCGCTACTTTGTTTTCTAGTTGTTTCATGATTATCCTCTGTATTAGTTAGATTGATTATAAGCTCTATATCTAGTATACAATTTTTTGACGGCCCCGTGTTGCGAGAGAACACCTTTTTCAATACTTGACTCAATGGAAATGAATAGCTATAATCCTCCTATGTTTAGGTTACGTTATTATCAATCAATTACAATCGCTTCGGAGACTGTCCAAGGATGACCCGCCCAGAAAGGCGGTTTTTTTAATGCAATTTTATGGAAACATACAAACAAGAGTTGCTCGAAAAACTGAAGAAACACATTGAGTACATGCG
>CAZHJZ010000006.1:0-53487 GCA_964532495.1 uncultured Candidatus Saccharibacteria bacterium | reverse complement strand
GGAGACATCAAAGCAAACTCAAACATCATCAAGCGAACACTTCAAAACTTCGGCATTGAAGTTGAAATGGATGAGATCACTGTCGGTCCTTCCATTACTCGGTATGCACTCAAGCCTGCACAAGGTGTTAAGCTCTCACGCATCACCGGACTCTCAAGCGATCTCGCCCTCGCCCTTTCCGCAAAGACAATTCGTATTGAGGCTCCGATCCCTGGAAAGTCCCTCGTCGGTATTGAAATCCCAAACAAAGAAAAATCCATGGTCGGGCTTGCTTCCCTGCTCGCTGATGAAAAGTTCAGTCACGCAGAGAAGCCGCTCATGCTCGCCCTTGGTAGAAACGTTGCTGGAACATCTATCGTTGCTAACCTCGCAAAAATGCCTCACGCGCTTATTGCTGGAGCAACAGGATCAGGTAAGTCAGTAACCATCCATACCATCATCACGTCACTTCTCTATAAGAACGGCCCAGAAGATCTTCGTTTCATTTTCGTAGACCCAAAGCGAGTGGAACTTACCCTTTATAACAAGATCCCTCACCTTCTCACTCCAGTTATCACCGATCCTAAAAAAGCCATCCTCGCGCTCAAGTGGGCAGCCAAAGAAATGGATCGACGCTATAACATGCTCGAAAAAGAAGCAGTACGAGATATTGAGTCATACAACAAAAAGCGCGGCAAAGATGACGCACAGAAAGAAGGGGGTCTTGAGAAGCTTCCATTCATCGTCATTATTATCGACGAGTTGGCAGATATCATGCAAACATACCCTCGCGAACTTGAATCTGGCATTGTTCGCCTCGCCCAAATGTCACGCGCCGTCGGTATCCACCTTATTCTCTCTACTCAGCGTCCTTCGGTTAACGTCGTTACCGGCTTGATCAAAGCTAACGTCCCTGCTCGTATCGCTCTTCAGGTGGCTTCACAAATCGACTCACGAACTATTCTAGATACTCCTGGTGCTGAAAAACTCCTCGGTGCCGGCGATACGCTCTATTCATCCGGCGAAATGTCATCACCGGAGCGTCTCCAATCAGCATATATCTCAGAAGATGAAGTTAAGAAAGTTGTTAAGTTCCTCGTCGATAACTACGCTGATGAGATCCAAAACGAACTGAACCTCACAGGAAGCAACATTTCAGCTGACAAATCAATCTTTGAAGCACAAATAGACGGCGTTGGCGATGAACCGGACGACGATATGTACGAGGAAGCCCGTCAGATCGTGATTGAAACCCAAAAAGCCTCTACATCATTCCTTCAGCGAAAGCTCGGTATTGGTTATGCCCGTGCTGCACGTCTCATAGACATGCTTGAAGAGCACGGTATCGTGAGCGCAGGAAACGGTGCAAAACCGCGCGAAGTGCTCGAGAAACCAGTAGATAATATTGGATAACAGATTAAACAAGCAAATAAAAAAGCGGGATGGTAGTCCCGCTTTTTGCTAATTCTTTGCTTCTTCTATATATCATCTATATATCATCCTGCCAGCAGGATCAGTTGATCAACTTGTTTTCTATCTTTCTGTTCGCATTTCCTTTTTAGAACCATCAACTCTTTTTTGGTAAGTAGACGGGAAAATTGAGCTGCGAGGGCTACTACGCTATCCACTTTTCCTTGCTGAATATAAATAGCAAGTACTTTTTCCAAATATAGAATAAAATTCGGGTTATTGAACAGGAGTGCCATTAAAATAATTTGAACTTCATGCGCAGCCTTGAAAGTTTTTACTTCGAGGGCTTTATCAATGATTTTAAAAAGTTCTTCAGTCTTTTTTGGTTCCTGGAATGTTCCCGCCGCAACTACCGCTGCTTCAGAAAATTCTTCCTTATCTAAATGAAGGCCAATGCCAGCGTTTGCCTTAGCCTCGGTAGCTATATTCTGGTAGCCAGCGGTAAGTTCTAAAATTATTTTGCTGTCTACCATTGTTTCTGGTGAGAGATTAACAAACCGGGTCAGCTTATCAATAAATTCGGTTGCGTTTACCTCCTTTGCCATCAAGACAATTTGGTCATATCTTTTTTTCCAAATTCCTTGGACTTCGCGTGCTTTTACGTTCATGTTTTTAGTAGTTTAGTGACCAGAATGGACTGCAAAGCCGGCTCTGGTCACTAAACTACCATTTCAAGATGCCTAATTTGTCCTTTACACTACAACAATCTAAACATAAGTCAAGGAGATCAAAAAGTAATATTCAGACACAAAAAAACCGAGTAATCCCCAGGTGGTATTGTTTCAAAAAACATGCGATAATAGGCATGTCTCTTACGAGGCGAAAAACATGAGAATATGCGAGAAGATATAAAGAAATTGCTTACAATCGGAGGTGGACTAGCATTTCTGATAGTGCTTGTTTCCTATAGCCTGTATCAGGGACGCAGTGTCCTTTTTGGATCCCCGCTCAGCGTGGCTCCAATAGAGTACAACACTGATGCTCCTGTCCTCAGTCTTTCAGGAATCGCAGGACATGCTCGAGAAATCACAATCAACGGAAGACCAGCACCGCTCGACGCGACTGGTACATTTTCAGAATCCATCGCTCTTCTTCCAGGCCTTAACGTCATCACCGTTGCTTCAACAGATTCATTTGGAAAATCAAAAAGCGAAACACTCTATACATATCACACACCGACAGCACGAACTGCTGCAAACATTCCTCCATCGCCGCAAGCATCTCTCTCAGAAACGATTATCAACTAAGCAATCCAGCCTATGATTAAAAAGAAAGAAAAAGAAAAGAAACAGATGGGCGGAGAAATTGAAGCCACCATCAAGTCTATTCAGACGAAATTCGGAGAAGGCGCCATCATGAAGCTTGGCGACGCTCCAAAAGTAGATATCAACGTCATCCCTACTGGCTCACTCGGACTCGACATGGCGCTCGGCGTCGGCGGAGTTCCCCGTGGTCGCATCATCGAAATCTTTGGTCCAGAATCTTCTGGTAAAACAACTCTCGCTCTTCACATCGTATCCGAAGCTCAAAAGACGGGCGGTGTTTGCGCATATATCGATGCAGAACACGCAATGGACCCTGTATACGCAGGCAACCTTGGCGTAAACATCAATGAACTCCTCATTGCTCAGCCAGACACAGGAGAACAAGGTCTTGAGATTTGCGAATCATTGGTTCGCTCAGGCAAGATCGATGTCATCGTCATCGACTCTGTAGCAGCACTCACTCCAAAAGACGAAATCGAAGGCGATATGGGCCAGCAGCACATGGGCAAACAGGCTCGCCTCATGTCACAAGCACTCCGCAAACTTACCGCTATCGTTGCTCGTTCCAAGACAACTGTCATCTTCATCAACCAGATCCGCATGCAGATCGGCGTCATGTTCGGCAACCCAGAAACAACTCCGGGAGGAAAAGCTCTGAAGTTCTACTGTTCAGTCCGTCTCGATATCCGACGCATTGCTCAGATCAAAAAAGGCGAAGAAGTTGTCGGAGGACGCACTCGCGTTAAGGTAGTCAAGAACAAAGTTGCTGCCCCATTCAAGCAGACTGAATTCGATATCATCTACGGCGAAGGCATCTCACGCGAAGGCGAAATGATGGCTCTCGGAGAAAAGCTCGGCATTGTCGAGAAATCCGGCTCATCATACTCGTACAAAAACAAAGAAGGCGAAAAAATCCCTATGGGCCGCGGCTACGATGCAACTCGTACTTGGCTCAAAGAAAATCCTAAAGTCGTCAAAGAATTCGAAAAGGAAATCCGCGCACGATTTGGAGAAATCCAAGTTGCAAGCTCTGGAGAATAACCACGCAAAAAAAAAGACACCCGGTTTTGCCGGGTGTTTTTATTTACAATATCACTATTACTTTTATTCAAATTCATCTCTTTCCTTAAAGTCAGTACCGTCTTCGAGAATCGCTCTTGCTTTTACGCAACCGATTACAACGTTAGCAGCACATTCTTTAATCTGTGTTTCGAAGTCTTTTGTTAAGCCGGCGTAAATACAACTAACAACATCATCAGTACATTTTGTTGTTAAATATTCAGCTAAAACTTCGATTTTTAGCTTGGCGTCCAATTCTTTAAATACAACTTTGTATAAAATGGCTTGCATTACTGTCCGCTCAAACACGCTGAGAACAAGTTTTTCCTTATCGCTACTTATAGACTGAATGCTTGTAAGCTTATTAGTTCCCAAAAATGCTGAGCGGTGCTCATAAAACCGAAAATTGCATCGAAATAGTCCCTAAATGGATCTTTATCTTTCCAGCAGTATTTTGCAGGCAAGGTAATAAAGTTCACTGCCAAAGCGGCATTTTTAAGCAAATCAAGTTCCTGAGAAATGGTGAGACTGCCAGTAGGCAGGTAAACAGTTGATACTTTTGCCATAGGATTGCTTTTTCTGTTATGAATGTAATTATTCACATTTTATATCATAATATCTGAATGTCAATGTCAATAGTACTACTTGACTCCCCGTCCTTTCCCTTATACTATTCGCTTAAAGACCTATTTTTTAACACAACCAGCTATACCATGGAAACACTTCCCTTTGAAAGCCGTTTATTGCAAGCAGGTAGAATAGTAGGACGCCCAGGCGACAAACAGCTTGAACTGCTTTGGGACAATGAAGCCCTGAAGATAGAAGCAGTTCAACCTGTGAATATAAAGAAAGCATTCCCCAACACCGAATTCTATTTTTTCTATGAAAATGAGAATAAGGAAATCTACGATGTGGCAGCTTTTGATCAAGACCAGAATCAAATCTATTACCGCCAGCTAGTAACAGAATACCCGAACATACGCGCCCAAAAGCCACGAGCAAACAATCTCTGCCTGCTCAGTATTGAACGGACAACAGGAAAATACAGGATTTGGCAAACATCGTTTGCTACCCAGTGCGATATGTATTTCCTTCGAACTCAAAAAATAGCCAGCGGTACTGTCTATATGAAAAAGATCAATGAACAGCATGTGCCATTCGTACACGGGATAAGCTATTACTATCCTGAGATTAAAAAGTATATCGACACTCTGGGTATCCTTAATTTTTTACCCTTAGCGACTGAAATACCGCCCACACCGAGACCAGTAGACAAAGGCTTGCTCTGCCAAAACACCGGCGTAGTTGCGTTCTGGAGCGATGCAGACGGCAAGGGCATCATCCGCGGCAAGCTAGGTTATGCATCAGTAAGCTGGGAAGATCTGCCATCTGGCAAAGACTTTCGTTATCTTCCGGTAGGCCAAGTAATTGGCTTCAAGGAATGGAACCAAGTTGCGATCGAAACCTCATACCGCAATTGCCCTGCAGTTGCAAAAGGAATCATCCTCGCAGCGACACCAAAGCCACTGTGGCTCAACAATGACGAAATTTTGCCTAAAGAAAGGTAAGATTACTATATTCACAACCATGCCCTCATCTTTTGATGAGGGCTGTTTTTATGGACTTTTTCGCCTATTTCGGCTAGAATGCAAGGCATTAGCAAGGAATAAATCAATACCGCATATGGCACTACTTGAATACAATGAAATAAAAGAAGGCAAGATCGTTATCTATAACAACGAGCCTTGCGAGGTCCTCGAGGCCCATGTCGCCCGCACGCAGCAGCGCAAGCCTCAGAACCACACCAAGCTCAAGAACATCATTACTGGACGCACTTACAACGAAACATTTCAGGGTTCTGACACAGTTCAGGAAGCTGATATTGAAAAGCGCGAAGTAAAGTTCCTCTACGGAAACCGCGGCGAATTCTGGTTCTCAGATCCAGAAGACCCAAAGAACCGCTTTAAGCTCGATGAAAAAGTTATCGGCGAAAAGTCTCTAAAGTTCCTCAAAGACAATACTATTGTCACCGCCCTCATCTTTGATAACGACGGAGAAGAACAGACTATCGGCATCAAGCTCCCTATCAAGATGGACTTCAAGATCAAGGAAGCTCCTCCAGCAATCAAAGGCAACACTGCCTCAGGCGGCAACAAGCCTGTCACGCTCGAAAACGGCGCAGTGGTCAACGTTCCCCTCTTCATCGAAGCAGGAGAAACGATCCGCGTGAACACTGAAACAGGAGAATACTACGAACGAGTCTAATACCCCGCAAAAAGAAAACCCCTTCAATACTTGAAGGGGTTTTTGTTTTTTACTAAAATACTATACGTTATTCTACCTGGAAAATTCCTACTAGGTTTCTAACTGTAGCTGTTTTTGTTAGGTCTTTAATCTCTAAAAGGTTCAGCGTTCTTTCTAGTTCAGCAGCATTCAGGGCTACTTTTATTCCCATGTGTGCTTCATAGAAAGAAATCTTCTGAGCAATGCACGAACGGCGGGCACGTGAAGCATTATCTAAAATAATGCTGGAAATAATGAGATTATGCCCATGCATGCGCAGATGTTTCCTATTCTCGAAAAAATAGCCGATGAGCCTATCAAACTGCTCCAGAGTAAAGGGCACTTTTGAATATGACCACTGGCGCGCGAGAAACAGCACATCTTCAAGCTGCAATATCAACTGAGGAAGAGTTCTCGGTGCTGCACCCCGGCGTTCAATGCCATACCCAAGCTCCATAAAATATCCAATAGCATAGGCAGCTAGATGGTCGGGCTGCGAAGGCTGCTTCACTTGCTGGTATAAATACTGCAACAAGCGCGTCTTTTGTGTTTTTAAGTATTTCTTGCCTGTGAACAAGAATTGCCATATTTTTCTTATAAACAATGGCGATGTTTCATTCTCAGCCAGGTAATCTGTAACCATTTCATCAACCATATCTATATATGGGTAATCAGCCAGCTCGCATACTCTTCTGCATTCCTTACTAAACACGGCAGGCATAGTAGCGTACCTTCCTTGTTTATAGTTAATAAACAAAGTGCGCAATAAAATCTTGAATTCCATTGCTGCAATTCTTCCGAGATCAAGGCTAGCCATCATTTCCATTTCATACACGGAATTGAAGGTTACGCCGATAAGCTCATAGAACTTTGAGAGGCACACGGGCTCAGCCGACAAAATTGTCTGAAGTTCTTTCGTCTGTGGTAGCGTGGTCTGATCATGGTTTAAAAATCCCGACATCGTCGGATTCTCACCATTGCTCTTATCACGCATGTCTTTTGTAATTGCTACGATTGCCGCAGCAAGAATACTTTTTTTCATGGTAAATAGTTTTTTTTGCATTGTAGCATAAAATACCTATTTTGTCAATTAACCCTTGTCCTGTAACAAAAAATGTGGTAATTTCATAAAAAACCATTATACATATGAATATTGTCATTAAATACATCCTATCGTTTTCGATAGATGAAAAGCCTGTTTTTACTACCATTACCCCTATCCTGGAACAGATGGTTGCGACTAAAGACAGCCCCTATAAAGGTAAAGATGTATCAACCATCAGGCCAAGCATCAGCTATCTCTATAACGGCTCGCGAGATTTCAACGAAGAAAAAAAAGAAATGCTCAACAAAGCATTCCTTGGTGGAATAAAATCCTATCTCATTGCTCAAGGCCACTTTACTAAACACCCTGAACGCTGCGAGGAGTTTATTTCAGACATGACTGCAAAATGCGCGAGTAGCTTAGAGGATAAAGAGGACGGCAAAAAAAAGGTATTGCTGAAACTTGGACCAGAAGAAAAAGTGATTGAAAACTGCTTATTTGATATTGAAGAAAGCACCAGAATTGTTTGCAGGAACATTCCGCTGTCGCCCGATATCATTATTAAGCACAGCGAACTTTCAGCGAATATTTTCATGACCCTTATCACAAAAATTGAATCTTTTGTTGAGAAGAAAAATGGAACTATTACGTTCGAATTCAACAAGAAACTAGCTAAGTTTGAAAATCTGTATTGGGCAGTACTCTACTCAGCCACCAGCGAAGAAAGAGTTCCACTGCGAGATTTGGCAACAAACCCAGCTTCTCTGAAAGAATTTTCACAAAAAGGCAAAGAGGCACTCGGTTCAGTATGTACATTATCGTTTGAACTCACTACGATTGAATCAACATTACTTACCAGAGGCGAAGGCCCCAGAGGAAGGTACTCAGTACCATATGGCAGGCGCGGTGCGGCTCAAAAACTGTACCAACGCTAACTAGCAACGCATAATACAACGCAAAAACCGTCAGCCCTGAGACTGACGGTTTTTTTCTTGCGTTTCTTTATTTCGCGACGAATGGGAGAAGTCCCATAAATCGTGAACGCTTGATCGCGAGTGCGAGCTTGCGCTGGTTCTTCATAGTAACGCCTGTCTTTTTTCGTGAGAAAATACGGCCGTTAGGGTTGATGAACTTTTTCAAGATATCGACATCTTTGTAGTCGATGTACTTGACGTTGTTTGAGCTGAAATAATCTTGTTTCATTGATGCGTTCTGTGAGCTAATAATTAAAAGGGAATGTCTTCGGCGTTGATGTCTTCGCTTGGGTATTCGATCGTATCCATTCCTTCGTCTTCAGATGGAGCGCTGCCGGCTGCCGGCTTCTTGGCGTCATCTTCCTTTCGCCAGACTCGTGTTCCTGTTCCGTCCCCTCCTCCCGCTGCCGGGCGAGGTCCGAACTGGAATGTCTCAACGACGATTTCTGTGCGGTACTTCTTTTCGCCAGTTGCCTTGTCATCCCAGCTTCGTGTCTGAAGGCGTCCTTCAACATAGAGCGAGCTTCCCTTCTTTGAATACTGAGCAATCAGTTCGGCGAGTTTGCCGAATGATACGATGTTGTGGTATTCGGTTGCGTCCTGCTTCTTGCCGCTCTGGTCTTTCCATGTGCGGTTTGTCGCAAGCGAGAAGCTTGCAACCTTGATGCCTGACGGGAGCGCTCGGATCTCTGGATCGCGAGTGAGATTTCCCAAGATAGTGACTTTGTTGATGTACATATGTGCTTTTGTTGATTACTTAATTGATATCTATGAGTACGTACCTAGTATACCTACCTGCTTACTATATTTCAATAAGCAATTCGGCCTGGGTTATTCAGTGACAAGAGCGTCGATCTGCTTGTCTACTTCTTCCTTGTTCATCGGAGCAGCTGGAGCTTCTTCGCCTCCTTCTGCTTTGTCAGATGTACGCTTTCGGTATTCGCGCAATGGCTTCTTTGAGGCCATAGTGTTTTCGCGAACAGTCTTGAGCGTCATGTATCGGAGAACCTGCTCGTCTCGGAGCAAGATTTCTTCGATCGCTGCGATCTCAGATGGATCGATTTCGAACTTGATCCAACCAAAGTATGCGTTGTCGAACCAAGTTTTCTTGTTTTCGATAACGCGGCTCATTTCGTATGCAAGCTCGATCATCTTCGGCATTTCTTCGCCGATGAATGTCGCGCCGTGCTTTTCGAGAAGGGCCTTCAAGTTGCCGAATGATGCGGCAACAGTTTCTTCCGCTAGAAGCGGGACGAAGAGGTATGAGAGCTCATACACGCGTCCGTCTTTTTCTTGTGTGTCTTCTGACATATGCAATAAAAAAAATCAGGCAGTCCGCCTGACCTATTAATAAAATAATAGATTGCTTAAAACCTTATAAAATAAGGCTGAAAGTCTGCTCGTTACGGACTAAATGTAGTGCAGCTACGCAATGAGTGCACCAAACGAGAGATGTGGTTATATTAGCAGAAAAACCTGTATTGTCAATGGTTTTTACTGCATGCTTGATATATACTTTCACTAGTTATCTGTGTATTGACAAATAAATTAAAAGTAGTATAATATATAACAATACTTCACCTAAACTCTTTTTGTATGAAAGTTACCACCACAGCGTTCGCAGTAGCGAACATCGTTGTTGCCCCAGGAATCGGAGGCAAAGAAAGGATTTTTTTCCACGAACCAACAGTTGTTGAAATGGAAGATGACGCCGCTGCTAAATTCCACATACCCCAGCGCATTGCCCATAAGTTAGGAGTTAGGAAAAAAAAGAAGAGATAGCATTTTGCAGGAGCTGTTGCTTGACTTGATCAAGTGACAGCCCTTTTATTTGTGCGATTTTGCGTACCACCTCTATCACCATCCACGGCTCGCACGTCTTCCCCCGATATGGAGCAGGCGCGGCAAATGGTGCATCAGTTTCGGCATGCATAGATTCGAGCGGAACAAATGCGATCACTTCATCATAGTCAGTTGTGAATGTGATCGGTCCGTCGAACGACATAGTTCCGCCAATCGCGAGAATGCGTTGTGCGATTTCAATATTGCCGACAAAGAAATGAAAGTTCGCTTTTGGAGCTTCAGGAATATTTTCTAAAATATTGAGAACATCTTCATATGCGTCCATGCTCCCCTTGCTTGGTCTGGCATGGATCATGAGCGGCTTCCCTGCTTCTTGTGCGAGCTTGATATGCTGGCGGAACAAAGCCTCCTGCTTTGTTTTCATTTCTGGATCTTGGTTCCGGAAATAATCAAGGCCGCATTCGCCGATGGCAACCACTTCAGGATGCCGGGCAAGTGCGAGATATGCCTCGTAATTAAATACTTCTTTGTCATTGTCAGTGGGATGCAATCCAATTGTTGCCCACAAATCCAATGATTCTGCTATATGGATAGCTTGTTTTGAAGTTTCAAAATCTACCCCAACAGTAATAGAGGCAACATTATTTTCCTTCATGCGCGCCAAAACGCCTTCTGTGTCTTCAGAAAGCGGAGAAATATTGAGGTGCGAGTGGATGTCGATAAAATCAAAATTCATATGTTTAGTGTCGCCTGGTAATGATTATTTATGAGTGTCACGCTGCTCGATCCGAATCGCCTTTCGGCAATTCGTCTTTTCGGGCATAGAGCGGCTGATCTGGCATTTTGTTTGCCTTTACCAAATCTTTAATTATTTTTGAAGTCTCTGGCAAAAACGGCTCAAGCATGCGGCCAACAGTATACAGGCGCGTAACGAGTTCGCCGATGATTTCTTTTCCTGCTTCGGGTTCTGTTTTTACGAGTTTGAACGGCTGCTTGTCTTGGATCAAGGTATCGAGCGCGGTTATTTCAGTCCATACCATCTGTATAGCTTTGTTAATTTCAAACCCATCAAGATAGTCAAAATACTGGCGAGAAATAGTTCCCTCAGTTTCTGACTCGGCTATTTCTGGAGCATTTTCGAGGTTGGTCGAAGCCATCTTCATGATACGTGAGGTGAGGTTGCCGAGGCCGTTCGCAAGCTTAGCATTGTATGATGCTCCAATAAGATCCATAGAAACAGGACTGTCTTCGAACATTGAAACTTCTGAAAGTACATATACGCGGAGCGCATCAAGGCCAAACTTTTCCACCACGGCGTACGGATCAACAACGTTACCGATGGATTTCGACATTTTGACGCCACCTTCGCCGTTAAAGAAACCGTTTATAACGATTTGGTGAGAGTTTGGGAGGTCTGCGGCCATGAGCATTGCCTGCCACATTGCTGACTGCTGACGCAGGTTGTCCTTGCCGCAGTATTGAGTTGGCATTCCGCCGTGCCAGAATTTTTCAAATTGCTCTGTATTTTCCGGCCAGCCAAGTGTTGAAATATAGTTTACGAGCGCATCAAACCATACATACATCACCTGGTTTTCATCGCCTGGAACCGGAATTCCCCAAGGCATTTTTGACTTGAGACGAGAGATAGAAAAATCTTCAAGACCTCGTTCGACAAACGCGCGAATTTCATTGAAACGAAAATCAGGAATGACGAATGTGGGATGCTTGGCGTAGAAATCAAGGAGAGGCTGCTGAAAAGCTGAAAACTTGAAGAAATAATTTTCTTCATCAATCAATTCTATTTCATATGTTGGATGAATCGGGCATTTGCCATCCACAAGTTCTGAATCAGTTTTTTCCAGTTCGCAGCCGATGCAATATTTTACCTGATATGTTTTCTTGTAAATATAGCCATTCTTTTCGCAGCGTTTCCAGAATTCCTGAGCTGCGGACTCATGATGCGCATCAGTGGTGCGGATGAAGTGCACGCTTGAATCTATGCCCAATAATTCTGCGAGGCCTTTGAATCGTGCAGCGTAGCCATCCACATATTCCTGGACTGGAATGCCTTCCTTCTCAGCCGCTTTGAAAAGCTTTGAGCCATGCTCGTCAGTTCCGGTATTAAAAAAAACTTCGTAACCCTGAAGCTTCTTTGCTCGGGCAATAACGTCAGCTCTGATCAATTCCATTGCAAAACCAACATGCGGATCAGCATTTACATACGGCAATGTGGTTGTTATATAAAAAGGTTTTTGGTTCATGATGTGTAACGGATACTCTTCCCTTTTTCTATGTCGGAAAGATATTCAAGCAAACAAACTGCAACAGGAATTCCGAGAAGCAATCCCCAGATCCCTGCAAGTTCGGCTCCAATCAAAAGTGAGAGGATAACAACGAGCGGCGAGATCCCAATGACTTTGTTTACGATGAGTGGCGCAATCAAGTAGTTCTCAAATTGCTGAAGAATAGTGTAGAGGAAAAAGACTTTGACTGCAAGCGATATGCCCCCGACAGAATATGCAAACAGACACCCTACGAGGCCGGCGAGAATGATGCCGAACGGAATGAGCTCAAGCATCGCTGTCAGCAATGAAATCACCAATGCGTACTTTACCCCGAGCAATGTCAGGCCGAGATAAACTATAACGCCCATTATGATACCGAGGAGCATCTGTCCTTGCATCCAGAGCCCGATCTTGCGCTCTGAACGCTTCCAAAGTCCGACGATGTATTCTTCATGCTTGATTGGAGTAATGACGCGGAGGAATGACTCGATACCATGATCTTGGATCGATAGATAAAACGTGATAACAGCAATCAAGACAACGTTCAGCATGCCGCCGAAGATAATGGTGACTGCTTGGACAAATCCACCAGATGCACTGTTCAAGAGCGTCTGAACACTTCTGATGACATCGGCAAGTGACGAAGTAGTTCCTGATACGGTTGTAATGACATTTTGTGTGCTTGTAATGTTCGACTGCTGGAATACTTGGAGTACGCTGCTTTGTGGCAAATAGTTTCCGAGGGATTGAACGAGAGATGATACTTCAGTAATCAAAATCGGAGCAAAAACGTAAAAGAGCGAGAACGTGAAGCCGAGGGAAACGAGGTACACAATCACTACGGAAATTGTGCGAGGAATCTTGTACACGGCAAGCTTGCGGACTACAGATTCATTGAATGACGCTAAGACAATTGATGTAAGGATGACAAGAACCAATTCATGGAGGTAATAGAGACTGAGCAACAAGAGAACAATCATAACGATATTTATGATCGTCCTCGTCTCAATTTTGACTATGTACTGTCGTGGTTCTTCCATATAATTGAGTATACAGGATTAGACTCCAAAGCGAAATAAGTTCGGCAGCGGCTGTTACCACTTCAAAATTGGTTCGAATTCCTTTTTATCTTCAAACGGACCAATAACTGCGAGGTTCAAATTCTTATTAGTGAAAATTTTCTTAGCCATTTCTTGAACCTGCTTCGCGGTAACTTTGCGAAGAGACTTCTCCCCTTCTTCAAGATTCTTTATCTTTCGGTGAACAATTTCTTGTCCGCCGTAATATGAAGCCCAAGCATCGGATGATTCGAGTTCGAGTTTATAGTTCCCTGCTAAATATTCCTTTACTTTAGCGAGTTCTTCTTTTGAAACAAGTTCAGTTGTAAGTTTTTTGCATTCTTTCAAAATTTCAGTAATGACTTCGGAAACACGGTTGTTCGAAACGCCTGCTGAAATTTCAAGGAAGCCGTGATCAGTGAACGGATCGTTTGCAGCTCGGACATAATACGCTACTCCCATTTCTTCACGGAGCTTGATAAACAAGCGCGAGCTCATGCCGCCAGCAAGAATTGTTGAGAGGACCGTCAGCGCTGGGTTAGACTTGTCGTAGAGGTCAAACGTACGCACGCCCAGCACAAAATGCGTTTGGTCAGTTTTTTTATGCTTAACGAGAATTTCTGGTTTTGTCTGTTTTTCAATTACTTTGAGCTTTGTGTCTTTCTTGGTATTTTTCAAACCGCCAAAAATAGCGGCCACTTCTTTTTGAACCATTTTTTCATTCACCTTTCCGGCGACGACAACCACTGTCGCTTTTGGAACATAGTGGGCATGCTTGTAGTCTACGAAATCTTTGCGAGTCATTGCGCGAACATTCTCGCGAGTACCAGCAATGTTCCAGCCGGCTGGCTGATCTCCATACAAGAGCGACATGAACAAATCCTGCACATGTCGGTGCGGCATGTCTTCGTACATATTGATCTCTTCAACAATGACACCCTTTTCCTTTTCCATTTCTGCTTCTGGAAATGTTGAATTCAAATAAATATCTGAAACAACGTCAAAAACCTGCTTGAAATGTTTTGCATCGCTTTTAGCATAGTAGCCCGTGTATTCCTGGCTAGTAAATGCATTGTACTGGCTGCCGATACCGTCGAGTTCAGCTGAAATAGCGTGGGCGTTCGGGCGCTTTGCAGTTCCCTTGAAACACATGTGTTCGAGGAAGTGAGAAAGGCCGTTATTGCGCTTATTTTCGTATTTAGAGCCTGTTTCCACCAAAACTAGTACTGTGACCGTAGGATTGTCCTTCATCGGTACTGTGATGACGCGAAGGCCGTTTTTGAGCTTGGATTTGTGATACTGCATATGTGGGAGAGTATATCACAAAACCCGCCTTAGGCGGGTTTTGTGTATTGAATTATTTATGAACTGAATGGCATTTGGTCTTTGAATTGCTGGAGGTCAGCAGCTGTCGCCGAGTGAAGCGGAGATGGCAGATTGTCTAATCTAAACCAGCGGATTTCATCAAACTTATGCGGCTCGCCATTCTTTACTTCAGATGGATCAACTTCCACTAAATAGTGCAGATGCACCCAATGGGCTTTTTTGCCCTCTATTTCGCGAAAGGTTTCATTAAAGCCAACAAATTCTGCTTTGTACTTTTCAATACAAAACTCTTCTTGCAGTTCCGTGCGGAGCTGATCGAGAGCGGTCATGCCGAAGTCCAATCCTCCGCCTCCGAAATCCCATCTTCCATGTTCATCGCGGCAATTCACGCCGCGCTTTTGCATCACGTAATTTCCTTTGCCGTCATGGACAAAGTAAGAAACGGAAATGCCTATGTAATCAATTCCTTTTTGCATATTTTTTTATTTTTTATTTTTGTAATTTTTCCATCATAGTGTCATATTTTTCGAACACTTGATCTTCTTTTGAGATTCCGAGAGTCATTAGAAACTGAAATAATTCTTCTACTACTTGATGGGGATCTTCGTCTGAAAATTTTTCCACCTCGATAAACGATCCAAGCTCCTCAACATCGTCCAAACAGATGTCCAAATCCTGATAGTGAGCAACTAGGCGAACTTTATCGAGCGTGCTGGTAATTGCATAGCCCATAAGCGCAAGAGCCTGCTCCATCGCTTTTCCGTCTTTGATTTCAGTTTCATATTCAGAGTTGGCCATCACCTGCTTCATCCGATCCTTGGCTGTGAAAATACATCGGCCGTCATCAAGGTACCGAATACGCACCGAGTGTTTAGTCTCATTTTCTGAGACTTTTTCCTCACACTCAAAAACACTATCAACCTGACGGATGGGTTTGGCGAATGTGGCACCGAGGTCAGTCAATTTTTTGATTACAGATTCTTTGTCTTTGAGGTATGCTTTAACTTCGATTTCTTTCATCTACAGCTGCTCTTTAATCTTCGCCACCAAATCCCCGATAGCGACTCGCTCTTGGTTTCCGTTGTCGCGGTCGCGAACGGTTACGTCGTCATTTGTAAGCGAATCAAAGTCGATAACGATGCACCATGGTGTTCCGATTTCATCCTGTCGGCGGTAGCGCTTTCCGATGTTTCCATTGTCATCCCACATAACCCGGCCAAACTCGGTTTTGAGAATATCGTAAACACGGCGAGCCATAGCAACGAGCTCTGGCTTGTTTTTGAGGAGCGGAGAAACTGCGCAGATCACGGGAGCAACTGAAGGTTTGAGGGCGAGGTATGAGCGGACATCGTCAGGCTTTGAAAGATCTTCTTTGTAAGCTGAAGCGAGGACAGCCAATATTGTGCGATCGATTCCAAATGTTGGCTCGACGCAGAATGGCAAGAATTTTCGGTCTGGACTGTCAGTCGCTGCTTCTTCGTCGAGGTACTCCAGGTTTACACTAGAATTTTTCTGATGCTGCGTAAGGTCAAAGTCCCCTCGGCACGCGAGTCCGTACAATTCTTTTCTTCCAAATGGAAAATCAAATTCAAAGTCAGTAGTGCGGAGTGAATAGTGAGCGCGATCTTCTGGCGCGACTTCGAGTTCATGGACTTTAAACGAATCAATACCGATCTGTTCGATCCACTCGATCATCTGGTATTTCCAGTATTCGAAATGACGCTCCCATTCAGCGGGCTTAACGAAGTATTCGAATTCCATGAGATTGAATTCGCGAGTTCGGAATGTAAAGTCTCGAGGAGTGATCTCATTTCGAAATGCCTTTCCCATCTGAGCGATACCGAATGGCAATTTCGGATGAAGAGAATCTAAAATATTCTTATAGTTCATGAACATACCCTGGGCATTTTCTGGACGAAGATATATCTTTGAAGAAGAATCCTCAACCGCACCGATCTGCGTTGCGAACATCATGTTGAACTGGCGGACATCTGAAAGATCGTTGCCTTCTGGGCTTTTCAATTTTCGAGCTCGGATTTCTTCGCTCATTTTTGTCAGAGTCATTCCTTTGACATCTACTCCCGCTTCTTCGAGAAGGTGGTCGGCTCGATACCGTTTCTTGGTTTTTACATCATCCACCAGCGGATCAGAAAATCCTGCAACGTGACCTGAAGCTTCCCATACTCGAGGGTTCATAAGGATTGCAGATTCAATACCGTACATGTCTTCGCGGGATTCGACGAATCGATTCCACCAAAGACGCTCGATATTCTTCTTGAGTGCCACTCCTAAAGGACCATAGTCCCAGGTACCAGCAAGGCCGCCATAAAGCTCCGAGCCTTGAAAAATAAAGCCGCGGCGCTTACAGAGCGATTCGATCTTTTCCATGAGTGTCATTTCTTTTTCTGCCATATAGGACTACTTTACTGTATTTCCGAAGAAATTCAAACTATTGCGATACCACAGTCTCATCACCTTGCTGGAAGACGGGATCGTTAAAGAGTCGAGTGTTTACTTCTCGCGAGCCAGAACTAACTGATGCTCCTGTATATGAGTCAACTCCAGTTGCCGTCATGGCATTAATAAGTACAGGAACTGAACCTACTTGGGACGATGAAGGGCTGAGTTCAACCTGGAAAAATACGGTCTTAGGCTCGGAACCGAATCCCGATCCCTTGGTGACTGTTCCAGCATCCCAGATAAGATCGCCAGTGAGCGGATCAATCTTGAGATTTGCGTTTGATGGGTAAACAGCGTTAAGGAAATGAACAAATGAAGGGAGCGTTGCTTTTACTCGGACGCCCGTGACATCGCTCGCCGAACTCGTAAGCGTCCATTTGATAGTGTATGTTGTTTTTTTATTTGCTGCGGGAGGCAACGGACCATTGTTGATGAATGGCTGTCCAGTATATGAAGCAGCTGCCGTCATTTGAAAATCCGTACCAAGTTTGATAATCGTGCGTTCAATATTGTTCACTGACTGGCTATTGGTTCCCTCTTGCGGCTGCTGTCCGGTAATTGAAACATCCAGCATAATCTGCGGATTGTTTACAAATCCACCGTTTTGATAGAGAGACAAAGTAGAGAAGGTAAATCCGAGCGATCCGTTCGCACCCGGTTCTACGTTTGCAAGTTCAGGCATGGTGTTACGATCCCAGGTAATAGTGCTGTCAACTGAGTTGTAAAATCCTCCGAGAGCTTCAATCGAAGAACGATCGATGAGCGTACCTGTCAGCTTGACTGAGATGCGAGCGTTTAAAATTCGTACCGGGATATTGTTGCTCCAGTTGATTGTACCGTTGATTGTCGATCGTGATGGGACTGAAACTTGCGCGCCTTGCTGGCCATTAACTTTGAGTTTTGCCTGGAGGAATGGCTTAACGATATCCACCGTATGCAAAACTGAAGTAAATGTGACGCCGATGACATTTCTGTCAGTATCGCTTTGCGATCCGGCATAGACACGGAATGACCGCTCTTCGCCATCTTCAGCAGTGATAGATCCCATTATTTTTATTTGCTTTGTTTCCCCAGGATTGAGATCGCCCAAGTTCCATACATTGGAAAGGTATGTTGGGGCAGGCTCTGCGGTTGAGAATCCAAAACCGATTGGGTAATCAACCTTGAGCATCATGTTAGGTATAACCTTGCGGACGTTTGAAGTTACCTTTACTACGAAAGTGTACGGTTGTCCTGCTGTAACCGATGTAGCCGCATCGATAGCAAGCGTGATCGGAGCGGTATTGATAACAACGGAAAAGACTCTGTCTTTCTGATACACGGCATTGGAACCTGCGATGTGATATTCGAGTGTAAACTTCACCTGCTTGTTAGTGCCTTCTGCCCCATACAACGTGAGATCAACTTTTTGGTTTACCGCTTTTCCTGCAGCAATAGTTCCGACTGGGATTCTGTTTGTAACGATATCTGAAGGATCAGTAACATCTGGCTTGTTTCGTCCATACTGCACAATCAGATCAGCAAGCTCGAGATCGGTTGGATTGGAGTTTGCGATTTCAATAGTGAGAGGCAATGCTTCGCCGCCGGGGGTGTATGCGTTACCAAGAACATTGATAGTGACGTTGTCAGAAGAAACACCGCCGCTTCCGCCAAAGAACAGGAAGAGTCCGATCATGATAGCAATCGTGAAAAAGACCATTGATCCGATGAAGAATTTTTTGAAGAATGATGTTTTCATAGATATCGTCTTTACGGTATCTACAGCTGCAACGGTGTGCTGATTGTTCCACACTGATGAAACAGCATGGTTTACTTGATGCAGCATTCCTGTACGCCGTTTTGGAAGCGCATTTGGATTGGGGCTATATAATTTTTTTTCAATATCATCAAGCCGATGCGGCTTTTCATTATCTTCGGACATCATATACCGTAAAGTATATCACAAGTGGCTCTCTCGCAACGCTCTATTGATTTCAAAGACGATAGTCTTTTTCTCAAATCTCGCCACATCAATAGATGCTGGAGCAAACGGCGCACTGGTATATTCTTCTGCAAATGAGTTATCGCTGATATACCCAAGCATTTTAAGAATGCGCAGCACCAATACAAGCTCGACAACTTCATATATCGAAGCGTCATGAGGAACACTTTCAAGATAGGTATACGCTAGCAGCGTATCGTCAAAAATAGATTCTTGAGTTTCGGATTCTCCTCGAATAAGACGACGCAGGAGCATGGACACGCTCGCCAAGAGCTGGATGCCGCGGGGATTTTGGCGTATTTGCGCAAAGGAATTCACGGGCGTAGCCGAAGTGATTCTCCATACCTCCTTCCCTTTTACCAAGTCGATCTTTGCATATGAATAATCTGTCAGCGCGTAGCGAAGCTTTGATTTGCCGAGACGGACTCCTTGGGCCACCGCATGAACCAATCCCATTTCCCGAGTAAGCAGCGTAAAGACCCGATTGGCTTCGCCTCGGTTTCGGCTGCTGAGAATAAGAGCATTAGTATGGTGGATGTGATACATCGCACGAGTATTATACCTTAAAAGAAAAGCAGGTAGGCGCCGAGGACTATGAGGAGCGCGGCCACAGTTTTTTGAATAAGGTCGCGCTTTAAGATGACAAGATCTTTTTTATATCCGAACACAAGAGCCATGATGACTCCGTACAAAAGTATGAATATTGGCTGGGTGCTATTTACCAAATTAACAAACACAACGGGAACGAGAAGCCCCGCATAGTTTACGGAAAGTCGAGCGAAGAGATTGAGCGCTTCGGTTGAAAAAGCCCAGCCGAGGAGCGGCCTTTTATACTTTTTGATAACCATTACGAAACCTTTCCGATATGATGGCACGCATGCCAAAAGAAATAGAACGCCGACAGCTCCGATATACTCCCAGAAAGCTGAAACAGTAAATGAGGTCTGGAGCGCGACTACTTTGAACGCGACAATATTGCATGAGATCAGAAACGAACCGAGGAGCATTAAAAAGAATGTTCGGGCTTTAAAAATATATTTTTTGGTATCAAGCGTAAACAGTACCGCTGCTCCGATCATGAGGAGCGCAGCAAGAAGCTGGTGAAGAGTCAGGGATTCATGGAGGAAAATCAGTCCCAAGAAATAGGTACATACTGTGATCAGCTGCCAGAGCGGCGCAACCGTAGACGCTTCTTCATTTCGAAGTGCAGACATATATGGTATGTACGCACAAACCAATCCTGCGCCAGAAAGTGCCACTATCAATGCTTGCATCGCAGTAATATCTGTAACCTTGAAAAAGACTCCGAAAAAGATCGCGAAAAGTCCCGCTGAGGCCGACGTAAACATGATCGGCACCGGAGCCGGAACATCGTCGAAATAGCGCGACATCAGATGCTTGTCGACGTGATTGATACCTGCCCATAAAATGGGTCCGATAAGTGAAAGAAGGAGCCACATATTAGTTATGCGGTCGCAGTACTGATTCTTTTTTCATTTTCAGTATATTAGTGCTTAAAGTCAAATCGATAGTTGTCCGCTTCTGTAACCAAAGTCACAGTATGCCCGCCGGCTGAAATATCTATGCGGTGTTCGTCTCGAGATTTGTTAAAAATTTTTTCTGCGGCCTCAAATGACATTCCTCTTAAATGCGAAGCTGCTGCCTCGAATGCTTTTTCTTCATCGCTTCCCTTAGTAGCTTCGAAACGTATATGATGGCCGTGCGCTGATTCGTGTGACATATAATATTCAATATATCTTACTGACTAATAAAAAGAGTATATCACTCAGACGTATTTTGGGAAGTGATAGTAACAAGAACATGGCATTGTACCCCATCCTCCGTTAGGCATTCCACCAAAGCCGTGAATGATAAATACTTTTTTCATAATTGTTTAAATCGTATATTCCTTACTTATATATTTATAATCTTCATACCATTTCTTAAATTCTTCAATCTTTTCATCAGTAGAAAATTGATGCTCCATTTCTTGTACAGACAACTTTGCATCCTTCCATTCACATAACATACGAGCGATATGGCCAGATTGATTACCATTGCCACTTTGTTCAAATTCTCCAATCACCTCGCATGTTTCAACTAGAGTTTTTATCTCTTCTGGGGTAATCGTATCCCATTCTTCCTGTATGTCTTTTATGACCTTTGTATCATGCTGAAACTTTTCGTAAAAACCAGGACGGATTTCTTTTAGAACAACAGAGCCTTTCTTTTCTTGCGGCAAATATTTTTTAAGAAAATCAACAATGGGCACAGAACCGTAAGAAACATAGTACTCTGGAACACCAGTCTCCAAGAACTTTGCCGCTCGCTCCTGATTGATCTCACCCTTTTTATTTAAGAATTGACCCCAAAAAGAGAGTGTCCAATTCGGAGAGTAATCTCGCTTGATATTTTGCAATCCAAGCGCTGCCGCATAGTGAGATTCTACCAGCCATGAATGAGCAATCACTGCGCGTGTTTGCGGATATTGTTCAAGGATAACGACTGCTAATTTTTCAAGTGATTCTTCAATTGTAAGCGATACTTCTCCCTTTGCTCGCTGCTTATACAGCGCCTCAAAATGAACAGAAACATAATCATCTTTGGGATCCAATCCCATAGCGGTAATCTCTTCGGGATCATGATTGGTCGCATAATTCAGCAACCCAATCTCACTCTTCATGTCTTCTTGCGGTTTGATTCGCGTATTGATCTTTTCATTTATCTTTTTTGCCTCCTCATCGGTAACATCAATAATCATTTTCTGAATTCTATCTATCCAATCAGGAGCATGGTCTCTGTGAATTTGATATGCCTCGAGCATTATTATTTGCCCTAAGGTATCTCGTATTTCTTTATTGTCGTAGTTAGCTTTTTCTCGCAATAGCTTTGAAGCGTAGTGGAGGATCGAAGAACTTTCAAGCATAAGAGTTGCGAAACCCTTCCCACTCTTTCTTTCACTTCCGAGAACGGGTATCTCGCCAGAAAACACTCGATCGGCGTACTTTAGCTGAAGCGATAGCATCTGCGTATCTACTATTCGCTCATGTTCTTCAACGCTCTTCGGCTGAAATAGTTTTAGTACTTTCTCGAGTGGCATATATATCTATATCTTAGCAACTTTTACTGTGAGCTTAGTTTCACCGACAGTAATTTCAGTCCCATCCGTGTCGGTAAATGAAACTCCATCCGCTTGCACTGTTTTCTTGAAGTCATCCATGAACGGAGCAACCAATATTTCGGCTTCTTGTGAAAGAGAGGCGTTGATTCGATCACTTGGAGTCAAGCCTTCTTTCTTTCGCATATCTTGCACTGCTCGGACAAGCTCGCGGTAATTTCCTTCCAATTTCAATTCAGGAGTAATAGTCTCATCAAAGACTACGGCTTCTCCTTTTTCAATCGCTTTGACATTCAATTCATCTTTGAGAATTTCAAGATATGCTGCTTCTGGAACTTCAGGAATGTATAGAGTTGCGAGTGGCTGGCGAACCGGAATAGAGGCTTTCTGGCGGATCATATGGCCGGCAGCGCAATAATCGCGGACATTCTTCATTGATTCAAGAACTGCGTCCGATGCTGTGCCGGTTTTCTCTAGCCATAAAGCAAGATGCACGCTTTCCTCATTTTGTTCATTCTTCAAGCGCATCCACATTTCTTCGGCAGTAAATGGCGCGAACGGAGCAAGCGTCACTGCTATTGTTTTCAAGACCGTATAGAGAGTTTGCTTGGCGCCAACATCTCCGTCCTTGATGCGATCGCGTGATCGTCGAAGATACCAAGTAGAAAGGTCGTCGACAAAAAGATCGAACGGTCGCGTCGCTTCTGGCAGGTCGTACGCTTCCATTCCTTTTGTTACTTCTGCGACAACCTGATTGAGACGAGACAATATCCACATATCGAGCACATTGTCAGAAGAAACTGTTTCTTTTTCAAGAGAGACATCTCGATATAATTCGTAGAAAGACAAAACGTTGAATAGGCGGCCGATAATTTTGCTTGCAATATCAGCGACGGACTTTTCCAAAAAGTTCACATCCTCTCCTTTCATAAGCGGTGATGACATCAGATAGAGGCGAAGCGGATCAACGCCATATTTGTCGAACAAGACCCACGGGTCAGGGAAATTATTCTTTGATTTGGACATTTTCTGCCCGTCTTCAGCGAGAACTGTTCCCGTCGTCACCACGTGCTCAAACGGCGCGTGGCCGAAAAGAATTGACGAGATAACATGGGTATAATAAAACCACGTTCGAGTCTGCGGAATATATTCAGCGACAAAGCCAGCCGGAAAATTATTCTCTTTCCAGTTTGGATTCTCAAACGGATAGTGATCTTGTGCGAACGGCATGGAGCCAGATTCAAACCAGCAGTCGATCACTTCGGGAATGCGCTCGTATTCAGCGCCGTCTTCATCGACAAGCTTGATTGCGTCGATGTACGGACGGTGGAGATCTAGTTCGTAGCGGGCGTTATGAGGAAGCGGAATAAATGGAATATTTCGGATTTCGGCTGGCTGAATACGGTTACCAGTAAACTGTGTAAAGAGGATTTCAAGTGATTGTTTATTGTCAGCTCCAGCAACAACAGCAGCAACCGTTTCAAAGAATATGCCGTGCGTAACGATCAAGATTCTTTCGTTCTGATATTTTGATTCGAGATCGTACATAAAATCACCAAAACGCTGCTTGGTTTCAAGAAGCGATGATCCCCCAAGTTTTTCATCATATGATCCAAGATGGTCCTTGCGGTAGTTTACATAATCCTGCCAAGGCTTTCCGTCCCATTCGCCGAAATCATATTCTCGCAAACGGTTATCAGTGATGATTGACTCCGCAGGCACGCCAAGTATCTCCGCTGCCATTTTTGCAGTTTCCTGAGTTCGGATCAGCGGCGATGCGAAAATTTTTGTGATGCCATCTTTTTTGAGATTTTCTGCCTGTGCAAGAACTCCCTTCCTGCCGTCTTCGGTCAAATGATATGAATCATGATCAAGACCGCTCATTACGCCCGCATCCATGTGCTGGCCATAGCCGTGACGCATAGCGAAGTATGTATTGCCAGATTTTTTTGCTTTTGCCTTCAAATCATCAATTGAATTTGCAAACAACAGCTTCCCTTCTTTAGATTTCCAAATTGGAAGCGGTGATGCCCAGTAACGATTGCGGGAAATATTCCAGTCTGGCGCGCTTTCCATTGTGTGTTTGAAGCGGCCATCTTTAAGATGGGATGGTATCCACTCCATAGCTTTTGCGTTTTCGAGCAAGTGCGGCTTTACGTTTTGGATGTTGATAAACCATGATGGGAGTGCGTAATAAAAGAGCGGCGTATCGCAACGGTAGCAGTGCGGGTACGAGTGCACTATCTTTTCTTTTTTGAAAAGGAGATTCTTCGCAGCAAGGTATTTGATGATCTCGATATCGGCAACCATATGTCCGTCTTTTTCAGATGATTTCGGCTTGATCGGCATGCCGGCAAAATCAGTAACTTCAGGCGCAAACTTTCCTTCTGGTGTAACGTGGATGATGTACGGAAGATTTTCTTTTTTAGCGAGGTTGGCATCGTCTTCACCAAAAGCCGGAGCTTCGTGAGCGATACCGGTACCGTCTGTTGTGGTGACAAAGTCAGCCGCAACAACAGTCCAAGATTTTGGGTTGGAAAGGATGGCTTCGCTATTTGCGTAGTAATCAAACGGCGGAAGATATTTTTTACCGACAAGATGCGAGCCGGGAAATTCTTCTACAACTTCATATGCCTTATCCTTAAATACAGTTTCCGCGCGATCTTTTGCAACGATGAAAAATTCAGTTTCAATTTTTGCTTTTATATATATCGCCTCGGCATTGATAGCAACGGCAGTATCTCCCGGCAATGACCATGGTGTCGTCGTCCATGCAATCAAAAATGTTCCTGGCTCATCAACAAGCTCGAACTTTACGTACACTGAAATATCAGAAATATCCTTGTAGGAATTATCCATGGCAATTTCAGACTTGGCGATCGGAGTTTCGCAGCGAGGACAGTACGCAAGCACGCGCACGCCTTCATATATCAAACCTTTTTTATGCAATTCTCCCAGCGCCCACCAGACAGACTCGATGAATGTGTTATCCATGGTCTTGTACGATCCGTCGAAATTGACCCAGCGACCCATACGATCAACTGTTTTTTTCCATTCAGAAACATAAGTAAGAACTTTACTTCGAGCATGCTCGACGAATTTTTCTACGCCGAAGTTTTCAATTTCAACGTGCCCTGAAATGCCAAGGTCTTTTTCAACGATGTTCTCAATCGGCAAACCATGACAATCCCATCCCCACTTTCGAGGGACATTGAATCCCTGCATAGTTTTGTAGCGGCCAATAACGTCTTTAGCAGTGGAGCCGAGAATGTGTCCGTAGTGCGGCACTCCAGTAGCAAACGGCGGACCGTCATAAAAAACATAATTCCCTTTCGGCGATTCCTTGCTGAGAGATTTTTGAAACGTATTGTTCTGCTTCCAAAAAGCCATCACTCGCTCTTCGCGAAGTGCAGCCTCAGATTTGTTGTTGGTGTTTTGAGTATCCATAAATATAAAAACCCGTCCTTATACAATAAAATAAATTCTTGTATAAGGACGAGTTTCTTGCTGACCCTCGCGGTACCACCTTATTTCGCCGAGAGAATATTCTCAAGGCATCTTATTACTGCGCTAACGGGCTTACCCGCCAGAATCTACTGATCTCTTTCGAGATGTTCTTTCCGGAGCTCAGAGGTGATGGCCTCGTCATCGCTTATATTGAAATAGTACTTAAAAAGACTTGGTTTGTAAAGGCTTCTTGGTTCAATGTGGTATTTGCACCATTTTATATATCAAGTATGATATATAAACTTGATTTATTAGCTATTTTAGAGTTATCCACAGCTTTATTTGTGCATTTTATATCATATATGATATAAATAAAGTAATCCTCAGTCCTTTCACAGACAGTTCTCTCGACCAGTTCGAGTACTCATATATCGGAATACCGACCTAAGCATACTTTAATAGAATTTCTTGAAATGTATCCCTGTAGTGCCCCATTAACGTACCCCTTTTAGCTCGCCATCAATTAATCCGTTAAACTACACCTCTAACCCATACATTTCTTTTCCCTCCTCTCTTATTCTATTATCTATCCTTACTCCCTATTCCCCATCTCTCCTCAAGCTATACATATGTATAGCTTGTTTTTTTAGATAAAAAAATGCCCACCCACAGATAGTGGATGGGACTGGCTATATAGAAGCGCGGCAGGATGCCACGTAAGAGAAATGTGCGAGGACCGCACGGCAGGTAATTAACTTTGTATAATGTTGGCTAACATTAAAAAGTGTTCTACCGGTAATGCCTTAGATACTATTTTACCGTTTTCAAAAACACGAGTAAATAATTTGTAGCTTTTAGGGATTTTGGAAAGTTGTATAACATCAATAAACTTTTTTAAAACTCTCAGATCGGGGGCACCGGCTGCTAGTTCTAATAACTCGTTTGAAAATGAAAAAGGCTTTGCGAGTTTAACATCGCTGGCAAAAACTGGTGTAATCGGTCTCATGTGGCTATGTAGGTTTTAAAGTTCGCTTAGGAACCTGTGAAAAAATAGAATGGCCGTAGGTTTACTCTATAGTACAGCATCAAAACGTTTTGTCAACTACATCTTTTCAGGCACTGAAATGCCCAGTAAATTCAAGCCGTTTTTCATTGTAATGACAAATGCCTGGGTAATTGCCATCTTGTATGGAGAGGCCGAATCTTCTTTGTTTACGATCTGGTGTTCACCATACAATGAGTTAAAAAGCGAAGCCAATTCCGTGAGATAGGTGGCGATATGGTGCGGTTCAAGCAAGGTATACGCATGCATCACCACTTCAGGGAAACGGTACAAATGTTTTTCGAGTCCGGTTGTTTGCCATGTTTCAGGCAAAGCGGCATCAGGAACAAGTCCTGCTTGTTTCCCCTTTTCTAGCACCGCATTCGCGCGAACTGCAGTGTACTGAAGATACGGACCTGAATCACCTTCAAATGAAACTGATTTTTCAAAATCGTAAATGATATCCCCTCCAAGCGATTGTTTCAAAATAGAATATTTCAAAGCAGCCACCCCGACTTGAGAGGCGATCGTTTCTCGTTCTTCTGCTGACAATTCTCGATCAGCCATTTTTTCATGCACAAGCTCCCGAGCGTCATTCATCAATGATTCTCCGGTAATAACATTCCCTTTTCGTGAGCTCATTTTACCTGAAGCAAAACGCATCATGCCGTGCGTAAGATGCTTCATGCGTGATTCAAGTTCCGGGTGAATGAGCGAAATAGCCTTCTGGACTACTTTCATGTATTCCCCTTGCTCAATAGCGGTAATCACAATTGAAAGATCTAGGTTTGATTCCTTTTCGAATTTTTTAGTAGTGAGGCCGATTTCCTTTGTCTCATATGTTGGCAAACCTTGCTTCGTTATGAACACTCGAGTGTGCAGTTTTGGGTTGTAATTTTCAGCATGAAAAACAATGGCACCATCTGATTCCTCAAACACGTTGCCTGTGTTTTCTCTGACGATAGCAGCACCGATTGGAGCCATCTCGCTTTCAAAAAAGTAGTGGTTGAATTTTGTCCCAAGCGTTTTGTAAATTTCTTCAAATGCTTCGAGGGTTACCTTTCTTCCCCAATCATATATTTCGTTAACATCTGCGTCGCTTCGTTCATACACTTTTTTGTTGATAGCATCGATTTCCGCTTTTGCAGTTGCATCTTCGTCATATGCACTAGAAGCCTCGGCATAACACGCGCCAATATATTGTGCTTGTGCTCCGACTGAAACGCTTGTATCGCCTTTCCCTTTCTTCAGAATCATCCAGATAGACTTGGCAACATGGAGGCCAACATCGCCCTGATAGTTTGCGCGAACAACGTGCACGCCCGATGCACCATGGATGCGAGCAATGGATTCGCCAATAGCATTCGTCATGAGATGTCCGATATGAAAAGGCTTAAACGGGTTTGGGTCGGTATATTCAACCATTACTTTTTTGCCTTCCGCGATTGTATTAGTTCCCCATATCGAAGCAAGGCTTGAAATTTCTGCCACGCTTTTTGAAAAGAATTCTTTGGTCAATCGGAAATTAATAAACCCTGGACCAGCGATCTCAATTGCTGCTATTTCCGCAATTGGATTTTTTGAAAGTTCAGTAACAAGAAGTTCAGCTATTTCACGAGGGCTTTTGCCAGCTTGCTTTGAAACGGCAAGGGCGGTATTCGTAGAATAGTCGCCGTTTTTAATATCTGCTGGATGCTCAATGGAAACAGCCTCGACGGAGATGCCGAGATTGGAGAGGGCTTGCTTGATGTTCTCTTCGAGTTTTTCTTTCATTTATTTCTTTCCCGTCGAACCGAAGGCTCCTTCGCCACGGCTGGATTCACTTAATGTATCAGTTTCTTCGATTTCTGCAATCGCTACAGGGAAAATGACCAACTGGGACACTTTGTCGCCCGCCTCTATCGTATATGGCTCAGTGCTGAGATTTACGAGATGCGTATTATATTCTCCGCGGTATCCGGCATCAAAAACACCTCCCATGGTATGCAGGCCTGCTTTAGAAATGCTTGATTTATCCTTCACAGTTGCTGCATAGCCTATTGGAAACTCTAACGCAAAGCCATGCCACAAGCGGTAATGCCCGCCTGGAGGAATAGTAACAGTCTCGACAGCGTAAAGATCCAGGCCAACATCGCCTGGGTGCGCGTATTTGGGCATAATAGCTTCTGGCTTCAACCGCTTCGCTCTGATCTGCATAGTGAGTGCATTGTAGCAAAAAATGGCAATAAAAAAACTCCCCGCTGTTTTGGGGAGTAGTAACTGTATAATATATAAATCAAAATTTCATGTTTCTCAAAACTGTAGCTTCGATTTTTTGAACCAATTTCCGATATGGTTCGTGCGTTGCATACTCGAGCATTGGCAGTTTCCCAAAAGTCATTTTCTGCTCATGGTTTACCAAAAACTCAGTTATGTCTTCAACAGTATAGTGAGCTACTTCTTTAGAAACAATAGTAAACATTTCAGCATATTTCTCTAAGGGAAAATGGCGGAATCTGCTTTTTATACAAGCAATCAAAATCTGGTGGTATTCCCTGTGCGGATTGCCTTCTCCAATTTCTAAAAGCTCCTTTTCCGTAAGAGCACTGACTTCCTGTATTGCCTGCAATACTTCGATGCCTCCAATATTTTTCAATACCTCAATCCCTTGTGGCTCTTTGATGTGATTGGATAAGAAAGGCACCATAAGCTCTTTGGTTATTTTTTTGTTGCCAGTATGCTGCGGAGTACTTTCCAAATCAATAACTTCAGGCATGCCACCATTTGAGTCTTCAGTCCCTGTCTGTTTGATCAATTGCAGTATCGCTAACAGTTTTGGGCGAAGCCGTTCTTGCCGAACCAGCAGTTTCTTTGCGAGATTGATCTTTTTCTGTATGTCGCTCACTGTTGCGTGACTCATGCCAGAAACCCTGGCAGGCACCTTTTCTTTCTTGCTTTCTCCAATAAATAAAGAGCCGATTGCAACTTTGCTCAACTTAGTCTCGTATATGATTCTATAGATAGCTGCTCTCCGAGCAACACCGATAGCTCCCTTTCGTCCGGACTTAACAACTTCTTCAAAGGTGAGCTGGTAATACGATGCAATTTTTTCAACGATATGTTGCGCTTTAATTATCTCAAGTGCTAATTCCTCCTTCACTCCATTAACATCATACCCGCTCGCAGTGAGGCCAACAAAAATTGGCGTATACGTTATTTTGTTTTTCATAGTAAGGTCTTTTCTTTACCATACCACAAAAGAGACATTCGTCAAACGAGGCAGTTTTTTACTTTTTTATGATCATTTTTGCCTGAGCATATACTTGCTCGTGAATAGTTTCGCGGGAAAGCAATTCGCCTTTTGGCGCACAGTCTATCTTTACGAAATTATTCAGTTCTTTTACAAGCTTCAGCGCGCTTGTTCGGGCATTCTCAAGATGGACAGGATCTCCCTCGTGCACATCTTTCTTTTTTCCTTTGTAGGTTCGAGAAGACTGCTTATCGCGTTCCTTCATAAGCTTCTGAGAAACTGCGAGCGGGACAGAAAGATAGAGAACGACATCGGGCTTTGGAATTTTAAAAACGCCGTATTCCATCTGATCAAGCCATTTGAGGAAATCTTTTCTTTTTTTTGAATCAGTAATTTTTCCGCCTTGGTGAATTTGGTTTGCGGACACATACCTGTTCGCAAGAACAATGTATCCTTTTTGAAGCCAGCCCTTAATTTCTTCTGATGATTCCCATCGATCCGCTGCATAAAGAACCGAGGCGATCTTAGGGTGCAGGTGTGAGAAATTGTAGTACTGCTCAGTTAAGCAGTGGCCGATAAACGCGCCGAAGAAATTTTTGTAGTAATCAGGAAAATCCACAACCTTTACTGTCTTTCCTTCTTTTTTGAGGCGCTTCAAGAGCAGGTCAACCTGTGTTGCCTTTCCGCTCCCGTCAGTGCCGTCAATAACGATGAATGTTCCCTTCTTTTTCATGAGAGGATTATACCTTGGTCGATGCGAATTCCCTATTAGGAGTTCTCAGCGCAATATATGAGACAAGCATAAAGATAAAGAAAATAAAGGTGAAGAAAAACGCATCTTGATGCTGCCCAGATTTTGTAAAAACGATCCAGATATCTGCGACGAGCTCGCGAGGATTCACAAAAACATCCCAGCTATTCCAGCGAAGGAAGCGTCCGATGTAAATGCCAAAACTGCTTACAATGAGCGCCGCTGAAAGCAGCACCCATACGACGAGCTTTTTGAAATATTTCCCTAGCAATGTTTCAATATGCGAAAGCGAATAGAAAGCTGCAAAGAGACCAACCCAAGCAGCAGAGAAAAACATGATTATGTTATACCAAATCGAAAGTATGGCACCATTTCTAACATGGATAAAATCAGTCAGAAGATATGGAGCGTTAGGAAAAAGCGCCAGCCAGACTAGCAATCCGAACACAAGTACAAAAAGTGAAACTTTCGGCTGTTTGGAATACCAGAGCAAGGACGTACTTACTGCAAACGGGAGCAGTGCCAAGAAAATATTCCAACTAAGGTAGAGATCGCCTGTCTGATGCGTTGCTACCGCCCTGCCAAGATTGAGGGCGACCGCAAGTGCTGTCAGCAAAAAAAGCGTTCTATTTGCGGTGTTTTGTAGGAAAGACATGCATCTATAGTAGCTATTTACTGGCCGATAGTCAAAAATGGACTTATTGATAAAAGCGTGGTAATATATAGAAAATTCACCAACAAAAAAATCAAGAAAGAATGGCTTTACAACTATTACAGGGGGACTATGACGCCTTACGAAGAGAGATTGAATTATTAGAAAAAAGTATTAAAGCAGAGCTTGCTGAAGCGCACGCTGCGGGAACAGATAACTATGACGACTCGTTCTCTGCTGGACAGATTCCGTTTTCAATAGATTCTGATGCCGCAAAACTAGAGAGGCTGCAACAAGAATTTGCCAGTTCGGTAGTATATACTCCCGACCCTTCGCGGTTGACTATCACTATCGGCCACGATGTACGGGTAAAAACCAACAAAGGCAAATCTTTCTGGTTCAATATGGCCGGAGCATGGATCCCCAAAAGTGAAACCAAGCCCACAGGCTTAACCAGAGAAGACGCAGTGCGCATAACTTCGCTTGCACCTATTGCTTCCCAATTACGGAACAAAAAAGTTGGCGCCAGTGCTGAACTTCCCCTTCCAGGACTTACTGGCAGACATGCATGCACTATTGCAGAATTTTTAATTTAAGGAAAAAACCTAAAGACAGAAATGGCTATGCACCCGCATGGCCATTTATTTTTGCTCAATTTCCATATCAAGGAATTTCGTTCCTGATATAAAGGCATCAATCGCGGTTTTTGTTTTGAGAAAAAGCGGATCAGGCAGCTGATCAATGGCATACCAATTCCATCCTTCGCATTTTTCCGGTTCTAGAGTCTGAGGTTCTCCATTTTTCCAATCGGCGATGAAACCTATGTGCACAAAATGCTTCGGCATATGTTCATGTTCGTCGGCAAGATAATTGAAACGGATATTTTCAATTTCTAATCCTGTCTCTTCTCTTGTTTCTCTCCGTGCGCAATCTTTTAACGTTTCTGCATATTCCAATCGCCCACCCGGAAACGAGTACTCGCCTGCCCCATGGGCATTTTTGCGTTTGCCAAGAAGGATTTTGTTTTCCTTCCAAATCATGACGCCGATACCGATTTTTGGGTGGTTTTCCATATAAGTATTAGTTACTTGAATAAAGAATCTTATACACTTCCGGATTTCGCAATTTTAGATATTCATTTCGCTTAGAAGGAACATCTTGTATTTCAATTCCAAACGAAGTAGCGAGTTCAAAGATTTTCCGTTGTGCTCCTGCTATCTCGCTTTCTTCTTTCACCATCAACTCAATTTCAACGCATGAATAGCCGAAATCAATAACATCTACGTCAATTGTAAAATCACCTTTTTTATATTTATTCCGAGTTTGCTTATAGTTAATGATCTCGGTGAGATTTTCTTTTATAAAATCGAGGAGTGGCAACTCTGTTTTCAGATATGCCATGATTGCTGCTTCCTCTTCAATTTCTTCAGCAACTCCAACGCCCTCATCGTCACCTATTTTTAATTCATAGCTTCCATTACGATTGCGCAATCGAACTTCCTGCTTGAACAATCGGAGATCGGGATAATCATAGTACACATCATGCACAATTTTCTCACCCAAAAACTCTGCGCCTGCAACCAGATTTTTGAGCTGTTCTTCTGTTGGGCGAAATTTCTTCTCTACTTCAATCATATAAATCGTTCCGGGAATTCCCCTATTAATTCTAATGCGCGCTTGTAATGTCCTTCGAAGGCCTGTTTTGCTTCTGGCAGGACGATCTTTCGCTCCCAGTCTTTCTTTATCTTAACATGAAGCGCTTCCTGAGTCTCCATAAGTGAAAGTCCATCGGACCAGTAACTCGGATGAAATACTCCAGTAAAATGCGATGCCCCATCAGCAGTCGAAACGATCTGAACCTCGATCGGCGTAGTGCGGATATCTATGTCATTCTTCTGTTCCATGAGCTTCCAGTACTCGATCGTTTTCTGAATGAACTCTTCAGGAAATCCGCATTCTCTCATCACTCGCGGACCTTCAACAACGGTAACCGCTCGCTCGTTGTTGCGATCAAGCGGCTTACCAAAATCATGGAACCACACCATCGCCTCTACCAGGTCACGGTCAGCATCTTTGTAAATATCGCATAGTTCCATCGCGATCTTTTTGACAATTTCGAGATGGTATTCAAACAGCCATTCGTGGTATTCGAAGTCTGGCCGAGAGAAATTCTCTTTGGTAACAGCTTTGAATTTGGCGAGTTGGTCTTGCATATTAAGTTATTTCGCAGGTCGTTTTATAATTTGCTCTTTCTCTGGAATTTCAGCCTGCAGATTTGCAATAATCTTTTCAGCGACAGAATCAGCATCCATATAATCAGGGAATTTCTCAGGTTTGTATTCCCTCCATAGATCAGTCTGCATTCCTCCTGGGTATACTGAAATCAAAGAAATACCAGAGCCGATATTTTCAGCTTCGAGACCCTGTAAATAACCTTTTACTGCCCACTTGCTTGCTCCATATATTTTCAAATTTTTTGCTCCGCTTGCATCAAGTGCTACTGTTGAAAGAATATTCACAATAATACCCTCTTTTGCTTCTTTCATATATCTGAGAGCCGTACGGCAGCCAAACACAGTACCGAAGAAATTCACGTCCATGATCTCATGCGCTTTTTCCATATCGATGAATTCATCTTCCTTTGAAAAAGAATACAGCATGCCGGCATTATTGATCCAAATATCAATACGGCCAAACTTTTCCATAACCGTCTTAGCAAGTCCGATTACGTCTTTTTCATTGCGTACATCAGTCTTAACAAGAAGGACATTACTAGGGAAATCTCCCGTTGAATCTCCTGTATGGGTCGTAGTAATCACCTGCGCACCCTTCTGAGTAAACTGCAAAACCAAAGCTTTCCCTAAGCCTTTTGTCCCGCCAGTTATAACGATAATTTTATCTTTGATGTTCATAGTTAAAGATTACCTTTCAACACCATATCACTATACGATCCCGTAACTAAATCTTCTTCTTTGATTTCAAAAAGATCTTGATAATGACTGCACTGCTCTTGTAATTTTTCTTTGCTCAATGTACCGGTCGTATCTCGCGCTTCTATCTCGACAAATGTCCCAAAACCTTCGAGGATGTCGAGATGGAATTTCACATTTTCAATAAAATAAATTTCTCTTTTTTTATCGACAACAGCAAATACGCCCAATGCTTGAGTGAGAATTTGTTTTGGCGAAGCAGCAGGATTAATTTCCAACAGAGTACAGGCGCTTTCTTTTGGACCAGCGGCGTCTGCTCTTTTGTAAAACACTAAGTAGTTTTCGATGTTCCCTTCTCGCAACTTCATGCGCCCATCTGGAATGTTGAAGTATGTATCTATCTGATGATCTACTCCCTTAAAATCAGCGTTTTGTGCTTTCAAAATTCCTCGGACTTTTTCCTGATCAGCACATCGCGCCTTGATCTCAACCAATCGTACATCCATATTATTTTCCTCGCAAAACTTTATCCATCTTTCGAGCAACGGCAATCATGTCTTTTTCTTTCTTGCCGCGAGTGGTTTCAGCCGCTGTACCAATACGGATACCTGAAGGATCCATCGGTCCGCGAGGGTCGCCTGGAATGGTGTTCATGTTCACAATTATTCCAGCTTTTTCAAGAAGTGCTGAGGCTTCTTTTCCGACAGGACCTGCGCCATTCATATATGTATCAACGAGGATCAAGTGTGAATCCGTTCCGCCAGTAATAACGCGCCATCCGAGTGTCTGGAGTTCTTTAGCAAGAACTGCGGCGTTTTTCACAACCTGCTTCACGTATTTTTTGAAAGCCGGCGTTGCGTCTTCGCGAAGTGCGATAGCCACTGCAGCGATCTGGTTTTCATGCGGACCTCCAAACAGTCCTGGGATAATAGTCTTGTCGATTTTCTTTTCGAATTCACGTTCGTCTTTGCGAACGAAGATCAGCGCCGAACGAGGACCGCGAAGTGTTTTGTGGACAGTGGTGGTGACAACATCAGCAAATGGAAATGGAGATGGATACACTCCCCCGGCGATCAAGCCAGCGATGTGAGACATGTCTACCATAAGAAGCGCGCCAGATGCGTCAGCGATCTCACGGAACTTTTTCCAATCTACTGTTCGAGGATAGGCAGTAAAACCAGCAACGATGATCGCCGGTTTTTCAGCGATTGCCTGCTCTTTCAATTTTTTGTAGTCGAGCAATCCAGTTTCAGGATCAACTTCGTACTGAACTGGTGTCCAAATTTTTCCTGTCATCGACATCGGCTGCGCGTGCGTGAGGTGTCCGCCCGAAGAAAGCTTCATTCCCATGATCTTTGCGTGAAGTGGAACAAGCGCAGAATACACTGCGAGGTTTGCCGGTGAACCAGAAAGCGGCTGAACATTCACATGCCAGTTCGCGGGTTTGAGATTAAAAAGTTTGAGCGCGCGTTCCTGGGCGATCACTTCAACTTTATCGATGATCGAATTACCGCCGTAGTAACGTCGGCCAGGATATCCTTCGGCGTATTTGTTGGTGAGCTTTGAACCGAGAGCTTTAAGCACATCATCCGAAACATAGTTTTCAGACGCAATGAGGTTGATAACACTTTTTTGTCGCTTCTCTTCTGCTTTGATAAGCTTTTCAATTTGTTTGTCTTTCATAGGAAAATGGAATATGCGGCTATGCCGCAGTTAGTTGGATAATTGAAGAAGAGAAGGTGTTATATCATAAGCCGGTTTTCGTTTAACTAACCCAAGTATACCCGTTTTTTCGGACAACACAAAACCCCGACAAAGCGGGGCTTGCATTGAGAGCATATAGCTACAAGTACTAGTAAATTTCGATTGAACTTAGATTTATATAGCGGCTATCAGACAATGACTTAGCATCTTGAGCACTAAACGCTATTTGGACCTGCTTTCCATCCTTTGTGTAAACATACACTCCATCAGAACCAGTCATATTAGGAGAAGTTGCAGGAAATTCACAAAAGTCTTTGCCGTTTATTTTTACCAAATTATTAGTCGGACATTGATAATTTTGATAGTTAGCATGACCAGCAGTATAGTAATAAATATTTATTCCTTTTTCCTTATTTGTTTCTCCCTTAGAAGCAATATGTATTACTGAACCATTTTGAGTTAAGGAAGTTAACTGAGTTGTGATTTCTGCATTTGGATTATAACGAAATGAAAATTCCTTGCTATTGAAATCTTTTTCTGTTGCGTTTGCTACAGCAGGAGTTGCTGGTGACGGAATTTGATTTTGCTCATTCTGAATAACCTGTGGATTATTCTTAATCACAGAATTCTTCTTTGTTCCAGCATAATACGCAATTCCAGCTACTATAACTAATAAAACTACTAAGCCGACAATTTTTGCCGCTGCATTATTTTCGTTATTTTTCATATAAAAGAATCATAGCAACTTACTTGGGCTAAAACAACAAAAAACCCTATTGCTAGGGGATTTTGTTTAAAGTTATTTAATTACCCTCGTACGAATGTAAGCGCCTTACCCTTCTGGTTAGCACGTCCAGTTCGTCCAATACGGTGCACATACGTGTCATATGTCTGTGGCACATCGTAGTTGATAACATGAGAAACGTTTGGAATATCGAGACCTCGAGCAGCAACGTCAGTCGCGATCAAGATTGCAACACTGTTGTTCTTGAATGAATCAAGCGTTCGGACGCGATCGCGGTTACGCTTGTCGCCGTGGATTGCTCCAACTTTGAATCCGCGTGCTCGCAATTCTCGCTCGAGTTCGTCTACGTCGCGCTTGGTTTCGCGGAAGATCAACACCTTGTCTGAACCTTCAGCGATAAGCACATCATGGAGCTGATCAATTTTCTTTGCTCGGTCCATAACGCGGATAACGTCCTGGTCAACGTTCTTTGAAGTGTCGCGAACGACAACTGAAACTGAAAGAGGATTTTTCAAATACTTTTCAGTCAATTTCTTGATGTCCGGTGAAAGCGTCGCAGAGAAAAAGAGTGTCTGACGTTCAGCGTGCATAAGCTTCATAACGAATTCCATGTCGTCTCGGAATCCCATATCCAACATTCGGTCAGCTTCGTCGAGGACGATGCTCTTGAATGTGTCGAGTTTGAGAACCTTCTGGTCGATCAAGTCGCGAACGCGGCCTGGAGTACCAATGACAAATGAAACGCCGCGTCGGAGTTCACGAATCTGTTTCGTGATCGGCATTCCGCCAACGCAAGAAACTGAGTAGATTCCGAGGACTCGAACGAAGTCGAGCAATTCAGCTTCGATCTGTACCGCCAACTCTCGAGTTGGAGCGAGGATCAAAACCTGTTCGCGCTTGTTGAGAATTACTTTCTGGATCAATGGGAGCAAGAATGCTGCCGTCTTACCAGTACCTGTGTTTGCGAGTCCGAGAATATCTCGTCCTGCAAGTGCGCCAGGAATAGTCTGATCCTGAATTGGCATCGGATTTTCAAAACCTTTTTTCGCAATTGCTGCGTGAAGTTTTGGATCAAATGGAAAATCAGCAAACTTGTGAGTTGCTACGTACGGCTTGAATTCAACTTTTTCTGCTTTGCGGATGAAGCGAGAAGTGTCGATGCGCTCAGGATTTCCTCCTCGGCGACCGCCGCGTCCTCCCCCTCCGCCGCCGAATGAAGATTTGAATCCTCCTCGTGCGCCAGTGCTACCGCCGAAAGTCTTGCGACCTGCGTTGAACGGCTTAGAACCAAACGATGGCTTTGCGCCAAATGCTGGTCGTGATGGGCTGCTAAATGATCGGCGCGGAGCGCTTCCTGTGCTTGATGAAGCAGGTGAAGAACTACTACCGAATTTGCGCGGACCGCGTGACGGTTCCGCTCGAAACGAACCTGAAAAGGTACGCTTCGGTGCTCCTCCAGATGAGGGGCGTGAATGCTGTATAGGCATGATTATTATGTTGTTATGGTCAGGACCCGATAGTTACCTTTGGTCAGGCAAAAAATATGCGCGACAGAGTGTCGCATGACCAATAGGTTCTGGGTCAAGACAACACATAAATAATATAGAGGGGCAATGCCACAATCGCATTCCCGTTAAGATAAAGTGAGAATGATAGAGCTATCGTAACATGTATCAATATAATTGTCAAATAAAAAAGCCTGGGATTAAATCCCAGGCCAATTTGCTTATATACACTAATGGTTTGAAGACCATTCCACTACCAACCAGATCACCGCTATTATTCCGATACATCCGAGGGTAATAAAAACATCTTTTATCAAAGAAACAAGTTTAAGCATCCCCTTGCTATACACCATAGAGAAAGTGGAAAAATCCACTCCAGCCCAGGTGGCCATAGCAAGAAAGCAAACTGTTAGAAAAATAATCAGTAATGAGTGTTTCAGGAAAAAATCTTTCATACTTTCTTTTTTTTGTGTAAGGAGATGAGTGGAAATCAAATTTTAGAAAAATAACATACTAGCATTTTAATCATAGCCTGCTAAACAAAAGCAATCACAAGCGCTGAAATACCCAACCATGCTACCGAAAGGTACATAAGCTGAATAAGTTTAGTTACCATATTTTTAATCCTATCAAGTTGCGCCGGTTCGCTAATCCCCAGCTGTATTGTGTGCTTTTCTGCTCCATCAAAATCTTTTTCAATAACATGATGGTTAAAAAAAGAATGCAGTGTGTAAGCAAAAAATCCGAGGCCGATAAAGAAATAAAAATGTATGCTTATCTCGTATAAGATCGGGTGGTTCTGTGTATATTGCAAATACAGCAGTACTCCCACAAAGCTGTAGTTAATCAGTATAAAAATACATGCCAAAATCTGGTAACTCAGTATTTCCCACTTATTGCTTTGATTGTAAGATTTGTACTCCCCTTTTTGTAATTCTTGAATTTTTAACGCGCTCATATTTTTTGTATTTTTTTAAAACTATCACAGCATATGAAGAGCGTCAATTAATAACTTTTATATTTTAGAAAGGGAGAAAAACATTCAAACAAAAATATAGCTTGGGATTTTCAGGTAGTGTAAATTGAAGTTAAAATACCATCTATAATCTATAGCGTCAAATTAGAATCTATTCCCTCTTTCTGGTACACTTTTAGTATGAAATCGTACGAAGCTCACGAACACGCCGACAAAGAATACTTGTCGCTTATGCAACATATTCTCGACCACGGAACGGACCGTTCCGAGCGAACAGGCGTGGGTACACGAAGCGTCTTCGGACATCAGATGCGGTTCGACCTCTCAAAAGGCTTTCCCCTCCTCACAACCAAAAAAGTATTCATTCGCGGAATCATCCACGAACTCCTTTGGTTTCTTACAGGCGATACTAATATCAAATATTTGGTTCGCAACGACGTAAAGATCTGGAACGAATGGGCATTTCAAGTATATCTCGAAAAAAATGGCCTGACTGAAACTCTTCCTCGATACTCTCCTGAATGGGACGCGAAACTTGTATGGTTTGTTGAACAGATCAAAGCTGACGACGAATTCGCAAACGCATGGGGCGAACTTGGTCCGATCTATGGCAAACAATGGCGCCGATGGGAAACACGCAAAGGAAACGAGATTGACCAGATTCAGAACGTTGTAGACATGCTCAAAAACGATCCGTCTTCACGACGCATCATGGTCTCGGGCTGGAACGTCGGAGAAATCTTCGAGCTCATTCATGATCACAATCATGCGCCGCCACCATGCCATTCCCTTTTCCAATTCCACGTACTCAACGGAAAATTATCATGCCAGCTCTATCAGCGAAGCGCAGACTTTTTCCTCGGTGTTCCTTTTAACATTGCTTCATATGCCCTTCTCACTATGATGATGGCGCAAGTTGCCGGACTCGAAGTTGGTGACTTCATTTGGACTGGCGGAGACACTCACCTCTATCTCAATCACCTTGAACAGGCAAAGGAGCAGCTCTCTCGAGAGCCACGACCACAGCCAACAATGAAGCTCAATCCTGAAGTGAAAAATATTTTTGATTTCAAATACGAAGATTTCACTTTGGAAAATTATGATCCACATCCAGCGATTAAAGCACCAATAGCTGTCTAATACATGCCCCCTAAAAATCCAAGCGAAAACCTAAGAAAGAATGAATGGGTACCAGAACTACCTCCGCCTGCGGAAGATTTTTCAGCGCATGCAAAATTGTACAACAAAGAATTAAAACAAAACCGCGGCCTTGCGGAAGAAGGTCTGATTTTGGACCTAGGTAAGATTGAAATCAAAGGAACTTCTGGACGTGAGTTTGAAGTTGAAAGTCTCTGGATACCAGCAAATAAATCAAGACCTGACGAACTTGCCGGAAGTTCGGTTCGCCTGCTTACTATCGACAAAATATCCAGGAAACTAGCGGCTCTCGAGGAATTCAAATTTAGCACATACATGGATAAAGCAGAGTCGCCGGAAGATACAAAAGTTATTACTGGCAATACTGATATTATTACCCGATTCCGTGATATTGGCGCCGGGTCAGCGACCGAGCGCGCTTTGCAAGTCGTACTTCAAAATCTTTCAGAAAAATACACTAATCAAAGTTTGGCAAAAGAGAATAAAAAAACAGTCATTATTCAGGAAGCAATAAACGGTCCAATGACTTTACTAACTGACACAAGAATGGAATTTGAAGATGCAGAAAAAAATCCCAACATCGACAAAAATAAACTCGAGGAACTTAAAAAAGTAGCTGAAAATCAAGCCGAAGAATATAAAAGATGGCAGTCAATTTTTGGAAACAAAAATAAATTAGGATTTACAGGCGACGAAGACTATATGGTTCAGAGGGTATTTAAAGCGACAGGTATACCCACCCAGGATTCAGTAAAAATTGATTTGCAAAAATACGATCTACTGATGGAAAAAATCAGACAGACGATATAAGAATTCTAAAAACTGTACTACTTCGTCGCCTTCCACGCTACTTCAAAGAGTCCGCGCTGTGTTTGCGCGAGTTCTTTGTTTTCAACAATGAGCACGAATACTTTTTCGCCGAATGAAAAGTACATTACCTTGTTTCCGATAATAAGCTGGTCGGTAAAACCGAATTCTTTTCCCTCAATATATTTTATCTGATGATTTTTCCCGAGGGTGGGCTGCATATCGGCAGCCCACTTTTTTGCGACTGGTCCGCCATAAACGAGTTCGCGGATTTTCGGGTCACGGATTTCCCCTATCAGCTTGTTGTATGTTCGGAGCACTTCTGGGAATTGTTCCTGCAGGAATGTAACATCGCCAAACCATAATCCTTCTTCTTTGTTTGAAAGCATGGTGTATGCCTCGTGATACGCCTTATCTATTCCTTGCACTCCTTCGAACATCTGCACTTTTGGTTTTTCACTGTCTTTACCGAAACGAGCCAAAAGCTCAGGCATGCTTTCTTCTACTTGGTTGGCACGATATTTTGTTAGCTCCGCAAGACGTTTTGGATGAGCAGCTGAATATACTTTTTTCTTTCCCTTGAGAACACTTGAAGCGAGACCGAGAAGTTCAAGCTCCTCAATTATCAGATACACTGTCGGCCGTTTCATTGCGGCTTTCTTGGCGATATCAGTCATCTTAGCTTCTCCAAGATCGAGCAATGCGAGATACACATATGACTGCTTTTGAGTAAGCCCTATTTTTTCAAGTGTTTTTTGAATATTCATTACCCTTTCAGTATAGACGATGTGGTAAAAAGTGTCAATATTTTTGACGAAATAATTATTTATACACAATATAGTCTTTATTTTAAGCGCTTTTATAAATATATAATGTAATATTAATTGACGTTATTTATAAAATGTTGTATTATAAAAGAAAACGTACAACATGAATACACCAGACACATCCAATCTTACAGCTCAAGTACCTATCAACTCTTGCGAGCTCATCAGATTTCTCTTTACTTCATACACTGTTACTGCAGATTACGCCTTCGCCCACAATTCCAGATGCGGTTTCTGTTGCGGGAAAAACCCAGAGAAACATGGCTGTGAACGATTTATGTTCGAACAAAATACCATTTTTACGATAATTGCAATTACGCCCGCTGTTTCCAACCGAAGGGGTGGTGACTACAATTTTACAATCATCGCGAATGGCAAAGAATTCATTATAAAAAGATCTACACTAGGCTGGCTTATCGTACAAAAACACTTTATGCCTCTTGAAATACCATTACGAGTGATTAGCACTATATGCTAATCACTCTCATTATTTAGTTCACAAGCTATCACTTGCGGATTAATTATGAGACAATACTAATACAAGTATATGGAAACCCATTCCTGCCAAAACTGCAAACAAACCTTCACTATCGAGGCGCGCGATTTTGATTACTACCAAAAGATCAGCGTCCCCGCCCCAACGTGGTGCCCGCTCTGCCGCCTCATCCGCCGCATTTCTTTTGTGAACGGCTGGTCATTGTTCTGGCGTAACTGCGACAAATGCGAAAAACGGACGCTGTCTATGTATCCGCCGACACAAGATATTACTGTATACTGCCAGCCATGCTGGTGGGGCGATTCATGGGACGGAGCTGAATACGCTATGGACTATGATCCTTCGCGGCCTTTTTTGGATCAGGTGAAAGAGCTTTCAAACAAAACTCCCTACTGCGCCCTTGAAACAACGTATCTCACCTTGAAAGACTGCGAATACTGCAACGCCATCGCCTACGGTAAAAACTGCATGCTTGCGACCTGGTCTGACTATTGTGAAAATGTTTCTTTCTCTTCATTTTTGAACGGCGTCAAAGACACATCAGACTGCCTGCGCATGCAGGAGTCAGAGCTTTGCTATGAATCAAGCGGACAAAATAAAAGCTACCGAGTTTTTTACTCCGAAGAATGCGACTCAAGCACTGATGTATGGTTTTCACGAAACTTGTCCGGCTGCATCAACTGCGTAGGCTGCGCAAATATGCGAGGAGCGTCATACTGCATTTTTAATGAAAAATATTCAAAGGAAGAATATTTTGAAAAGTTAAAAGAATGGAATCTCGATACTCGCGACGGCATCGAAGCCCTCAAGGGACAGCTCCAAGAATTCTGGGATCGTTTCCCCTACCGTGAATACAGCGGCAATACGTTAAACGTGAATGTCACGGGGGAATACACATACCAATCAAAAAATTCTAAAGAAATGTTTCTTTCGAATGGAGTTGAAGATTCTTCCTATTGCCAATTTATAACCGTTTCTCCAGCCCGCGATTGCATGGATTATTCAGGCTGGGGCAACGGCGCAGAACTCATCTATGAATCCGCAAACCTCGGAGACAATGTTACCAACTCAAAGTTCTCGGGTTATTGTTTCCCAGATGTTATGGAAACAGAATATTCAATGTGGTGCATCGGATCTAAGTACAATCTTGGCTGCGTGAACTTGAAACGCAAAAAATACGCCATCCTCAATAAAGTATATGAAAAAGAAGAGTACGAAACATTGCGTGCCCAGATCATCGAAGATATGAAACAGAATCCGTACATAGACGCAACGGGGAAACAATTCGGCTATGGGGAATTCTTCCCGCCAGAGTTTTCAAAATTCGCGTACAACAATTGCAACGCTTCAAAGTTTTTTCCAAAGACACGAGACGAAGCGACCGCTGGCGGATATTTTTGGAATGAAGAAGAGACTCAGAATGTTGAAGCGACTATTTCTGGAAATGATCTGCCGCAGCGACAGAGCGAAGTCACCGACGAAATCATGCAGCACAACATCGCCTGCACAACCTGCGATCGCAAATACCGCATCGCAAACCTCGAGCTTTCCATCCTCCGCAAGCTCAATATCCCTCTCCCGACTCGCTGTCCAAAATGCCGCGAAGCTGACAGGTTCAAGAAGATGAACTTGCCAATCTTGCGTGAAAGCACCTGCGCAAATTGTGAAAAGCCCATCACGACAGCATTCCCTGCAGATACAAGCAAAACCATCTTTTGCGTTGATTGCTATCAGCAAGCGATACAATAAAAAAATAACCCGTGAGTAATTACTCGCGGGTTATAACATATACTTTTATTTTCTATAGCTGTTTGTTAGATCTACAACTGTTCCAATATATTCAAAGCTCACTTGTTTCCATTCAGTCCTGAGATGATGAAGAAAAACAGTATTCTGGTAAGTAGATAATATGCAGTATGTGCTGTGTTTTTCTCTTAACTTATTTTCTAAGTAAAGATCCTGTTCGGCTTTTGTATTAAAGCGTATTATCTCTAGATTATCGATTTCTAATCCATAAGTTACCGGGAAGACAACAATCGCATAATCAGCACAGAATGGTCCGCGAATTTTTTTGATGACGGGCGCTGTTTTAGGAATTGTGGTGAAAAATTCTATAAGCTGAATACTCATATAATACAACGAAACGAAAGCCGAAGCTCCCAAAACGATGATTTTTAATTTCTCATAATATACTCCGACAACATACATAACCAAGCAAGTAGTGGCTATAAGTCCCACTGACACTGGTATCGTAGCGTAAAAGTACGATATGTAGAGATCCACTCTGTTTTCCCATTTGTGGGGAGACGATGTGGTTTGGAATACTTCTCGTAAACCTTTGTAACGGAAATACTGCAATCCCATTAACTGGGCAACGGTTGATATACCTAAGCCAATTAAAAGCTTAAGAGGACCGAGTAACGCAAGTGTAATCACAAAAATTCCTAACGGCAAATACTGAAAATGTTTTTTCATAAAGTGAAAGGGTTTATTTGGGCTGTATTATAGCACGATCCATATCCTTTGTCAAAAGTCCGTTATTTTGCTACTATAGTCATATGACCCTCTCCCTCATCGCCGCCGTCGGCCAAAACAACGAACTCGGCAAGAACAACCAGCTGCTCTGGAACCTTCCTGCTGATATGAAGCACTTTCGCGATACTACGCGAGGACATGCCGTTATCATGGGACGCAAGACTTTCCAATCAATTGGCCGCGCGCTTCCCAATCGCCGCAATATCGTTGTCACGCGCGATCAGAATTTTTCTGCGGAAGGAATTGAAGTTGTGCATTCAATACAAGAAGCATTGGATCTTTTCAAAAACACCGACGAAGAAATATTCGACATCGGCGGAGCGGAACTGTATAAACTCGGAATGCCCTTTGCAAATAAATTGTATGTCACCCATATCGGTGCCTCGTTTGATGCTGATAGTTATTTCCCCGCCATCGACAGCTCATGGCAGAAAGAATCAGAAAACGCACAATTGCCTGATGAGGATAATTTGTATCCAATGACATTTACTGTATACATAAAAAAATAGACCAACCCTGAGGGATGATCTATTAAGTATGTGTTTCTAAAAATTAAATATATTGTTATGCTCCGGAGGTTACTGATTGTTCCGAATTTCCTTCTGAAGATGATAGGGGTTCTCCCAAGTCATGGATATCACTTAAAGAAAAGCCTTCCTCCCAACCAGCAGGCAGGCTGATATTTTTTATACCGTGGCCATACGTTGCTTTCCAGTAATATACAAAGCCTTCGTCCCATTTGGTAAGCAGTATCATCTTTGTAATCTTGCCGGTTTCTAAAATTGGTTCGTAAAAATCCTTTATAAGCGGAGTGTACTGGGTTGCGCCCGGGTTTTGGATAAAATATTCTTTTTTTAATTCGAACATTTTATTTAAATACGGCCGCTCATCAAAAACGGGATAGCCTGCGTTCACCAAACGTCCTGTTATGTTTCCAAACGAAATTAATCCCTGTTTGTATTCCTCAAAATTTGGGGACTTGGTATGCGATAGTGGCCCGCATATTCCAATACTCTTTTTGGGCATCCGAGAAACAACCTCAAGGGCGATTTCGGTCAATTCAGTAATAGTTGAAGCTTTCTGTATTGCTTCAATCTTTTCGGGTGTTAGATAGTTTATTTTCATGGCAATATATGTTTTTCTTTTCATTACCATTCTAGCGCCATGAGTCAACCACATTAAAAAAAACCGCTTAGGCGGTTTTTTTTAATCACGGATCGATATCTGTTTTTTCTCGGATGAAAATATCTTTCCCGTCCGGTGTCTTCCCTTTTTTATAGACGCGAGATTTGTTTACTTCTATTTTTCTCACAAGCTCTTTTTCGAGGTCGTAGCCAAGAATTTCGCACATGCCGAGAAGAAAGATGGCTACATCGGCAAATTCTTCAGCTACCCCATCTTGATGCTTGCTGAATTTTGAGAATGCTTCCGAAAGCTCTTCATGCGCGCGGCAAAATTCCAATGCCACATCAGTGGTATTGAAACCTTTCTCAAGCTTATTGCGCATCACCTCTTTTTGAAGATCGTTTAGGTTGACTGACATACTATAAAATTATTGATTAGTATACGCTTCGACAACGTCGTTTAAAAGTTCGAATTTGATATTTGCTTCCTTGAAAATTTCCTTTGATCGTCCGCCAGCGTGATAGTCTTTCTTGGCGACGACACGGATAATACCAGCATTGATGATCATCTTGGCACAGGCGTAACATGGCGTCATATTGCAGTAGAGTGTGCTACCCTCCAAAGCCGCTCCTACGCGTGCAGCATGGACAATAGCGTTTTGTTCAGCATGGGCGGTACGGATACAGTGCTTGCTCTCAGTGCCATCATCATTCATGACGGTTGCCATCTCGTGACCCACCTCATCGCAGTGCTTAGTGCCCGCAGCTGAGCCTACGTAACCCGTAGCTACAATGCGCTTGTCATGGGCTATAACGCAGCCTGAGCGGCCCCTGTCGCACGTAGCGCGCTTTGCCACAGCATCCATTATTTCCATAAAGTATTCGTCCCAGGATGGGCGCTTGTGGACATCTGTCATATAGAGTTAGTCTAGCGCATTTTGCGGGTTTTCGGAAGAGTTTGGAAAAGCGGTGCATAGACGTCTTCGGCAGGGTCTATAATCAGTTCCTTTCTATTGGTGCTATTGGAATATTCGACTGGGGCATTCTGGACAAGAGCCAATGGAATTGATTCACTTCCCTCACCCATACAAAGGACGGCAGCAGTTGCCAAGCTATCTGCAACATCAGTTTGTGAGAGTTTCAATTTCCGGCCAAACAAATCCTCTTTGCCGCGGTAATCACGAATGCCCTTAAACCCTGCATAGCCGAGCGCTACGCCCACCGCTCCTGCCCGAAGGGGCAGAAGACGAGAATCAGTTATCAGAATGCCAAGTTTTTTCAATCCGAAGCACTTCATCAGTTTCCTGCGAAGCAGCATTGCTGTTTTCCAGCTATCTTTTGGAAGCAAAAGTAATCTTCCATCTGCATTCGACTCATCCACTCCCGCCGAGGCCATGACCGTGCCATCTTTGATCGTCAGCCAAGTGTATTTGGTTCGGAGGACGAATGTGCTTTCTTTGGCGATAATTTCATCGCGCATTTTTTCAGTATATGGAAACACATATCGTCCTTCGGCATACGAAATTATTTTTGAAGTTACCACTAATATGTCGCCTTCTTTCAAATCAGAAATATGTTCGATTATAAATGCAAACAAATTTTCCTCGGGCTGGAATATCCTCGTTTTAATTGGATTAATGATCATAGTTCTTTTTGAGGAAATGAATACCGACATACGAAAGCGGCGTATAAGCAATTCCCATTATTACTTTATAAATCCACCACGGGATGATCATGCCGATCAGCGCCGGTACGGAATAAATGCCGGCAAAAGCGACGACCATGAAAATCACCGTATCGAGGAATTGCGACCATACATTTGAGAGATTGGAACGGAGCCAGAAATATTTGCCGCCCGTCTTCCATTTCAATAAGAAAAAGGTAAAAACATCCTGGTATTCGCCAATCACAAATGCCAGCAGCGAAGCGACCGAGATTCGGATGGAAACCCCGAAAAGCATATTGTACGCATCGTGTGCCCAGAGACTTGCCGGCGACCATGGAGTAACAACAGAAATAATATTAAAGATCGTAAAAGCAAGCGTTGCCAAAAATCCAGCGAGGACAAAATTGCGTGCCATACTTTTACCATACACTTCTCCGATGATATCAGTCATAAGAAAAACTATTGGAAAATAAAAGACGGAAACTGAAAGATGCGTACCAAAGAGAAACGGCATAGTTTTGACGCCAAGCGTATTTGCGGCAATGAGAGCAGTAATGTAAAGCGTGAGACAAATGACTATTTTTTTATAGTCGGAAGGAGTAATTTGTTCCATGATTGGAATTGTTTAAGAGATAAGAAAAAACCGCCCAAAGAGGCGGCTTGTTCGACTAAAACAAAGCGGCCTCGTTAAGCGGTTGCTGTCCCGACTTCCCCTGCCCAGATTGCTTTGTTGCGAGTGAGTAACATAGGCTTAGAGTAGCAGGAATATAACTGAAATGCAAAAGAGCGGCGCCTTCGGCGCCGCTCTTTTTTTATTCATGTATTTACTGAACCGTAAATACTCCCGAATGATTTCCAAACTCATTTGAGAAATTTGGACTTGTCTTTCCGTAAACATTAATTCGATACTGTCCAGGTGGAATATTTGCAGGAATAACGGCAAGGTCAGATCCGCCAGCCGTGGTTGCCTGATAGTAACCAGTTGTTGAACCAGGAACGGCAGTACTGTAGTTATATGTAGCTAAAATTGAAGTGTATCCGTTCGGACCATTTTGCACCAATCCAGTAGGAGGTTCGATCGCAATCAGTACTTCTGATGCAACTGGGATGTTACACCATTTCCAAGTAACAGTGACATTTCCACCGTGGTTGAGTCTCCCGCCATTGATCGGAGAATCAACTGAAGTAATACTTGGAACCCCCTGCATACATGCAGGAATTGTAGCTGAAGTTTTCGTAGGAGTTGTAGTTAGTGGAGTAGTGAGCACACTTGTAGAGCATGGTGAAAACTTCACGATGCGGCTATTTTTCCAATCAGATACATAGAGGTTGTTTGCAGCGTCGATAGTCATTCCGAGCGGGTAAGAAATTTGGCCGCTTCCTGAACCGAGTGATCCGAATTGTCCAAGGTATGTTCCGTTAGCGTCGAATTTCTGAATGCGATTGCCCTGAGCTTCAACAACATAGAGAAAACCGTTTGAATCAAAATGAAGATCAGCAGGATTCATAAATTGTCCATTGCCAGTACCTCGAGTTCCGAACTGACTGACGTATGTTCCATTTGAATTAAATATTTCAATACGATCTCCTCCGTTATCTGCGACATAGATGTTTCCATTTGCTGCGATCGCGATACCGCGAATATCCGTGAATTGTCCATTACCGGTACCAGCGGAACCGAAGGTAAGGAGCAAGTTTCCATTCACATCGAATTTAGCGATACGGAGATTATCGATATCCGAGACATAGATATTTCCTGACTTATCGAACTTAACTGCTCCTGGGTGATTGAGTACGCCGCTACCGAATTGAGAAATGTATACACCGTTTCCTGAGAATTTTACGATACGGCTATTGTATGTATCAGCAACATACACATTACCTGAAGCATCTACGCCCAATCCATACGGTCGGTCGAGCTGGCTGTTTCCTGAACTGATTGACCCGAACGCTAGGACAAACTTTCCATTAGCATCAAATTTTTGCACAGTGTTAGCGTGAGTATCCGGAACATATACATTTCCGTTTGCATCAGCATCAAGTTCATACGGCATATCGAATTGCCCATTACCAGATCCGAATGATCCCCACTTACCTGAGTAAACATATCCTGAAGAAGCTGAACATGCTACTGAATTTTTCGCTGGAGTTTCAGCTGTAGTTCGGCTAGGAGTAGTAACTTCGGTGCCAGGACATGCTTTGCCCGTCGAGGCACTAAAGCGTGCACCCGCGGAACAGCCCGCGCTTTGAGCCATAATAGATAAAGTATCAGAAGGCTTAGCAGTAGCTGACAAAGTAGTAGCAGTGAGAATTGTGCGTGTTCGAGGACCAACAGTTCCTGTTGCCTCCAATCCATTTGCTGCCTGGTATTGCTTTAATGCTGTTTCAGTCGCTTTGCCGAAATAACCTGTCGCTTCTGCTTTGAGATAACCAGTATCTTTAAGGATTGATTGAACCACTTTCACCTCCGCATCAGTAACGCCAGACTGTAATGTCTTAGTAAGGGCTGCTCGCGGAGCTTGTGCTGGGGTTGCGGAAATACTAAGTGGCACTTTCATGCCAGCCATGACAGAAGCTGAGGTATCTCTCTTTTCAACTGAAACAGAAGCACCTGCTTCAACAGAGGTTGCAGCTCGCATGCCTGTGAGAGCCTGCGCAGGCAGCTGCGCTTGGAGCGCTGTGACTTCCTGTTTGAGACCCATTACTTCTTTCCATAAATCCTCGAGACTTGCAGCCTTAACTTGCACCGCTCCTCCTACGATCGCTCCGAGCACTAAGAAAGCAACTAGGTATTTTTTCATGCTGATATATTAGCGTAACTTTATAATAGATTCATTATATCCTTCAAGAGAGTATAAGGATAGCTATATCTAATGACGCTGTGGATAATAAAATCTTACACCCCCCAAAATACTCCATACAAAAAAAGCAGCCCCAAACCGAAGTCTGAAGCTGTTACTGTTTATATAATCGTTATAGTAAGTTTACTTTTGAATGTAAGTCAGAGACGCAAATGTTCTGTCAGGCAGGGTATCCACAAAATCAACGGTAATTTTGTTTTCTTCGTGCACTACTTTTATTTCTCGTATATAGCCTTCAAAGTAATTAGTTGATACAACTTTACAATACTCGACAGAAGCACCATGTTTTTCGAAACTGAAAATTTTACAGGCATGGTACGAAGTAACTATACAGAAGTTAGCTATGCCCTCTGAATTGCTAAACCAGGTTTGTATCTTTTCAACACTTGTTTCGTCAAAGGAAGTATTGGGCTTAAGATCATTTTCGGAACTTATAGTTACGTAATAACTATCATATCCAATCTTATGCCGAGAAAGCATCAGAGCACTTTTAAACTTAAAAGTCTCTTCAATTTCCAGCAGCCAATAACCTTCCCGCACTTGGCGAATTTTTCTGATGTATTCATACTTATTTCCTCCTGCTACGCCAATTTGCCACAATTTTACGAATTGTCCTTGGGTTGTCAGAAGTACAATATCTGTGCAGTGATTTCCACCTGAAGTAAAACCTTCCGTACCATTTATTGAGAGCATAATAAGGCCTTGCTCATCATTCACCACCATAGCGCAGAAAGAGCCGAAATCGAATTTCTTATCCTTAGCAAATGGGCCAGGGTTTGGATCCTCAATAGTAAAATTAAGCCTTTGCTGCTTTGTTTCGCCTGTTGTGCTATCGAACACCAAGAGGATGCTAGTATCGGGTGTAAACTCCCACTGGATTTTCTCCAGCTCACTTATTATTTCTTCCGGTTTTTGTAACACCAATACCTGGTATCTCTTTTTCCGGTCTATTTGGGATTTTTTAACATCGATCCAACTGGTTAAAATGTTGTTTTCGGAAAGGTACTTGATCAATCCTGGATGCAAGTTTGTTTGAGGTGCTTTACTTGTGTTCATGAGTATAAATTGGTTTTTTGTTTTTAATTGTGAATTGTCTTGATACTACCACGAAAAGCCTTACGGTCAACTTGGCATCCGAGCAAGCACTTATGCTAGAGTAATTTCATGTCTCTCGAAATATACCTCACTCGGCACGGCCAAGACTGCGACAACGCAGCCGGTATTTTAAACGGCCACCGTGATACACCACTGACTGAACTTGGAATATCCCAGGCTCAGCAATTGGCGAAACACATCAAGGAAAGCGGTATTACTTTTGACAAAGTATATAGTTCTCCCCTGTCTCGCGTTTACACAACCGGCGAAGCGGTTGCTGATGCCTTGGGATTGGAGAAACCAACTGTTTGGAATGAACTGATCGAACGAAATTTCGGCGTCATGACCGGTAAATTGATCAAAGACATTCCTGAGCTCTGTTCGCCTAACATTCTCAAAACACCTCAACTCATCACCTATTTTTTAGAAATGGAAGGCGCGGAAACATTTCCTGATATGATCGAGCGTGCGAAAAAAGTATTGGCAAAAGTAAAAGCACTGCATCCGGATGGATCAGTGCTCCTCGCCACACACGGCGACTTCGGCAAGATGCTCTACGCTGCGTATTACAATCTAGACTGGAAAGATGTACTGATGATGTTTCATTTCGGAAACTCGGAACTATTGCTGCTTTCCGAAGACTCAGGACCGGAAGATACACACGTATTCAAAACTGAGCAGCACAATCACTAACCAAGAACGGCTCGCAATTTTTCAGCTAGTGAATCAATATATGATTCCACATCATCTAGATTTTCTACACGAATCACTGCTTGCATCATTTTGTCACACATTAAAGGAATCGCATGCTCATTACTGGTGAGCGCAATAATTGGTCTTCCAATTCCATGCATGTAACCAACTTCTGCTCCAAAATTAGGGCTTTCATTCATAGCAATTGCTAAGATAATTGAAGCGTTCCGCATTGCAACCATATTGCTTTCAAATTTCTCCTCTAGTGAAGCTTGTTGATTAGTATCCCGATGAGGCAAATAACAAGTGAATCCTTTCTTTTCTAGAGCTTCGCCGATCACAGGATTAAAAGCAACATTCCATGGATTAGTAAAAGTTGAAGTAAGATATATGTCTTTCATAAAATACATAAATAATTATTCCTGATACGCTTGTTTAAAGGAAACAATTGTGTCTCCATCAACAGTGACAAACCAGTACAGGTTTCTAAAATCCAGACAACTATATTGATCGGTAAAACATTCCTTTTTAGTAAAGTGACTGGCAAATGACGTTGCAGTAAGCGAAACATCGCCGAGTGGTTCATCGGCACTTATTCCTATATACGAACCATTCGTAGCATTAGGCAATACTAATTCTTGTGATCCACGCAATGAAACTTCTCCATATCCGCCGTTCGTTTCCTCTATAGTACCGTCATCCATTACCCCGCCATAGCTTACATACATATGGTCTTGCACTTTCAATGCATACCCACCGGCAACTTTTGTAATTTGTGAGATAGTAATAATACGTTCATTTGATTTTAAGCTATTTTCATTGTAAATCGTAAAGCTTGTATCATTATTTTCCCAAACAATACGTTCCCCTGGTTGAAGCTCGACATACGGATGCGTATTAGAAACTACACTTTGCTGCTCTACCACAGGAAGTGGTTTAGACTTTTCTCGCAAGATACCATATGCAACCAAGCAGCCGATTATAATAACAAGCGCCGCAGGAAGAACTATTTTAGGAATATTCATATAAATAATAATAACACAAAAGCCCCTTTCGGGGCCTCTGAGTATTTAGTCTACGATTGTGAATCCTGCTGAGCGAGCTGATCCTGCAATGATCTTCATTGCTGCATCGATAT
>CAZHJZ010000005.1:0-85006 GCA_964532495.1 uncultured Candidatus Saccharibacteria bacterium | reverse complement strand
AAGGCCGCGGAGAAGTCCGTGGTGGAGGACGAAAGCCGTGGAAGCAGAAGGGTACAGGACGATCACGTCACGGTTCATCACGATCTCCGATCTGGAAAGGTGGAGGCGTGACTCACGGACCACTCGCTGAAAAGAACTACAAGAAAAAAATCAACAAGAAGATGCGCGTCAAAGCACTCTTTATGGTTCTCTCGCAGAAGCACAAAGAAGGACACATCCTCTTCATTGATTCTCTTGATTTCAAGACAGCGAAGACAAAAGACGCGGCAAAGGCATTTCAGACATTGGCAGGCATCAAAGGCTTCGAACGTTTGAAGGGCAAAAAGCAGACAGCGTTGGTTGCACTCCCTGAAAAGAATGCATCAACATTGCGAGCTATCAAGAACTTGCCGCAGCTTGATACAACATACGTCAAAGACATCAATCCGGTCGAACTTTTGAGCAGCAAATACTTGGTCATGACTGACACGAAGAAATCTTTCGATCTCCTCTTGTCACGTCTTGCTAAATAAATTTTATGGCAACAACGAAAACAACGAAGAAACCAACTGCGAAAAAAGCTCCGGCTGTGAAAACAGAAAAGGTTGCTGCACCTAAGACTGCAAAGACTGTTCTCTACACATCCCCAGTGGAAAAAGTATTGGTCAGCCCTCGCATTACTGAAAAAGCAACACAAGTCGCCGAGAACAACGTGTACACATTTAACGTAGTTCCACGCGCAACAAAGATTCAGGTCAAAGAAGCTATCATTGCACTCTACAAAGTGACTCCGATCAAAGTGAATATCATGAAGATCCGAGCTCGCAAAGTATTTGTTCGAGGAAAGCGCGGAACTGAAGCTGGCGGTCGCAAGGCATATGTCTACCTCAAGAAAGGAGACAAAATTGAGTTGATGTAATATGAAAACCTACAAACCTACAAGTGCATCACGCCGACAGCTCCAGACAGTCAACTACAAGGAAAAGCTTTCCGGACACAAAGTTGAAAAGTCTTTGACCAAAGGTGGAAAGCGTTCAGTTGGACGCAATAACCAGGGCCGCATCACTACTCGCCACAAAGGTGGAGGTAACAAGCGAGTCTATCGAGAAATCGATTTCTTGTATAACAAGAAAGAGATCCCTGCGAAAATTGCTTCAGTTGAATATGATCCAAACCGAACAGCCTTCATCGCTCTCGCGGTGTATGCTGACGGAGAGAAGCGATATGTTATCGCTTCAAAAAGCACTAAGGTGGGCGATGAATTCATCGTTTCACCGAAGGCAGGGCTCAAGCCGGGCAACCGACTTCCGCTCAAGTACATCCCAGTTGGTATGTTCGTCTACAACGTAGAACTCAAGCCAGAAGGAGGCGCAAAGCTTTCTCGAGGCGCGGGTACATTCGCACAAGTGGTTGCGAACGCTGACGGATACACTAACTTGAAGATGCCATCATCTGAAGTTCGAAAAGTTTCTGAACTTTGCTGGGCTACAATCGGCGAAGCTTCAAATGACGAGAACAAACTTCGAAACTACGGTAAAGCTGGACGTTCACGATGGAAGGGTATTCGCCCAACTGTCCGTGGTACAGCCATGAACCCAGTTGACCACCCATACGGTGGAGGTGAAGGACGCCAAGGCCGTGGATTGCGACGACCGAAGACAATGTGGGGTAAGGTTACTGGTGGACGAAAGACTCGTACACCGAAAAAGTACTCAAACCTCTTCATCGTCTCACGCCGCGTTACTGGCAAGAAGCGAAAAGAATCTTAATTCAACAAACAAAAGAGAGACGTGCGAGAAAAGACCCGCCTGCAAGCGGGTCTTTTCTATTGGGTGATTGTGTTGACACAATTCATATGTATGATATTATGCGCACAAATCATTTTTTAGTGACCAAAGGGAATCTGGTTCCTTTCGGTCACTAAAAAATGGAAAAAATGGAATTCAGATTAACACTACTAGCAAAAGAAAACGCAGTTTCATTGGCAAAAAGCTTATATTTGGAAATTACTAATTTACCAAAGGGCATTAGAACTGATGATAAAGCACGAACCGGCATTCAAGTATTAATACGTGAACCAGGTACTGAGAATTTTCTTTTTGAATCAGTTGAAAATCCTTCAGCACGCGCAAAATTTTTTGTTACAGAAAAATCAGTTCGTTGCGAAATGCTTGGCATATTCTCTTCGCTAGATAATGCGATAGATGCTAAGTTGTGGTTTGGAGGCTGTATAGTGGTGGTTTTGGATAATGGCACTCACGTACACTTTTCAACCTCTGGCTTAGAGACATATGAAGATATAGCGGTAAGCGTACGAATCGCAGCAGCTACGTTAGAGATGACCACCGCAGAAGTTCTGCGCCGCATCGTAAGCAGGGGAAGTAAAATTCCTAATTGCTTCCATGACGAGAATGATTATTTGCACAAAATTCTTTTTCCTCCCCAAGTAGAAAATTAAGATATATACCCGCAACTTAGCCATGCGTTTGTTGCCCTCGCCGCCCTCCTTTCTGGATGTTTAGGAGTGGCGGTTTTTATTTCCGATAGGAAATTATCGCGACCGGCGTGGTACATTAAAAGTCCCATATAAAGGTCGTGTTGCCACAAAGTATGGGAACAAATCTAATCTTGTTCCAGTAATATCGTAGAAGCTTACTCGACTTTAACCCCAAACAGTAGTAATCTGGAAGAAAATATTCCTTAACCCGTAAAATCTTTCTCCATGCTTAGAAAACTACTTAAAACAGAAGTGAAGGCAACACTCGTTCTTGTCATAATGGTAATCTGCAATGCGGTACTGATCCCTGATCTTTTCTCAATGGGAACAGCGCCATTTACCGGCAATCATTATCTCGAACTTTTTACCGTATGCTTGCTATCAGTAATTGTTGTATTTGGCTTGCATTTTTCACTGAACGACAAATCGTTTGCGGATAGCCATCCCTATTGGTTTAATACGATTACGAGCAGCCTTTCGGTGATCGTTATACCGATAGTTGCGTCGCAGGTGTTTGGCTACTATTGGGATAAATGGTTGATCGTAGGGAATATACTCAGTACTCTGGTGTGTTATTTTATATTGTTGTATGTAACCTATAGATCAAGTTACACTCTGACAGAAGAAGATTTTAATTCAGTTATCATAGAAGTATAATGTGCTTATTTTTCCCTCAAAAAGCCCTGCGGTTACGCGGGGCTTTTCTTTTGTCGCACTTTTGCAACATAGGGGCGCTGTCTGTATACTGTACCTATGTTTGATGAACCAGCAAAAGAGCTCGAGGCATTCAGCGTGGTGAAACGCGGCAAGAGCTTTCGATATGCCCTCCGCGGAATTTTTGTATTACTAAAAACGCAACACAATATGTGGCTGCATTTGCTAGCTGGTGGAGTAGCGATCTTTCTCGGATTTTTCTTTCGCATTTCAGAAGGCGAATGGCTGGCACTGATCCTCGCCATTGCTCTGGTTGTGCTTGCAGAAGCATTCAATACTGCGATTGAATTTGATATTGATCTTACAAGTCCAGAAGAACATCCCTTTGCTCGAGATACCAAAGATGTCGCAGCAGGAGCAGTGCTCCTCTCCGCGCTCGCAGCTGTCGCTATCGGCTTGGTTATTTTTCTGCCTAAGATTATTTACTTCTTTTCTTAGACCTCAGGAATTTCAATTACCTTGAGTTCGATGTTAGTATCGAACCATTCTTTGGCAAGCTTTTCAAAGTGATCATTAATTTTTGTGATCGTGAATTCACGCGTGCCATTCTTGCTCAGTCTTTGAGCAATCTCAGGATGGCGAACAAGGTAGTCAGCCAATTTCTTATCAATGAATTCATCTTGACAGATAAGCCGGATATCAGGTCCGATAATTTCTCGGATTTCTTTTTTCAAAATAGGGTAGTGCGTGCAGCCGAGCACGAGAGTGTCGATATCTTTTTCCAACAGCGGTTGCAGGTATTCTTTGAGCACTGACTGCACAAGATGCCATTCTCCGTTTTCTATCATCGGAACCAAAAGCGGCGCAGCTTGCTGGAAGACGCGGATATGAGTGCTTTTTTTCTTGAACTCTTTTTCATAGGTGCGTGATTCAACTGTTGCCATTGTTCCGAGCACCCCAACACGGTCGCCCTTCATTGCTTCTTCGATGGCAGGGATGATCACTCCGAGCACGCGGCGGTCAGGATAGCACTCAGGCAAGTATACCTGCTGAATCTGTCTGAGAGCCTCTGCAGAGGCTGTGTTGCAGGCAACAATGATAAGCACGCAGCCTTGCTTGAACAAGTAGTCTACTCCGTTTCGGAGGAATGTTTGGATAGTCGCTTGGTCTCGATCGCCGTAGGGCAGGCGAAGCGTGTCGCCAAGATATATATAGTCGTATTGGGGCAAGCTCGAAACTATGCTCTTCATAATGAAAAGTCCCCCGAGGCCAGAATCGAATATGCCGATCTTCATATGCTCACTATATCAAAAAAAAGAAGCCCCGGTAAGGAGGCCTCGTTGTAAGTAATTTCGCACAAATTGTGTCTATCTATTAAATTCTAATGCCAAAGATGGCATCGTGCTGTTTGGATCTACTAATATAGTTCCCAAGCCAGTTGGGCTTTTTTTCAAATCGTCGTACACATGCACGCCGTTTACGAAAGTTGAAACCACGCGTGGTTCGAAAGTATGTCCTTCAAAAGCACTCCAACCACACTTGTAAAGTATATTCTGTGGGGTTACTTTCCACGGAGCTTTCATATCTACTAATGTTAAATCTGCAAAGTACCCTTCGCGGATGAAACCTCTTTGCTCAATACCAAATAATATCGCTGGATTGTGACAGGCTTTCTCAACATACTTAGCAATACGTTCGACACCAAATAGTTGAAGTCCAGCCGGAACAGAATGTTGTACCCATGGCGCGCCTGAAGGGGATTTCAGATATTTGTTCTGCTTTTCTTCCCAGGTGTGTGGTGCGTGATCAGTAGCAATAACATCGAGCCGGTTATCAAGCAGTGCGGCAAAAATTTCTGGCATGTGCTCAGGGCCTTTGATAGCAGGATTTTGTTTGATAAGCGAACCAAGCCTTTTGTAATCATTACTTGAAAATAGTAAATGTGGAATGCAGGCTTCACCGGTAAGGCGTTTGTCTATCAACGCCAGTTTTTGTTCCTGAAGGAATAATTGTAATTCCTGGAACGTACTCATGTGGTACAAGTGAAGCCGAGCATTATGTTTACGGGCAAGTTCTACAGCAAGCATACTACTGATGAGACAAACTTCTTCGTTGCGTATTACTCCGTGTAGCTCAAAGGGAATATCTTCACCATGTACTGCTTTTTGTTTTTCAGTATTTTGAATAATCAACGGTTCATATTCGCAGTGGGTAATATTTAATTTCGGCAATTGAAAAATTTGCTCTAAAATTTCCCGCACATCAACGAGCATGTCACCAGTCGATGAGCCCATAAAAATTTTATTAGCAGCAAATTCGCTAGGGAATTTTTCGTTTGCTCGCTTCAGTTCGTCAATATTTTTATTGCTTGCGCCGATATTGAATCCATAATTTGCGTACGATGTTCTGCGGGCGATTCCTTTCTTTTCTCGCAGTAGTTCAATGGTAAGTGTCTGCGGATCAACATTTGGTTGATCTATGTACGAAGTAACGCCACCGGCAATTGCCGCGCGTGACTCAGTTTCAATTGTGCCTTTGTGGGTTAATCCAGGAGTGCGGAAATGCACCTGGTCATCAATAATGCCAGGCATGAGATGCAGTCCTTCGGCATCAATTTCTTCTACTCTACCGTTATACACGATAGTTGAATCAATTTGTTCGATACGTTGTCCTTTAATAAGAACGTCGCCTTGAGTTAGTTTGCCTTCGTTTACAATGAAGGCGCCTTTGAGGAGTTTCGGCATGTGTTTATTTTTTTGGTTTGTTAATAGGATTTCTTTTGTTGTCAGATTAGCATGAAATGTTGAAAAGGCAATAAAACAAGCCCTTCTCGTAGAGAAGGGCCGTACTAACTTTTTACATGCTATATTAACCAACAAGACTTAAATACTCTCCACAAACACGATTGTATTCGCCAGCATCACCGCCTGAACGGAAGTATGCTGAAACAATCTGTACTATGTCGGCACCTGCGTACATCATTTCGCGTACATCAGCACCGCTCATAATTCCACCTACTCCGATAACGCGGATTCGTTCTGGCAGAAGTTGTCGCCACCTGCTTACTTGTCCGATTGCAAAAGGGAAGATGCCGGGGCCACTTCCTCCTGCAAAACCGTCGGTGCAGATAATTGCTTTGCCTTCATTGGTAAATCTTTTTGCATTTCCAATTGTGTTAATCGCTGATATGACATCAATAAAGTCATACTCAGAAATTAAAGCGGCAAGTTCTTCGTGGTATACAACATCAGGGAAGTAGGCAACTTTTATATCCACGATATATCGCTGAATTTTGCCCTTGAATTCTTCCACTATAGCTTTTAGCTTATCTAAAAGTTCTTTCATTAGTGTGAGGTTGTAGCAAATCACCGGTTTTTGCTTCCTGCTACCGAGCATCAAATTCGAGCAACTGGTATTTACCTGAATGTAGCGAACTCCGAGCACCAAACACTCGCGGAACATTTCTGCCATTTCATCAATTGAATATTCACTGGCACCTGAAATATTTGCGCCAACTAATTTTTCATTTCTGAATGCTTCTTCAGCCGTTTCCGTGATGAATTTTACCAGACCTGCTTTCCCTGGATTGGGAAATCCGAGTTTGTTTAAATCAACATTAGAAGGATGGCCGGTAGACTTTGCCAGGTAATGAACCTCGCCCCCAGTGTTTCCTTCGCGTGGTGGAGGTGTAAATGTTCCTCCAAGAGCGATTTGTGCAGCATTATTAATTGATAAATATCTGCTAAATTCTGCGTCCGGATATTTGTATATACCAGCACCGTTCATAATCGGGCAGGTAATTTCAAAACCAGCAACTTGTGAAAAGAGAGCCATTAAAGGATTTGTTTTTTGCATACGAAAGGATTTTGTTTCGCCCTTTATCCCATAAAACAGAGAATAAGGCAATCCTGTTCCAGTTTGTTTGACATAACCTACCAAGAACGATAAGGTGAGATTAAACAAATATATTTTCCAACTTAAACTACATTTATGAGCAAAATCGTATTACCATTCAATAAACCGTCAGATCGGATTGCACTTGCATTGGATAACATTCCTACCATTGAGTACCTTAAGCAGAAAGCTGAAGAATTAGCCGGAGAAGTTGGCTATTTTAAAGTTGGCTACGAATCACTTTTACGCTTTGGCGCAAAAGAGGCAATAGGGATTGGCGCTGCCAATGGAATAAAAGTTTTTGCTGATGCAAAAATAAAAGATATACCAAAAACAATGGAGCTTGTTTCTAAGCTGCTCGTTGAATCGGGCGCAAGTATGTTCAATGTTCACTCTTCAAATACCAAAGCTGCATTGCGTGCCGCTGCCTCAGTAAAAGAAAATGCTATATTGCTTGGTGTTACCATACTTACTTCATATAACGATGAAGAATGCCGTGAAGTATATGGTGAAGATGTAAAACAGAAAAGCTTACAGTTTTCTATTCGTGCGGCTACTCATGGGTGCGATGGCATAGTGTGTTCTTCGCAGGAACTTGTACTATTGAACAAAAACATTGATACAAAGGATTTAATTAAAGTAGTTCCCGGTATTCAGCCTACGTGGATGGGTCCGAACGATCAGGTACGAGTAATGACGCCGTATGAAGCCATGCAGGCCGGCGCTGATATTTTAGTTATTGGAAGAGCAATAATGGAAGGAGCTAAATATGAATCCGCAGGAAGTCCTGTTGCTGCTGCCAGGCTTATTGCAGAAGAAATACGATTGGCTTTGGCCGCGTAAGATTATGGAAAAGGTAAAAAAGAGAGCGGAAAATTGCTTTGCAATTTTCCGCTCGTTTTATTTCTATACTTAAAAATAAAAAAACGGATAGAACTTTCGCTCTACCCGCCAACTGAAACTCACCAATATATGGGAGTATTTTTATATTATTTTTTACGTAGTTACCGCGTCTCTTTCATCAGCATGCGCCTCTAAGTATTCTTCCGAATATTTTTCCGGGTTGGCATACCAGGCTTCAAGCTTTTCTTTTTCATCGGTACTTATAATGCCTTGTGCATGGCCTGCTTCAAGCAAGTACGGGAAATCAAGCAAGTGGTGTACTCTAATGTTTGCATCTTGTGCTGCTTTTTCAGCACGCTCCATTTTGTAATCGAATACTGCAATCATATCTTTAACGGTAGCGCCCATTGAACGGCAGGTCTCTGCTTCTTTGCCAATTGAGCTTCCACCGGTAGAAATCAAATCTTCAATAATCGCAATTTGCATTCCTTCTAAAGCTTTACGAGAAACCATTTCGCCGTTATCATCGTTTTTCATAGTAGTAATCGCAACTTCAATGCCGGGTACGGTATGGAACTCTGCGGTTACTACGTCGATATTTTCAGCTTTCAATTTTGCTACATTGCCCTCAAATGTTCCATCGGAAGATTCTGCTATCGAAAGCGCTGTGTGCAGGTATGCAACTTTGGCACCTTCTTCAATATGGCCTTCAATCCAATTCTTTTTGCCATGTTCCTTCCGTGCTTCGCGCACATATAAGAAGGGGATGCCTGCTTCATGTGCAGCAACAGCACCATATACGATGCCAATAGGAGTATTTGAAATAAGGGCATCGTATTCAGAAAGGTCTTTCGATTTTAACAACTTGTAGGTGTGCTCAACGGTTTTGCGCAAGTTTGAAAATCTGTACAGTTTTTTGCGCTTGTCGTCGTATACATACAAATCCTTGTTAAGCTCATACGCGAGGATCGCTCCCCACGGTATGCCGGCAGTTACGGTGGCCCATAATGCATCAGCCTGCAGGGTTTGTTCCTGCATTACTTCCAAAAATGCCGCAACTACATCGTTACGCATTTTGGGGTAGCTGAGGCTCATACGGGTGTCCGCATAGAACGGTGTCCGTAAGCGGGATGCCCAGGTAAAGGCTTTTAAGAAATTGATGATGAATAGCTTGTTCTTCAGGTATCCCAGCGCTATCTGCGTCTTAAGGGTTGCAAGTGCAATGTTCATATTGTTAACGTTTTAATGTGATGTATTACCCTTACCTTACAATACACACCCCAAAAGTCAATCAAAGCTATATTTTTCAAGGTATATTTGACATAATCAGTCTCTTCTGCTACTATCACGGCAGCGGCTCCTCGAAAGAGCCCTTTTCATTAGTCTCATTTTTAGGAAACTAAGAGCGGATTAACGGATAATTATTGTTAACTTGGCAAGGAAACCATTACCTTCCTTGCTTTAATAACCGGACAGAAGGCAATTAAGCCTTACTAAACTGTTCGCTTACACCACAATGACACGATCACTCAAAAAGGGGATGTATGTCGATGAGCGCCTGCTCAAGAAAATTGCCGGCAAAGAGCCGCAAAAGACTGGCGTCATCAAAACATGGTCCCGTGCGTCACAAATCGCTCCAGAAATGGTGGGATTTATCTTTGGCGTGCACAACGGAAAGATTCACATCGAAGTGCTGGTTACAGAAGACATGGTCGGACACAGATTGGGCGAATTCTCTTTGACTCGCAAGTTTACTAAACACGGAGGTAAGATGCAGAAAGAACTTGAAGCAAAGAAGAAGGAAGCAGAAATCTCAGCAGCTCAGGCAGCAAAATCCGCTCCAGCTGATAAGAAGAAATAAGAGTCCATACTATGAAAGCATTACTCTCAAATTACAGACAAGCTCCACGTAAAGTCCGATTGGTTGCAAAATCACTCGTTGGCAAAAGCGTTAAGGAAGCAGAAATGGAACTTAAGTTCATGGTCAAGCGCGCAGCAGCTCCGCTCGAGAAGCTTTTGGCTTCAGCAGTAGCTAACGCAGTCAACCAGAATGGTCTCTCAGCAGAAAACCTTGTTATCAAGGAAATGCGTGTAGACAAAGGAATTGTCTTGCATCGTTCAATGCCACGCGCATTCGGACGTGCATCAAGCATCAACAAGCGCGGATCACACGTTATGATCCTCCTTGCTGAAAAGACTGAAAAAGCTCCAAAACACCGAAAAGGTTTGCCAAAGCCGGTAGTTGCTAAGAAATCAGCAGCAAAAGCTCCAGCAAAGAAAGTAGCAGTCAAGAAAGCAGCTGCACCAAAGGTCGCGAAGAAGACAGCAACAAAAAAGTAATTATCTAACACATATATATGTCAAAAATAGTTCACCCATACGCACACCGTCTCATTATGCTTCGCGACTGGAAATCACGATGGTTTGCAGGCGACAAGAAGTATCAGGACAATTTGAAAACAGACGTTCTCTTGCGAGAATATTTGGATAAGAAGCTCCGCGGATCATATGTTTCATCGATTGAAATCGAGCGAAACCAGAAATCTACTCGCATTATTTTCCGCACATCACGCCCAGGCGTTTTGATTGGACGATCAGGCGAAGGAACACTCAAGCTCAAGAACGATATCACTAAGTTCATCACAGCGAAGAAACTTCGCATGCCTGAAGAACTCAAGATCGATATCGTTGAAGTTACCAACCCAGATGCAGACGCACGCTTGGTCGCATTTGCAGTTGCTGAAGGTCTCGAAAAGCGCATGCCATACCGACGCGTCATCAAGCAGACGATCGAAAAGGTCATGGGCGTTCGCGGCGTAGAAGGAGCACGTATCGTTATCGGCGGACGTCTCGGCGGCGCTGAAATCGCACGTTCAGAAGAATTGAAGCGTGGATCAATCCCACTTCAGACATTCCGAGCGGACATCGACTTCGCTCGAGAGCGAGCACACTTGCCTTACGGCGACATCGGTATCAAGGTCTGGATCAACCGAGGAATAGTATTTGCTGACGCTCCAAAGGCGGGAGGCAAACAATAAGAGTTAAATAATATGTTACTCCCTAAAAAAGTAAAACACCGCAAGTGGCAGACGAATCGCAAGAGCGATGCCAAACTCTCAAAGCCTGATACTCGTGGCGTGACCCTCGCATTCGGCGGATTCGGACTCAAATCTGAAGGCCTCCACCGCGTAACGTCAGCTCAGCTTGAATCAGCTCGAAAGGCCATGACTCGCCACCTCACAAAGGCCGGCAAGGTATGGATTCGTATTTTCCCTGACCGACCAGTTACCCGAAAGGCTGCTGAAGTGGGTATGGGAAAAGGAAAAGGAGATCCAGATTCATACTGCTTCGAAGTTCGCCCGGGCCGCATTATCTTCGAAGTTGACGGCGTGGACGCAGTCATCGCGAAAGAAGCGCTCCGCAAGGCAGGAACAAAGCTCCCGGTCAAAACCAAGATAGTAAGCCGAGCATAATATGAAAACACAGAAAGCAACTCTCAAAGACAAGACAACAGAGGAGATCGCAACTATGCTCGCAGCTGAACTCGAAACTGTCCGCAAGATCGGATTCAACGCAGGCATGACACGCACCAAAGATGTCAAACAAGGTCGTACTTCTAAAAAACTAATCGCGCAGCTCAAGACTGAACTTGCAAGTCGCGCAGAATAACTATGGCAACAAAAACAAAGGAAACTAAAAGCGTAGCAAAGGAAACAGCAGAACCGAAGGCAGCAGCTGGAAACGGCAAGCACCTTACTGGAACAGTCGTTTCAGACAAAATGCAGAAAACAGTCGTAGTCAAAGTTGACCGATACGTCAAGCACGAAAAGTACCAGAAGTACTACACTGTTTCAAAGAAATACAAAGCTCATGACGAAGAGAACACCTACAAGACAGGTGACAAGGTCGAAATAATGGAGACACGTCCGATCTCTAAAGATAAAAAATTCACTGTAGTCGGCAAAGTCGCGTAAGCGATAGCGTCACTCAGAAAAATATATGATTCAAGATGGAACAGTAGTAAAGATCACTGATAACGCCGGAGGTAAAGTCGGCAAGGTCTTTAAGGTATTGAAAGGCTCAAAGCGCCGTTACGCATCGATCGGAGATCTCGTGATTATTTCGATCAAAATCGCTGAACCTCGCAAGGGCGTCAAGAAAAAGGATGTTCACCGCGCAGTCGTTGTTCGCGTCCGCGATGCATACCGCCGAAAGGACGGTTCATACATCCGATTCGATGACAATGCAGTCGTGATCCTCGATAAAGAAAAGCCAGAACCAAAAGCAGGTCGCATCTTTGGCCCTATCCCGCGCGAAGTGGGCGAGGCAGGTTACCAGAAAATAATTTCACTTGCACCTGAAGTGCTCTAATCTATATGCATATCAAAAAAGGAGACAGTGTTATTGTGCTCTCAGGTAAAGACAAGGGAGCAAAAGGAAAGATCGCTAAAGTTTTGACAGAAAAGAACCGAGTCATCGTTGAAGGCGTAAACGTTTGGAAGAAACACCAGAAGACACGCACAACCGGAGGCAAGGGAGAAATCATCGAAGTTACTCGCTCAGTACACGTTTCAAACGTGCAGCCAGTAGATCCGAAGTCAGGCAAAGGCACTCGCGTTTCAAAAAAGGTCGTTTCAGGTAAGCGTGTTCGTGTCGCTCAGAAGAGCGGTCAAGAACTCTAATCTATATGAAAACAGTCAAACAAAAGGCAGATGATTCAGTAGCGGTAATGAAAGACGCATTCGGCTACAAGAACAAGATGGCTGCTCCAAGCATCCAGAAAGTCGTCATCTCGGTTGGAACAGGAAGCGCTATCAAGAAAGACAAGAACCGAAACGATTTTATCGTTGACCGACTTGCGAAGATCACCGGCCAGAAACCGACGCTCCGCAAGGCAAAGAAATCCATCGCAAGCTTCAAGGTTCGTGAAGGGGACGCCATCGGCGTTTCAGTCACGCTCCGAAATACTCGCATGTATTCTTTCCTCGACAAGCTCCTCAACATCGCACTTCCTCGAACAAAGGACTTCCGCGGTCTCGAGCGACGCATTGTGGATGATATCGGAAACGTTACTATCCCAGTCAAAGAACACAGTATCTTCCCAGAAACTGGAGATGAAGAATTGAAAGACGTGTTTGGCCTCGCGGTCACTATCGTCACTACTGCCAAGAACAAAAAGGAAGCTACTAAGTTCTTCGAACTTATCGGCGTACCATTCAAGGCTGAAGTTAAGTAAACTCACAAATACAAAAAGCGCCCGCGTTCCGCGGGCGCTTTTTGTATTTCGCCTAAAGGTAAAATAAAATACTTGAACTGATAAATCAGTTCAAGTATTAGTTTTTAGTATCCTATTCAAATTTCATTTTCCAAAAAGTGGCCGTGGTATTCAATGCCAAGCAGGTTTAATTTCTTAATCCCGCTTGCCGCAAGTTTCAGGTTGTAAGCAACGCCGCCAACAGTAATATCTACTAGTAGTTGCAGTTCTATGCAGTACTCAGCGTTTGGCTCAGCTTTTTCTTTTTCGTCTTTAAGTTGATTGTAATTCCAACCGAGATCCCTAACTGCCTGGTGAAGCGGGGTAATAAATGCGTCCAATACTTTGGTTGTATCGAAGTCAATTTTATACCCATATAAGTAGCGATTGCTTTGACCAGCCAGAACTGCTTCGCCGAATTCGCATATGGTTTCAATAAGCAGCTGAGAGGCTTGCTCGTCGTACCGGCGTATATCCTCAACTTTTTGAAGCATGTTGGCAATCCGGTTAATCATGCCTTGGGGGTATTCTTGTATTGGGATTCGATTACCCCAAATTCCATTAGCCCCTGTTCCTGCAAATCTAATGAATTTTTGAACGAGTGTGTCTGTGGTGTTCATGCTGTATGTTTTTGTATATTATATAACATAAAAGTAAATTTGGCAAGTAGTATAAGGGCTTTGAATTTTCAAACTTTTAAAGAACTTCTACCAGATATAGCTTTAATTTGTAAGTTGATCTTGAATTGACAGTACATTAAATTAATGATATAATACAGGTTAAGCCGTACTTTCCAGGGCTTTATCTGGAAACCATTCCTTTACACTAAACCACTCAAAATAGCATGACAACTCAAGCACTAGCAGCAGGCCTTATTGGCCTAAATTCTGAAAGTCCCGAAGGACAAAAATTCCTAAAAGTTTGCAAAAAAGTATTTGATGGCCTCAGCCTTACTGAAAGGCAAGCACTATTTCTTCTTGCCACAAATGAAGAAGACAATCATTTTGTACGTATGTTGGTAAATCTTGTTACAGAGCATGCTACAGAAAATAGTATGGGATATGAATCCCAAATAGTTCAAAGCAACTTCGAATACCCACAAGGCTTTGCTGGAGCAAAGCCGATTGAAGAACAAATTGTGGCCCTCGCCAAATTGTTTGATATTGACCATTCTCTGGCGATTGAATTTAGCAAAAGTTTACCCATGCTACCCCTATGTGCGGAAGGATACTATGCTATTCCCAAAATTGATGCCATAGCAAAAAGGCATTTCTCGCAATTAACCAACAGCCAGGAAATCTACTGCGAAGTAACACGCTTTGTAGGTAATATGATTACCAGCTCTTGGGTTGAACAATTTGCCAAGCAAGTAGTTGACGAATCGGACAAACTTGCCTTACGGCCGTTTGCCAAATTCAATGAGTATGTTTTACCAACTCATTTCTTTCAGCGGGACTTGACCGCAAAGGCTCTAGCAATACTTGAAAGTAAACAGGAAGGTGACATCCTGATACTTCCCCTCCAATTGGGGAAAAAATACCGCGGCTACTCAGCATTGCAGGCGGAAAAGAATTTTTCCAACGATGAATTTGCGATTGATATGATTGGAGTACTGAGTATTGCACTTACTCACCTTGAATTGCTTCTACCAAGCTCTGATGGCAAAGAAGCCTTGGGTATGAAATGCCATGGTTCAAAGCTTTCAGTATATGACACCGATGGAATTTTCAGAGAGGTTCCATCAATATCATATTGTGGTGGTGATGTGCGTATTAATTTCAACAACGTATGTGATCCTCGCGAAGGATTAGGTACAGTAACGGGCTTCACTATCTAGAAGTCGCACGATAACATATAGAGTAAATATTTAAGCAAATGCCATTCGGTTTCCGGATGGCATTTTTTTGTTTTCCGTGTTAAATAAAAAGCCCCTAATCATGTGTGGGAATATAAAAAAATATTGCAGTTCGCGCAAAGCGCGAACTGCAATTAATACTTGTATCTTAATCTTATCCTAAATACGGCTTCAGCAGTTTCACTACTTGTTCACTCTGAAGCTTCTTAAGTGCTTTGCTCCTTATCTGCTTTATTCGCTCAGGGGTGAGGTTGTACATGTCGCCAAGCGTTTCAGCGGTAAGTCCGCTCACACCTTCTTCAAAACCAATTCCAAACGAAAGCGTGATAATTTCTCTTTCTTTCGGTTTTAATCTTGCTTTCAATATCGTGCTGATATCAACTTGCAGAGACTTTGTGCCTACGCTAGATTGATCAGGTTTTAAAGCCTCAACATCTTCATAATAATCAATCATGCTCGCACCGTCGCTATAGAATCTTCCTGGGGCAGGGGAATCAATGCTCACGTGCTGTTTTCCAATTTCGAGGCTGAACATAACCTCTTCAATACTCACACCCAGCATTTCAGCGATTTCATCCGGGCTCGGTTCTCTTTCATGGAGTTGGCTAAAATCGTCAACCACATCTTCAATTTTCGATTTAGAACCAATCTTGTTTAGCGGTAGTCGCACCATTCGGCTCGTTGTAGATAATCCCTCAATGATAGATTGGCGAATCCACCAAACTGCATAAGAGATAAATTTAAAACCTTTTGTTTCGTCGTATTTTCGTGTTGCTCTAACAAGACCTATGTTGCCCTGGCTAATGAGATCGGCAAGCGTAAGGTTGCTGGTAAATTGGTATTGTTTTGCAACCGATACAACAAAGCGAAGATTGGCCTTACAAAGTTTATCTAGTGCTAGGGTATCTCCAGCGCGGATTCTTTGTATTAATGCCACTTCCTCCTCTACGGGAATAGGGTGGGTGGTGCTTAACTCTTGCAAATATCTGTCCAAAGATGGGCTTTCTCTGTTTGTAATGCTTTTTGAAATTTTAAGTGCTCTCATTTGTGTATTTTTTGCTCATTCTACATTAAATTGCCTTTCTGTCAAAAGTAGTATGGTCGAACCCAAAAAATCGTTGACTTTTGGGCATTTTCTGCTATTATGTTCCCAGCACCGGTCATGGTGCTTTTGTCTACTTAATCCGCTTAGTTTCATATAGTGCTTACCCCTTTTAGGGAATGTAAGCGCCTCATGAGCCCAAGCGCGATATTGGAAGATGAATTTATTAAAAAGTAGCTTTTTAGAAGTGCAATTATGGCAAAAACATCAACTGTTGCCCGATCGCTTAAAAAGCCAAAGTTCTCCACACGAGCGAAAAATCGTTGTTTTCGCTGTGGTCGCGGTAGAGGATTCATGCGGGATTTCGGCCTTTGCCGAATCTGTTTCCGTGAACTTGCAAACGAAGGAATGATTCCTGGAGTACGCAAGTCATCATGGTAATAACCGCCTAACTCTCAGAAGTTATCTATGGATCCAATCGCAAACATGCTCGTCATGATCAAGAACGCGTCACGTGCCGGTAATGCTACCGTCGCTTTTCCGCATTCAAAAATCAAGCTCGAGATCGCAAACACTTTGGTACGTTCGGGATTTATCAAGAGCGTAAGCAAGAAGGCAAAGAAAGTAGGAGAAGTTATCGAGGTCGAACTTCTTTACAAAGACGCAACACCACGCATTGACGATGTCATGCGCGTATCGAAAGTATCACGACGAACCTATATGGGCGTCAATGATCTCAAGCCAGTCAAAAACGGCCGCGGCATCATGGTACTCTCAACTCCAAAAGGAATCCTTACAGACAAGGAAGCCAAGAAAGAGCACGTCGGTGGCGAAGTAATCCTTTCGATTTGGTAATCGAATTTTGAGTTATATATATGTCACGAGTCGGTAAACAAGAACTAGTTATTCCAAGCGGAACTGAAGTAAAACTTCAGGACGGCACTTTGACTGTCAAAGGTCCAAAGGGAACACTTACACGAACATTTCGAGATGAAGTTACCATCATGATTGAAGGCGACAAAGTCACTTTCAAGCCATCGATTTCAGGAGGATTCGCATACGCACTTTGGGGAACATACGCTTCACATGTCAAAAACATGATTGCAGGCGTAAACACTCCATATGTAAAGAAGCTCATTCTCGAAGGAGTGGGATTCAAAAGCGAAGTAAAAGGCTCAAACCTTGATCTCGCCCTCGGATTCTCACACCCAGTTTCAGTTCCAGTTCCAGAAGGACTTACTGTCACTGCTGAAAAAAACAACATCACTGTCACTGGTATCGATAAAGAAAAGGTCGGACAATTCGCTTCTATGGTACGCGCCCTCAAAAAGCCAGAACCATATAAAGGTAAAGGATTTCACTATGAAGGTGAGGTCGTTCGCCGCAAGCAAGGTAAGAAAACTGCGTAAGCATCAACTATATGAAAACACAGCAAAACAAAGATCAGAAGCGCCTTCGCTTGAAGCGAAAAATCCGAATGAAAATTTCGGGTACCGAATCACGTCCACGTTTGTCAGTCTATCGTTCCAACAAATTCATCTATGCTCAGATCATCGATGACAATGCAGGAAAGACAGTAGCACAGGCATCAGACGTAAAAACTGCAAAAGGCACCAAGACTCTTCGCGCTGAAGAGATCGGAAAGCTCGTTGCAGAAGCTGCTCTCGCAAAAAACATCAAGGAGGTCGTCTTTGATCGAAACGGTTTTAAATACACTGGTCGCGTAAAGCTCCTCGCGGATGCTGCACGTAAGGCTGGTCTTAAATTCTAAACTATATGGCAGACACAAAACCAACAACAGCAGCCCCAGCAGCTCGTCCAGCTCATGCTCGACCAGCAGGTGCAGGTGGTGCTCGTGGAGGTGCAGGCTCACGCGGACCAGGAGGTCCTCGAGGCGCAGGTAGCTCTTCAGGCCCACGAACTGGCGGACCAGGAGGAAGCCGAGGCGGAGATCGCCGAGGACGTCCTTCATTTGACCGACCAAAGCCTGAATTCGAACAGAAGATGATCTCAATCCGCCGCGTTACCCGTGTGGTATCAGGAGGACGACGTATGTCATTTGCAGTTTCAATTGCAATCGGCGACAAGAAAGGATCAGTCGGAGTCGGAACAGGAAAGGCAGGCGATACATCGCTCGCAATCAACAAAGCAGTACGAAGCGCTCGCAAGCAGATGATCAAGATCAATCTCAACAAGAAAGGCTCGATCCCTCATGAAGTAGCAGCTAAGTACTCAAGCGCAAGCGTTATGATCCGACCGAACAACGGTAAAGGATTGGTATCAGGATCAGCAACTCGCGACATCTTGAACCTCGCCGGTATTTCAAACGTCACTTCAAAAATCAACTCAGGTTCAAAGAACAAGCTCAACATCGCCCGTGTGACGATCAAAGCTCTTTCTAAAATCGCTACCAAGCGAGGAATGGGACCGGTCGAAGTAAAAGCACCTGAAGCTGCTGCTGCAGCCCCAGTAAAGGAGTAATCTTATGCAGTTACATCAACTCAAACGAAAAAATCCAAATGAAAAACACGTTCAAGTAGGACGTGGAGGAAAACGAGGTAAGACTTCTGGTCGTGGTACCAAAGGTCAGAACGCTCGAGCTGGAAACAAAAAATATCCAGAATTGCGCGTCATCATCAAGAAGCTCCCAAAGCTTCGCGGTTACCGTTTTCATTCATTTCAGGGAAAAGCTTGCGTCGTCAACTTGAGCGCTCTTGAAACAGCATTCCAGAAGAACGACCAGGTAACTCCTGAGTCATTGCGTGAAAAGAAGCTCGTGACCTATCCGAAAGGTTCAAAACCGGTCGTGAAGATCTTGGCAACTGGAAACATTTCAATTCCTCTTTTGTTCTCCGGCTGCAAAGTTTCAAAGCAGGCACAAGATAAAATTGTCGCTGCAGGCGGCGCAGTCAAGTAATTGACTTCGCTAGCTGTAGCTTCCAACATGTATGGAAACAGTATGGAAAAAAATTAAGATGGTGTTCACTGACCGCTTGCTCCGCAAACGAGTCTTGATCATGATCTTGGCACTCTTGGCGTTTCGCCTTTTGGCCGCAATCCCAGTTCCGGGCATCGATGCCGGACGTCTCGCTGCATTCCTCAACAACAACCAATTCTTCGGCGTACTCAACATCTTCTCAGGTGGAGGACTCTCAACGCTCTCATTGATCATGCTTGGAGTCGGACCGTTCATTACGGCTTCGATCATTCTCCAATTGCTTACGATCATGGTTCCGCGCTTGAAGCAGCTCTATCAGGAAGAAGGCGAACTCGGACGCAAGAAATTCGCGCAGTATACTCGACTTCTCTCAGTGCCGCTTGCGGCAGTTCAGGGCTTCAGCTTGATGATCATCCTCTCACGACAGGGAATCCTGGGTGAGCTCGATATCTTCCACAAGCTCGTCGCGTTGATCACTATCGTTGCCGGCTCAGTCCTCCTTATGTGGATCGGCGAGATCGTTACAGAGTTTGGTATTGGAAACGGTGTGTCATTGATCATCTTCGCAGGTATCGTGGCTCAAGTGCCACAGGAGCTCTCGCAGTTCTTGTTCTCATTTGATTCTTCACAGCTTCCTACATTGATCATCTTTATCGTCATCGCTCTCCTCGTGATCGCAGCAGTCGTCTTTGTTACAGAAGCCGAACGCTCGATTCCGGTTACCTACGCGAAACGTGTCATTGGAAACAAGACTACGGGCGGCGTATCAACATACGTTCCGATCCGCGTTAACCAGGCAGGTGTTATGCCAATCATCTTTGCGCTTTCAATTCTTTTGTTCCCGCAGATCATTGGTACAGTCCTCTCTGGCGCAGCGAACGGCACACTTCAGGCAATTGGTCACGCGCTTATCGCTTTTGTGCAAAACACATGGGCATACGCAGTAGTGTATTTCTTGCTTGTCTTTATCTTCACGTATTTCTACACAGCGATCACCTTTGATCCTCATCAGATGGCTGAAAACTTGCAGAAGAACGGCGCGTTTATCCCGGGCGTACGCCCAGGTGCGCAGACTGAAGAATACGTTGGCACAGTCACATCACGAATCACTTTCGTTGGAGCTATCTTCCTCGGTTTGATTGCAGTTATTCCTCTTATCTTAAAACAGGTAACTGGTATCACAGCAATCGCTGTCGGAGGTACAGCGCTTCTCATCGTCGTTTCAGTGGTCCTCGACCTCTTGAAGCGCGTGGATGCGCAGCTCTCAATGCGAGAGTACTAGATACAGGACGCCGGAGCATGGTATAAAATTTGTGAGTTTACGAACAAATTTTCATACCTGCGCAGGCATCAGGTACTAAAATACTCAATAGATATTTCAAAAAGAGCGACGCCTTTGGCGTCGCTCTTTTTGTATGCTAGTATGGCTGGTATATGAATCCTAAAACCTATGTATTTTTTGGAAACGTCGGCGCCGGTAAAGGCACCCAAGTAGAACTTCTCAAGAAGTTTTTTGTTGATGGAGGGTATTCGATAACGCATTTTTCTCCAGGCAACGAATTCCGCACTATTACAGCAACCGACAATTATACCGGTAGCGTGATCAAGGGTATTCTTGATAACGGGCTTCTTCTCCCAGACGTTCTTACTAGCGGCATGTTCACAACGCTTATGAGCCGAGAGTTGAAAGGTCCAGAAACCGTATTGTTCCTCGATGGCTATCCTCGAAGTATTCGCCAGTCGGAAGACTTCATTACTATGATGGAATTCTATGGACGTAAAAATGTTGACCTTATTTATGTCGATGTTTCAAAGGAAGAAGCGATAAAGCGCATGAAACTTCGCAATCGCCTCGATGATACTGATGCAGGGATTGCCAATCGTTTTGATGTGTATGAAAACAGCGTTCTCCCAGCCCTCGAAGTGCTCAAGCAAAAAGGTTACAAGCTCTATAAAGTGAACGGTCTTCAAACAGTCGAAGAAGTGCACCAGGAAGTTAAAAATGTTTTAGGACTCTAATATGGAAAATTCAAAGCGCAATTGGACAATCATTTCTCTCGGCGGCTCAATGATTGTTCCAGACAAAGTAGACACGGCATTTTTGAAATCATTCAAGGAGCTTATTGCTGCATATGTTGAAAAAGGTTTTGCGTTTGTCATTGTTACTGGAGGAGGACGCACAGCTCGAATCTATCAGGAAGCTCTTTCAGAAATAGTAACCCCGTCATCTGATGATCTTGATTGGATTGGAATTGCCGCGCTTCGCTTAAATGCAGTTCTTGTTTCAAAAGTGTTTGGAGAATTAGCTCATCCGGAAGTCATTAACAACGGCCCTGATGGATTTGTTGATATACAAAAACCAATAGTAATCGTTGGTGCAGTAAACCCAGGAAAGAGTACTGATATGGGGGCAATTAGGTTTGCTATTAAAACTGGCGCAAAGCGTGCTATTAACCTCTCAAACATCGACTATGCTTACGATAGCGATCCTCGTAAAAACCCTGATGCTAAAAAGCTAGAAAATGTTAGCTGGGCAGAATACCGCTCCTATATTCCAAGCGAGTGGAAGCCGGGACTTTCAACCCCTTTCGACCCTGTGGCATCGCAGGTTGCGGAAGAATCGGGAATCGAAGTTGCCATCATGAATGGCGCCGATCTCGGAAATCTTCAAAACTATCTTGATGGAAAAGAGTTCAAGGGAACTACTATCAAATAAAAAAACCGGCAGAATTTACTGCCGGTTTTGCTTTTATACCTTAGCTTATGCAGCTTGAGGAAATAAAGTTTCGAATTTGCGTTTGGTTGCGGGATCGGTATGTTCGGAAATAGTAGAGTGGTAGAAGTGGTTGATAGAGAACGCTAATTTTGGAGTGTGCGCTATTTTGTGAACATCATTATCGGGAATAGATAGATACTCCATGTATTTTATTACATCGGTAATATATCCATTGTCGATTAGATTTGCCAGACCTTTTGCTAATATATCTTCACCTACAGTGCCAAGGCTGAATTGATTGATTTTTTTGCCAGTCCGTTGTCTTTTTTGCAAAAGCAGATAGAGGAGCATCCAGATGTTCATGAATCGATGTTCTTGCTGGAAAATAAAATCAAACTGGTATGGTTGGCGAAAGAATGCTGCTGTATGATCTTCGCAGCTTCCGTTTCCAATAATAAGTAAATCGGGCAATTGCAGTTTAAGCCAAGGAAGACTGTGGTTTGGTTCAAGTCGGGTGTGTGTTCCTGCGCATACTACGAATACTTCGCTACCGGTAAATGAAGTTTGCGGAGTGTAGATTTCAGGATTGAAAAAGTCTGTAGCATTTTTAAAACCATTAAGTAGCAGTTTAGTTTTGTAGCAAAATCCAGTAAGTTCGTAGATGGAATCATCGCTTAAAAAAATTATTTTCTCTTTCATGGGGGTAGGTTTTAAGGTGAGAGTTAATTTAGTTGTACCATGTGCTTAAATCATGGTCAATGAAAAGAGGTGCAAAAACTCGGTAACTTTGCTAGAGTAGGGCAATGGTAATCATCAAGACTCCTGAAGAGATCGAAATCCTCCGTGAGGGCGGCAAGCGCCTGGCGCGTATTTTGGCCGAGGTTGCGACGCATGTCCGGCCAGGTATTTCATCCACAGAGCTTGATGCTATTGCGGAAGGCCTCATTCGAGACGGGGGAGATGAGCCCGCTTTCAAGGGATATAAGCCTGCTCTTCATATGAAACCATTCCCTGCTTCTCTCTGCGTTTCTGTGAATAATGAAATCGTTCACGGCATTCCGTCACAAAATGTTGTTCTTAAGGAAGGAGATATCGTTTCACTCGATCTTGGGCTCAAGCATAAGGGGCTTTTTACTGACCACGCTATTACGGTTCCAGTCGGGACTGTTTCCAAGAAAGACACTGAACTTATGCGTGCAACCAAAGAAGCGATGTTGGTTGGAATAGCCGCCGCCGTAGGCGGCGGCCGTGTCGGTGATATCGGCTACGCCATCCAGACATTCGTCAAACCCTATGGGTACGGCATCGTCCGCGATCTCTCAGGCCACGGTGTCGGACGCGCTATTCACGAAGATCCCTATATTCCAAACTACGGTAAAGCGGGCAAAGGCGAGCTCCTTAAACCAGGAATGGTTGTGGCTATTGAACCAATGCTTAACTTAGGGGAAGACGATACGATCGTTGCCCGAGACGGCTACACCGTCAAAACTGCCGATGGATCTAAGAGCGCTCACTTCGAACATACTGTTCTTATTACTGAAGGCGAACCAGAGATACTTACCCTTTTGTAGTTCTCGTTGTATTAAAGTATAATAAAGCCACATGGAAGGCTTTCAACTCGGTTCATCTCCAAAGTTTAGATCTCCCGAAGAGGAGATCGAGTTTTTGCGCGCGCGCATTGCGGAGCGTGAAAAGCAGATAGAAAATCTCGGCAATGGCGTAGAGTCTGAAAAGGTTGTCGCTGAAGTTGTCGAATCATACAAACAAGCTGATGCTAAAGACATTCTTCATGAGACTCGCGTCATGCCCGAACACAAAGTGGAGGAACTCGTTCTTCAACTCAAGCCAGAAACGCATGATCGAAAAATGGAAGAACTTCTCGGCATCCTTATGGAGCATGGATTGAAAAGCGCACTCGATGTTGCTGCTGGTCTTCACAATCCTCACATCGATAGCGACTTCCATCGTTTCCTTGTTCAATATCTGAGTGCAACTCACGGAATCCCAGGTCTAACAGAAACTAATCCTGTATGGAAAGGGATAGACATGAAGCTCTTTGAGATTACACTTCCAGAAGAAGAAAAAGAAGGCGGGAAGGGATACAAGGAATTCATCCAAGCGATGGAGCAGTTTTACGCCGGCATGCTAAACGTTGGCGGCACGAACAATTCCAATCGCAGATACTACACGCTCGAAATCGCTATTTCAAACACAGGCAACCAGGTTATGTTTTATGCTGCTATCCCGACTGACAAAGTAGACCTTTTTGAAAAGCAGCTTCTTGGTTTTTACGAAGAAGCAAAGATCCGCGAAGTCACCGACGATTACAATATTTTCACTGAAGAAGGGTATGCTGTCGGCTCATCCGCACATTTCGGAGAAACAGAAGTGTACCCAATCAAGATCCACGAGAACATCGAGCATGATCCGATGAATGCTATCGTAAACGCATTCTCGAAATTGAAAGAAACAGGTGAAGGCGCATCGCTCCAGTTTATCGTTGTTCCTGCGGGAGAAAAGCTCGTCAAAGAATTTTCCCATGTACTGCACCGAGTCAAAGATGAAAAAATCCGCGCAAGAGAAGCGGTAAAGCAGATGCATTCAGTGGCGCGCGAAACATTCCATGTCGTAAAAAGCATGTTCAGCGGCAGTGAAAAAGAGGATGAAAAAAAGGAGGCAAACCAGAAAGATATTGAGAATATTCAGAATAAATTAAAATACACTGTTCTATACACCGGTATTCGCATTGTGGCCTCCGGCAAGACAAAAGAGCGCTCCAAAGATATCGTTCGAGAGATTGAGTCAGCTTTCAATCAATTCAACGAGCCAATGGCTAACCGCATCGAATGGCATCGAACTGACGGGCGAGACGCCGAACAATTTTTCCATGACTATTCGTATCGCCAAATGCGGGAGGAGGAACTTCTTGCGCTTAACCTACGAGAGCTGGCATCGCTCTTTCATTTCCCAATCGGCATTACTGGTACTCCGCAGTTGAAACAGGCAAAGGCTGCTACTGCTCCAGTACCGCTTGAAATGAAATCAGAAGGTATTCTTCTTGGAACAAATGAATATCGAGGCCAGAATCGCCAGGTGTTTATGGCTCGCGAAGACCGTGTTCGTCACTGTTATGTTATCGGACAAACGGGTACCGGTAAAACGGTGTTCCTCAAGAACATGATCATTCAAGATATCAAAAACGGCGATGGGGTATGCTTCATCGATCCGCACGGTTCTGATATTCAAGATATTCTCGCAAACATTCCTAAGGAGCGTATTGATGATGTTATCTACTTTGATCCTGCATATATTGATCGTCCGATGGGATTGAACATGTTGGAATACGATCCAAAATATCCAGAACAAAAGACATTCGTGGTGAACGAACTCTTGGCTATTTTCAACAAATTGTTCGATATGAAAACAGCCGGCGGTCCGGCCTTCGAACAATACTTCCGTAACTCAGCATTGTTAGTGATGGAAGATCCTGCGTCAGGAATGACGCTTCTTGAGATTGGCCGAGTGTTGGCTGACAAAGAGTTTCGTGATTTGAAGCTTTCACGCTGCAAGAACCCGATCATCAAGCAATTTTGGACTAATGCCGAACAGACTACGGGTGAACAATCACTCGCTAACTTCGTGCCATATGTCACGAACAAGTTCGACGTGTTTATTTCAAACGACATCATGCGTCCCGTTGTTGCGCAGGAAAAGTCAGTCTTTAACTTCCGTGAGATTATGGACAACAAAAAGATCTTGCTCGTGAATCTCTCAAAAGGCCGCCTTGGAGATATTAACGCGAACTTGATCGGTCTCATTCTTGTCGGTAAGATCACTATGGCAGCTCTTTCTCGCGTGGACATCGTTGGAACTGGCGTGCCAGTCAATGACTTCTATCTCTATATCGACGAATTCCAGAACATTACGACTGATTCGATCGAGGTTATTCTTTCTGAAGCTCGTAAGTACCGCCTCTCGCTCAACATTGCTCACCAATACGTCGAGCAGCTTGAAGACAATATTCGCGATGCTGTCTTCGGTAACGTTGGTTCTATGGTTGTACACCGTGTGTCTGCAGAAAACGCTGAGATCTTTGCAAAGCAGTTTGAGCCGGAATTTACCGCCAAAGATATCATCAAGCAGGAAAACCTCCATTGTTACGTCAAAATGCTGGTGAACGGTATGCCGGTCAAACCGTTCAACTCGCATACTCCATTTCCACCAAAAGGCTCTCCAGAAATGGCTGCCAAACTCAAAGAGCTTTCATACCTCAAATTCGGCCGCGACCGCGAAGAAGTGGAAGCAGAGATCATGGGACGCTACAACTACAATTCTAATTCGTAATTTATGGCAAAAAACAAAAGTATTAACGAATACACCAAACAGGTTATCGCTACTATGGCGTCATACCAGAAGTCGGGCACAAAGAAATGGAACTATCATACAGCAGCATTTGATCTGTCTGTCCAAGTCGGCTCACTTGCAAAGGCTCTCATGCAGCTCGAGAATACACGAAATGCTCATGGCATGAATAAAAAAGAGTTGAAAGCAAAGATAGGGGATGAGCTTGCTGATATTTTTACCGAAGTGCTCTTTATCGCACATGAACTCGATATAGATATCGAAGCAGCGTTTGCAGCAATGATTGAAAGCGACAAACAGAAAGTTTCAAAATATATTCAAGAGAAAAAATAACATGGAAGAAATCGAAGCGAAATTTTTGAATATCGACAAGGCATCTTTTGAAGAAAAGCTGATTGCTTTGGGCGCGGTAAAAATTGCTGACTATAATTATCGTCGCAGAAATTATGATTTCCCAGATGGAAGGCTGGCCGCTGCGGAAGCATGGGTTCGACTGCGTGATGAGGGAGATAAGATCACCTTTACCTATAAACAGCGAATGGATGTCGGTGAAGATGCTCTTCGAAGCGGCAGCATGAAAGAAATTGAAACAGTGGTTGGTGATTTTGATGTTGCTGATCAGCTTCTCCAGGCAATCGGATTGAAAGAGAAAATATACAAAGAAAATAAGCGTACACGATATACTCTTGATGGGGTGGAGCTGGATATCGACTCGTGGCCGCTCATCCCGCCATACTTGGAAATAGAAGGTAAAAGCTGGGAATCTGTTCAGGCTGTTGCGGAGAAACTTGGCTTTGACTGGAAAGACCATGTGAGAGGAACTAATGGAGAAATCTATAAAACATATGGGATTGCCGAGAAGAATTACTCTATATTGACCTTTGACCGCCAAGTTGAGAAGTAATTGCTAAAACCGCTATTTCTGCTATAGTAAGTGCATCTTACCAGTAATAAAAGCTCTGGCTTCGAGCGAATGAAGCCTTTTTATTTTATGCAATTAGAACGAACACTTATCCTCTTCAAGCCTGACGCAGTACAGCGTGGACTTGTAGGAGAAATCCTCGCTCGCTTCGAGAAGGTAGGCCTCAAGATCGTCGGAAACAAAATGCTCCGACCTACAACTGAGCACTATCATCACCACTATGAGAACATCGGAAAGGTGATCTCACGCCGAGGCCAGAAAGTCTTTGATATCACACTTGAAATGATGAATGCAGGTCCTGTCATCGCTTTCGTACTCGAAGGCGTAGAAGCAGCTGCTCTCGTTCGCAAGATGGTTGGCGCAACTGAGCCAAAGAGCGCTCTCCCAGGAACTGTTCGCGGCGACTACTCACATGTGAGCTATGGTCACGCAGACACTCATGAGATCGGCATTCCGAACCTCATGCACGCTTCTGGCGATGCTGAAGAAGCAAAGCTCGAGATCGAGCACTGGTTCAAGCCTGAAGAACTCTTCGATTACGAGACTGCTCACGAAAAGTTCACTCAGCCAAAGAAGAAATAATCACACTACAAAGAGAGAGACAAAACCCGCCTGCAAGCGGGTTTTGTTTACATAGTGTGGCAATTAGTGTAGAGTTTTAGCATGCAAAAACAAATTGGTTTTCTTGTCCTCGGGATTTTTCTATTGGCGGGCATAGGCAGTCTTAGCCTCGCATCTCGCTACACAGGAGATCTCTCCGCAGTTGTGGTCAACGCCTTATCCTCACTTAAGATTCAACCTACGCAAAAAATTGATTCAGTAGTTCCTCCAATAAAAGCACTTCCGTATTCCAATCGCCAAATGATGCTGAACGCTTCAAACGGAGATCCTAGAATTCTTGAACAGCTAGTTAAAAAATATGGTTTACCTCAAGATATGGGAGGAGGACGTTTGCCAGCCCAAACAACACTTACCGGTAAAGTTGAAATAGCGCACCAAGACGATTTTAATGACCACGACAAAGACATATTTAGATATATTCTCAGTACGAAGGAAGGCAAGAAATATACTCTCTACACAAGAGATCAAGAAATACTGAAAAGCGGTGCTACAATCTCGGTCACTGGTTATGCATTTGATAAAGATCTGATTGTAAGAGCAAAAGTACTTTCATGGCCGCCTCAGCTTATGGAGCAACCAATAAACCATAAAGTGGCATTCATTCTGATCAATTATCAAGATACTGCAGCAACTGTTCCATACACTAATCAGGAAATGCATGACCTGGTATTTGATGGTGATTTCAAGAAATTTTTTGAAGAGCAGTCATACGGAAGGATCACTTTTTCGGGCGATGTATATGGGTGGTATACCGTACCTCGTAATAGTACAGATGGTCCATATGGATGTGTCAGTACTAATGGTTCTCAGACGAGCGAAGTGGGCAATCTTGTTTCCAATATTGATTTCTCAGGCTATGACCATGTTGTGATGATCAATTATTGTGCATACGGTTCATACAATTCTGGTGGCGGTAGTTCTACGGTAGGGGCGTCAAATCTAAATATGGGAATAAACCCTAACAATAAACCCATTTCAGCTTCAAATATTCAAACCACTGCAGAAAATTACACCGCGTATAATCGAGACTTGAGCAGTTCGCATCTTATGACTGATTTCGAGAATGTGCTCTCTCATGAAATGGGGCATGCCCTGGGTGTCATGCATTCGAACTCACTCTTCTGCGGATCCCAGGTTTTAGGCGGAACATGTGAGCACGTCGAATACGGCAATTCATTTGATATCATGGGAAATGGTGGAATATCAAAACATTTTTCTGTTTTTGCGAAGGATGTTCTCGGATGGTTTAAGCCTCAAGATAAGCAAATCATCACTCAAAGTGGTACATACGAACTAAACGCGCTTGAGAGTCGAATTGGAAAACGGTATGCAGAAATTCAGATTCCAGGAAAACTGTACCCAAGATACTATTTGGAATATCGCAAACCGACTGGATTTGACGCAAGTTTGGCTGACCCTAATCTTTCTGCAAGTGCAAATGGACTGTTTGTATATAAAAGCCAGCATAGTTCACAATCATTTTCAGTTAACGGCAATTCTTTCGTAGTAGGAAATGTTCGCCTCCTAGATGTCGATAAAAAGGTCCTGAGTGGTATGTATAACTTCCAACAGCTTCTGACTGGAGCATCGTTGCATTACCAAGCGCCGCGACAGCAAGTGACAACTAGTTTTACTGATCCAGCAACTAACCTTTCGATCCGCGTAACCAACCAAAATACTCAATCGATTCAATATAGTGTAAATTTTGGTAGCCCGACTGTATGTTCCGCATCTTCTTCAGGAGCGCCCGATATTTCAGAATATTATATGTATCCTTATCAAGGCGTGGGTTCACAGGCACCCTATAATAAATTTGTTAATTTTAGTTTTGGAGTTTTTAATAAAAACAACTTCGATTGTCCCCCAACATCCTATGTCGTGACGGTGACATCGCCGGTTTTGGCAGTGCCATCTACGTTCATCTATAATGATGCATTGGCTGATGATTCTGTGGTACTGGGTGCTGTTGCGTATGTTTCTCCCTCGACTTCGGGCAATCAGCCGTTTACAGTAACGGTTACTGATCAATCCACTGGATTGTCTAGTTCACAAATATATGACATTTACATCAATTAATAAGGTACAGCACAAAACCCGCCTATAAGCGGGTTTTGTGCTATGTACCGTATGGTTATCAACTAAGACTTATTCCTTTACTATTTTATTCGAAAGCAGATTGCTATACTGTACAGACTTATAAAGTATTACAAATAATAAGCCAGTAATCGTTTTCATGAAAAAATACATTGGTGCGATCTTCCTTGCAGGGCTTCTCTTTACGGGAGCATTCCAGGCGCAAGCAGTCACGTTTGACGACCTTTTAAAAGAAATTACAAGTTTGCGTGATCAGGTTTCAGGCCTCAAAACGCAAGTCAGTGCTGCAGTTATAAAAAGCGGTACTTCATACGAAGTCGCAAAAATGGCGCCTGCTGCGAGTCTTGCTGCCGCTATGACCACAACTACTCCAACACAAGTGACTCCTACTGTCACTGTTCAGCAAACGCCAACAGTAGTAATAGCTGCAACAAATACGGCTCCTTCCTTTTCCCGCAGTCTCGCGTTTGGCGAAACAAGCCAAGAGGTTAAGACATTCCAAATTTGGCTTATTTCAAAAGGATACCTGACTGGCGAAGCGACCGGCTACTATGGTCCTGGTACAGTAAATGCAGTAAAAAAACTTCAAGCTGAAAAGGGTATTGTTGGTGACGGAACTTCATTTGGACCTCAGACGCAAGCAGCACTCAGTGGTACATTCCAAGCTCAGGCTCCATCAAATAATGGAGGCGTTAGCAGCTCATACCCAGCAGGTTGCACATCATTTTCAGGTACTAGCACTATTACAGGATTGCCGTGTGCTCCTCAGCAAACACAGCTTGGATTAGTATGCCGATTCAATAATCCAACCCCACAGATCCAAATAACATCTCCAAATGGTGGTGAAACATTTGCTCTCGGCCAAGTAGTTAAAGTCACTTGGCAGACATGTGGTGCACCTGCAAATGCCATGGTTCGCCTCCATATCGGAAACACGCCAGGACAGTATTACAGTTTGACAACCGCAACCAGCATTCCTGGCTACCCAATGTTTACTGCAAATGACGGGGAAGAGTTTGTAACATTGAACTCTGTTCAAAACGGCAATGGTCCACAAATTGTTCCAGGAACCGGATTGAAAGTGTACGCTGTTCTCACCGTACAGAACTCGCTAGGCGAACCGCCAATACTCGCAGAAGATTATTCTGATAACACGTTTACTGTAAGCAACACAACGGTACCGACTTGCACAGGAAGAGTCATACAAGATTTCGGCGGTTTGTATACGTCATATTACCATATGGATGCGAGCGGACTCGATGGAACTCTTACTGGCGTTACACCGTATGCAGGCGGAACTATGTTGCTTGCCCAAATATGGTTAGATAATGCATATACAAGTTATCCTACGTGTGATCTGAAAGTAACTAATGTTGCAGTGAATATTTCAGGAACTAACCGTAACACCGTTGATAGTTTTACATTCCAGAACGTGAAGCTATATAAGTATGCTCCAAACGGAACAAAGATCCTTGTAGCTACTGCGCCCAATATCGTCCTTACCGGAGGTACGTATAACATAACAGTAAACTTCACTGTCCCTAATGAAATACTCGGTTCATTATCGTCGAATACCGCAAATCCGCATTATCGACAGTTCATTGTTGAAGGTGATGCTGTTCTCCCGACTGCACCTATGAATCTTGCGTTCAGAACAAAATTCACCCCAACGGTTGTTTTCATAAACTCAACCAGCCCTATCGTGTATTATCCGCGCCAAACAGTCACTGGCCCGCAAATGACATTCGATAATAATTAGTACAAAATAGCGAGAAATTCAAAACCCGCCTGTAAGCGGGTTTTGTGCTGTCTTAGAGCATGCCTTTGTATTTGATGATCAAATCTTCGATTTTTTCTTGGCGCATTGCTTGCGGTGAGGTTGCTTGTTGAGAATCTGTCTCTTCAAAGGTTCCATCTTCATACACACGCCAACTGTTTTCCGGAGAACTCTGCCAGCCTCGAGGATTTTCGTCAATAAGAGTAAGCTTGATCGATCCAGCAGAAATTTCCTTTTTGCCATTTGCTGCTGAATTTATAAGGTTGAAAAGCATTTGAGCAGATTCTTTGTATTCTGCAGATTCATTATGTGTTATTTGATCGCCGCGGCCTTCTCCGCTTGAACGGCCCGGTATTGGGGCTTGCATTTTTTCCATGGTGGGTATGTGGCTAACTGATAAAACTCTGTAGGGAGTATAGCACGGCTTGTTTTTGAGAAGAAAGTAAAAAAGAAAAGGCCTGCAATCGGGTTTTGTGTTATAGTAGTTTCCATATGAATTGCGTATATTGCGATAAGCCAGAAATAAAGGAGCGCTGCATCATGCAGAATGAGCTTGCATGGGCATTCCCGACCAATATTCCTATCGTGCCTGGCCATGTCCTGATTTCTCCGATCCGCTGCGTGGCAAAGTTTGAAGATCTTACTACTCAAGAACAAGCCGCAATTTTTGAATTAGCGGGAAAGCTCAAGAAAGCTTTAATTGAAGTTTTTGGCGCAGAAGGTTTTAATTATGCTTGGAACGAAGGAAAACTTGCCGGTCAGTCGGTCCCGCACTTTCATCTCCATGTATTGCCGCGCAAAGAGGGAGATACTGGCGTCCTTGAATATGAACCTCGAAAATTTTTATATCGTCCAGGAGAAAGGGAAGCTACTCCGGAAGAAGAATTACTAGCGGTAACCAAATTGATCCAAAAACAATTAAACTAGCATTTCTATGGAACAAAATATTGAAATTGAAGTACGTGGGTCTCTTTCGAGCGAACAGCATGAAAAGCTGACAGCTTTTTTTAAGGAGAATGCGAAGGAAAAAGAAATAAAACGAAGAATATTCATTGATTACTCAACCTTCCTTGCTGATGGGGGAATTCGTGGCAGAAATAAAGATATTCGTGTTCGAGTTACTAATGGCAACCCTGAAATAGTAGTAAAGATCGGAGCTTGGGGAGGCTCAGATAATAGAAAAGAGCTGATATTCAAAGGAGAAAATGGCAAATTTAACACACTTGTAGAGATTCTCAAGGAACTTGGCCTTACGAAAGGCGTTTTAGGAAAGAGAATAATTACTGCATATGACTATAAAGGCATAGAATTTGCCCTCCACGAGATTCCTGGTCACAGTTATTTCTTTGAAGCAGAAAAAATGGCAACCAAAGCAGAAGACTCTGTGAAAGTAACAGAAGAAATCAATACTATATGTGCTGAACTGGGACTCTCTCCGTTTACTCAAGAAGAATTTTTCTTATATATAGAAAAATTGAATAAAGAAGCAAATACCATTTTTGATGCAAGTGAGTACCCAGACTCAGATTTCAAAGATATTTTCAATATATAGTTTGAAATTCCCCAAACTCGTGTTCTTTTTGGAAAAATTACTTGCCAATAAATTTCATGAGCGTATACTGACTATAGGATTATTTTGGAGTATCACTTAGAACAATATATCCAGGGATCCTCGATTGCGTTTGGCCTCGGCCTCACTCATCCGGAACCCACTTAGCATAAATGCTAAGGTGATATCTGCCAGATAGTCCTAAAAAGAAACTCTCTCCATTGTTGGTGAGGGTATTTTTTTGATTCGCGATAGCGAATCACCGCGCGGCGTGGTACTGTAGGTTTCCACTTCCAGGCGCGTGCAGCCACTAAGTGTAGGAACAACTGAAATCATGTAAACCATCTATTATTTTATTTTAAATGCGCTATACTTTGTTTAATGGCAACAACAAATACTCCAACGCATCCGTTCAAGATCACTTTTTGTTCCGGAGCGGGCACAGTGACAGGTGCAAACTTTTTAATCGAAGCAGATGGCAAGAAACTTCTTGTGGACTGCGGCATGATCCAGGGCGAAAGCATTGCTGACAAGCAAAACTGGGATCCATTTCCTTACAATGCAAGCGAAATTGATGCTCTTTTCATAACCCACTGCCATATAGACCATATCGGACGCATCCCCAAGCTGATCAGCGAGGGATTTAAGGCCGTTATCTACTCAACTCCTCCAACAAAAGAACTTACATATCCAATGCTTGAGGATACTGCCGGGATTGTGGGCAAAGATAAAGAACATGGTTTGGATAAGATTTATACAGAAGAAAATATTAGAAAAGCCATGGATATGTGGGAGCCATGCCAATACCTGCAGTCTTATATACTTGCGCCCGATTTTTCATTCCGCTTGCTTGATGCCGGCCATGTTCTCGGTTCATCAATGGTTGAGTTTACGTTTCATGGCAAGAAGATCGTTTTTACTGGAGACCTGGGCAATTCGCCATCGCCGATCTTGCGCGACACAGAAAAACTTTCTGGCATAGACTATCTCGTGATGGAAAGCGTGTATGGTGACCGCAAGCATGAAGGCCGCGAAGAGCGAAAGCAGAAGCTTCAAGAGGTGATTCAAGACAACTATAAGCGAAAAGGCGTGCTGATCATGCCAACATTTTCTCTTGAACGTTCACAGGAATTGCTGTACGAAATGAATAACATGGTAGAGAATGATCGTGTTCCAAAGATGCCAGTGTATTTCGATTCGCCACTTGGTATCAAGCTCACTGCAATTTTCAAAAAATACTATACTTACTTCAATCCCATCGCACAGATCGATATCAAGAAAGACGATGATATCTTTTCTTTCCCTGGCTTGCGGATCACGGCAGATACAGAACAGTCAAAAGAAATTTTGCATATTCCAAATCCTAAGATAATCATCGCAGGTTCTGGCATGTCGAACGGCGGACGCATTGTTCACCATGAGCTCAACTATCTCCCTGATCCTAATAATACACTCCTCCTAGTTGGCTACCAGTCACAAGGTACACTTGGTCGCAAGATTGAAGACGGCGCGACTCATGTGACTATCATGCATGAAGAAGTTCCAGTCCGAGCGCACATTGTAAAAATTGGCGGTTATTCAGGACACAAGGATACCGATGCGCTTACAGACTTTGTTGCTGATACTGCAGATACTCTCAAAAAGGTATTTGTTGTCATGGGAGAGCCCAAGGCTGCCCTCTTTTTGGTACAAAAACTCCGAGATTTTCTTGGCGTGAACGCAGTTGCTCCAGATGCGGGGACAAGCGTGACGTTGGAGTGCTAATATAGATACATCTCATGCAAGCAGGAAAACATAATTACCTCAAAATAAAGATCGGCATTTCCGGCGCAACTGAAACAGGCGCTTGCGGTATTGATGCGCTCGACCAGGCCAAAGAGCTCGGAAGGGAAGTTGTTCGCCAAGGCGCATTGTTGCTTACAGGCGCTTCCTCAGGTTTTCCTATGTGGGCAGCAATGGGCGCTAAAGAGGAAAAGGGAACGGTTGTCGGTCTCTCTCCTGCAACAAGCGAAAAAGAGCATGTTGAGGTGTATCGCATGCCTCTTTTATATACAGATATAGTCATCTACACAGGATTTGGCGAACCTGGACGTGATCTTCTCTTTTCTCGAAGTGCTGATGCTATCATTGTCGGTTGTGGACGTGTAGGAACGGTGAACGAATTCACTGTGGCATTCCAAGAAGGCAAGCCAATTGGCGTTCTCGAAGGTGAAGGAAGCATTGCTCCGCTTGTAAAAGACATTATTGGTCGCGGTGAATATCCAACCCAGAAAGTCATCTTCGACCCAAATCCAAAAGTATTGATCCAAAAGCTCCTTGCTATTGTCGAATCAGACAGAAACGCTCAAACTCCACGCTAAGCATTTATGACGAATTCCATTCCCGAACGTATAGGTTTAAGTTCAGCTGAGGCCGCGGATTTGCTAGTGAAGCACGGTCCGAATGCCGTCATTAAAGAAGAGCATCAGTCGGCATTCGGTGCTTTTCTCAAGGAATTTAAAAGCCCGCTTGTATTGATGCTGCTTGGAGCATCACTTATTTCAATATTCTCTGGAGATTATGTCAGCGCAGTTCTCATTGTTGCCATCATTATCATCAGTTCAGTCATTAACTTTATTGTTTCTCGAAAATCTGAGAAAGCGGTTGAAGCTTTAGCTGCGAAGATCACGCTGTCTGCTCGGGTGATCCGCGACGGTGTTGAGCAAGATATTCTTGTATCAAAAATAGTACCCGGCGACATTGTTATCCTTGAAGCAGGAAAAGTTATTCCCGCTGATGGAGTGATTCATTCAGGAAGCGATTTGTATGCGAATGAATCCAGCCTTACTGGCGAATCAGTGCCGGTTGAAAAAAATATCGGCGCACAGGTTTTTATGGGAAGCGGCGTCGTAACTGGTCGCGCCTATATGCAAGTTACCCAGACTGGACCGAAAACAAAATTCTATTCCATTGTTGCGTTGCTAGCAACGGCAGAGCGTCCTGGCGAATTTGAACGCGGCATCACGCAGTTTAGTTATCTCATTACGAAGATAGTGCTCTCAATGACGATCTTTGTTTTTTTAATAAACGCAGTATTCAAGCATGACCTTCTTCAGTCGCTCATCTTTGCATTAGCTTTAGCAGTTGGCCTTACACCAGAAATGTTGCCGATGATCATTGCTACGAACATCGCAAAAGCATCGCTTCAAATGTCGGGCAAGGGAGTTATCGTCAAAAAACTTTCATCTGTAGAGAATTTTGGCAGCATGGATATTCTTTGTACTGACAAGACGGGAACATTGACCGAAGATCATATAACCCTTGTAAAATATATAGATATTGGAGGTGCTGACTCTCCGGATGTTCTTGAGCATGCTTATATTACTAGTGCGTTCCATACAGGAACTAAGACACCACTTGATAGTGCTATCAGTGAATTTAGAAATTTCGATCTTGGAGAGTATGCGAAGGTTGATGAGATACCATTTGACTTCGAACGTCGCAGAGACAGCATGATCGTAGATCATGCGGGAGCTCGCACGCTGATCGTAAAAGGTTCTCCCGAATCAGTTTTTACTATCTCGAATCTTTCAGCGAGCGACGCTGAAAAAAGCAGCGCGCTTTTTGAATCTCTTTCAGCAGATGGATACAGAGTTATTGCAGTTGCTTCAAAATTACTTTCGTTTGAATCTCATACATACAAAATCTCAGATGAATGCGATCTCGACTTCCTCGGCTTCATTGCATTCATCGATCCCCCAAAACCAGATGTAAAAGAAGTGCTTGCTGAACTTGAAGAGAAAGGGATCAATATCAAGATTATCACTGGAGACCATCCACTAGTTGCTCAGAAGATTGCCAAAGAAGTCGGATTGCCGAGCGATGTGCTCACATCTCAAGAAATTGACCAACTTACAGACGAAGAACTTGGACTTAAAGCAGAAATGACGACGATCTTTGCCCGCGTCACTCCAGTTCAAAAAAATCGCATTATCACTGTTCTGCAAAATCGCAACCATGTTGTGGGATATATGGGCGATGGTATTAACGATGCTCCCGCTCTACATACAGCTGACGTAGGTATCTCGGTAGACAACGCTGTTGATGTTGCAAAAGAAGCGGCTGACATTATTCTTCTTTCAAAAAGTTTTCGACAATTGATAGATGGAGTTGTGGAAGGGAGACGAACATTTGCAAACACGATCAAATACATCACCATGGCTGTCAGCTCGAACTTCGGGAATATGTTTTCCATGACAGGAGCATCGCTCTTTTTGCCGTTTCTTCCAATGCTTCCAGTGCAAATCCTCCTCAATAACCTACTCTATGAAAGCTCACAAATGGCACTGACATTCGATAATGTCGAGCAAGATATCCTCAAAAAGCCAAATCCATGGAATATTGCGTTTATTAAGAAGTTTATGCTGGTGTTCGGGACTTTGAGTTCTGTATTTGATTTTCTGACATTCTACGTTTTGTACAAAGTTTTCATGCTTTCCGGCGCAGCTTTCCAGACGGGTTGGTTTATTGAGTCGTTCGCTACCCAAGTCTTAGTTATCTTCATAATCCGCTCGAATAAGCCATTTTTCAAAGCTATTCGCCCTCATGGAGCGGTTATCCTGTCGGCATTAGTGGCTGTGGGGATCGCATGGACCATTGCCCTTACTCCAATTGGAGCAATTATCGGTTTTTCGGCACTCACAGCAAAGGTTATTATGTACATTTCCGCTATCGTGGCCGCGTATCTTATCTCAGTTGAATTCGTAAAGAATTTGTTCTTCAAAAAATTGGGATTATAGACGATTTTCCTGTATAATTAAAGGATAAATCTATGAAAATCAAACGAATTCTCCTTCTTATACTGGCCTTTTCAATGTTCCTGGGATTTTCCCACGGGGCTCTTGCTGCGTACCGAGACGTTGTTCAGGGCGAAACCAATTTGAAATACTACTGGCCGATGGATGCGTCATCCGGAACAGTTGAAACCGCGCTTGTTGGGGGAGTAAATATTAACCTGGTTAACGGCGCAGTTCCTGGTGTTGCTGGCCGTATCGACGGAGCAGCTGTATCATTTGATGGAGTAAACGATACAGCTTCGACAGCTTCAGCTCTCAGTCTTTCTACCTACAACAAAGTAGTGGTTGAGGCGCTCGTATACATCCCGTCATATCCGACTCCTACGACTTTAGCAAAAAACGTTTGGGAATACGGTACTGATGTCAGCGGTTCGAATGGGTCATTTATGTATTCCGCAGATGGTGGAGTGAACAACACGACAGCTGCCGCAAACGTTGCTCTTTTGGGTAATACTAACTACAGCATTGCATTGTATAATCGACAATCAGCAGCAGCATGGCATCATGTTGTTGCAGTGTATGATAAAAGCCTCTCAAGCGGTGAAACAGCTTTTTATATTGACGGTGTCTTGCAAACTGCAACTTCTCGTCCATACGATTTCAATAACACGAACAATTTTGCAAACCTCACATTGTATCTGATGAGCCGTGCCGGAGCGTCTGCCTTTACTGCTGGATACATCCAGCACGTGGCGATTTATAGCGATTTGAGCGCTGCACGCATTGCGGCTCATGCTGATCTGTTGAATACAGCGACAGCGATCACGCTTACTGGTCCGACCAATGGTTTGAATGGCGTTGCTTCAACTAACTTCACTGTTGGAGGAAATGCTACTTTTTCGGCAAGTACTATTGTTACTCCGAGCGATGGAGGCAATGGTGGTACCTTTACTCCAACTACAGTTACACTTTCTTCGGGGACTCCTACTGCAACTTTCACGTATACACCTGCATCTACTGGAACTAAAACAATTTCTGTAACAAACAACCAGAGTCTCTCCAATCCGAGCTCACTTAGCTATGTTTCAAGTAATGCAGCAACAGCGGTAACACTTTCTGGTCCTTCAAGCGGTAGTGTTGCATTTGCTTCGACCAACTTCACTGTTGGTGCAGACGGAGCTATTACTGGAACAGTAACCGTTACTCCAAGTGATTCAAGCGGTGGGGGAACATTTACCCCAACAAGCGTGGCAATTTCTGCCGGCTCACCAACTGCAACTTTCACGTACACTGCAGGTTCAACAGGTACGAAAACTATTTCAGTTACAAACAATGGTGGACTGGTAAATCCAAGCTCAGTCAGTTACTTTGCTACTATTGCTACTTATACGCAAACAGTGGGAGCGGAGAGCAACTTGCTTTACTACTGGAAAATGAATGAATCATCGGGTACTTCGCTTGCCGCTACAGTCGGTGGAACCGCACTCACGCTCACTGGTGGTGCCACCGTTGGTGCTGTGGGAAAAACTGGCGGTACAGCTGTTTCGTTTGATGGTGTAAATGATTATGCAGTCTCTGCTTCGGCACTCAGTCTTTCTTCATATAGCAAATTAGTTGTTGAAGGATTGGTGTATATCCCTACGTATGGATCGATATCACCAAAAAATCTATGGGGATATGGTACCAGCCTTGGACAAACAAATGGGACATTTGGCTATGTTGTGGATGGAGGAACTAGTGGTAGCACCGCCGACGCACTGACTGCACTTTTTGGAAACGTTGGCTATAATGGCGCTCTCTATACTCGTCCAACAGTTGGTGCCTGGCATCATGTTGTTACAGTGTTCGATAAAACTCAGCCAGCCAACGAGGTTGATACTTATATAGATGGAACATTAGTAACCCCGACTTCAAGGCCATTTTTAAATAACAACACAAATGCGTTCGGAAATCTTTCATTGTACTTGATGTCAAACGGTGGAGCTGGTGGTTACGTCGGCGGTAGATTGCAGCATGTTGCTATCTACAGTGATTTGAACAGCACACGAATTGGTGTCCATGCTACTCTCGCAGCAGCAGCGGCTAACATCTCATTGTCAGGCCCATCGTCTGGACTTACAACCCTAGCCTCAACAAATTTTACGGTGAGTGTAGACGGCACACTTGCATATGATGTTGTTGTGACACCAAATGACGGCGGTGATGGCGGAACTTTTACTCCAACAAGCGTCACTCTTACACCATCTGTTCCTACTGCAACATTTACGTATACTCCTGAATCAGTGGGAGCAAAAACAATTTCTCTTACAAACAATGATGCATTGACGAATCCAGCAGGATTCGCATTTACCGCAAATCCCAATGGACCAGCCACAACTATTACCATGACTGCTCCTTCAAGCGGGGCAGTAGGTGTTGCTTCAAGCACCTTTGGCATAGGGGCCGATGGTTTGATTACTGGCACAGTAGTGGTTACTCCAAGCGATAGTGGTGCTGGTGGAACATTTACTCCTACCACTGTCTCGATTTCTTCAGGCTCACCAACAGCTACATTTACCTACACTCCATATCAACCGGGAACAAAAACAATTTCAATTACCAACAATGGATCCCTTGCCAACCATGTACCATTTTCGTACTCAGTGTATGGAACCGCACTTGCAATTGGTGATAGTACTGTTGCCACGTATGATGGAGGATCACAGATCATTAACTATCTCTTTACAACAGCGCAGTCAAATTTGGGCTGGTCGGCTACAAGTATTGCGGTACCAGGCAATACTATTGCGCAACAAAAAACAGCCTATCTCGCAACAGGGAACAGAGGAACATTCGATGTGACGTTCGTTGAAATTGGACTCAATGACCTTGATCCTGCAGAAGCAGCAAGCGTTGCCATTGCTCGTCTTCAAGACCTCATCACGACTATCAACGCAAACAAGAAGGCCGGTTCAAAGATTGTTATTGCTACTATGACACCAGCGAAGCAACGATATATCGATGTGTACGGCTCTACAAATGGATTGATTGCTTATCAGAAATGGCTTGATGTAAATGATGCTATCAAGGGCAATGGCGCAACGCCAATTACCGGCGTGGATGCTCGCGTATACCGACATACTGATCTCTTGAATGATGGATCTGGCAATCTTAATTCAATTTATGATGGATTGAGTCATGACCATATTCATGAAAATGACGCAGCTCGAACAATCATCGGCCATGTATGGCGTGATGGTTTGGCACGTATTGGATACACCGATGTGGTTGCTCCAAGCACCCCAACCATCGGTACAGCGTCCGCTGGCGCAGGTTCTGCAAACGTTGCATTTACAATTTCAGATTTCGATGGGGGAGCGGATGTTACCTATACTGCGATCTCAACACCGAGCAGCATTACCGGAACTGGAAGTTCATCACCGATTACGGTAAGCGGTCTTTCGGCAACGCCATATACGTTTAAAGTGTATGGAACAAACACTGCTGGTTCAAGCAGCCAGTCAGCGGCTTCAAACTCGGTTACTCCTTCATCCGGTGATGTGACTGCACCAACGATTTCGGAAGTTACTCCTGTTTTGACTCCAACAAATGATGCAACTCCTGACTATACATTTACAATAAATGAAGCGGGTACTATTACCTACGGAGGTTCATGCTCATCAGCGACTACATCTGCGACTGTTGGAAGCAACACCATTACATTCAATACGCTTACTGACGCTACATATAGTAATTGTACGATTACTGTCACAGACACAGCATTAAATGCATCAACACCCCTCAGCGTCACTACTTTTAGAGTAGATACTACCGCGCCAACTGTTTCAACACTTTCACCGGCGGATAATGCTACTGGAGTTTCTGCGGCTGCAAACCTGGTTATGACATTCAATGAGGCGGTTACAGTAAATACTGGCAATATTACTATCAAAAAAACATCTGATAATTCAACAGTAGAAACAATTGCTGTCGGAAGCGGACAGGTAACTGGCTCCGGCACAACAACTATCACCATAGATCCTTCGGTAACGCTTGCAGGCTTCACTGAATACTATGTCCAAATTGATTCAGGTGCATTCCTCGATGCTGCTACAAACAGCTATGCGGGTATTTCAAGCACAACAGCTTGGAGTTTCACAACTCTCGACGCAGACGCTCCAACAATTACGAATGTCACTTCATCAAAAACAAACGGCACATATGGTATTGGGGAAGTGATCGCTATACAGGTTACATTCTCTGAAGCGGTCACCTCAACAGGCAATGTCATCGTAACTCTTGAGACCGGTGCAACTGATAGAACATGTACATTTAGCGTTTCCAATAGCGCGTCTGGATCATGTAATTACACTGTCCAGGCAGGCGACACAAGCGGAGATTTGAATGTGAATACTATCTCGGGAACAATTGCCGACCAGTCAGCAAATCCGATGACGAACTTCGTGCCAGCAACCAATCTTGCTGCCAACAAAGCCTTGGTTATTGATACAACAGGTCCAACGATTTCACAGGTGACAGCTGTTTCGACACCGACAAATGACACTACGCCGAACTATGTTTTCACAACCAGTGAAGCGGGGACAATTTCATATGGCGGTTCATGCTCTTCAGCGACAACTTTAGCGACAAGCGGATCAAATACTATTACTTTCACTGCGTTGGCAGTAGGTACATATTCAAACTGTACAATCACGGTTACTGATGCTGTTGGTAATGCTTCAAATATACTTTCAGTTCCAAGCTTTACTATTGAGACAACCGCTCCAGCAATTACAAACGTTACTTCAAGCAAGGCCGATGGTTCATATAAGGCCGGGGAGGTGATCGCTATTCAGGTTACATTCTCAGAAGCAGTCACTTCAACTGGTTCAGTAACTGTCACACTCGAAACCGGAATCACTGATCAAACTTGTTCATTTACAGTTTCGAACGCAACTTCTGCAAGCTGCAACTACACTGTCCAGCCAGGAGATTTGAGTAGTGATTTAGATGTCAATACTATTGCAGGAACAATCAATGACCAAGCGGGGAATGCAATGACAAACTTTGTGCCTGCTACTAATTTGGCTGCTAACAAGGCAATTGTTATCGATACCAACCCGCCAACGCTGACTGAAGTAACTCCAGTTACCACACCGACAAATGACACTACACCGAACTATACATTCTCAACGAACGAAGGCGGCACGCTCTCATATGGAGGATCTTGTTCATCTGCTGCTACATCTGCAACTACGGGATCAAATACCATTACTTTCAGTGCGCTCGCCGGCGGAACATACTCAAACTGTACTGTTGCCATAACTGATCTTGCCGGAAATATTTCAGTAGCACTCGCAGTAAGTACGTTTACCGTTGATGCTGGCGCGCCGACTGTCACTAACGTCACTTCAAATAAAACAAATGGTGGTTACACTGTTGGCGAGGTTATCGCTATTCAGGTTACTTTCTCAGAAGCCGTCACTTCAACTGGTAATGTTACTGTTACTATGGAAACTGGCACTACAGATCGCACTTGTACATTTACTGTTACAAACGCAGCATCAGGAAGCTGTAACTACACTGTCCAGGCAGGCGATATTAGTTCTGATTTAAATGTGAATAGTATTTCAGGAACGATCAACGACCAGACAAGCAATCCAATGACTGATTATTCTCCAGCAACAAATTTGGCGGCAAATAAGGATATTGTGATCGACACAGTTGCTCCTGTACTTTCTCAGACAGGACCCGTTGCTACTCCTGCGACTAACCAAACTCCAAGCTATACCTTTACTTCAAGCGAATCCGGAACTATTATCTACGGCGGTTCGTGTTCATCAGCGACTACATCTGCGACTACAGGATCAAATACGGTTATATTCAACACTCTTGCGGTTGGTACTTATACTAACTGTACAGTAACAGTGACTGACTCTATCGGTAATGTTTCCACTCCGCTCGCAGTCTCGTCATTTACTATTACTTCAGCGCCAGTAGTCGTCACGCCGCCAAGCACTTCAACTGATGGTGGTTCAGTAGGCATTGCTTTCCTTGGGCCAACAACACTGCCTCAGACAATTCCAACACAGCAGGTGCCGGTCACTCCGCAGCAGCCTCAAAAAGAAACACTTCCACAGTTCACGAGGACTTTAGCGCTTGGTACTACCAACATAGAAGTTCTCCGCCTTCAAATATTCTTGAACACCAATGGATTCCCGGTCAGTGTTTCTGGCGCAGGCTCTCCTGGTAAGGAAACAAACTTCTTTGGACGAGCAACCTTCAATGCATTAGTTAAGTTCCAAAAAGCATATGGCATCAAGCCTACGAGCGGATTCTTCGGACCGCTGACAAAAAGCTATGTGAACGCTATTCTTCTGAAGAAATAAAGCTGGATATCAAAAAGAAAAACCTCCCATATGGGAGGTTTTTCTTTTTGATTATTTAACCTGTGCGATCAAACGTTCAAATGTTTCTGGGTTCTTTTCTGCAAGCGTTGCGAGAATCTTTCGATCAAGGAGAATTCCTTTTTTCTTGAGACCTCCCATGAGCTTAGAGTATGAGAGCGAGAAGGTGATAGCGCTTGCGCTGATCTTTGTGTTCCAAAGCATGCGCTTGTCATTCTTCTTGTCTCGTCGGTGAGCGAATGCGTGAGCACCTGCGTGTCGGATCGCATCGCGAGCCATAGCTTCCTTAGTACTGCGTCCAAATCGGTAGCCTTTGACTTGGGCGAGGGTGTTTCGTCGGCGCTTAGCCTTGATGACACCTCGTTTTACTCGTGACATATCAGTTTAATTAGTTAAATGGTAAGAGATAGCTGCGAGCCTTGTTCTTGATTACAAGAGTCTTTGACTTGCGTCCCGCGAGCTGCTTTGTTCGACTTTGCTTTGCATTGAAGTGGTTGAATCCCGGTGTGCGAGCTGAAAGCTTGCCTGTCTTTTTCGAGATCTTTACTCGCTTCATCAATGCCTTTTTTGTTTTCATTCCTTTAGCCATGATGTTATACGGTTAACTGGTAATTATGGTTGGTTTATCCGGCGAAACTTTGCCGGGGTCAGATTTCTTCGCAAGGTCTCGTTCGATGGTGAGCTGAAGCCCTTTCGGACCGCGCTTTGCCGGATCGGAGATCTTATAGTTCTCAGTGATAAGTTTGAGCACTCGGTCGAGGCGTTCCTTGAGGAATGCGTCAGCCATGTACTTCGCTCGTCCTGAGAGGTAGAGCTCAACTTTGATACGGTGCCCTTCAGCAAGCCACTTTGAGGCAGTCTTGGCCTTAAGTTCAAGGTCATGATCGCCTGTGCCGACTTTGATCTGAATAGCTTTGGTCTCGCTTGTCTTGGCGCCTGCCCGCATCTTTTTTGCCTTTTTGCTCTCCACGTAGAGGTATTTGCCGTAATCCATGATTTTGGCAACCGGAGGCAGAGCGTTAGGGGAGATCTCGATCAAGTCGAGGCCGAGTTCCTGAGCTTTTGCCAATGCGTCTGCAAATGGTAAAACCCCGAGGTTGTCTCCGTCCTCAACGAGGACGCGAAGCTCCTTGGCGCGTATTTGATTGTTGATTCTTTCTTTCAATTTAAATAAAGATAAGCACCTCGGCCTAGAGAGTAATACCCTATATTAGGAGGACATATCGTGCGCCTATAATAGCCTAAAGCAAGGGTTTTGTCCAGTTTTCTTCCTATTCAAGCTAGGCCGGGAAACCTCAGCCCTTTCTCTCCCTGCGGAGGCGTCACAAGGAGCCTACCTACAAACGTCATGCTTTTTGCCGCCGATCCTCGGTTCGAGAAAGGGCTGAGGTTTCCCGGCTTTGGTAATTAATGTCTAGTGGTATAGTAAAGGAACATGAAAGACCAACTTATTACCTATAAAAACATCGGGGAAACGCCGCTTGAAGCTCTTGAACGTACTCGGATCGAATATTCGATCGGTGCTGGGGTGCCTATGACATATGCTGGACGGCTTGATCCTTTGGCAGAAGGAATGATGATTATTTTGGTTGGCGAAGCCTGTAAGACCAAGGATCAATACAATAAGCTTGGTAAAACCTATGAGTTTGAAATTCTTAGTGGTTTTAGTACTGACACCTATGATCTGCTCGGCATAGTGACAGATTCAGATTTCTCAGCACAGCTTGATATAGAAAATGTGAAGAAATATTTAACAGAAAATAAAAAAACTATTACCCAGCAGTATCCGGCGTACTCTTCAAAAACATTCGAAGGCAAACAACTTCATGCGCAAGCACGACAGGGGAATACTCCAACGGTAGAACATGAGGTCACACTCCATGATTTTGAGTTTCTGGGTAAACGAACGATCTCAGGTGAAGAACTTTTGAAAATTATTTTAGAAAGAGTTGATTTGGTGCATGGGGATTTTAGGCAGGAAGAGATTAAGGGGAAATGGAAGGAGATTCTCGCAGACAATACAGGAATAGGATTCCAGGTCAGTAAATGGCGTGTGGATGTTTCGGCAGGATTTTATATTCGGCAGCTGGTTAGCGATATTGGTAAAAAATTCACTATCCCGACAGTAACATTCCATATTAAACGAACACAGATTGATGAATTTGACAAAACACTCTCTTTGTTTTAATGTAATTTTAATTGCCTAATATTTACTATTTCTGAAACAAGGGAATAGCACTTAAAATTAAAATAATGAAAAAAGTAACCGGAATCTTTTCATCCAAAGATCTTGATAAATTTGGACTATCAGGGATTAATAAATTTGTTGTTATCTCCCTATCTGACAGGAATGAGAATATAAAATACGTACGAGGACAAGAAACTTTTATGATTATGGGTCCTGGGGAAATAGATTTTCTTCATAGCAAAATAATTTTAGATTTTCTTGAGCAAGAAGGTTTAATTGATTCAAGAATTAAAATACACGTATTTGGTGGAGGAGCTGTTTGCTTTTGTAATCCTGCAATTGATTTCCCGCAAAATGAAGTTGCGGTAAAACTGTTCAATAAACAAGAACCCATGCTTCTTTTCTTTGGCCATTCTTATAACTTCGGTATCTGTTGCGCGGTTCAAGTAAAAATTTCTTTGAACAAAGATGTAATGGGTCATTACCGTCAAAATTTCGTATGCAGTGCTGAACTGCAAAATGCTTCACCGCATGTGGAAACCTTTACAGTTGCGAAACTAAAGACTAAAAGTCAGGAATAATAGGTAAAATAGAGTTATCATGTGCCAGCTTATTATGAGCTGGCATATTTTTTTATCCAATCAGGACCTTTGTTCGTTCTATCAAATTCTCAATCTTCTCACTAGTATTCGCCTCGCCGTACAATCTTACGATCGGTTCAGTGTTGGATGCTCTCAAATGAATCCATGCTCCATCCATGAAGTCGAGGCGGAGTCCGTCGAGAAAGTTAGGCAGTGCGTCAGGGAACTCAGCTTCCATTCTTTCATAGAGTTCTGTAATATCTCCGTCATATTTGAATTTGTTTTTCCTCATTTCAAAGTGAGGCAATGAAGCCACAATTTCTGAAAGCGGTTTTTCTTCACGAGCAAGGAGCTCAAGGATAAGTGCCATACCAGTAAGGGAGTCGCGGCAGGTATTGATAGCAGGGTAGATAACTCCGCCACCACCTTCGCCTCCGATAACCGCATTGTTTTTTATGATTCCGCCGACAACGTTTGCTTCGCCGACTTTGGTTCGGAATGTTTCGCCGCCGTATTCTTTTGCTAATGCTTCGTTGGTGCTTGACGTCGACATATTGATGACAATGTCACCAGGAGTTTTTACGAGAACTGATTTGATGGCAAGCGAAAGCGTATATTCTTCAAATATTACTTCTCCTTTTTCATTGCACACAACAAGGCGGTCTGCGTCTGGATCCTGGGCAAATCCAATAGCTGCATCTTCAGCTCGAACTGTCTCGCCAAGCTGCTTCAGATTTTCTGGAAGCGGTTCGGGCATATGTGCGAATTCGCCGTTCGGTTCGCCGTTGATAACCACGACTTCACATCCAAGTTCCTGTAAAAGTTTTGGTCCGAGGATTGCGCCGGCGCTGTTGATTGGATCAAGAACGACTTTGAATTTTTTGGAAGCAATCAAATCTCCATCAATTTTTTCTAAAATATGCGCCACATGTTTTTCTCCTAAGGTTTCGTCAGTCAGAATCTTTCCTCCATCTATGGATAGTGTTTCGCCGCCAAGAAGCTGTTTCATTTCCGCAACTTCAGTTTCATCGGTGAACATGCCTAGAGCTGTAACGAACTTTAGCCCGTTATATTCTGGTGGATTGTGAGAAGCGGTAACAATGATTGCTCCGTCGAATTTCATTTCACGGACAAGGAAGAGGACTGTTGGAGTCGGCAGTAGTCCGCCGATGGTTACTTCAAATCCGGCTTGAGAAAGTGCTTTTGAGACGGTTTCTACCAGTTCTCCGCCGGAAGGACGTGCATCACGGCCGATGAGGATGCGTTTTCCTTTTCGTACATGCATGAAGTGTGCGAAAGCATTGGCAAAATCTTGGGCAATCTTCGCGGTCAGGCTCTCGCCCCAGACTCCGCGGTAGCCAGCTACTGTTAGTTTTGGTTGCATGGATCGATTGTAATCTAAAAGAGAAATAAAGGAAATGTAAAAAGGAAATATGATATAGTAGGTTCCGTGGCAAACTATGTAGAAAACACCAAAGCACGATTCAACTATGAAGTCCTCGACGAATATGAAGCGGGGATCGAGTTGCTTGGAACGGAAGTAAAATCCCTTCGCCAGAACAAGGGCCGCATTGAAAGCGCCCATGTTATCATCCGAGGCGGGGAGGCTTTTCTCATGGGCATGGATCTTCCTGCATTTCAGCCTGCGAACGCCGGCAGCCTCTATGACCCGATGCGAACTCGAGTTTTGCTGCTTAAAAAAGGAGAAATCAAGCAGCTTTCCGAGATAGAGAAAGGCTTGGCTATCGTGCCGCTGTCGTTATATAATAAGGGCCGCAAGATCAAGATCAAGATAGCAGTAGTAAAAGGCAAAAAGAAATTCGACAAGCGCGAAGTGATCAAAGAACGCGAAACAGGAAGAGAAATGAATCGCGTATATAAAGAGAAAAGATAACATCGCGACGCCACATGTCTGTATGCAGGGGAAGAATAACGAGAGCAATCTTTTTATTCGTCCCTGTGTGCAGAGATGCACAATTCGTTGTTATTTAAATAGCGATTTGGGACTGCCAGGCATCGACAAAGAGTCGTCTATCGTATATGCGTGCCGAGTATGCGCGGAATCTCGTGATGTTCGCGTAACCTCCAAATGCAACCGCATCTGGTACAGTGAAGTCTCCTTACGCTTCGGCGTTTGGCTTCGCTCCAGCCCTCGCTTAACCGCGACAGCTGGTGTCTTCTCAGGTATGCTTTTGAGCCTGAGGTAAGGCATTATACATTCGAAGGACCGGAGGGTGCGTTGTCTCGCGTACAATCCTAAACAAATCGAGAATCGGCAGCAGTGTATTTTGTTTGTTTCCCAGCACTGCCGCTTAAACCCCCAGAAATAATCTACGCACGTAGATGTATGCGGTATTCCTTTTTGCACGGCGGTTCAATTCCGCCCAGTTCCACAAAATCAAAAACACCTCTCAGTTATGAGAGGTGTTTTTGCAATTCAGCTTTCATTTGTCCGACATTCTCGAACACAATTCCTTTCATGCCCGCCTTCTGCGCTCCTTCGATATTGAGAGGATTGTCATCAACAAACATTGTTTCACCTGCGGAGACTTTTGCTTGCGCGATCGCTGCTTCATAAATTCTTGGGTCAGGCTTGATGATCCCGTAGTCCGAAGAGATGATGATAGTATCAAATAATTCTAAACGATCGCCGAAGAGCCGTTCAATCAAGCTTCGTGCAGCATTGGTGAGCAGTCCGATCTTGTAAGTAGGCTTGAGATCGTTCTTAATATATTCGATCAGCTGTTCATTCAGTTCTACGTCCCGATCGATTTCTTCCCAGATTTTAAAGTCGGCGACCGAGCCGCGTTTGGCGAGCTGGCGGATAAAGTCATCCTCATGCATTTCTCCAAGATCGACTAGCTGGATTTTTCGTTCCCATTCCGGCTGTTCATTCTCAGGAATATATTTTTGCACAACGGGCGTATACGCCGGGGTGGAGAGTACGTTGAAGAAATCGAAGAAGATAGTTTTCATGGGTACATCGTACCATTTTGCACAGGCAATAAAAACATTTAGTGATACTATTATATGCATATGAAAAAAGTATCTATTGTACTAGCATTTTTCCTCATGCCTCTTGGCGTGCTGGCGTGCGGATCCATGGTTTTCTTGGCGCATCCTGACGCCGCATTTCTCAATCAAAGCAGCGATATGGATCACTCAGTCATTATTGACTTAAATAACGGCACGCAAGATGTGTGGTTCAATATCAAGAAGCCAGCTGACATGAACGACGGTTCTATTATTACTGTCATGCCAGTACCGGCACAGTCGACCGCAATTACTATCAATGAAATTGAAGGTTCGCAAGTACCCAATCCGAGTCTCGCCGATAAAGTGTCTTACCAAGCAGGAGTACGAGTAGTGCTCTCCAGTTTGAAAGATTGGATTATCATCCCGTTTGCAATCCTCGTTCTCTTGTTACTCGTTCTCTACATTGTTCTTTTTATTAAACGAAACGACGGCACGGGTCAGCCGGGAACAAAGAAAGCTTTGCTGAGAGTTTCCATAGCTCTGATTCCTGTCATTATTATTGTCGGCTTTAGCGTGCTTGAAATGACAACCTTAGGTGTCGGAGGCGGTTCACTGGGCGGTTATGGAGCGCCCCTCATTCCAAATGAAAATGATCAAGTAACTATTGTTCATCAAGAAGTAACAAAAAATGGCACAACGCTTCAAGTAATCGAAGCACAAAACGGCATAGGTCTTGCGGACTATCTTGAGCGCAACGGACTTCCAAAAAGTCCGACTAACAATACTGTTCTTTCGCGCTATGTTTCTGAAGGATATAATTTTGCCATAACCCAGACACCATCGACTGCTCTCTCTGAAAATCAAAAGCGGTATATCCATGTAACATTTCCCAGCGAGCGATTATTCTTTCCTCTCGGCGTAAACTATCAAGACAGTGAAATGATGCATGGAGTAGATGTTATGGTGCTTAAGCCGGTTGTGATTGCTGGTTTTGCGCCTGACTTCTCCGCATACGGTCCGACTCACGGGGGAGACCATATGGGACAGATGGCATTCAATAAAACTATTTCATACTACAAAGACCCTCAAGGCGGAGATTTTCGAAATCCATATACGCATGTTGGTATCAGCGTTGTGCATTTCTTTGATAGTGTCAAAAACTACGCATATGACGTAACGATGGATATCGGCATTCCGCAGTCAGTAAAAACCTGGGCGGTCATCTTCCATCCAGCGGTATTGTTCTTGTTAATATTTGTTCTCTTTATCGTGTTTGTGACTATCGTCACTGCGGTTCTCAGTAAGCTGCCGAGGTTGCTACAGACAATAATCACCGTCTTGATCACGCTGCTTACAATTCTTACTATAGGGATTATGTTTCTAACGTTAGCATAGAGCGGGAAGGGGTCAGTACGGAAAAATCCCGCGGGATTTTTCCTTAATATTCGTGTATAATCGCCATATGGATACTAAAAAACCCTTCGAAAAACTCAAAGAAAAGGCCAAATTGCCTACGCCGAAAAAGCCTCATTTTTCAAAGCATTTCCTCTGGACCATCTTCATCCTGATGCTTCTTGTGGCCGCATATTCAGGCTTCGCTCAGGTTAAAAAGCCAGTTGCAAACATTTCTATTTCTCAGCTTGCTGCGCAGATTGGCGCAGGTGAAGTCAAAGAGATCACCGTTTCAGGAGACACGCTCGCTATCACTATGAATGATGGCAGCCTTGCTGAAGCAAAAAAAGAAACTGAAGCCAGCCTTTCCGAATCTCTCAAGAACTATGGCATCGATTCCGCTAAGATTGCCGGAACAAACATCATCATCAAAAACGAGTCAGGATTTCTCTACTGGCTATTAAATTTGCTCCCAATATTGCTCCCAGTCATTCTTGTCGGTGTTCTTGTATGGATGCTCTTCCGACAAATGAAGGGTGCTGGCGTGCAGGCATTTTCATTCGGCCAGTCAAAAGCAAAGATCACTGACCCGAACGACAAGAACAACCGCGTTACTTTCAAAGACATCGCAGGCGCGAAAGAAGCAAAACAGGAACTGTCGGAAATCGTGGACTTCCTGAAGAATCCCAAAAAGTTTTTGGATATTGGTGCTCGCATTCCAAAAGGAGTGCTGCTCACCGGTGCACCGGGAACAGGTAAGACGTTGCTCGCTCGCGCAGTAGCGGGGGAGGCAGGCGTACCGTTCTTCCACCTCTCAGGTTCTGAATTCGTAGAAATGTTTGTCGGTGTTGGAGCGTCTCGCGTGCGTGACCTCTTCGACATGGCAAAGAAAGCTTCTCCTGCAATTATCTTCATCGATGAAATCGATGCTGTCGGCCGCGTTCGCGGAAGCGGCGTTGGCGGAGGAAACGACGAGCGCGAACAGACGCTCAACCAGATTCTCGTTGAAATGGATGGCTTCGAGCCAAATGAAAAAGTGATTGTCATGGCTGCGACAAACCGAAACGATGTCCTAGATCCAGCATTGCTCCGTCCGGGACGTTTCGACCGCCGAGTCGTGCTCGACCTTCCAGACCGTGCTGACCGCGAAGAAATTCTCAAGATTCACGCTCGCAAGAAGCCGCTCGCCGAAGATGTAAACCTCACGATCATCGCAGAACGAACTCCGGGATTCTCCGGCGCAGACCTCTACTCGATCATGAACGAAGGCGCTATTCTCGCAGCACGCGAAGAACGAAAGACTATCGGACAGTTTGATCTCGTCCGCTCAATCGAAAAAGTCATGATGGGTCCGGAACGCAAGAGCCACCTCATGAGTCCTCAGGAAAAGAAGATCACTGCGTACCACGAAGCAGGACATGCACTCGTCGCCTCAGTTCTCCCTTACGCAGATCCAGTTCACAAAGTTTCCATCGTCGCCCGCGGACGAGCAGGAGGATATACGCTCAAGCTCCCGCTTGAAGATCGCAAGCTCCAGTCCAAGAAAGAATTCATGGACGATATCGCAATGTCGCTTGGAGGATACGTTGCTGAAGAAACAATTTTCGGTGACATTACAACTGGTCCATCGAACGATCTCCAAGTTGCGACATCGCTTGCTCGCGCAATGGTTACTCGATGGGGAATGTCCGATCTGATCGGACCTGTTGCCCTCGAGTCTGATGGCGGACGCACTATGTTCGGACGGGGAGTGGAAGACAAAGAATACTCGCAGTCAAAATCTTCTGAGATCGACAGTGAAGTCTCGAAGATCATGCAGGCAGGATTCGCGAGCGCACGCAAAGTGATCAGCGAGTACCGCAAAGCTCTCGACGACATCGCTGACAAGCTGATCGAAGTTGAAACGCTTGAGCAGAAAGAATATGAAGATATTATTAAGTCTCATGGGATCAAGCTCAAGAAGAAAGAAGAGCCTGAAATAGCTTAATTAAATACACAAAACCGCCGCCCCTTCGGGGCGGCGGTTTTGTATAGAGGGAACAAATAGCCTTATGCAGTAAGGCTTAAATCTATTGACTTTTAACCCTAAATATGGTATTATGTATCTGATACGCGTACCTTGTCAAAACGGGCTTTGGTTAGATAAATAAGTTATTTGAGGCTCTTCTGGAGTTTCAAATAACTTATTTATCTCACACTTAACCCTATACAATGAAAAATCTCTTTTTTATTATCGTACTTATTTTTACTGCCTCTACCTTGTTTGCTCAAACTTCAGATACGCTGAGCAAAAAGAAAGAAGTTCCCGATCGGATTGCACGTGAATATATTTATAATAGTGAATATGTTCGCCCGCATGAAATTATACTTCCGCCTATTAAATCACCAGATAACTGCATTATTAATACTATTGTAGTAATTACTAATACCGTTACTTCGGAACGTATCATTAATATCCGTAATGTGATTACTGATACAAGCAAGATCGTTTCCGAACCTTAAATTGCGAATAGTAAAATAATTTCCTAAACAAAAAAATACTTACAATAATGAACCTACGAGATTTTTCCAGAAAGTTTTCAAGGAAGGACCTTCTTCTTGATAATAAACTTACTTCTGACCCGACTGAACTAACAATCATTTGCCCATTCGATATTTTTGACCGCTCTATTACGCTTTGTGACAGAGAACCAGAAACATTGGGCATACTGCTCTACCAAGCCACAGGCAACCAGCTTGTAGTAGAAGCTATGCTTGAACTTAACACTGGAACAAGTATAAGTGTAGATCACGATCCTCGTGTTCTGGCTGCTGCTAATAAGCTACTTCGCGAAAATACGCATATAGGATTTATTGAATTCCATACTCATACCCATACAACTGGTAAAGCGTGGTTTGAAACTTTTTCCGGCGGCGATTACGCATCTTTTGGTAATAAAGTGAATAAGATGAACAAGTATAAGCATACATTGTTTACCCCGACTCACATTCTTACCTTCGGGCTCGAATATCTTAATTTTTTCGTAGCCAAACAGCGTTCTGTGGAAATAGAAACCCGCGGGACCTTTTGGAAGAAAAAATTCAATGATACTTTAAGAACAGTATAAAAGAGAAACTAGTAAAACATTCGAATCTGCAGGATATATATTCTGCAGATTTTTTTTTATTCCTACAATAAAAAAGTAGGCCATCATATATGATGGCCTACTAGCGTAACGTTTCGTTACAAGAATGTATCTCCAATATCTAACCAGGTTTTTAGCCGAGCAGTAGAGCCTGGTACTTTTCTGTGCTTATTTTTTGGATCGAATAAGATCGTAGGAAGAACACCTACTAACTCTTTAATTTCGTGCGGCGAATCATCGACAAACCCTGCGTTCGGTCCAGGCAATTGTTCAATAAATTCTTTTTTTGAAACTGCCGTTATGTTTCCTTTTCCATGATGCGTGTGAACGAAGTGAATCGAAGATACGCATTTAGGAATATGCTTATCAAACAATCCTTCCAGAATCTTCTTTCCTGCTACTGTGCGAGCAGTGGCAATATGAAGGTTATAGATTTCCTTTAGCTCTAGAATTACTTCTTTAGCGTGGGGAAGGGTAGTGACATTTTTATGGAACCGCGGGGAAGTATGGTAATGGTCGGCAATGTGGCCGTATATTACATTTCTTTCTAAATTAAAATTCTTCCTATATTTTTGTATGATTGCATCAAGGGTGTGGTGCGTTACGTAATCTTCTTCCATGCTTTCTATTTTATAGAAGTGATTCATAAATTCACGCAGTGAGGGTGTGGTGTGCAGCACTAATCCGTCGCAATCAAGGATCAAATTTTCTTTGTCGGTGTCTTTCGCTTTTTGGCTCATTTTTAAATTGTTTTGATTACTTTACGCCATTAAAAAACGTATGTCAATTAAAGGACTTGGGCAAACAAAAAAGCTCCCCGAAGGGAGCTTTTTGAAGAGTTACTCAGCTGGAGTAGCTTCTGTTGTTTCGTCAGCAGAAGGAGTTTCAGTAGTTTCTTCTGCAGGAACTACTACTTCTTCCTCAGCTGGAGTTGTTGTTTCAGGATCCATATGATTTATTTGAAGTTAGGCGAATAAGACCGTAACTGTAACATGGGGAGGCGGATACTCCTAATATGACCTTAAATACATATAGTATGTAAGCATAACCTTGGTCTGATCTGTAATAAAAAATCACCCGAACAGTTGTAAGCCATAAGGATGATTGTAATACCATAACAATTGTATATAGTTTATTTCTTTTCGAGGTAGTAGAGGCGGCTAAGCGCATCTTGTTTTAATATGTAGATGGTTTTTCCATCGGTTTGGATGTTCTCTCCTTCATGCCATTTGAAGAGCATTCGAAAGTGGTATGCATCGTTTAGGTACTTTGGATGAGAAAGAAGGCCTGTGCCTGTTCTCATTTCCGGCATTGTCATAGGCTTTACCTGCGACAAATCTATAACAAAAGAATGTATAACAAACTCTATTCCTTTGCCATCAGCATACAGCCGTTTCGATGCTTCAGATAAGGGAGCTGGCTGGCCTAAGTTTTCGAACGCTTTGTGCTTGAATGTTCTCATTCCCAGCACGGTTTTAATAAGGAAAACTATAGTGATTATCCAACAGAATAATAATACAATCAGACCAATACAAGCACAAAAAAGGAGAAATTTGGAGTTATGAGGTTCCATAGAAATATTAGGGGTTGAAAGGTGAATGAATAGCCCTGTTCTCCGTATAGAAGAAAAAAGCTATTCATTCAGCGCTGGGCAATCCGAATGGAAAGGTGGGGGATTGGTTTTAAATTATCATGAAATCCTAAAAAGTCAATAGATTGTCCACCCTCATGGATTCGAACCATGGACCCCAGAGGTATAAGCTCTGTGCTCTAACCAACTGAGCTAAGGGTGGAAGTTGGCTTTGGCATTGTAGCGCAAAACTGAGCGAATATAAAGGTATTTGACTAATTTTAAATATACTGTAAAGTAAAATTAATATTTTATTTAACAGAAAAAAACTAGAAGAATGGAAGATGTACTCGAGAACCCCAATGACAAGAAGGATCAGAAAATTGACAACCTTATTGAAACGAACAGCAAGCACCTGCTGAAAATGGTGGAAAAGTGTGAAAGACATGACAGATTACAGTTAAAATCGGTGGAAGCACTGATATTCCTGTTTTTCAGTATTTCTGAAACCTACGGCCGTTCCGGCTCAGTATTTTTGATTCAATTGGCAAATTTTGTAAATGACCCCACGGTTTTGAAGCGTATAAAAACCTTTCAGCCCCATGGAACGAACCCAAAATTGACCAATGCTGCTCCGCGCTACTTGCATAACTTTGTGGTACTGCGTGAATTGCTACGTAAGAAAAAATTACTGACCGATACTGAATCAGTAAAACTTGGCACAATGCGCGAAGAACGCAAGAAGCTTTCCAGATTTATGATAGACCACCTAGAGGAGGAAAACTTTTTGAGGGGATACGTTATCATGCGCTATATCAGCAAGAACGATGCTCTGATGCTGAGAGCCTTTCGCGCTATCCTTACTAAGGTTGTTGACCAAAAAGGAAACAGAGTGTTTTCTGATGCAGAAATTGCACCTTACTTTGACCAACAAAAAAATGGAGACAAGCACGATGTTGCTGATGTGATACCGAACGAAGTTCGTGATTTACGTGTTGAACTAACCTCTGCCCCTGGGCTTTCATTAATTAACAAATGCTGCGAGCAGTTTGAAAACGTATGGGAAGTTGCCCATGCAAAACTGTAATGTAGCTACAACCAAACATACATGCACATACAAACCGTTGTCCACCTGGGCGACGGTTTTTTATTTACCTAGCGTTTTATCCCCATTTATCATAGAATCCTAAGCCTTTTTGGTATACAATATATAGTATAAAGTCAGGGTATTGACGAATTACAATTAACTTAGTATAATATAATCATGCAAAATCTTAATCAGTATGTGGATCAGCTCGTGGAAGAAAAAGGCTTCGACGAAAAGGACCCCGAAGTGATCGCGCAGATCAAGACCGATTTGCTTGATCGTGTTGAAAACCGCGTCGACGCAATGATCGCCGATAATCTTCCAGCGGAAGTACTTCCTGAATTCTCATCAATACTCGACACCGGCAGCGAAGCCGACATTCAAGCTTTCATCACAAAGCACATTCCAGATATTGAGGAAAAGGTAGCAAGCGAGCTCCTTACTTTTAGAACAATATATTTGAGTTAATCTCCTATGAGCGCAGAAAAAGCACCTACAATAGACCGAAGCAACAAACGAAGGGAAAAGAACCCTGGCAAGAAAGTGGAAGCTGACAAGGGAGTAAAGACTGACGCTGTGGAGAATAAGGCTCCAACGAAGGAAGAAGTGCGCAAATGGGAAAAGAAAATATTTAAAGCAGCAGTTGTAGATACGACCCGACTTGTGGAAGCACAGGCTCGGGATATTGGCGATCACCGTATGGCTGAGTCAAAAGATGACCGCACCGCGGAAGGCTTCAAGGAAAAGATGTCTCGCCTTTGGAAGCGTATCTGGAATCACAATATCGCTCAGGAATACTATCGCCAGAAAGAGATCGCGGCTGCAAAAGGAGAAATCCTCGGCAGCAAGAACCTCTATGTCGGACAGGAAGGCGACACTGGTGCTGCGCACAAGGAAGCGATGAGTGCCATCGTTGACCGTTTTACGAGCGAGTACAAAAATGATGTTCTTACTCAGGAAGAACGAGATTCAAAAAAACAGGCGAGCACGGCGGTAAATTCAAAAGTTAAGGACTTGATCAAGGAATACGCCGGTGGAACTATGTCCAAGCAGGCGTTTGAAGAACAAAAGAAGCGCATACTCAAAGAAGCTGACAAGAACTATGGCGCAGACGGCAAGATGCACGCAGATAACCTCGCCGAGATCGCAGAGGAAGTTCGCGATGCCGTCGCTCACGGTACAAAACTCGCAGAGATCGACTTTGAAGTCCAACTCGAGGTTGGTGAAGCTCGCGAAAGCTTGAAGACCGAACAGGAAAAGCACACCTTCGACAAAATTTTAAATACGATGGGTAAGACCAAAATTGGCCAGGCTGCTATCAGCCTTGGTGCTGTTGGATTGGTTGCCGCTGTGTATTCAGCTGCAAAATTCGCTACTGTCGGTCTTGGTAAAAAGGCTGCCAAGTGGGCAGGCTTTGGAGCAGGAGCAGTGGCTGCCGGTGGAATCGAAGCTCTCAAAGAAAATACTCGCATGAAGCGCGACCGTGCTCAGCACATTCGCGAACGAGCAATGGGAATGAAATTTACCGAAGCTGACATGGAACGCCGCCAGGAAATGGAAAAGAACATGTACGAAACCCGCGGTGCTCGCTCGATCTCAAACCAGCTCGAAGCGGATATTGCTCGCGTTGCATCTGGAGAAATCAACGCTGCTGAATTTAATAAGATCACTGCCAACTTGGCTGACCTTGAAGCTCGCATCAAGCTCGGAGACACTCGCAAGATCGACCTCGTTTCATACTCTTCATTCAGTACGGTTGAACGCGAGCGAACAGACCTCGATCTTGCACGCGCACGATTGAAGGTTGCGCTCCGAAAGGGAATTGAAAAGAAAACAGTTGCATATACTCGAACGGAAAATTTTGATGCATACCTCGCTTCAGTTGCAAGTTTGCAAGCTGAGCAGCTTTTGGGTGGCGAAACTGGTGTCAATAAGAAAGATGAGATCTTCAATAGCTTAAAGCGAAAGAAAGTTGCAACTGCATTTCTTAAAGGGACATTCATCAGTGCTGGAGTCGGACTCGCATTCCAAGAAGTATCTTCGGTCATTCATGCTGATACTGACAACGTTGTTTCTGGAACACTCAAGAGCATCCGAAACCATCTTCCAGGTGGAATCAAAGATACAATAAACGCGCATACTGGTCCTATGGATCATCACGCTACGGCTCTTGAAGGACTTCGACGCATGATGTTCCACACTGGTCCTCGCATGCCATTCGGTACAGGACATGAACTGATTCTCGATTCACAGACACACATTCAGTTGCCTGACGGCGTTCAGACGATTTCTAATGCTGCTGACCATACAGTGGATATCATTCGCGACGGGGAAGTGATCGCAAGTCATGTTCACCTCGACACAGATCCGCTCACTGGCGATCTCACCGAAGCTGCTAAAAATGTTTTGAAAGAACATGACATTTACTCAAGCTTCGCAAACGTAGGAACTCAGAGGACGGTTACTGAACATGCTTCAGATTGGGTAGCAAAGAATTTGAAAGGATTGCATCATGTTGCTCGAGAATGGATGGGCAATGACACGCCGATGTATCCAGACCCAAATCACCCAGGACATCTTCTGGGCGCAGATTTGAACGAACTTCGAACTCACTGGGCAGGTGCTGGCGGCACTGGTATTGCAGCGAACGGTCACTTCCAGTTGAACGTGCAGCACATGACAAACGATGGCTCATTCCAAGATGGTGTTTCGGTTGCTGCAGCAAATGAACGAAGCGCAGGTGCTCTTAAAGCCCTCCTCTCAGTTACAAAAGATTCTCAGCATTATGTTATTGAAGTTCCTATTGATAAGGCTGGCTTGATCGATATCGATCCAAATTCCGACGCAGGAAAAATGCTGTTTGAAAACGTTAACGGACACGCGGTCTACACAGGTGCCTTTCTTGAAATCGCAAAGCCAAATGGAACTACTCCAGATGGCCGCGAGATCATGCAAGTTCTCGGTACGCATATCGGAACTGACCATGCTAACGACATTAGTGTCATTGAAGGTTCAATCTCACACAACGTAAAATTGGATGTGCCAGATGCATGGGATTACGATACGCCGTTTCCAATTCCAGTTCTTGCGCGACGACCATTGGAGCGAGGTGCTCCGGGGACACCAGAACCACGACCTGTTCCCATCCCATCACCTGAGAACCCAGATCCAATGCCCTACTATATGGATTACAGAGGGGGAAATACTTCTGAAGAAGATTTAGCACGATTCAAAGCTGTTCGTTCTAAAACTCTTTTAGAAAATCCATACGCAAAACTAGATCAATATAAAGAAGTTGAAACATATCTGGAAAAACAAGGACCAGTATATATGAAAAAAGTTAGAAAGATGGCCGCGGAAATGGGAGAAATGAGAAAAGAGTGTAAATTGACAATCAGTATACCCGCTGCAGGACATCAAGAAGGAAAAAATATATATGAGTCACTAAAAAACTACAGCATGCAGACTGCAAATCCAGAAGAATTTGAAATTGCTGTTTTTGTGAATCATCCTGATGTAGACAAAGAGGGTAAGCCTGTGACACCAGATGAAACCCTAAATGAAATAGAAAGATTTAAAAAAGACTTCCCGAACATAAATATTCGTGTGGCATACGAAGTCCTACCAGAAGAAGAAGCGAAAATCGGTCATATTCGAAAACTATTATCCGATGCTATTTTGGTGCGACAACATGCACGTGGTATCGATGCACCTGATCTTATAATGGTTAGTAATGATGCAGACAATAAGGGAATAGATCCGAGATATATCAAAACATTTATCGATAAATTTGAAAAAAATCCCCAAGTAGATGGAATGCTTGGTCAACTGGATTGGGATCCAGAATCATATCAAAAAATACCTGCTATTCAAGTTGGTACTCGATTGTTCCAGTATCTGAGCATTATTGGAAGAAGCCGAACTGATCGTATGGTCTCGAGTGGTGCTAACAGTGCATATCGTGCAAGCATATTCGCTGCAATAGGTGGATATAATGACACAAAAAAGGGAGGTGAAGACATAGAGATTGGTCAAGCAATTATTGCTGCTCGAGATGATGATAAAAAGCGATTTGCGTTTGCTGGAACTGAGACAAGACTTTTTACTTCTTCTCGCCGCGCAATTCATGCACTTGCTGCTGGCCTTGCACCGATCGAACAATGGATACAAGGGTTTAGTGCGCACGATGATGAAATTCGCAAATTAACTCTGGATACTAAAGGGCATGTGGATTATGAAAATAAAGACACACTTGCGAAATTAAAAAAATCATTTGAATTCGTTATCAATAGGACGCTAGAAGAATATGAACGAGGTGAAGTTTTGGGTAAGGAAAGCGCTTTTTACAAAAAAGCTATTGGAATGCTTGGTATTAAATATAAACTTGATGCAGCTGGTAATGTTGTCATAACTAATATGTCTTCTTTGATAAAGGGACTCAAGAAATATCAAGAAGAAGGCAAATTAATGCGCGATGCGCGATCAGGGTATCGTGATGCTGCAGACAAATTAAAAGCATTACGCGACAAAGGATTCGGAAGAACTTCCCCAGAGGATTTACTGGCTACAGAGCCGGTAGTGAAAGTTGTTGATCCAGGAGTAGCTAGTAAAAAGACAGTCGAAGAAGTCGCTGTTGAAAATAAAACTGAATCAGTTGATACAACTCCTGAGAAAAAAACTGATTCACAGAAAATGAAACAAAATACTGATTATGTTTTTGGAATTATGACTGATAGTACAACGACTTTTGAAGAGAGTGTTAAATCAAGACTAAAACTCTATACAGAAACAACCGAGCGTTCTAAACAGCCAGCAATTGTGATTTTCGAATCTGATCCTTCGAGACGAGACGCAATGAAAGCAAAAATTTCAGAATTTCAGGAAAAGTATCCGGGTGCAACTTTTGAGTATGTTCCACTCCCAGATACAGACAAAAGTGAACTTATAAACATGACACAAGAAGAGTACATCAAAAAAATTCTTAATGAGAAGCGCATCGAAGCTGGTATTGGATCAGATGTAATTCAAGGGGTTCAAAGTGGCTTACAGTCTTCCTTATTTAAAAAGGAGGAAACTGCGTAGTTAAGTATTAATAAGTAGTCTGTAAAGATATGGAAATAGGAAACAATTTTCTTCTAGCAATGAATAAGAAAAAGGATGAACCAATTCACAAAACTGGGGAATTTGTTTTTTCCCAAACAGAAATGCTTGAGGAGTCGATTCCAAACGAGACTTTACTGAAAGATAGTGAAGCGATCCTTGACCATGTTTCTGAACGTGAGGAGTATTTCAAGCATTCTGATCCTAATTACATAAAGCAATTAGAATCATTGAATGGAAAAATTTCCGAGCCAATGAGTAAGGAGACAAAACTTGTAGTGTGCATTCCTGTGGCTGGGCATCAAGAAGCAAGTAATATTTATAAAACATTAGAATCTTTTTCTTTGCAAGATGCAAATCCAAAAGAATTCGAGGTGCTTCTTTTTGTCAATTCCCCAGATACTGTTATGACGGAAAAAAAAGAAGAAATTGAGCAAACTATGGCTGAAATCCAAAGAGCTCAGAAAGATTTCCCAGAATTACAGATACGTGCGGCACAATCTTTTATTCCAAAAGAGCAAGTTAAAATTGCAAATATACGAAAAATTGGAACTGATCTTGCACTCTTGCGACAGAAAATTTCAGGAGTAGAAAATGATTTAATTTTGGTTAGTAATGATGCTGACAATCAAGGAATTTCAGAGCAGTATGTGGATGCATTTATTAAATACTTTGAAGAGAACCCAGAAAAGGAAGGAGCAGTAGGAAATCTTCAGTTTGACCCCAATGCTTTTATACGTTTTCCGGCAGTAGAAATGGGGCAAGAACTTGCAACCTTACTCGATCAGGTTGGTTTCAAGAATGGCAATGTAATGCTTTTTGGAGGTAATTCTTGTATGAAGGGTTCGATCTATTCATCAATAGGTGGATACCCTCCCGGGACAAAGGAAGCGGAACAGGAGTGGACAGGGGATAAGATCCGTGAACTTAGGAAAAAGAGATCAACACTAGGTTTCGTTTCTGACGCAATACTTACCACTTCAAGTAGACGCGGAGTGGCCACTTACGTATCAGGGTCTAAGACACAAATTGGTTTCGGTGATCAGAAGCAAGAAGAAATTATGAGATCGTTAGATATAGAATCTTTTCCTATCTTTGATTATGCAAATAGAGAGGCCACTACTGTTTTACTTGGAGAACTTGAAGAGGTTATTAATAAAGGAGTTGATGCTTACGAAGCTGGCGATCGTTTAGGTAAAGATGCTTGGTACTATAAAAGCAATCTTGAAAGAATAGGGATTTCTTATGAACTTGATTCTGAAAGTCGTATACGTATCACCGACATGGATAAGTTTATTGAGAGACAAGAATTAATGCAAGGGATGATAAAAGGAGGTGAAAAAAATATGGCGAAAGTTTTAGAAGCTTCGTGGGAGATAACTGAAAACAAATAATTTTACTCAAAATGCAATTCATCTAAATGCCGCTCCGAAAGGGCGGTATTTAGTTTGGGATACGAATTGAGCGTATGATCTTTTTGGATTATGGCGATTGCTTCGGTACGCGCAGCTTCAACCATTTTCAAGTTCTTGATGGCTTCCATGCCAATATCCGTCATGCCCCATTGCTTGGTGCCTGAGAGTTCTCCTGCGCCGCGGAGGGTAAGATCGAGCTCGGCGAGCTCAAAGCCGTTCTTAGCGTTCTTGAAGGCCTTGAGACGCTGTTTTGTCTTATCTGACTTGGATTCGGCAAAGGCGAAGCAATATGCCTGGTCATTGCTGCGTATGACGCGTCCGCGAAGCTGGTGAAGCTGGGAAAGACCGAATCGCTCTGCGCCTTCAATGATGATCAACGTCGCGTTTGGTACGTTCACACCGACTTCAACAACAGAAGTAGCGACAAGAATGTCGGCTTTGCCTTCGGAGAATTGTTCCATGACATATTCCTTGTCTTCCTTTTTCATTTTAGAATGAAGAATAGCAATCTTCTTGCCAGGGAATACTGTTCGCTCAAGGCGCTCGGCTTCTGCAGTTACGGATTTTAAATTTAAGGCAGTTTCTTTGGATGGATCTGGTTCATCAATGCGCGGGCAAATGACATAGAGCTGGCGTCCTTTGGCCATTTCTTTTCTGATCAGTTCATATGCTTCTTCACGCTTGTCGGGCAGGACAATGTCAGTGATGATAGGCTTGCGGCCGGTTGGCATCTGATCAAGAACAGTAAGATCAAGGTCGCCATAGATAGTTAGTGCGAGCGTTCGAGGAATCGGCGTTGCTGTCATTGAAAGATAGTGAGGCGCGAAGTTTTCTTTCTTGGCTAGCTTGGCACGCTGCAAGGATCCGAAACGATGCTGTTCGTCGATCACCACAAGTGCGAGATCTTTGAACTTCACATTTTTTGAAATGAGGGCGTGCGTACCGATAACGATTGGTATTTCTCCGTTAGCTACCCATTTCAAAAGCTGCGGGCGAGAAATATTCGTCCAGCTGTTTGTCTGTGAGGCAACTTTGGAAGGGAACTTGCGGCAACCGCTTCCTGTGATCAATGCAATTGGAATGCCTGTGTGCGTAAAGTATTTAATAAAGTTTTCGAAGTGCTGAGTTGCCAGGATTTCAGTCGGAGCCATGTATGCAACTTGAAGTGCGCCAAAGTTCTGGCCTTTTGGACGGTTGCGGATGACAGCGTATGCGGCGCTTGCGGCCACGGCGGTTTTTCCTGACCCGACATCTCCCTCAAGCAAGCGCGCCATTGGGTGGTTCTGCGCCATATCTGTTTTTATTGATTCAATAGCATTGTACTGCCCGTCAGTCGGCGTAAACGGAAATCGGGAAATGAACTCTTCGAGATCTTCATCGAGAACATGCACATCATAGGATTTGTTTTCTTCATATTCGGATCGCTCTTGCTGGCGTTTGAGCTGGATGAAGAATACTTCTTCAAAGGCGAAGCGTTTTTTTGCTGCTTCAGCGTTGTTCTCATTCTTTGGCGTATGTATCCATATAAGTGCAGTGGAAAGGCTTGGCAGTTTATATTTCTTTAATATTTCCTCAGGCAAATATTCATCAAGCTGTGCTACAAGGCCGCTATGAAATATTCTGCGAATAGTATGGTACATCCAGCGAGAAGTAATGCCGCGAGTTTCAGGATAGACGGGGAAGCCGAAGACTTCCTCGGCCTCGCCTTCGCCGAACAACGAGTCATGGCTATCGATGGGCATAACTGCTCCTGCTTCGATTTCTGGGTTGGAAAAGTATATGCCTTTCTTTCCTTCGGTGACTTTGCCGGTAAGCCCGACAGTTTGTCCTTCATGAACCATCTTTGCGATGTAAGCCTGGTGGAACCACATGACTTTGAGCGTGCCGGATAAGTCCTCAATAGTAGCTTCGCTCATGGGTATGCGAGTCTTGAAGGATTTTTTTGTTTCGATAGAAGTTATTTTTCCATACACAGTTGCCGTATCTCCCGGCTGAAGATCTCGAATGAGCTTCACATTGCTGATGTGTGAGTATCGGGCAGGGAAGTGGAAAAGCAGGTCGCGCACGGTGGCGAGGCCGAGCTTCTTGAGAGCAGCTTTTTGATTTACATCAATCCGGGTTACTTTTTCGAGCGGAGTACTGAGCTGTAAGGATTCCATGTGTCCTATTGTACAGGATGTATCCGAACATGAGAAACGGTAGGGGTTGACTTTTTGAGAATTTATTATAAAGTTAGAAAAAATACACTTTATGCTAAATTCAATACTCTTTTTTGTACTTAAGACATATAGATTTCTTGCTTGGGAAGTTTTGTTTGAAAAAGATCAATGGACCTATGTGGAAACATATGCAGAACTTAAACTTGTAAAAAAGGATCTAAAGGCACTTCTCGAACGGATGGATGATTACATCCTTGCGGAAAATGTTGGCATCCCTAATGGCGACCTTGTGCATCCTATACATCTTGTTCCAATATTTTTTGAGCATATCCAAAGAATACGCTGGCTAATGAATGATTGTGAAGTACAGGAAATGATTGAGCGCCTCGATAAGATGAGCCTCGGCACATTTGAAGATATGCAAAAAGGTGAGGACTTTCGCACACTATTACAGAGAACTACCATTCGGTTACAGAAAAATAATCTGTACTGTATAGAGGTGGTCTCCGTGTTTACCGACACTACAATATTTGCGGGTAACATTTGGGGATTGCCGTGCAGAACGCTTGCTGGTTGGGAACAACAAGCAAGTGATACCAAAGTTGGTGTACAAGGTACCGAATTCTTTAATGCAGTAAATGGATACGGCATTGTGAACTACGAGCTTGCCCGTATGATGCGAGATGAAGCAGCCGTTCTGGGTCAGATTATCGATCGTATAGGAAAACACGCATAACACACACTAATTAGATAAGGTATAAAGGATATAGAACCTCTCGAATTCGGGAGGTTTTTTTATTTGACTTGATTTCTCAGTATGCGATAATTTGTGCATTACTTATAATCTTATATATAAAGCATGTCCCATCTCGAAAATAACGGAAGCGAACATCAGCCTTTCAGCTCACAGATAGAAAGCACTATGGACGCTGGTGCGAGTACAGTGGCATATGCAGAAAAACAAATCGCTCTCCGTCACTCAGAACGGGTAACTGTTGATTATAATGATCCGAACAAGAAGCTTGTTACCGGCTCGTTCTATGGTATCCGGCTTGGGGAATACAAAAACCTCGCTGACAGATTGGTGAAAATTTCATCAAACGTCGTTGCGCTCACAGGGCGTCGCGCAGAAGATGTGCCGAGAACTGATGGCAAGGAATTGCACAGCGAGGTAATTTTCAAAACTCTAGATGGCAACGAAGAGCCTTTTCCTACTGTTCAGTTATTTAGAGAACAGGGCAGCAATGATGCAAAGAGGGTTGAGGTGAATGGCGTTGAATGGAAAAACCTCGAAAACGCAAAAATCTACAGCAGCGGTGTCCAATTGCAGTTGAGTCCAGACAAGAAAAAAGTTGCTTTCTTTGATGAAGCAGGCAATGAAGGTACAAGTATTGTTGAAAATGATAAGCGCTGGAAAAATAAGTTTCCTAGCCGGAAAGAGTCTCGATATATTGGTAATGAGCTTGCGGTTTTTGACCTCGGTACAGGACTCTATGTAAACGATGTTCCTTGGAAGATAGAAGACAGCGCACTTGGAGAAGAAAATCAAAAAGGCCAGCGAATGTATCGAGCTATGGATAGGACAGTAACTGGAAAGACCGCTGTTGTCTTAGATGCTGGGTATGTGCGCAAAGATAATCAATATGAAAAAGAACGAAAGACGATGGTGTATTTTGGAGATTCTGACGGGCCAAAAGGGAAGTTCGAGCTTCCACGAAGTTTCGTTGACGGTATAGCTGTGGACGAAATAACCGGGCTTGTCGCGAATATGGTTCGAAAGGATGCCAGCTCAAATCCTGAATTATATATCCAGGGAATAAAAGCCAAGACATCTGAAGATATCAAAAGTGTAATCTCTTTCGATTTTACAGACAGCATTGTGACTCTTGAATATCTTACTGCTATCGGTTCAGTTATTACGGAGCGAATCAGCGTTCCTCAAAACTTCCAGGAGCTCGCAAAGCTTGATAAGGAGGAAAAAGCTCGCAAGGAAATGCATGCATTGCTCGATCAGAAGTTTTTCCAAGAAGGGGCAAGCGCGGCTGATATTCTTGAAAAGCTGAAAAATATGGAGTCTGTTATGCAGATGAACCAAACTCTGAACGAACGCAATACTGCCTTGAATAGAAAGAATGAAGAACTTCAGGTACAGAATAGCCAGAATGAATTGAAGCTTGCTGACTTGAGTCAGGTAAAACAGGAAAACGAGGATTATAAAAACAGCAATCTTAAGCTCAAATCTGCGTTGTTGAATGGATTAAAGATTCTTGAGGGCGCAACTAAAAAAACGTTAGGAGGATATGATTTGAACAAGGAAGCTTTGATGGCTGAATTGAAGAAAGGGGAGTAGATGCAATATCGTAAAGTAAATTCCCGGGTCGCGCTTCGCGCGACCCGGGAATTTTGTAGCGTGTATTTTATTTCTTACTGTCCGATCAAACTTTTGATCTTATCTGCCAATTCGTCGAGGGTAAAGTTTGACTTGATCATAAAGTCGGTAGCGCCCAATTCTTTTGCCTGCATGATATCTTTGTCTTCGGCGAGGTTTGAGAAGATGATGATGGGAGTTGTCGCAAGCTTTGGATTTGCTCGGAATGTTTTCAATACTTCAAACCCGCTTGTGCCAGGAAGCACGAGATCGAGGAGAATAAAGTCTGGCGTGTCTGCCAATCCAGCTTTTTCTGCGTCAGCAGTATTTGAAGCCACTGAGACCGCATAGCCTTCTTTGGTAAGTTTGGTAGCCGCCAAGCCCTGGAGGAAGGAGTCGTCTTCGACTATAAGTATTTTCTTTGCCATAGGTACATTGTACTATAAAAATGGGTAATGGGGCTACTTGGCAGGCTGGACTTTAGGAAGTGTAACAAAGAAGGTTGTCCCATCGTTTTCCTGGCTTTCAAACCACATTTTGCCACCGTGGGCTTCGACGAGCATCTTTGTCGTATAGAGTCCCAAGCCAGAACCGACTTCCTCTGTCTGTTTTGCGTTTGTTGCACGATAGAACTTTTCAAATATCTTCGGCTGTTCGCTGAGAGGAATTCCGATGCCTTGGTCTTTGACTGAAATTCGAAGACTATCTTCTTGGTCAGCAATTGCGATGATAACACTGTGGCCCTTTGTGGAATATTTTAATGCGTTTTCAACAAGGTTTTGCAGAACGACGCGGATCTTATCTGCATCTATCTGTATGAGAGGGAGAGGATTCTCCGGACGGAGGAAAATGATCTCCACTCCTTTTTTAAAGGATTCACCGTGGAAATCAAAGATAACATCATCAAGCAGGCTGACAATGTTAGTCTCTTTGAAATTGTAGGAGAATGTAAGTCCGTCTTGCGTATGGTTTATAGCAAGCATATCGTTTACCAATGTCAGCATTCTCTCTGTTCCATCGAAGGCCTTTTTCATAAAGCCTGCCTGTTCATGTGTGATATCTCCAAAATCCTGATCAAGGAACATCTTGAGCATCCATTTGTTTGCTGCAAGCGATGTTCGCAGTTCATGTGCTGAAAGTGATATCCAGTCGCTCTTGAGCGCGCTCAGCTTTTTAAGCTCGGCGTTCTCCTTCCGTAATTCATGTAGTTCGTCCATAGGGAAAGTATACCTTAGGTTTGGACGGGAGGGTAGTGGAGGCTATTATTTGTTTTATTTATACAAAACACCAAGCAAACACTAAAAGCACGTACACGCACAATCTTGTTCACTTAATTAGTGAGCGAAAGCTTTTCCGTCGTGAAGCTTGTGGTAGGTCGTGTACGACACAATAAGGATAGCAAGAACAATAAGAGGGAAGATCGCTGCGATTCCAAAGCCATCAACCATTATGTAGCTGATCGATGCCCAAAGGAAATCGAATACGAATCCCGCGTATGCCCATTCTTTGATGCGAGCTGGTACTTGAGGAATAATGAGAGCGAGTGTTCCTGCTACTTTGAACACAGCGAGAACGCCGACAAAGTAAACTGGATAGCCCAAGTGGGTGATACCTTGAATAGCGAGGTCAGTATGCGAGGTCAAAGCCGGCATGACTCCTTCGAATAAAAAGATAAAAACTGTTGAGATCCAGAACAGCACTTTGAGCGTTTTTGGTTTCATATATCTATATTGATATTACTATTATTATAATAAGCACGACTGAGCACCTTTACTATTTCTATATCTGCGGAGCCGGCTGGATTCGAACCAGCGAGGGCTTTTACACCCTGCCTCTTTAGCAAAGAGGTACGTTCGACCACTCTGACACGGCTCCATTTCGCACAAAGTTATTTGGGTAAATAACTGGCAAAATGGTAGCATATTTGTTATGGTTTTCCTAGGTTTGAAATTTTGAAACCTTCACTGAAGCTTCAGTGTCAAATGGAGGAATGGATGAGTGGTTTAAATCAACGGTTTACTAAACCGTCGGCTGTCAAAGGCCCGTGAGTTCGAATCTCACTTCCTCCGCCATTGACAGGTAGCACGAGGTGCTTCCTAATTATGGTTACCAAAAAGAACGGCAATTGCCGTTCTTTTTGGTAGTATATATTTATGTCAGGACCAGCACTTATATTTGATAAATCAGCCTTGCAAGGACTTAGCGCCGACGAATGCATGTGGCTTGAGAATTTCTATATGACGAATATAACGCCGTTGTTTTTCGTGGAAACTCTTGCAGATCTTGAAAAAGAAGTGCGCTCAGGAAGAACCCCTGAGGACGTTGTTGGAACAATAGCGCACAAAACCCCCGACATGAGTTGCGTAAATACTCACCATCGGAATTTGATTGCTGGAGAATTAATGCAGAAAGGAAAAATTAAAATGGACGGAAGACCCGTCCTTTCTGGTAGCAGAACAGTAGAGTTGGAGGGCAAAATGGGAGTAATCTTCCAAGAAGCTCCCGAAGTAGAAGCTTCTAAGCGTTGGGAGAAAAAGCAGTTTTTGGAAATAGAAAGAACTATCGCAAAGGGTTGGAGAGAAGAACTTGCTTTAATGGGTCAAGAAGATTTCACGTACTTTGAAAAACTTTTTGAGGTAATGGGTAAACCAAAAACGCTTCAGGAATTAAAAGTTCAAATTGATTTAATGATCGAAGAAAAAACAGGAAAAACGCTTCTTGATTTTGGAATGATGCTTATGAATATACTGCCAGAAACCAGAGAGAGGGTCATAAAAATTTGGGAAGCCGACGGTTCAAAACCTATAAAAGAATACGCTCCATATTTTACGTTCATATTTTCTGTAGATTTATTTTTCTACATAGGAACAGCAGGTAAACTTTTCAATCAGTTCCCGCACGCTCAAACTCATAAAGTAGACATGAGCTATCTTTACTATCTGCCATTCTGTAAAATTTTTACTTCGAGTGACAAACTCCATATCGCCCTTGCTCCTATATTCATGCAACCCGATCAGGCATTTATTTCTGGCTCTGATTTAAAGGCTGATTTTTCAAAACTTGATGACCACTATGATTTACTACCAGACGAAGTGAAAGAAAGAGGGTCTGTGGTTTTTGCACCATGTCCTCCAGACGACATCTCTTTTCTCACCACTCAAATGTGGGATAAATACATGGCAAAAGAGTGGAGAAAAATCAAAGATAGGACGCGAAAATTTGATGGTACCGACAAAATAGACACTGAACTAGAAAATGCTCTTTTGGAAAAGCTGAAGAAATTTGCAAAGGAATCAAAAACGGTTAGTTCAGATAAGCTCCCAGACTCTGACGTAGCGGACAGCATAATGACAAGACATATGGTTTCGATAAGAAAAGGAAAATGGAAAAAGTTTCCACCAGAAGTACTAAATAGTAATAAAAGAATTATGGATTAGTTCTGTTTTTCGAGTGTGATTTTCTTGTTCGCTAAACAGATTCTGCTTTTCAAACAACCAAGCAATTCTCGTTTCTCGATATCGTTTCCTTCTTTCAAGACATACTTTGCATACCCTCGAACATCAATACTTGGTATGTCGATTTTTTCTTTCGTTCCTAATAGGAATTTTTGTAGTTTTGAAAATCGCTCAACGTCAGCCTTAATTTTCTCTTTGACTTCGATCTCGTTCAGATTGAGATTCTCGATAAGCTCGTTGAACTGCTTGAGTATTTCTTTCTCTTCAGTGTAACCACATTTACACTCAACGCCTCTCGCCTTAGTGCAACCGTAGTAGACATATCGGGCGACACCGCCGTTTTTGAGCTTTTTGAATTTCTCGTCAGCCGATATGCCAGATCCGCATAATCCGCAGAGCATCATTTTAGTAAAAGCGAATTCTTTGTTTTCTACTCGTAGTACATTGCTCTTGATCTGTGCTTGAACCAAATCAAAAAGTTCCTTGGTAACGATTGGTTCATGCTTTCCTGTATACCAGTTGCCTGATTTTCTTGGGTATTCAAAAACGCCGTAATAGAAAGTGTTGTCCAAAATCTTGTAGATATTTCCCAGACTCAAATGCTTTTTCCCTGCGGAGGTTCGCAAATTACAATCAAACTTGAGCCAGTTGTATATCTTCCGTCCACTCCAATGCTCATACGCGACTTTCTCAAACATCTTTTTGATGATCGGCGCTCGCTCTGGGTCAAGAAGCGTTTCGCATTTTCTATCCATTCGCTTTTCTTTCATATATCCAGTCGGAGCGGGTCCAGGCCATAATCCCATTTCTACTCTCGTGCGTAGTCCTCGTTTTACGTTAACGCTTTTGTTATCATTTTCTAGTTTTGCTTGCGAACACAAAATCATTAAAAGAAATTTTTCATTTGGTGAGTTTTTGAATTGTTGTCCATAGGTTCGAATTTCCATGAGCAGTTGTTGATCCATCAAATCAACAATACTCCCGAGGTCGCCAGCATTTCTACTTAATCTATCTGGTGCCCAAGTAAGGATTCCATTAAATCGTCCGCGTCGTACATCTTCCAAAATTTCTTTATACACAGGACGTTGTCCAGATTCTTTCGCTGAATGGGATTCACGTCTAATCTCAACGATGTCGAGTTTTTCTCGTTCAGCAAGATCTAGCATTTCTTTAACTTGTGAATCAATCGACAAGACTTGCCGCTCTTCTGACTCGGTAGATTTTCGAGCATATAGAACATATTTAATTTTTTGGACTGGTGCGATGATCTCCTTACCAATACGAGCTGTGGTATATGTCTCCATATATAATTAATGACAGAGAACACTAGTCTGGCTAAGAGCATTCAGCAGTTGGCGACGTTTCCATTGTCTCGGTAAGAGCGACGCCTCCCATGTCATTACTGAGCTTATCCATTTCAGCTAGTACTTTGCCGAATATCTCCTTTACTTTTTCTTGATCTGGTTCACCGTGCAAGTCGTTCACATATTCAAAGTCTTCGTCTGGGACGAACGTGGCAAGCGATATGTACGCGTTAGATAGCAGCTTAATTCTTTCCTTTATGGATCGCTTGATATTTTTCTTTGACGACGGGAGCGAAGAAATAGCGCTCAGAATCGTCGCGCGGGGCGCGTCCTCGAAACGGTAATGATCGGCTCTTTTTATGACTTCGTCGATGTCGTCCACATCTAATGGATGACGCAGAACGGCTGAAAAGTATAGACCCTAAAATTCCTATTTGTTGGTAACTTTCAGAACACAATTAGGTGCAAATTTGAGAATGGTCAGTATGAGTGATATGCTTCGGGTATGAAAGATGACGAACCATTATTTATAGATTTTGCGGAAGTGGAAGGTGTGCCTGCCACCTTGGCTGAGCCAGGCGAGGCTGAGATAGTCGACAACTATCGTGTAGATAATCTCTATACTAACCCTTTTGGAAGAGGCGACGGTAAATATTTTACTGTTGTGTCTTCTGACGACACCGACGTTCCAAATTCTGTAGAAGCAGAACACCCATGGCCTATACGAAACAAAATCAAAACTACTCTCACATTCCTGAAAGCAGGTGATGGTTACATTAAGGATGTTTCATTCAAGCGATTCAAATACTACAAAAAGGGGTGGGCTGAACAAGACGAACAGATTGTATTCTCATTTCGCTTTTTTAAGGAACTCATCGGCTTTCTCCAGTCGCTGGATAAACTTAATCTCAATGATATCAACGAGCGCAGAATTCCACTTGGCAACAGTCCCAGTTTAGACCCTGAGACGGTGAAGCAGTTCAACAACGTCATGTCCACAGCAGAGGGTCAAGCACTTATGGTTGAAGCAATAGGAAGCGGAAACATTACGACCATGGACATCGTGAACATCGGGTACAGAAAGGCACAGCTCGAAGTGTTCGAGAAGCTCATGACCGACGACGTTTTTATTGAAACATACAGAACAGAGCATGATATTAAAAAGGCTGGCATCGAGCCAATATGGCAACACTTCTTCGAGATGAACCCGTGGATTTTTGGATACGGCCTCAACTTTATTTTCAATCAGCCACTTGAGGGTAAAAAACTCGAGCAGGTTATACAGGGATCGGACGTGTCGCAGTCTGGAAAAAGAGCGGACGCTGTACTTAAAACGACAGGAGCGGTCAACTCACTCTGTCTTGTAGAGCTGAAAACTCACAAGACAGCACTCTTGAAGAAAGACGCATATAGAGCGGACTGCTGGCAAGCGTCAGACGAGCTTGGTGGCGGAATCGCACAAGCACAAAAAACAACACAGAAAACATTGGAGAACTTGAGTACTGAACTTAACGGAAAAGACGACGAGGGTAATCCAACTGGTGAGATAGTATATTCCTATCAGCCAAAATCGTACCTTATTGTGGGCTGTTTGTCTGAGTTCGTCACGGAGCATGGAATCAATAAAGAGAAGTTTGCTTCCTTTGAATTGCTCCGTAAAAATATGACATCACCCGAGGTGATCACCTTTGACGAACTGCTCGAACGAGCGAGATTTATAGTTTCAAATTCAAAAAAAGATTAATTTTGACACCGATCTATGTTTTTTATTCGTTAAAATCTGCCACTGGTTTTCCAGAAACTAAATGAAAGTGCAGGTGTTGTGAATCCTGAAAATCTCCTCCATTCGTAATTATTTTGTAATTACTCTCATGCAACTTATATTTCAAAATTATTTCCTTAGCAACTGAGAATATTTCAGCGACAACAGAGGTATTTTTTAAATCAGCTAAACGTCGTATGTGTTGTTTCGGTATTATGACAACATGAAAAGTCCAGTTTGGCTTAGTGTGATGAAAAGCCAAAACGGAATCTGTTTCCACTTCTTTCTTCACTTCTATTTTATTGCTCAATACAAAATCGCAATAAAAATCTTTTGTTTCCATAAAATATAATTTTATCGTGTTAGCATGAATTTATTATTTGATCGACGATCAGACTGGTCGGCGCGTCACAGTTGATGACGATTGCGCCCTTGGCGATCAATCCACTCTCCAGTTCATTGTACCACACTAATAGATGCTCTTTTTCAGATGGATGTTTCCCAAACTGGTTATTCTCACGCTCATCGATGCGCTTCGAGAAAACTTCGGGCGAGCACTGAAGAAGAAACACCTTATCGAATAGATTCAGGTATTCGTCTTGATTCGCAGTGACACCACAAACAAACGAGGTAGTATCAGCTGTATCTAAAAGAGCCTTCAGTTTTTCAATGTCGCAGTACCAGTCATTCGCTTCGAGAAATTCCTTGCCGATGCCGTACTCGAATCGAGCGTCTTCTTTTGTATGGTTGTGCTTCCAGCTACATAAACCATATACGCGCGAGTCTTGGTCTACAGCGAAGAATCCACGCTTGGCGAGTTCTTCGCAGACAGTCGTCTTACCTGTGCCACTTACTCCTGTAATGTAATATCTTTTTTGCATTTCGTTATCTAAATCATGTAACTTATTTTAAATAAAAATCGAGTTGATTTTTTCCTTATTCGCACGAGCAAAAGCAATCTTTTTCCAGCATTTATCTATGTCCACATACGGCATATACAACAGGGCAAAGAAAATCGCCGCGTCAAAAATGAGTAGCTTCTCTTCTTTGGGTATATTGTGCTGAGAAAAATATGCGTTATAAAACGCTTCAGCTTTGTCCTTTTCAAAAATTAAGTCACCGTTAAGAAATTGTGAGAGCAGAGGAAACCCTAAATCCAAAACTCTCGTACCCAAACCGCTGTCGTCCCAGTCAATCAAAACGATCGATCCGTTCGATGATTTTATCGCATTATGCGTACCGATATCCGTATGAATAAGGGTCTGGGGAAGAGTATCGAAATCTGGAAGTGTATTTACGAGCGCAAGATATTCTTCTTTGAAAGACAGTTCTTGTGCGATCTCAGCGAGCCTAAGTTTTTCATTCTTGAAACCAAATAGAGTTTTGAGTGGATAATCTGTAAAAGAGTGGAGTTCAGCAGTCAGCCTTCCTATTTCAGCCCAATCCTCCTTAGTCCCTTCTAAATTTTTCCCTTCAACATATTCAAGCAAATATGCAAACTGCCCGTTCACGGTGGTGTACCGCTCTTTTTTTCTTGTCTCTATGAGTAACGGAATAGCCGTGAAATTTTTCTCTTTCAAAAATGAGAATACGAAGGTATCTTTTTCTATTTTTTCTTTTGTTTTTGAAACATCTCCAATTTTAAGGACGTATTTTTTGCCGTTGGATACAAGAGTAAGCACAGTGCGTCCTCCTTTCTGCTGCAATATTTCACCGATCGCTAAATCAGGTAAATCGTAGTTTTCTTTAATGATCGGTAATAGATTTTCCATGCTAGTATTTTTTACTCATTTTTTCTTTAAAATCCTCAAACGTAGTGTACAGTTCTGCATGGATACCAAACACTTTTGCGCCATCGATATTTTCCTGAGCGTCGTCCCAAAAGAGCAGTTCATCTTTTCTGACATCGCCAAGTTCAACAAGAAGCTTCTCATAGAAAATGATGCTCGGCTTTTTATGTCCGAGGTGTGCTGAGGCATACAACTTATCGAAGCTGTCGGCGAATCCCATTTTTTCGAGCATGTACTGTGCTCTGTGCTTTTCCTGATTTGTAGCGACAAAACATTTGATTCCTTGCTCTCTCAATTTTTGGATATACGCGATTAATTCTTCGTCTAAGGAATGTTCAGATGCGAACCAGTATTCCAAAAAAGCATCAACACCTTTCTCCCATTTCCATTCTTTTAAATATGGCGCGATTGCTTCTCTGAGGTCAGCATTTCCGACGAGGCAGTCATTGAATGGCCCTGTAAAAAATGGAGCGGTCTGCTCAAGTGAAATTCCATATTCTTTGGCGAGACGTAGGCTAAATCTTTCTCCGTTTATGAGAACGCCATCAGCGTCGAAAATAATAACTTTGATAGTATTGGTTTTTGCTTCAAATTCAGCCATATGTCCCATATTATATCATTCTCCGCGTGTTGGTAACTAGCCTCTGACATTTCACAGTACTGCGATATCATGGTCTGGAATAATAGCGTTAAAAATGCTATTGTTGATTTACAACTAAATAAAGACCTAACCCCTCAGGGCTTTCCTTGAGGATATGGTCGAAAACCTGTAAGAGATAAAGAACCCATCATATGGGGGCTACTCTTACAGGTCTCTACGGGAAACCGTAGATGGATGTCGCAAGACATCACCCCATGTGGTGGGCTTTTTGCGTCCCATCCTCGGATTTACCACTAACACGCAAGAAGTTAAAAAATTATGAAGTATGAACAAATCTGGCAGAAGACTTTGAACGAGAGCGAAAAAGTCGATTATGAATTCTCCGTTGCTCAAGGATATAGAATCGCAATCGCAGTTGTGTGGGGAATCGTCGGACTCATTATGATGGTGAATCCAGTGTTTGGAGTAATTATTCTCGGAGCAGGTACGCTCCATTATTGGTCGCTTGGTTTGAATGCTTACGCTTTCACAAGCAAGCGTGTTCTTGTTCACACTGGTTGGCTTTCAACAAAAAGCACAAGCATAAATTATGACAAGATCGTCGAAGTATCAGTGAGTGAGTCGTACCTTAAAAAAGCGATCACGAAAAGTGGAAACCTTGTTATTAAGACAGCTGGTCTTGGACACGATATTGTTTTGAAAAATATCGGCACACCATACGAAGCGAAGAAGATTCTTGATCGTCTTAGTCACCAAGACAAAACGGAAAACTCAACCGTAGTAGTTCGTTCATCTGAGCCATCAAAGAATACGTCAGACGAACTCGTCAGTCTGTTCAAGCTCAAAGAGCAGGGCGCAATCACCGAAGAAGAGTTCAAGGCTCACAAGGAGAAGCTCTTAAAGATATAACTGTATGAGGAAGCGAAACGCATTCGACGTACACCTTGAGCTGACTTGGAAAATCGAGGAGACATATAGAGATCGAGACAGCGATCCTACGGCTTTGCAAAAGACGATAGATTGTTGTTGGACACAGATCATGATCGCCGACGAAGCCAAGCAGTCATGGCTCAAGGAATTCGGAGCGATCGGGGTGCACCATTTGCTACCGACTCACAAGGGGTACGAACAGCTGTGCATTATCTTTGAAAAGCAAAAGCGGTTCAACGAGGCGATCAAGCTCGCGACACAGGCGAAAGCGCAGGGGTGGGACGGTGATTGGGCGAAGCGGATCGAGCGATGTAGAAATAAATCACACAAATAACAAGAAAATTACGCGTTATGATTTTTAACTTTTTTGTGATAAATTCAGTTATATGGTGAATAAAATTATTGAAGTTAAAAATCTCTCAAAAACCTTTTCTTTTTCTGTGAAAAAACAAGGTTCTTCATTTTTTCGTAATCTAGTATCTCCTGAGATAAAAACGGTAACCGCAGTGGATGATATTTCTTTTTCTGTAAACGAAGGTGAACGAATTGCTTTTATAGGACCCAACGGAGCTGGTAAATCGACTACTATCAAAATGCTAACTGGTATCTTGTTTCCGACAACAGGAAAAATATCCGTACTTGGTTTTGATCCAACAATTGATCGCAAGGCACTTGCGTACAAAATTGGAACGGTCTTCGGTCAAAGAAGTCAGTTATTTCCAAACCTGCCAATAACTGATTCATTTGAATTTTTTGGAGTTATGTATGATCTATCCAAAAAAGAAATCGCCTCACGCACGGCAGAACTTATAGAGCAATTTGACCTCGCTTCATTTAAAGATCAACCAGTGCGAAAACTTTCACTCGGACAAAGAATGCGTGCAGAAATTGCAGTATCACTTATCCATAAACCTAAAATCATTTTTCTAGATGAGCCAACGATTGGTTTAGACGTTGTTGCGAAGAAGTCACTTCGTGAACTTTTGATAAAGATAAACAAAGAGGAAAAAACCACTATCTTTTTAACCTCACACGACGTTGGAGATATCGAGTCTCTTTGTGATCGTACAATCATAATTAATCACGGAACAGTGGTTCGTGATATGCCGACAGACGAACTCTCTAAATCTTTCGTGCATGAAAAATATCTTAATATCACCCTCGAATCAAAACCGAAAGACTTTCCTGAGCTACCAAATGGAATCAAATATATACAAAAAGATACTAATAAAATAACTCTTGCTGTCGATCAAAGGATTCTGGGTGTATCTGATGCACTCCAAAAAATACTTCCGTATTTTTCTGTTTCAGACATAGACGTTTACAATGTCGATCTTGAAACTGTAATCAGAGAAATGTATGAAGCAACTTCGATTAGCAAATAGCATCGTCAAAATGATGATCAAAGACAGGATACAATATCCTGCTCGTTTGATTGTTGATACTTTTGGAATAGCAACACGTTGTGGTATTTTGCTCGTTCTGTATTATTACATTTTTAGTATTCGAGGTGGTGTAATTAATGGACTCACTTTTCAAGTGGCTGCTTGGAGTATGTTCTTGTATTTTGCATTGATGACATTGAGATTGCGCGATATCGCTACTTCTATCATGCAGGATATTAAATCTGGGACAGTTGAGGTACTTCTATCAAAACCGATTCACTATTTGTTTTATCGCATATGGTGGCAATTGGGCGCAGGACTCTATTCATTTTTTGTAGCCGCCGTCTTAGGAACTATTGCTCTTGTTGTCGCTGTCGGTATTCCTGCAAGTATGACTAGCTGGTTTTTTGCAGGTACACTTTCAGTTGTTTTTATTCTAAGTATTATTTTATCGCTATTTGTATACTCAATCGTTGGACTATTGGCTTTTTGGATTGAAGATATTAAACCACTCTATTGGATCGTAGACAAAACAGTAATGATTCTCGGTGGATCGTATCTGCCAGTCGCGCTGTTTCCAGCGATAATGTATAAGATTGCAATTTGGAGTCCATTCGGTGCCTCACAATTTGTGACTCACACCGTCTATGACACTTGGAAAACTAACTATTCTGAAATGATTGGGATACAGATACTTTGGGTTATAGCACTTGGAATTATTGTGACTTATATGTTCGGTCGTGCACATAAAAAAGTCTCAGTAAACGGAGGATAAATTATATGATGAAAGAAATAAAATTTGCTATTTACGCAATAAAAAAGAACATTCAAAGTAGCGCGGAACTGCGTACGAGTTTTTGGATGAATGTTTTTGGGATGATGATCAATAATATATCTTTTGTTATATTGTGGATTTTTCTTATCCAAACGGTTGGAGATATCGGAGGCTGGAACAAAGCCGATATTTTTGGGTTACAAGGTTTCGTAGCTCTTGTATTTGGTGTTGTGTATTCAGTTGGTTCAGGACTTCGAGAAATGCCACAACTTATTTCTGGTGGTAGGTTTGATCAATTTCTTATATCGCCCAAAAATCTGCTAACGCGTATTGCAACATCGTCCTTCGGTGCTTCGGCAGTGGGTGATATGTTTTTTGGAATCATTTGTATCGTGATCTATCTTTCAATGATATCTGCCACGTTGCCACAAATTGGAATGACATTACTTTTGATTGTGATTGCGTTGATTACATTTACTGGCGTGACCATTGCAATACAATCACTAAATTTCTTTTTTACTGATCCCGAGGCAGTCACGCGAAGTGTGTTTGAGTTATTTCTTACGCCATCGTTATTTCATGGAGGAGCATTTCAAGGTGCTACAAGATTTATCTTTACATTCATTGTGCCATCACTGGTTATCGGAACTCTACCCGTTGAAGCGATAAGCCAAACATCAGTTCCTAAAATGCTCTTGCTCCTATTGCTATCAATTTTTTGGTTTATGTTTTCTCTGTGGTTTTTCAAAAAAGCAGTACGAAAATATGAGAGCGCAAACTTTATGACTTTCGGCTCGTAGTAAATTCAAAAAGAAGACTAGCCCATGCCAAAGAACCTGTCATTTTCATGACGGGCTTTTTGTTGACAGAAAGCGTTAAACGCAGATCACCGTATTCTCGACAAGCAAAACCTCAAGCGCGTAGTTCACCGAGAGCGTCAGAGAGTCCACAAGGTCGTCGTGCTTCTCTCTGCCGAATCCAGTAATTTCTCGCACGATGATCTCCGCCTCATATCGTGGGAAGAACATCGTCTTGTTCGAGAAGATGGGTTTTGCGATCCGAAGCCGTGTCTCTTTGTCGAGCGAAGTGTTCTTCTCAACGACCTCGATGTAGTTCCTATCTTTAGCTTTGACCGCCTGAGAAAGGGCTTGTTGATACGCCACCGTCTCTATAACGAAGACAACTCGCGCACCATACACGGCGAGCGCCTTGTTGAGTGTGATGATCGCGTCACATGTTTCGTTGAAGTCGAGTCGCTTGTGGACGAAGTCCTTGAGTACGAATCCTTCCCAGCAGTTCCGCTCGCGGTTTTTCTGGTACAGGATCGGAACGATTGCCGTGTAATCGGCATTGTCGTTCTTGGATATGGCGAGGTCTACGCCGACAACAATGAACCGCTCGTCGAAATAGCCGTCGCTATTCTTCGTGCGGGGCGGTAGCTCGTCGTAGAAGAGTATCTCCTCGTTCTTTATGATCTGCTGGTTTCCAGAGATAACCTTCAAGAGGTACTCCAAGTGCCACGCGACATCATCGTTCACTTTGAGCCGTTCCGTCTCGACCTCCGCTTCGCTCCCGAATTTTCCTTGCCAGAATATCTTGCCGTCCTCGTCGATGATCGGATACTTGCGGAAGACTCTCGTCGTGTCGCCGTCTGCGATCTCCCGAGACAGTCGCATGATAAGCGAGTTGTCGTGGAGCATGTTGCCGACATGGAGTATCCGCGTGCCCTTGTCTCCAAGCGGTACGATCTCGCGCTTGTACTTCTCGTACGTCTTCTCGCGCATCTCCTTGGTCTTGGTGGACTCGTTGTCCTCGATGTCGTCGAGGATGATGAGGTCTGGGCGGTACTGCTTGTGGCGCAGACCCTTGAGACTCTGCTCGATGGACACGACGGTGATCCGCGCGTTCTGCTTGGAGAAGACTATCGACTCCGAACCCCATTCCTCCGAGTCGTCTTGGAATGGTCCTAAGTCGTTTCGGAGCTGGTCGTTCGATTCAAGCTCGCTCTTGATGTTCGTCATCATCTGCTTCGCCTGTGGCTTGGTCTTGGCGACGATCACGATGTACTTCTTCTGAAGCACGCCGAGTATCGCCCAGAGCGGAAAGGCGGTCGTGACTATCGTACTTTTTCCAGACCCACGAAACGCCATGATGAGCGAGAGCGATATCGAGTCGTTCTGGCAGATCGACATCATCTCGCGGTGCATGTCCGCGAACGGATACCGCATGTGGTGGTAGAAGTAGATCGTGAAGAACAGGAAGAAGTCGGCTTTCGCCACCTCCTTGCGGATGATGGGGTCGTTGAGCTTTTCCAACGCTTGCTCTTTGGTTGTGATGGAAGACTTAGTCTTCATCTTTGAGAATGTTGAGCGTCGCGCTGATTATCGCTTTCTGCTCCTCCGACAATTCAGAGCTGTCCAGCGAGTGCTTGACCTTGATTGTCGGGGAATAGGTAGAGTGGTGGTTGTTCAGCCAGTAGCGGATCGCCTGAATGTCGCCGTCCTTGACGGCAAGCACGAGCTTGGATTCCGCGAGGTCGTTCACGACCGTCACGCCCTCAGACACCGCCTCGTCCACTTCTTTCTTGAACGAGGGGTCTTCGGACTGCCAGCGATAGAAGCTCGACCTGCCGACTTCCAGCTTCTCGCACGCGATCTGGACGTTCGGATTCCGCTTCAACTGCTCTATGAACAGTCCTTTCTGCTTCCGTATCTTTACGGAGCTAATTGAGCTTTCTGACTTCTTCATTGGAGATTTGCTTGAATCTGTTAATGATGAGCTGGCAGAAGATCGGGCTCATCTCGCACATGTAGGCGGTTCGACCGAGCTGTTGGCACGCCGTCATGATGCTTCCCGAACCTGCGGTGAGATCCAGAACGATGTCGTTCACTTTCGTGCATCGTTTTATGATCTTGTAGTGGACTTGCGGACTTTTTTCCGTCGGGTGTTCGTACAAGTTGCTCGCAAGACGCTTCGCCAGAATGAGGTTGGTGAGTTCTTCGAGAAGCTCGTTTCCCGTGGTCGTGTCGTGGTTGATTATCTCGTTGGCGGTGGTAACATGTTTAGAGAGATACGGCGATCCGAGAGTTCCGTACACGATATATTCTGTCGCCTTATTAAAGGCCACATGCGGTGTCGGTGACGAGTTATTCTTGACCCAGATGAGCAGTCGCTTCGCGTTGATTCCAAGCTCCTTATACAAGTTCTGAAAAAGCCATACATATCGTTCGTCGCACCACCATGCCCAGTGTGAGTTGGACTTAGTTACTGCCATGGCGTTCTTCATCATCTTCCGTATGAACTCGGCGTATGCCTCGTCCGACAGATTGTCCTTCACGATTCCACCGTAATTCTTTTTTGTTTTCTCTCCACCCACGCCTTTTTCGTATGAGAGGTCAATGTTGAAAGGAGGGTCTTGATTCACGAGATCTGCCTTGGCTCCGTCCATGAGTTTCTTCACGGTTTCGGTATCGGTTGCGTCACCGCAGATAAGTCGGTGTCGCCCCAACATATACACATCTCCGAGTTTTATCTTTGTCGCCTTGGCTTTCTTCATCTCCTTTTCCTCGTCCCACGTTTCTTCTTTCTTATCCGAGCGTGAGTCGAAAATCTTTGAGAGGTCTACATCGTCGAATCCTGCGGTCGAGAGTTCTTCCATGTTGAAGTCTCGCGCGAGTATGTCGTAGTCGAAATCTCCGCCAGACTTGTTCGAGGTGATGAGGTAGTCCTTGAACTCGGCTTCCGACAACTTGCGTGATGGAACTCGTACGTCGATGAGAGTTTCGCCTTTGCCCATGAGCATGAGGACTTTCACTCGCTGGTTACCAGCGACTAGCGTTCCGTCAGTGTTCACAGCTGGGATCTCGGCGAGCGAGAACTTGGTAAGGCTTCGCTTGAGGTCTGCGATTTGCTTCTCGGTGATTACCCGAGGGTTCTTGTCGTACGGCAAAAGGTCTTTGACCTTGCGCTTGTCCGTGCGCCAAGTGATTGGTTGTTTTTTAGACATGTGTTTTGAGTTGTTAACTAACTGAGTAATGTATCCGGATACAAAAAAGCCCGCTTCGATTTGAAGACTGAACACGGTAGGGGTTAGCTACTGTACTTAGGCTTTTCTCGAAACAGGCGTGGCATTAGATGCGGGTGTCTGTCGTATTCAGTTGTAGGTGCGGATTAGGCTTTGTGGTACACCCTTGTCGGATTCTTCGCCAGTTCTTTCTGACGCACCGCTTTGTCCGCTATCTGCTTACAGATCCGAGAGAACTCGTCCCTGTCGAACGGTATCGTTCCGTTTTGCATACCCTCATGAATATCCGCTGGGAAGAACACCGTCACTTTCGGCTCTCCCGTCTTCTCGTCGAACTCGACGACCGCGTTGAGTTCTATGTCTCGAAGCTTGAGAAAACCATTGTCGTATACAGGATTCTTCTTGAGGATATTCTTCATAGACTGACTAGGTCTGCGAACCTTGGGCGAAAGCTCAAGGTCTATTAGGGCGTATCCTCGGTTGATAATGTTTTCCTGCATACATATTTAAATATAGCGGGGGATTCTGAAAGCGCAAGGGGCGGTGCATGGATGTATATGCGATTGCTTATTAAACAACGGAATTTTACCCTTGTAAAGTACAATAACCATTATTTTACAGCGTATTTTCAGAAAATGGGACAGTCCCAGAATGCCTGATTTGTGTCCCATTTTGTCTCATTTTCCTAGCTATGCAGTGTAACTTTTGTCACTTTTTATTCCGCACGAGACGCGTCGAAATGCTATACTGAAATTAGCCACGGAAGCCTTGCAGGGTAAGGAACCGTTTGGTTCTAACACGACGCTCTCCGCGAGTAGTATCTGTTATCGGTAGACGCGAGTGCCTTGATTTATAAGGCTC
>CAZHJZ010000004.1:70078-93180 GCA_964532495.1 uncultured Candidatus Saccharibacteria bacterium | reverse complement strand
GTAACAAGGCACGGGTAGCGGAAGCTGCTCGTGGATTAACTCAATTTGAGATCTGTCCGATTTCTCACAATTTATTGTGGAATGAAGATTTACTTGTCGATATTATGAGCCTCAATTGAGCTCATAATGCCTGATCGCTTCGGGTAAAAAAAGCGAGGACATTTATCTGTCCTTAATAGATATGGCGCTTGGGAAAGACCAAGGTATAGATCGGAACAAAATAAAGTCTAGTACTATCTCTGTGATATTTGTATACTCGAACATTCAATATTCTAATGCAAAAAGCACTCCCTTGCGGGAGTGCTTTTTGTTGGGCGAGGCATGGTATACTAATTGAAGTAATTTTATTAGTAACTTTTTTATTCCATGAAGAAATTCTATAGTATCGCACTTGCTCTTTTTGTGGTCTTCGGTTTCGCATCGTTTGCGAGCGCGCAAGATACACTCACGTATAACTTGAAGCTTGGCATGCGCAATGACCCTCAGGTTGTCGCAATGCAGAACTTCCTTATCAGCCAAAACTATCTTGCTCCTACGAACAACACTGGCTTTTTCGGCCAGCTGACGTTTGCTGCTGTAAGAATTTATCAGTCAGAAAACAGCATTGATTCGACAGGATTCGTTGGACCGCTCACTCGAGGTTCAATGAACCGCGCTATTTCAAATGGCGGTAGCTCTGTCTCAACTACGTATCTTCCAGGATGTACCTCATATGTAGGATATAGTGCAACCACTGGAGCTCTTTGTGCTACTGCTCAGAACAATAATCAAGGCGGCCAAACACTTGGACTCATGCTCTCTCCTGTGCAGGTTACCTACGCAAGCGCTACGAGCGTAAACGTCGCAAGTTCTTTCACTGCTCAAACAAATTCTTACTATACTGTGCGATTTGAATATGCAAACAACCTTGCATCATTCTCATCAAGCACTCAGGCTCGCATCGGTCAGATCGTTCTTTCAGGACAGTCTGGTTCATTTTCAGCAAGCCTCGGAAACCTCGTTCCTGGCCAGTCATATTATGTTCGCGCAGTCGCTGAAGGCGGAACATATGGAACGGTTACAACTCCAATCGTATCTTTCGTAGCTAATAGCTCAACATCTACCTATGTTCCACCGGTAGTTCCATATCAGAACCAGAATACTGCTCAGTACGGTCAAGCATATGTCGGTACAGGATCTGCGACTTCAGTAAATGAAAACAGCGCACTTGTATCTGGGGTATACGACGGACGCGGTGCTGATACTACAGTAGCTTTCCAATATTGGTATGGCATTAGTGCAATCTCAACAACACCGCTTACTTCAGGCGGTACAGGATCTGGTACAGCATCAGTTACGCTTTCAAATCTCAATCCTGGCACCACTTACTCATTCCGCATCATCGGTGTGAATGCGTATGGCACAGCATATGGTTCAACAGGTACATTTACCACAATTGCACAGACGCAGCCTATTACTCCTGGAAGCACGAATACTGTTGTTTCATGTCCATCAGGAACTATTCCACATGTAACTGCAACTCGCGATAGCTCAAGCTTCAATGGAACAATTGCTAACGGCCAGAGTAATGTTTCACTCGCTACATTCCGTATTGCTACAGATTGTTACGCTAGTTTGAAATCATTTACTTTCGGTTCAAATCCATCTTCTGCATGGAACTCTTTCTCAGGATATAGTGTATACATCGGAGGAAGCAGCTATGCTTCAGCTGGCTCATTCTCTGGTGCGACATTCACTCCGATTAGTCCAGTATTCTTGGGCGAGGGAACATCAACAACTGTTACTTTGAAAGGAAACACTCCAACATCAGGAACAAATTCATCTCAGTTCAATCTTGTCAGCGTTACTGCGCAGTCATCTGGTGGAACAACAAGCCAGTATTCAACTCCAGTTTCAGGAAACACATTGTATCCAACCTTGAGCGGTAATCCAGGCGGTCCCATCGGTGGAACGAATACTGGTACGACAAGCGGAGCAACTACGACTACTCAGGGCAGCCACTAATATCGTATGAGTTCTCGAACTAAAACAATCCTTTCTTTTGTCATTTTCGCCGCCGTTCTCGGAGGAGGAATTGCGGGCCGTATAGTGTATGAAAAAAATGCAAGAACGGCAGGGAAGTCCTCGGGTGAATATACTGTTACTCAAGTTGTTGTCGGTGACGGAACGACTCTCAATGCCAAAGTTGCCGATACGCCCGCGCTCGAAGAGCGCGGGCTCTCGGGGACAGCAGGCCTTGGAGAGAATGAAGCTATGCTCTTCGTCTTCGACAAGCAAGGACTCTATCCTTTCTGGATGAAAGACATGAACTATCCGATCGATATGATTTGGATGGATCAGGAACACCACGTTGTGTACATCAAAGAACATGCAACTCCTGGATCATATCCAGAACAGTTTGTATCACAAGCGCCAGCACTGTTTGTGCTTGAAGTCCAAGATGGATTTGTAGCAAAGCATAATATTAAAATTGCAGATGAATTGTATTTCAATACGCTTTCGTCTACTGATTAAATATCTCTGGTGCTAACTAATACAAAAGGCCGCAGGCAAAGCCTGCGGCCTTTTGTATTGTAGTAGCTACTTCTTAGTGGGCCTGGTGTCCAACGCTTCCGCCGTGAGCATGTCCTTCTTCTTTTCCGAAGAACTTGCGAGCGAGGAAGATGATTGCGCAGACAACGATTGCGAGGAGAACCCATCCGATGAATGAAGTAGGGAGGAATCCTGATCCGAGAACGTTCGCACCGAGAGCATTTCCACAGTTTGTGCCAGAGTGGATAACATAGCTCGTAGTTGTTTCTGTCGCACCGTTAGCTTTTGTGAAGGTGAAGTCAACGCGTGTCGTGATCGTTGCAGTTCCGTTTACCATTCGGTTCGCAGTTCCTTGCATGTATACGACTCCTGACTGGCCTTTTGCAACTGTTCCGATGAAGATTGTGACAGTGTGGTTTCGTTCATTGAAGCTTGCCTGTGAAGTTGAGCTCTTGTAGTCGATTTCAGCAGGGAGGGTGACAATGAGCATTGCATTCTGGATGGCACCAGTAGTTGTATTCGCATAGCTCAGTGTGTAGTTCACTGTGTCGTTTACACAGATACCAGGTACATCTGATGTCGCGCTTACTCCAGTTGTGTTTGAATTGATGACGATACCGTTTTTCGCAGGAGCATGAATCGTATTGCCGAGTACGCTGTTTGTTGTTGGCTGCTGCTGTACTACTGTTGTTGGCTGTGTCTGAGCAATTGGCTGAGTATATACGATAGTTGTTGTTGGCTGCTGTACTACTGTAGTGGTAGGTACGACTGTTGTTTGAGTGGTAGTAGGGTACAAGTTAGGGATAATAGGAGTAGTTGATGGTCCGTTGTATGTTCCAGAACTCATGATGACTGGTCCAACGTATCCAGGGTATACCTGATTCTGATACAAGCCAGGGCTCATGATGATTGGATCTGCTTTAGCTTCCTGTCCGAAGAGGGTGATTCCTCCGAGGATAAGGGCGAAAGCCAAGAAGACATTGATTTGTTTGATATATTTCATATTCATATATACATCATATCATATTTAAATCTATTTGTCAAGTGCCCAGAAAGCATAAAAAGCCCTTATTATAAGGGCTTTTTATGAGTGTATTAGTGATGCAAGCTGTGTTCGTGAGTTTCTTCCTTCTTTGAGATCTGTCGGACAAGGAGCACGATACCCATGATTATAAGGAGAAAGATAAGGATACCGAGCATGCTTGTAGGGAAGAGATGACCACCCCAGAGAGCCAAGCCCGCAAGGTTGTTTCCAATGTTTCCATTGCTTGAAACAGTACTTGTGAAGCCGAGAACGGTTGTGCCTCCAGTAGTACCTGTTGTTCCACCAGTGGTACCGCCAGTAGTTCCGCCTCCTGTCCCTCCGCCATTGTATTCGCTATTGTCGATTGAAGATGAACATCCAGGGTCGTTAGCATCTACTTTTCCATCACCGTCGTCATCGAATCCATTGTTACATGCATAGTGCTGAACTGGATTTGGAAGGTCGCTCACCTGAACATATACCTGTGCCTGTGTGCTTCCGTTTTGGCCGGTAGCAGTAAGGAAGTATGTAGCGTTTCCAGCTGTTGGTGTGACAGTAATAGAACTGTTAGCAGGGTAGTTCTGAGTGTTTACATTCGGACCGCTAATGTTTACTGAAGTACAGTTTGTCGTATTCCAGAAAAGAGTTGTCGATGATCCAAGCTGAACTTGCGAAGGTGAAGCGTAGAAGTTGCTAATTGAACACTGTGTAAGCGGCTGGGGAATATTCTGAACAGATACAAATGCTGTTGCTTGTCCTGAAGTTCCGTTATAACCAAACGCTGTAAGGTAATATGTGCCAGAGGTATAGATCGGAGATGTTGTGATTGAGTTTGTTCCTGAGTAGTAAGTTCCGCTTATGCCTGGTCCGCTAATTGTAACGTATGAACAGTTTGAAACTGACCAGTAAAGGTATGCAGTTCCGCCTGATGTTACTGTCGATGGAGAAGCGTTGAACTGGTTGACGATACATGAGTAGTTTCCTCCAGTCGTACCGCCTGTTGTTCCAGATGTACCGCCAGTATTTCCACCCGTTGTTCCGCCAGTGGTACCGCCAGTAGTTCCTGATGTACCGCCTGTTGTTGTACCGCCAGTACCTGTTCCAGAACCGCCCGATGTTGGGATGAATGAAACTGCGTTACCGTAGCTTGTTCCGCCAGAGTTTGTAGCAACTGCGCGAACATAGTAGGTAGTGTTAGAAGTAAGGGAAGCTGTCGACATTGTAGCGGTCATTGAGTATCCGCTTGTTGTCGCAGCGAGGCTTGAAGCGCCAAAGAATGACGAGTTGTTTGCGTATTGGAATCGAGTAGTAGTTGCAGCACCGTTTCCGTTAAATGCACCCTTGAATGTTACTGTTCCTCCAGAGAGGACTGCAGGATATGTGTTTACGACAGGAGCAGCTGCGAGAGGTGCATTGTATTCTGCGACTGATCCTCGTCCCGGCGCCTGTCCGTTGGTAACACCAACAGCTCGGTAATAGTATGACTGTCCTGCTGTAACAGGGAGAGTATCCTGAAATGATCCAGTCGCATCTGTGAATGTCTGAGTAGTAGTTGTGCTTCCAAGAGCAGGAGTAGTACCGTATTCAAAACGAACCATGATCGAAGTTCCGGTCATGCTGTATGCTCCTTGCATAGTGATCGATGTTTCAGTCACGCCTGTCGGGGCATAAGTGTTAACAATGGGAGCAGCAAAGGCCTGGGTAAAGACGAAGAGCGAAAGCGCTCCGAGCATTCCAAGGATGAATTTGCCGATGTATTTATATGGTGCTGATTTCATATTCATAGTACTATCATATCACATTAAAATTAATTGTCAAGAGAGGTCTTGACGTATATCAATAAAGACGGTCTAGCCAAGCATCCCTTACAATGCTATACTCTCCCAGTCTCGTATTGAGTGATTGCCTTTAGCCGCAAGGCTAGAGGAGGAAAGTCCGAACACATATCCCAAAGAAGCTTACAGCATATAGGGAAAGGGTAGTGGGTAACCCCCATCGGGAGCGATCCCAGAGGTGCGAGCAGTGACGCCAATGCCGAAAGGCTAGGATTCCTAACCGCAAGGCGGAATAATCTTATTGTAAAATAAGGGTGAAACGGCAAAATCCTTACTTGTGTGCAAGATCGTGCCCTAGCAATAGGGAGAATCGCTTGAGCCTCCCAGCAATGGCAGGCCTAGATAAATAATCGCATAAAACAGAATTCGGCTTACGGATACGAGACATGATATGAAAAGCGCCCCTTAAAAGGCGCTTTTCTCTTTGTAATATAACGATTTTTCATCCGTCTCTGGTTGTAAGCAGCAAAAGATCTTGTATTGACAATAAGTCAATATGGTGATATAATAGTATTAATATTCTTTGAAAAAGGTTCAATTGAGATTTTCGCGCCTTTCGGACAGAAAGACCTGAAAATCTCAATTGATAACCATAAAAAACAAACAAAAATGAAGAAGATTCTAACTCTGATTGCGTTCTTCGGAACGATCGCTTTTACGAAAGCAAACGTAGTATTTACCTCTGTAACAGCGGGCGACAATTTGCAAATCACGGCAACGTGGAAGGCAACTATAAACCCAACTGATACAGCATTTGCACAATTGCAATGGGCTTCCTTTCCTGGAGGCGCTGCGCACCCGGCAAATGGTATGACTGCAACTTTTACGGATAGTTTAACTCGCACACATATTTGGACAGCCCCTTCGGCCGGCCAATACTACATGCGCGAATTTCTAACTTTAAAAGACACCGCAGGCAATACTTCGATTGATACTACGATATGGTACCCCGTAGCTTTAGATTCACCGTACGTTGTCCCTACTCTTTCATTTGCAGGCCCTTTGGCTGCTGATGGCGGTGGCGCACTGGCACAGTTGAATTTAAATCCCGGCCATACTTCTGCCGTGCTTCGCTGCTGGATTTCAGTAGGAAGCTTAACCTATGACCCGAACTTTGCGTATTTATTCGACTCAATGACGGTAACAGGCGGACAGCAGGTATATAGCCATCACATTACCGGAATATCTAACGGCTCTATCGCGGAACAATTCGCAGTAAAGTACGACGTTCGTAATGTGAAAGGCTTCGCCGCTACTGGCGTTGCTGCTACAACTACTACAGTCGCAGGCTCATCACCATTTGTAGCTACCCATGCCGACAGTTCTGGCATAAATGCGCTTGATACAAGCGTGTACGTTCGCTACCAAGGTTTGACCCATGGTGCAACATCTACTGGAGTAATACGCATAAAGCTGGCCACTAGTCTTGTATGGACTGATTCGTTGCCCCTTGGAACTTTTGTTTCGAGCAACAATCCAATTGTTCTGCAAAAAACTATTACCGGCCTACAGTATGACCTTAAGTATGTTCGCCAAGTACGCTTAACGAACCAATATGGCAGTGGATATTCAGCCGTTGATACCTTTAAGGTAGATATGCCTGAAATGTTTATCCTCATCCCCGATACCAGCTGGTATGCAGGCGGTACAAGCCAACGGGTTCGTGCAAGACTTAACAACATCGGCGTTACATCTTTAACATTTATTTTGACTGAGATACAAAATGTAAATTATTCACCAGGCATTGCCCCATTATCGTATCCAACTTCTACACCGCAGACGCAGGTATTTAACACTTCTGGAATATTTTATCCCGAAGCTACGTTTTCTGGTTTAATTGATGGTATGTCCTATCGCGTAAAACCGATTGGAAATGATGACCTTGGACACTTTGTTCAAGTTAGCGCAGGTGGAGATATTACATTTACATTCCATGTCCCACAAGTAGTTGATTCGGTTAATCCCGTACTAATTAGTCTTGATTCAATCGCTGGTAGTAATACCTATAACCGTTTGTACTTTAATGCAACGGATAATAACGGCATTGATATTTACAAGCTGATGAGAAACGGCGATTCGCTTGCTACGGTAAATGGTTCAACTCATGTGTATGACGACATAAGCGCTGTTTCTAACACTGTATATACGTATACTTGTGTGGCCCGCGACTTATATGGTAATTGGAGCAATCTGAAAACCTTAAGCGTGCATACGAAACCTGACCCATCAACGTATCAACAAATCGTGGTTAACAGCATTGAAGACAATCTTTGCTTCCAGCAAGGCCAGCCAGGAGTAGGCGTTTGGGGAACCGTGCATTTTACTGCACAGCACTTAACAGCTCAAACTCGTGCTCATGTGGACTACGCTAGTCCAGGCCAGGATTATGACTACACTGTGACTATGACATCTGCTACTGAGGCATATGTACCGTTTTGGTTAAGCAAATTAGATATGGCAACCCTAACGTTTACTAACCCCGGTACCGCAGTTTCAAATGCTGTTGTAACACACGTTGTGTTCTGTACGGGCATTGAAGAAGTAGAAACAAACAAAAACACCGGCTTAACATTCCAAACAAATTCACCTAACCCTTGCACGAACGAATTTGCGTTCACCATCGGCGGCAATCAGAATGCTAACGATACTTACCAAGTATATTCCATGTTTGGTCAGCTAGTTAGAACCGGACAGTGCGCTTTCGGAACCAATTCAATTGATATGAGCGATCTTGCCCCAGGCACGTATTTGTTCAAAACAATTAACAACGGTTTTACGAGAAAAATTTCGAAGCAATAAGATTTATTAGCTTCATGACATTCAATACAGAACGTTCGGCAACCCCGAGCGTTCTTTTTTATTTTCCTTACCTGAAAGTATAAATTTGCTATACTAGAGCCATGTCATTTCATGCATACTATAAAAAGAATATTTATCCGTTTTTCGATACGCTCGAAGACAAAGTGCGCTCATGGTTCTCCCGACGGCCAAAACTATATGCCTTTGTCGCCGGAGCAGCCATAGTTCTATTGTGGCGCGCTATCTGGCACATGGCTGATATCATTGAAGCGAGCGGGGGATTTATCGGGTGGCTGTTTACTCCGCAGGTAACGCTCGTCACTTCTACTATTGTGCTCCTCGCTTCTGGTTTGTTCGTCTCATTCTTTGTCGGAGATGCCATCATCATGTCAGGACTTCGCAAGGAAAAGAAATTTGTTGACCATGCGCAAGAAGAAATGGAAGCAGAAGAGGGGGAAATGCGCCGCATGGAGAAAGTGCTCAATAAAATAGAAGTGGAAGTTCAACATTTGCACTCGGGCCATACTCATGAGAGTGCAAAGACACCTGAATCCAAAACTGAACAGCGTTCAGGAGGGGGATTCCAGCCCAAGGCATAGATGGTAAGGCGTTGCCTAGTTGACAGACTCACCCTATTTGCTATAATAATGGAGTGAGATAAGAGTCCAAACTGTTATCAGAAAAACAAATGCCTCACCGAACCCCCGCAAGGGGGTTTTGTGTTTCTGGGCACAACTTGGTATACTTGTTCTACCGCTTACTACCTGTACCTGTAGTCAGCGGCTGCACTCACATAGGCATTTGTGTTGGAGTTTTGCACCCGCTGACTTCATGTGCAGAAAGTCTCGGTACCAAAAAGAACACCCCCTCGGGATGTTCTTTTTGTTTTGTATAAAAAATAAAAAGTGAATTACAGTATTTTTATATTTAGTATGGATGTTTTTATGAAGAATGATAAGCAACAAGGGAATGTATCAGTAAAATAGTACAGATGATCGTTTCTCATTGGTAAGTTATTTTTTTATTGAGCGATCATGATCATAGTGGAGAAAAAATAAAAAAAGTTTTCCACACTTTTCCGGAAAAAATATTGCTTGCAAGTTTTGGATGAGCGATAATGTATCTAGGTTGTTGCGGTGATTCAAAAATTATTTTGAGGTCGCACTCGCAGCACACTTATCAATTATTTTTTATACTCATATGGCAGCAAAAAAGAAAGTAGCAGCTAAGAAGCCAGCAGCAAAGAAAAAGGCAGCAGCTAAGAAGCCAGCTAAGAAAACAACAAAGAAGCGCGCGTAGTCTTCTTGTTCTCACTTACAACAAACCGTTCTCTCGCGAGGCGGTTTTTTGTTTGGCCGGTAGGCCAAACACCGCGCCCAGCGTGATGCTTTTAAACTTTCGTAATAAAGCCGTCGCATACAATATTTTGCAAAGGTCACAAGACTGCGATCCGTGTATTTCAAAAATCACTTTTCCGACCCCGCTTGGCTGGCAATACTCATATACCAGCTCGGGGGGGCTGGATGTGTATTTAGTACGTGTCGCGCGCAGGAGTGTCCGTTGTTGTGACCTTTGCAAAATATTGTATGCGACGGCTTTGCCTGCTAAATCGGCTCATTTATGCTATACTGGCCGGACGTTTGGCCTCGTCCATACGTCTATATATATGTCCATATTCAACAAACTATTCGGAGATTCCAGCAGTCGATACACGGCTTCTTTAATGCCTCAGGTAGCCAAGATAAATGCCTTGGAGCCAGAGATGATTACCCTTGCAGATGCTGATTTCCCGGTCAAAACCAATGAATTAAAAGAACGATTCCAAAAAGGGGAAACGCTTGATCAGCTCCTTCCTGAGGCTTTTGCCTTGGTTCGTGAAGCTGCAAAGCGCACCCTTGGCCAGCGACACTATGATGTGCAGTTGATCGGAGGAATAGTACTTCATAACGGCCGCATCGCTGAGATGCGAACCGGTGAAGGAAAGACGCTCGTCGCTACGCTTCCTGCATATTTGAATGCGCTTTCCGGTGGGGGTGTGCATGTTATTACCGTCAATGACTACTTGGCTCGCCGTGACGCTGCCTGGATGGGTCGCGTGTATTCATTCCTCGGACTTACTGTTGGTATTAACAACTCACTCAATACTTCATACCTTTTTGACGCATCGCATGTAAACAAAGAAGGCGAGGAAGAAGCTGAAGCTGCGCTTTACAAAGTCCAGTACGAATTTCTCCGTCCAGTATCCCGCCGAGAAGCATATGACGCAGACATTACGTATGGAACTAACAACGAATACGGATTCGACTACTTGCGAGACAACCTTGCTCCAACTCGAAACCACATCGTTCAGCGCTCGCACGCATACGCCATCGTGGACGAAATCGACTCGATCTTGATCGATGAAGCGCGAACACCGCTCATTATTTCTTCAGAATCCGGTGATTCAGACAAATTGTATGTTCAGTTTGCTGATATTGCTCGCAACCTCGAACGCGAGAGTGACTTTACTGTTGATGAAAAGCTCAAGGCTATTCAGCTTACTGATATGGGTATCACCAAAGCGGAAAGCTTGCTGGGTATCGACAACATTTATACTGAAAAGGGTATTAAGTATGTTCACCACCTCGAAACAGCAGTGAAGGCGCACGCTCTCTACCAGAAAGATAAAGAATATGTTGTTGCTGATAACGAAATTATCATCGTGGATACATTTACTGGACGATTGCAGCCTGGCCGACGATGGTCAGAAGGCTTGCACCAGGCTATTGAGGCAAAAGAAGGCGTAAAGATCCAGAAAGAAACCAAAGCCGTCGCTTCAATCACATTCCAGAACTACTTCCGTTTCTACAAAAAGCTTGGCGGTATGACCGGTACGGCTGAAACTTCGAAAGAAGAATTTTACAAAGTGTACGGTTTGGACGTTGTTGCTATTCCAACGCATCGTCCTATTTCTCGAATTGACCACAACGACCAAATCTTCCAGACAGAAAAGGGTAAGTTCCGAGCTATCGCGCGCCGCGTCAAAGAATTGCAGGATCAGGGTCAGCCAGTGCTGATCGGTACTGTTTCTATTGAGCGAAACGAATTGCTCTCAGCATACCTTACTAGTGAAGGAGTGCGACATACAGTTCTTAACGCAAAGAACCATGAAAAGGAAGGTGAGATCATCGCCGAAGCCGGCAAGCGCGGAAGCGTTGTTGTGGCTACTAACATGGCAGGACGCGGAGTGGACATCAAGCTCGGGGGCATCGACGCGGAAAAGATCCAAATAGAAGAAATCCAGGCTCTCGGCGGACTCTTTGTTATCGGTACTGAACGCCATGAAGCTCGCCGCATCGACAACCAGTTGCGAGGACGCGCTGGACGACAAGGAGATCCAGGTCAGACACAGTTCTACGTGTCTCTCGAAGACGATCTCATGCGCATTTTCGGTTCAGATACTATCAAGAATATGATGGGACGCTTTGGTATTCCTGAAGACGAACCAATCGAGAACAAGCTTATTTCTCGCGCTATCGAATCTGCTCAGACCAAGATTGAAGGATTCAACTTCGATGCCCGCAAGCAGACGCTTGAATACGATGATGTTATGAACCATCAGCGCAAGACCATCTACGAACGCCGACGCGCTATGCTCTTTTCCGATCGTGAAGCTATTGAGTCATTCCTCATCGAACTCCAGAATTCATATCCTGAACTCGAAGCCCTTATTCCAGAACGCAAAAAACTCGTTGGAGAAGAAGCTTTCTACGAAGCAGTGCGCCGCATCGTCCTCTATGTTACCGACGTCCTCTGGGTTGAACACTTGGAGACAATGGAATACCTCCGTTCATCAGTAAACCTCCGTGCATACGGCCAGCGTGAGCCGCTTGTTGAATACAAAAAAGAAGGATTGCGCTTGTTCCGAGAAATGGAAGTCTCATTCCGTGACCAAGTTGCCGGACTTATCAAATCAATGAATACTGAAGCAGACACTGCTCCAGCTGAACAGCCAAAAGAACTTTCCGTTACTGCAAGCCGCCAAGAGATCGGCCAGTTTGGTCTTGTAAGCGCAGATGTTACCAATGATGTTCAGGGTATTGAAACTCGCAACGAGCCAAAAGTCGGCCGAAACGAAGAATGCCCATGCGGATCACGCAAGAAGTTCAAGAACTGCGGACTCAAGAATACCGAGGAGCATCAGAAATTGATGGCAGCAGCCAAATAAGACATGAAGATCTTTTTTATTCGCCACGGAGAAACGACTGGAGATGTAGAAAAGCGTCTTGGCGGTGCGTATGATGATCATCTGACATTGAAAGGGCATGACCAAGCGGAAGCATTGGCAGCTAAACTTGCCGACAAGGGTATCGAGCTCATTCATATAAGCCCGATGATCCGCGCTCAGGAAACTGCAGCGTATCTCACATCAAAAATAGACTGCAAAACAATCACCGATCCAGATCTCAAAGAACGGGACCAGTTTGGTTTTTTGACTGGATTGGTAAAGTCATACGCCGAAACTCGGTACAGCGATATCATGTTCCAGATGCGCAACCCGCTCTTTACTCTCGATGAAGCGGAGTCGTATGAAGATTTCAAAAACCGCATCACTGCGGCCTTCGAGCGCATCACCAGCGACGAGTCGCACAAAGTAGTAGCTGTCGTTTGGCATGGCGGCCCGATGCGAATCCTGTTTCGTCACATCCTCAAGCTTGGCGAGATCAAATACTCAGACTGCGGATATGTCGCGCTTGAAAAAGGCGCCGATGATTCGTTTACGGTAGTCGAAAAAGAAGGAATTGAGTTTTAGATTGTAGTTAGTTGAACTCTATATGAAAAATAAGCCAATGTCCCTCCAAAACCTCTGCCTTTTTCGCAAAGATGGCCAGATTCTCTTGGCCATGAAGAAGCGCGGGTTCGGCGCGGGGAAGTGGAACGGCTATGGCGGCAAAGTTCAGCCTGGCGAAGAGATCGAAGAGTCCATGGTTCGGGAAGTCCGCGAAGAATCCGGTATGGAACTCAAAGAATACCGGCCGGTCGGCATGATGCGTTTCGATAATGTCGATAAAATGGTGGAGGTTCACATCTTTGAAGCAACTGCCTGGGAAGGCGAGCCGATTGAGACTGAAGAAATGTCTCCGAAATGGTTTTCGTTGGAAGATATACCTTTTTCAGAGATGTGGACAAGCGATCCGCTCTGGTATCCGTACTTTTTGAAAGGAAAACCCTTCAAAGGGGAGGTCGTTTTTGATGAAAACCACCAAGTAATCCGGTCCGAGATTCAAGAAAGTTAAAGAAATTCTAAAGTAGGTATCAACAGGTAAAAAACTACACATATTTTGACTAAATTTGTCAAATCTTGACTATTAAAAAACCCTTATAAAATAAGGGTTTTTTACGTTTGACACCTCGTAAAATAGTGGTATAACTATTGACTTTTGTTTCAGTGTATGCTACTATATTGGGGTAGCATCGTAAGTATAAGCGCAAGCCTGTATGCACGGTGTTTTTTTGTTAAGGGGTTCAACTTGTCCTGTGACCAACAGCAAGTCGCTTTCAAAACAAATCTTCTGAATAGTCAGTTTGGCGGAGCGTAACCGCTGATTTATGAAACATAACGTACTACGTTCTCTACAGTCATTCGCCCTATTTCCTATTTTCGCGGCGAACTTGATGGCCCCATCAGGCCCACACAAGCTTCCAACTGTAGCAGTATTATCTTCCTCTGAAACTAGGCCCCTTGTTGTCGAGGCTACTGATAACCAGCAGAAAGTCCACGATGAGAAGGTCAAAAAGATGCAAGCGTACTTCGCTGATAGAAATCTTCCTATGGCAGCTTATGCTGACGAACTCGTCACAGAAGCAGAAAGAAATGAACTCGACTGGACTCTCCTTGGCAGTATTGCCATGATCGAGTCTACTGGAGGAAAGCGTTTCATTCAATCTACTAATAATCCTTTCGGATGGGGATTGGGAACGATCAAATTCGAATCGATGGAAGATGCAATTGCCAAAGTAGCCTGGAACTTGGGCGGGAACAACCCAGCCACTGCCAGATACTACAAGGACAAGACTACCGAACAGATCGTAAATATGTACAATCCGCCTACGATCAAAGCCTCATACTCAAGCGATATCCGATCTGTCATGAAGAAGATCAAGGAATATCCGATCGAGACTGACGGGGTGGAATTAGCTTCTCTCTAGAATTTATATACAAAACATCAAAGGGCGCCGGCAAAGCCGGCGCCCTTTGATGTTTTTGGCTAGGTTAGATCGAATGCACCACCCTGTATGTTCCCACAATTGCAGCAGTTTCCCCACGCAAGGTTAGGGAACCGAGGGTGGCTATTGTGCAGCCTTTGTCTCTGGCACTAGTTACTTCTTTGTCTGTAAATCCTCCTTCTGGTCCGATGAAGAGCGATTCTGACTGCTGCCATACTTCGGTGGTTGGTTCAGTACCGGTAAGGTCAAAGAGAATGGTTTTCTTAGGATCAATGAGCGAAAGCGCTTCGTCAAACGAGATGGGCTCAGCAAGTTTCGGCACAATGCCTCGTCCTGATTGCTCGGCTGCTTCCTTGATGATGGTTTGAATGCGTTCTTCTTTGACGCCTACTTTTACCGTTCGTTCACTGAGAATAGGAACAATGGTGTTTACGCCAACTTCGACGGCTTTTTGGAGGGCTACTTCGAAGTTATCTTTCTTGAGAATAGCGAGATAGAGAGTGACGAGCTTGGAAGGCTCATTCTGGTTTACACTCTGGGAGAGTACGCGGGCGACTACCAGAGACTTGCTGACAGTTTCGAGGACCGCAAGGGCTTCGTGTCCGGTCCCGTCACCGATCATCACTTGTTCTCCAGCTTCAAGTTTCAAAACGCGATTGATCTGGTGAACCAATTCAGAATCAGTGATTTCGATTGTTTCCTGAAATATATCGACTGGCGCGATAAAGCGGTGAATTTTCATATGAAGGAGTATAGCATTATTTATCTCGCAGTAAACTTGAATGTAGTTCGTGGCCTCGGTGGTCTTCAATCACAGTGAGAGCGATGGAAGCATGGAATGCATCCTTAATCGTCTCCAATCGGTCTCTGAGCTCAGTCTGATCATACCCAAGGGCAATGGTACTTGGCTTGTATACATTGATAACATCCCAGGTATTTTCAACTTCGTCGCCCAAAACAACAGTTGCTTCTGGGTAGGCAGCTTTTACTGCATGTATTCGCTCTGATTGGTTCAAGAGTGGAGCTCGTCCTTTGTATGCTGATACGGCTGCGTCACGAGCAACTACGACAATGAGCTTGTCGCCAATAAGAGATGCTTTATCTAAGAAAAAACGGTGCCCGTCATGCAGTCCATCAAATACGCCAAATACCATCGTGGTACTCAGTATGTCGGACATTTTTTTCTTTTTCATGTAGCGATGAATGAAGTAGACGGCAATTGCGATAATAACTACGGCGATGCCAATAAAGCCAATTTTCTGGAATATAGAATCTATTTTTTGGAAGGCATAACCAACATAGTAGCCGATCAGAACTAAGAGAAGGGATTTGGGCAGGGTTGCCATGGTGATATACAAGAGGAATCTGCCTACGGGCATTTTGGCTACGCCGGCACCAGCGAGCACAAAAACTCCAAGCGTTTGAGTCCACTTGCCGGCAAGCAGAGTTTTTCCGCTATGAATATTGTAATGATGAGTGATCTTGTCTAAGTGGTGTTCTTTAATGCCGAGTTTTCTGCCGAGCTTGGTACGTGCAATAGTGTGTCCGAAACGGCCGATGCCATAGTAAAAGAAGTCGCCAACAAGATCGCCGATGACCACGATGAGGTACACGAGGAAAATATTGAAATATCCCTGGCTTGCAAGAAAAGCTGCAATAACCGTAATGATAGGTCCTTCTATGATCGCTATCGGCAAGATAACGAGATATCGATACTCGATAATAAAAGCGATCAGGAAGTTCAAGTGGTCCATCGTTCAATTATACTTGATTGTGCTGTATAATAAAGCGCATGTATAAGGTCTCCTGCGTCATCCCAGCTTATAACGAAGAAAAAGGCATCGGAGGCATACTCTCAGTCGTTGTGCCGCTCATCGGCAGCGAACTTCATGAAGTAATTGTTATTGATGACTGTTCCAGTGATCGTACCAAAGAAATCATACAAACATTTCCAGATATTATTCTTTTGGAGCACGCAGTTAACCAAGGCAAAAGCAAGACAGTGGCTGACGGGATCGCCGCTTCAAGCGGGGACTACATCATGATGCTCGATGCTGACCTCCTCGGGTTGCAAGAACAGAATATTATCGACCTCATTCAGCCGATCAATGCTGGCATCTCTCAAGTGACTATGTGTTACATAAAAAACTCATGGCCCTTGTTTCCATTCCGAAGCATTGATTTTTTAACAGGACAACGAGCCTTTCCAAAGGCGGCAGTTATTCCTTCTCTTAAAGCAATGGGGGAATTACCGAGTTACGGTCTTGAGGTTTTTCTTAACCGCATCATTATTGAATCTGGTTTGAGTATCTGTAACGTCCAATGGCCCAACGTTGAAAACGTTTTCAGCCAAACCAAGAGAGGCTGGGTCAAAGGATCTATAATAATGGTAGGAGTGTGGCTAAACGTGATCTCGACGGTTTCAATAGTGGAAGCATATTCTCAAAATATTCGTATCAAGAAGCTTCTCGTACGCTCAGATACGAAAGCCTAAGTATGTGGTAATATACAATCTATATGACCAACCACATTTCAGCAAAACGCATCAAATCCCTCCATCAAAAGAAATATCGCCAGGAAACTAAGCTTTTCCTTGTCGAAGGTGAAAAGAACGTATTGGAGCTTATCGAAAGCGATTTCAAAATAGAATCCTTGTATATTACGCCTGAATTTAAAAAAGCGCATGGCAAGGTTATCACCGCAAAAGAACTGCGTCCGTACATGATTGATGCTGATGAATTAGTCGCTATGGGAACACTTGAGCACAATACGAGCGCCCTCGCAGTGGCGTATCAGAAGGTGGAACCACTTGCTATTGATGCCGAAGGAGTGACCCTCGTTCTAGATGATATTCGTGACCCTGGAAACCTGGGTACGCTTATTCGCATTGCGGACTGGTACGGAGTGAAAACTATTATCTGTTCATCAACATGCGTGGACTGGTATAACCCAAAAGTAATCAGCGCAACTATGGGCTCATTCACGAGAGTAAAAGGTTTTTATACTGACCTTTCTCCATATCTTTCGAAAGCAAAAGCACCGGTACTCGGAGCATATCTCGATGGTAAGCCAATTCATTCATATTCATTTCCTAAAGCTGGTTTCCTAGTTATCGGTAGCGAATCTCATGGTATCAGCAAAGAAATCGGAAAAAAGGTTACAGAAAAAATTACTATTCCTCGATTTGGAAAAGCTGAATCTCTGAATGCCGCAGTTGCTGGAGCTATTATCCTTGATCGATGGAAGAGCAGCAACTAAATACAACTCATGAAGAATGTATTTTCATTCAAAGTTCTCTCGTTTGATTTTCTAGTCGCTTTTAGTGCGGTTATTGTTTTAGCAGTATCGGGTGGTTTTTATTTTACAGGACACCAGGCCGTTGCTTCGGTACTTCTCAAATATATGCTCTTGGTGGGAATGATCCCGCTATGGGTGACAATGATCCGAGACATGGTTCGCGGTCATTTTGGCGTCGATCTTATTGCTGGAGTAGCGCTGCTGGGAACATTCTTTTTCGGTGAATACTTGCCGGGTGTTGTTATACTTTTGATGCTTTCCGGCGGGCAATTGCTCGAAGGATACGCAATGCGCCGAGCTCGATTGGAACTCACCGCTCTTTTGTCACGCGCTCCAGAAAAAGCTCATGTGCGCGAAGGAGAAAAAGTTCGCGATGTAAAAGTAGAGGAGATTACTGTAGGCATGATCGTTATTATCAAGCCAGGAGAGATTATTCCGGTTGATGGATTTATTCTTGAAGGAAGAAGCCTGGTAGACGAGTCCACGCTTACGGGCGAAAGTGTTCCTGTTGAGAAGCGTGAAGGAAATCTAGTATTCGCAAGTACGGAGAACAAAGAAGGCGTGCTCATGGTTCAGGTAGAAAAGGCAGCTGGCGAAACAAAATATGAACAGATTGTTAAAATAGTACGACAAGCCGAGGAGTCTAAGGCTCCGCTGGTGCGGTTGGCGGATCAGTATAGTGTGTATTTTACTGCTATCACTGCGCTCTTTGGACTGGCGGCGTGGTTTATTTTTCATGATGCAGTTCGCGTAATTGCCGTACTCGTAGTCGCTACACCGTGCCCGCTTATTCTCGCAACTCCGATCGCTATTATTTCTGGCATGAGCAAGTCTGCTCACCGAGGCGTGATCATCAAAAACGGCGGCGCATTAGAAATGCTCGCTAAGGTTCGCACTTTTGTTTTTGACAAGACAGGTACTGTCACGCTTGGAACGCCAACCGTCGAACGCATTGAGGCATTTGGTATTGGCGCGCACGCCATGCTTTCTATCGCAGCGTCTCTTGATCAGCTTTCAACGCATGTGCTTGCTCGAGCACTTACCGCGTATGCTGAAAAAAATAAAACAAAATTATTATATCCAAAAAACTTTACTGAGCAGTTTGGAGATGGAGTGACAGGGGATGTAACGGGTAAAAAATATGCCTTTGGAAAACTTTCATATATACGCACAATTGCAAAGGCATGTCCGCCGGAAGTACTCCGTTTTCATGATCAAGTTCAAGCAGAGGGGCGCATTGCCGTCTACCTTGCTGATCAAGAAACTGTCGTTGGAGCGATCGTTTTTGCAGACGCAATCAGAGGAGAAGCGCGCCAGCTTTTTGATACGCTCAAAAAAGGAGGAATACAGCGTGTCGTGCTTCTTACTGGCGACAAAGAATCCCGTGCAAAGAATGTTGCAGAGGAGCTAGGAATTGCTGAATACCAGAGCGATTGCCTTCCGGAAGATAAGCTTGCGTTTATTGAGACGATTCCGCTTGCCGGCCATCCTGTTGCCATGATTGGTGATGGAGTAAACGATGCGCCTGCTCTCGCGAAGGCCGATGTTGGCATTGCCCTTGGTGCTCACGGCAAAACAGCTTCAAGTGATGTAGCCGATATTGTTATCTTGCACAATTCCATCATGCGCGTGAGCGATGTTCTGTCTATATCGCGCACAACAATGAAGATTGCCAAGCAGGGGATCTGGTTCGGCATGGGCGCAAGCATTGTGCTTATGTGCCTTGCTCTGGCCGGACTCATACCACCGCTCTACGGCGCCCTTCTTCAAGAAGGCATAGATGTTCTTGTTATCGTAAATGCTCTCCGTGTTGGAAGTGTGGTGAAAAAAATGCAATTAGGGAAATAAAAAAACCCCGACTGGATTGCTCCGGTGGGGCGGTATTTTTTTAACTCTGACCTAAACGGTTGGTGTATATATGTTATTCGCTATTTTCGAGAATGGTACCTACTATGGGCGGCGCTTTGAGACTGTCTCTGGGTGCTGGCCGCATGTTTTTGAAAATTGAATTTTCATCTGCTTCACGCTTTGCTGCCAGTTCATTTACCGCTTGTTCAATCTCTGCATCTGTCATGCGGTGATTTTGCTGGCTCTTTGGCAAGTTCATCAACGAATCCCATAAAAAGGATTTTGTGTTTTGTCTTTGAATTACGGTAAAGAGGGGCGATGGTTCACTGGTTTGAAGCGCGCATGTATCTATATGGGCATCAGTGCAAGTATCAATAGTCGATGTTGCTATAGCAGTGTGGTTTGTTTGTGTGGTTTCTTGTTGAATACGAGTGCTTTTGACAATACTTTTTTGGGCGATATGGATAGTAGCAGTTGCGGCGGCCGGTAGCGTGATCGCTTTCGTTTCGCGGTACTTGAACGCAGAAAGATCAGCTTCGAATACTGTTTCTTTTGTGTTGATGGCATACGACATCACTATTACTCCATTGCTTTCAAAAAATATATTCTCCGCATCAAACAGGAAACGGTCTCCTTTTTTTGAGGGGAAACTTTTGCGTACTCCATTCTCGGTTTTAATCATTTTGAAACGCAGTTCAATAATGTTGGCAAGACTTTCGCGGAGTACAACTCCTTGTTTAAGCAGGCCATTTTTCACTTTGAAAAGGTCATAAAATGTTCCATACGGGCTTGCATTCACTGTATCTGTAGTAGAAGCGGATGCTCCGGTACTGTATAAAGTGAAGAGGCATACGAGCAAAAAGACTATATTCTTCATATATTATAAGGGTTTTTTTCTGTTTTGAAATTGACCCCTATTATAACATATTTTAGAAAAAAAACAATATTACTCAGTTGCGAGGTGGGGAGGCTGTTTTTTAGCGATGATGAGCGCCACAGGTATGAATGCTACGCCTGCGAAAAAGACAAAGAAAGTAGCGAATTCAAGACCAATTCGAAGGTTGTAGAAATCGGATATTTTACCAACGATAGCAGGGGCAAATGCTTCACCCACAAGGTGGACGAAGAAGACATACGCGCCAAAAGCAGAAGAACGAAATTGTTTTGGCACAACATCATGAAGGACGGCAGTTACTGGTCCTAAGTACACACTAAGGAAGATTGCTCCTGAAATAAAGAAGAAGAGGAAAGTGCTTTGAGTTCCTTCTGCAAGTCCCATGTACATGAGCGGGGCAGAGAGCAGTAGGGAAACGGCAACGACTGCGCTTCTCCCCCAGACATATTTTTTGTGAAGATAGTCGGCAATATATGAGCCAGCGAGTACGCCGACAACGCTTGCGAACATCATGCCAAATCCGAGGATAAGAGCAGCATCGCGCAAGTTGTAGTTTTGATAGCGGTTAATGAATTCTACGCCCCAAGTAATGAATGCCCCAGACGCAAATGAGACGAATGTTCCGCTTATGATAATCCAGAGGTATGCTTTATTCTTTAGGAGCGTGAAAAGAGAAATTTTCGGCTCATTATGAACAAGCCGAGTATCTTTCATTGTGAGCGCAAAATACGCAAGGAAGAATCCAGGAACGGAAGCAATGAAAAATGCCAATCTCCAATTGTTTGTATAGTATGCAACGAGTCCGCCAAGAATCGCTCCTGTCGTTCCGCCGATGAGCATGCCAATATTAAAAATACCCTGTACTTGAGAATTGGTCTCGTCAGGGAAGTTATCGCTGATCATGGCAACTGCTGCAGGGGAATAACTTGCTTCTCCAATACCGACGAGTGATCGGATACCCAACAGGGCCTTGAAGCTTGTGGCAAGTCCAGATGCAAATGAAGCGACGCTCCAGAATGCAACGCCAATACCGATAATAGCTCGGCGGCTCAAACGATCAGCCAAGACTCCAAGTGGAAAGACTGCCAATGAATGGATGACGATAAACACTGTCGCCAAGATTCCGAGGTGGTAGTCGGTAAGACCGAACTCAGCTTTGATGTGGCCGAAGAGCGGGAAGAGAACCTGGCGATCAAGATAGTTGAGAAGGTTGATAAGGGTCAGGATCAGAAGCATTCGTTTCTGGTCCGACGACATGGATTTGAACATGAAAAGAGTATAGCATTTATTGGGGTAATGAAAACACAGCGGGACGCCGAAGGCGTCCCGCTGTGTTTGTCGTAATTAAATTACGCTCGCTTCTTTGTCTTTTTAGCCGCAAGCATTACTTTCTTTGCTGCAAGACGCTTCTTTGTCTTGTGAGGAAATTTTGTTTGCTTTGTTGGGCTCAGTCCTGTTTGTCGTTTTGCCATGGATGATGCGTTTATTGATAATACCTCACTAGTATACAGGAATAAGGCCGTAATTCAAGATATACAGGTGTGGTAACGTTATGCCTTCCTGGTACGTCTGTTATACTGTGCGCAGTCGATTATTTTATTTATAGGCTTAATTTGTTCCCCGCGGAACCACAACATACTATGTTAGTAACTATCGCAGCAATCTTATTTATTCTTTGGCTTCTCGGTATCGTTGGTGTATACAGTATCGGTTCATTCATCCATATCCTTTTGGTAGTAGCGATTATCGTAGTCCTTATCCGTGTTATTCAAGGACGCGATCCTATCAACCCTAACAAGCCAATGTAATTATTAGCTATTAGAATTTTCAATTATGACATTCAATAAAAAGAAATCGCTTAGTATCATTGCCCTCGCACTTTCCCTCGCACTTGGAGCTGGCAGCGCTTCAGCATTGACTGTTGATCTTGACTCTTCATCTTCATCAAATGTAAGCGGTGAGACTCGTTCAGACAATAGCGGCAGCGGCTCAAATTCTTCAAGTTCAATCAAATCAACTACAGCTGTCAGTGGAACTGTAAGCGCAGATAATGACAGAGATATGATGGAAGATACTGATTCTCACGAAAATGAAAGCGGTGATGATCGAAATATGGAGACATCAGCTACTTCGAACAGCACTATCAACATCGGCGCTAATGGCGAGTTTACTCTCCTCCGAGGCGATCTTGAAAAGATGCACCTTGAAGGAAGCTCAGAAGCTTCACACAACGCTGATATGGTTTCAAGCCAGGCAGACCTCTCTACATTCGCAGCAACTTCAATGCAGAATGATGATCATGTAAAAAGCATTTCATCTGACGACAAAGAAGTTTCAGTTTCTTATCGCGAATCAGCTAAGTTCCTCGGCTTCATTCCTGGATTAATCACTGCCCGAATAGTAGCTGACGCTAACGGAAATGTGCAAGTAAAATATCCTTGGTATCGTTTCCTTGCCCGCATACAGCAAAATCGTTCAGAACTCGAATCTGACATCAAGGCAAATATTTCAACTACTGGTTCATCTACAGAGGGAAGCGCTCAGGCAACATTCTCAGCACAGTCAAAAGCTCGCATGATCCGAGCAATCAACGAAGCAATGTATCGAGCACGCAACAGTGCTAACGCAAATGCTTCAGTTGAAGGATCTGCAAACTCTCGATAAA
>CAZHJZ010000004.1:0-69978 GCA_964532495.1 uncultured Candidatus Saccharibacteria bacterium | reverse complement strand
CGCAACAGTGCTAACGCAAATGCTTCAGTTGAAGGATCTGCAAACTCTCGATAAATAAGCCCGCAACTCACAAAAGAAAAATCCCCTTAAGGGGATTTTTCTTTTTCCTAAAGGCACCGTTGTGGTAGATATATTATTTGGCAAACATTGCGCTAAAAGCCGCATCCATTTCGGCCTTTGTCGCGCCGGGATGTTCCTTTTTGTATTGCGCCTGCCATACTTCTGTGTTTGCAATGCTTGCTTTGAAAGCGGCGTCGACTTCCTCTTTGCTTGCTCCTGGGTGATCCTTGCGGTATTCATCCTGCCAGGAGCTGATGCGCTCCAACCCGGCGCCCCAGTTGTCGATCTGCTTTTTGAAGACGACATAGCGAGCCAATAATGCGAGAGCAATGATAATTACTAAAGATATGATGATATTTCGTGCTAATGGTGTCATATACTCAGTATACAACGAAACGACATAGTATGTTGGCTGGAAATAAAAAGTGATAAAGAATGAGTATCTGCTAAAATAGATACATGACTAAAAAGGGAATTTCAGCTGGCGTTGTTCACGAACTACCAGCAGATCTAAAAAAAGCACTTGGTACTTCATCTAAAGCCCTCGCTGCATGGGAAGACATATCGCCGCTTGCGCGCAATGAATGGATTTGCTGGACCATTTCAGTGAAAAAAGATGAGACACGCAAAGAGCATGTACGAAGAGTGGTAGAAGATCTTGGTAAGGGAAAGCGTCGCCCGTGCTGCTGGGTAGGATGTCCTCATCGATAAATTTACCTTAGGTAGAAAATAAAAAAGGACTGAGTGTGTCAGTCCTTCTGTGTATATTGCAAACATTACCGTTGAAGACGGTGCTATTTTTTCGAGAGTCGAACTCCACATCCGCGCCATGTTGGGTTATGGCTGCCGTGGAAGCACCATGTACCCGTTCCAAAGCCCATACGCCAATAGATCGTTAGTGGCTGTTTTAATTCTGCAAAGGAGATCCGGAATAGAACAATAGGCGCTCCATCCAGGCCTAATCCGTTAACAATTTTCTTGTTTTTAATAAGTGTTGCTGCAAATAATAGCCGCTTAGCTGCTTCTCGTAAGTCGCTGGTATCATCTCCGTTAAGTATAGAATCTAATACAGCAGAATCAATTGGTTCATCTTTGATCTTTAAACATTCTGCGGAAAGGTAGTGTAAGATATATTCAGCAGTATCAAATATTTCTAAAAGCAGATTTTCTTTGTTTAAAAAGATTTTATTGATTACAAATTGGAAAGCAGGGTCGTTTGACCATGGTATTTTAGCGTTGGCAGAGAAGAAAGTAAAAAAACGTATACTATTGTCTAGTGATACTTGAAATCTGCGGGAGTGGTCAATTAATGCCATCTGTAGTTATTAAGGTGAAACAAATTGGTTAGTAGCTTATCTGTACCTTACCGTATATCCAAAAAAAATACCACTTCCTTGCGAGAAGTGGTATATATTTTTTAGTGAAATTAATATGTTATTTGTTATTATGAGGTATTTTTGAGTACATCTCATCCCTCATTTTTACGAAATGCAGAAACTCGCTTTTGTCGAGATCGTTAGTAGCGATGTATCTTTTATTATTTGGCTGACTTACGTACTCGTATTCTTTTTCCGGGCCGTTGTAGGCATACACCAAAAAGTTAGTTTGCATCAAGTATGCCTGGAATTCATTCCGGCAATGTACTGTACTCTTCGGATCCGGGGATTGGTAGCTGCCTTCAGCGCGTAAACCGAAATGCACTAATTCGTGCAATAGAACGCTGGCAATCAGGGCAATCGACTTTGTTCGTACGTATTCTCTAAGAATAGTGATAGCTGCGGGCGCAATCGTGTCGGTTTTGGATAACTTTGATATATCTACAGTGCCGGAAATTGTTTGAGCGACATGGTCACTAGTACCTATCGGTACGTCTTCAAAATATATTGGCAGTTCGCCGTGCAGTATTCCTTTTTTTGTAACCATATGATGCGTGGTGCCGTTTTTGCCTGGCTCAACGATGCCAAATGTTACTCCCGTAATGGGAAGTATGTATGTATGGGAAAAGTTGCGCGGTAACACTTTTGATGTTTTTGCATATGTTTGCAAAAGGGCAAAAGCTTTGCGTACTTTTTCTTCTAATACCGAGTCGTCAGTAACGGTCACTGGCTGTGGCGTTACGGTACTCTGTATTGGCGTTGCAATAGTTAGCGTACTCGGCTTATTTTCCTGCGAGCAAGAAAATAAAAAAGCGGGAATGAGAGGAAGGATGATCTTTTTCATGATGGTTTGGTTTTTTAGTGGCCGCAATAGGGGATCGCCCTCCTGTGGCCACTAAAAAACATGTCAAAGAGATATCTATACTATCATAGCATAAATTATCTGTTTTGTCAATTATGTAGATTCGAGCAATGAGGCTATTGCTCCAGCAGCGATATGTAACGATATCTGGCATCCAAACGTCTTTGTATACAGGAGGGAATCGCGTATACAGTGGTATACTGAATACAGGTCTCTCTGACGCAAAGGTGTAGTTATCAATATAATAATTTAGAGTTATCGCTATGACGACAGTAATCAATAATCCAGGAGAGCATGGAGCAAACAATAACAACAACGATGGTGGCGGATCTGGTCTTATTATTGGAGTTCTCGTATCACTCGTCTTGATCGCACTCTTCTTCATCTATATCTTGCCGATGATCAGAGCAAACAATACAGCTCAGCCTCAGACTCCAGCTGAAACTAACATCAATGTAACAATTCCAAAACCTGATACTACAGGCGGAACAACTGGTGCTGCGACTGGAGCATCTACCGCCGGAACTACTGGAGGTACGACAGCTCAGCAATAAAAGTAATATATGTTTAAAAAGCGCTTCTGCAAGAGCGCTTTTTATAATGCGCATATCTTCGAATTACTCTCTAAGTGTGTTAATATTTACGGATACTATGCAAAATATTTCTCAAAAAGTTCTCAAAAATAAGAATCTCAGGGTTGTTGCGTGGATCGTAGGGGTGGGGATTATTGGTTTCGTGTTTGTGTATGTTATTAGCGGCACACGTCTCTTTTCGGTTCACTATGATGCTGGAGTTTCAAAGGAGGTTAAAAGCATCACGGTACCAACTCCAAAAGCAAAGCCAGTTTTAGACAAGGCTGCCTATGATGCAAAGTTGCTGCAGATCGCCAATGTGCCAGTGGTTGCTGCTCCAACTCCTGCGACAACCGGTACTGCTACTGCCACTCCTACTCCAGCTGTTGCCCCAAAGCCTGTCGTCGCATCACCATGGCCTGTCAAAGCTGCCTATCCGCTTCCAGGAGCGCTTTTACCTTTCAACCGCATCGTTGCTTATTACGGCAATTTCTATTCAACGAGAATGGGGGTATTGGGAGAATATGAACCAGAGGTTATGTTGCAAAAATTTAGAGCTGCGATAGCCGAATGGAATACTGCTGATCCATCGACGCCTGTTGTTCCTGCCATAGAATATATTGCAGTAACTGCGCAGGGAAGCGCCGGCTTTGATGGCAAGTATCGGGCTCGCATGCCGTTTGATCAGATCGATAAGGCAATTGAGCTTGCTAAAGAGGCCAATGGTATCGTGATACTTGATGTCCAGAACGGACTAAGCGATGTGGAGAGCGAAATCCCTCGACTTGAAGAATATCTTAAGCTTCCGCAAGTGCACCTTGCGCTTGATCCGGAATTTTCAATGAAGGGAGGAAACCGCCCCGGCAGTGTTATCGGTACCATGGATGCAACGGATATAAATTATGTCGCAGACTATTTGGCATCTCTCGTTAAAAAATACGATCTCCCTCCGAAAATTCTTGTCGTCCATCGATTCACCGAACATATGGTGACACATTCGGAAAACATTACGCCTCTTCCAGAAGTGCAGATAGTCATGGATGCTGATGGATGGGGTCCTCCGCTCTTGAAAAGTAATATTTACAAGGCAGTCGTCAGCAGTGAGCCGGTGCAGTTTACCGGCATCAAATTGTTCTACAAGAATGACCTGCGCGAGCCCTCAACAGCGCTTCTTACACCTGCGCAGATATTAAAGTTTACTCCGCAGCCGAGCTTCATACAGTATCAGTAATTCACTCGAGCGTAAAAGTGGTTGCTGGTTTGATATACTATGTTCATGAAAAAAACTATCCTTATTACGGGTGTTAATGGTTCGGGCAAAACAACCATCTGTGCAGAATTAAAGGCAATGGGATACCAAGCATGTGATATGGATAAAAAAAGAGGTTTATTTATGCTTGTCGACAAGGAGACACGCGAGCCGATTCCTAGTCATGATAATGCGAATCTAGGAAAAGTGAGGGCGACGGAATGGATTTGCGATACAGCGAAGCTCTCATCACTAATTGAAGCTGATGTAGAGGGTGTGTCGTTTTATTGCGGAAGCGCAAGCAATATGCACGATATCCTTCCATTTTTTAATAAGATTATCCTTTTACAGGTTGATGAAAAAACAACCCGGGAAAGGCTTACATCTAGAGATAACAATAATGATTTTGGAAAAACGATTGAAGTCCAAGATTGGATTATAGGATGGAAAAAAACATGGGAAGATAAAATGGTTGCCCGCGGAGCGGTAATTGTAGATGCGCATGGGGATTCTAAAGACGTTGCAGAGAAGATTGTATCTTTAATTGCTAATTGAAAAAATTCTAAACTTCAAATTCTGAAATTATAGGGTAATGATCAGTTAGTACAGTATCATAGACCTTGGTAGAAATTAACTGTACATTTTTATATAACACATGGTCAAACCTGCTGTCGCCCGGGGTAGTAGGTTGAGCCGCTTCAATTTCTTGTAGGGAGGTAAATAGTTCCGGAAGATGTGATTTTAACGATATATCATCGATATTAAAGTCACCCTGAATTAAAGTTAGGTTTGAGGTATGTGGTACTAATTTATTGGAAACTTCTGTGAGAACTTCTATAACACTTCTATCGTCGAGTGCGAGTTTGAAACGAGGGAATGGTAGAAGGTGTAGTGTTATAACAGTTAGCATTTTGTCTTCAGATAATGTCATTTCTGCTAAAGAATATCCTTTATCATGCGAGATCCAGGTGCTGCCGTCTTCGGCAACGGCTTCAAAATAAGGATTATTGAATAGTTCAAATGTATGATAGGAAATTGGATATTTTGAAATAATGGATTGGCACAAGCCCTGGCCTTTTTCTAAGTGGGACTCTTCGTATCTATCGTTTGTCCAATATGGAAAGCCTAGTTTTTCGGCAATTACTTGAGCTTGAATAGTATGGGTATCGGCATGAGTTTCTTGAAGTGTAATAATATCAACATCATATTCTTTTATTTTTGAAACAATGTAGTCGAAGCCTTCGTGAATATAGCTGGGTTTCAACGACCCAGGACCTTTTGTTGGATCAGAATCGGCAGTTCTTATTTTGCCGCCGTTGATGTTCCATTGAAGCGTTTTAAATTTCATGTAAAAAAGTATACCATGATTCAAATCACTGTGAATCATGCTCTATAAATAAAAATACTCACTCCATAGATAAACTATGAAGTGAGTTAATAATATTGTTTGCAATGAGCTTATTTTTTTGGGTCAATGGTTTTTATGCCATTGCATGAGAACCATGATAAATGCCTGCGTCCGATTACTATTGCAATCTTTTGCGTAGGGTATTTTCGTGCAATCGTAACTGCATTCAAGAAAATAGCACGACTTCGAGCATTTACATTGGCTGGGGAAGTTCTATCTTCTAGGTTCCCGATAGCGGTGTATAGCGAATCATTTTCACCTCCGAATAAAAGTTTGTTTCCTTTCAGTAAAAAACTCGTAAAGTAGGTGTTATTTACTTCGTTGAGAGAGGTAAGGCGTTCTAGTATCTGCGCATCAGTGATTTCAGGAGCTTCAGCTTTTATTTCAGCGATAAGTGATCTAATCGTTACAGAATCGCCATAGGGAACACCTTCCGCAACAACGATCTCTTCACTGATGTTATCGCAAAGCCATCGCTGGATTTGCTGTACTTCTTCAGGAACTACTCGTTCGTTGAGAAGGGCGTGAACATCACCATATACCGTAATCCGCTGTGTGATAGAAGTATCTACGGAAATGGTATCTTCTGCTGTAAATACTTCTTCTTGTACTACCTTGGGTTGATTGCAACCGAATAAGAATAGCAGGATAACTAGCAGGCATGTCTGTTTCATTCGTTCTTTTGATTTTGTGGTTATCGCAAAAGGGGAGCGCCCTTCTCTGATAACCACAAAATATATATTTTCAAAAAGTATTGATTGAATAATAGCATGAAATATCAATTTGTCAAATATGCCTACTAAAATATATATGCAACCAAATAGTTGCATAAAATATCATACTGATATATAGTAGGGAAGTTAGATACTAATCATAAAAATATAAAAAATATGCAAGATGTCATAAGCCGTGAAATCATAGTTAAGGCGAATAAAGAAAAAGTGTATGGTGCAATTACTGACCCCGCAAAGGTGGTGGCGTGGTTTCCTGACGCAATAGAGAACGGAACGTTGGAAGAAGGTCAAAACCCGCTGTTTATTTTCAATGGCGGCAAAAACAAAGCCCAAGTGCATATCGAAAAAGCTACGCCGTTTGATTATTTCTCATTCCGATGGATTCCAGGAGGGAACGATAAGGGCGGAGAAGATGTTATGTCACTGCCTCATACGCTCGTTGAGTTTTTAATCGAAGAACAATCAGAAGGAACAAAGGTAACAGTCAAAGAATCTGGCTTTGCCGCATTGCCTGTCGAGATGGCAGAGAAAAGCTTTAAGGATAATTCTGGCGGTTGGGACTATATGATGAATCGCCTCGAGAAAGTATTCAGCCAACAGCAATAATGAGCACTGCTGAATTATTTCGTGCGCTGGGTGATGAGACAAGGCTAGAAATGGTTGAGCGTCTTTCTGGCGGGAAAGTGTATACCATAAGCTCTCTCGTCAAAGGATTGCCGCTTACCAGACAGGGAGCACGAAAGCATCTCCATATCTTAGAAGATGCAAAAATTGTGATATTGAAAACCGCCGGCAGGGATACTACTGTGTCTCTCGACACTCGCTCGCTGGGTGTTGTAAAAAAGTTCATCGCAAAGCTTGAATTGCAGTGGGAAAAGCGATTGGAGGCATTGAAGGATTTTGTGGAGAAGGACTAGGTGCTATCCGAGTAATTCAGGCAGCTCTTTTTCGAGCTGGAGAATAGCAAGAATGTCAGTAAGCGGCGTATCATGTTCCCATAATAAAAGCAGTATGATGCCAACTTCGTAATTTCGAAAGAAAACGATATGCGGAAGCGCTTGCCGCTCTGGCTCTGTGAGGGGTCGAACCTTCTGGTATTCATTCAAATAATACCGAAATCCTTCTATGCCTTTGTCATTCAGTATTTTCCATAGCGTAAATCCTAGACACATCACTGCAGGCGAGTATTTCAAATCATCAAAGTCCACAATGGCGGCAATAGTGTTTCCCGTTACTATGACATTGCCATCGAAATCTAAATCAAGATGGTTGTATCCGTGGGGAAGGAGAGGGTCAAGTCGATAAGCAAAAGATTTGGCTCGGTTGATAAAATCAAGCATCTCTTTTGTTTGAATCGGGGAAGTTTTAATTTTCCCGGCTGTTTCGACCGTCACAATAGCTATCGGTGGTTGTAGCGTTGCAGCCTTTTTAGCAAATTCCATTCCAAGGATATGCATGTTTGCTTGGGTTCGGGCTAGTTCTGCGAGCAATGCATTGTTTGGGTGAATTTCAGTGCTCATCCCTTCTTTAAATTCCATTAAAATGGCTTGCCAGCGTTTTCCATTTATCTCAACAATAGCAAGAGGCTGGTTTTGCAAAGTAGGGTAGATATGTGGAATGGGTATTCCTCGCGTGCGCAGATAGTCTTGAAACTCTAGCTCAAGAAAAATGATGTTGTCAGGTTTTTTCCCTTGACTATAGATACGAAGGACGCACTTTTTTCCTCCGGTTTCGATATATACTGAAGTATTTTCGATGCCTGCCTTGATAGGCTGGAAAGTGAAATCAGAAATAGCATATAAGCTTAAAATCTGAGCGATAGCGGGCTGCGTAATTTCAAGCTGTTTGTCAGGATGAAGTTTCATATAAGTTCGTAAAGTATATCATGATTCAAAAACACCCATCTTGCATGGGTGTTTTTGGCGTCTAGGGGATCTTAAAGGTATTTGAAGTATTATCCTTCGACGAGCGTATCAAACCCGCCGCAAACGAATCGCTTCATATCGACAGGCATTGATTTTTCATCAAAGTCTTTCATTGAAGGATCGCTCATCACTTTCTTATTGATTCGGTCTCTGTCTGCTTTCGACTTATATACGATGAATGAAAAGATAACGGTCTCATTGGCCTTCAATCCAGCGAGCTTCTTGAAGCCCATTCCCATGCCGTTCTTTACTCCAAGATCTTCTCCAACACATTCAAAATAACTGAGAGCGCCATACTTCATCCACATGCCTGCTCCCCATGTTGCCATTTTCTTATATGCTGCTAAGTCCTTCTTTTTTATTGGGATTACAAACCCGTCTACATATTTTTTGCTATTTGTTTTCATATATTTATTTTATCATACTTTGAATTTCATAGTATGAATCAAAAAGACCCGTCACTAAAGGTGATTTGAAGAGAGAAATAATAAAGGCTTGTAATTGTATATATACAATTACAAGCCTTTTTACATTTTTTAATCTTACTGTCGAAACAGGAATCCTCCCAAAAGGGGTAGTCGTAGCGTGCTAGGTGTGTTTGAACCACCTAGACTGTTTTGCTGAACGTTATCCCATTCTTTATACAATCCAAAATAGAAAAGGAATAAAAAGAAAAAGTACGAAACAGAAATAAATGACAACAGTATTGCACTGAAGAAATAAATAGGGCCTCTAATGTCTGTTGGGTCGATATCTACTTTACGTAAAGGGAATACTGACTTGCTTCCGATAGCTAGATGCCGGCGAGTCTTTTCGCTTACTAAAATTCTGACTAGTTTTGAATCTTTTGTGCGGGCAATAAGGTAATAGTCTTCTATATTGTTGTGTTTGTCGGTGTGTCCTGGATGATAGCCGACTACCTGTACTGCTGTATTTTCATACCTCATGTTGTAATTGTTTATTACTAGTACATAGGCGGTTACCAGAAATAAAACAGTAGATAGTATGAAATGTGACCAACTTCTAAGAAAGAATAATCGTTTTTTGTTTTTCACGGTGCGGTTTATTAGTGGCCGCAAAAGGGGAGGCCTTCTCTGGTCACTAATAAACAAATGTCAAAAAGCACTCTTGCTTGAACAATAGCATGAAATATTGGATTGTCAATTTTATTCGGCTCCCTCCCATCGTTCTTTTTGTTTTGAGTAGTCCGCAGCAGTAAAAGGCTCATTGAGCTTGCTATTATATTGTTCCACTCGAACTAATTCGAGCCGACGATGTTCAGTATCAAAATAGACATCCGTCCATTTATCTCTCTCTTTTCTCTCCTTTTCTGTCCAGTTGTCTGCTGTGCGCAATGGCCAAATATTCGGACCTCCCAAAATTGTTGGTTCAAAATGCAGTATTTTTTTACAAATTTCAGACCAATATTTCATTGAATCCTCGTGCCTGTCAGTGTCATGTATATGTCCGCCTCTACCACCAAAAAGTACAGCATCCACGCTTCTTGGTAATGATCTGCTCAACAGTTCACTGGTTCTCTTTTCCAAATCAATTCTGAAACTGTCAGATTTTAAACCGTGAGGATCCTTGTGTGCCATGAATGATATTTGTTTTCCTGTATGCTTATCAACTCCAGTCATAATAATGCCTGTGCAGTAAGCATACCCCAAAGAGTGTTTCTCTTTTTCATCAATTTGCGAAATACTATCCATTGGAACTTCCAGTCCGTTGTTTTTTATTTCCTGGATCTTTTCTTTTGTTTCTTCTGTGAGATTTTCAGCATCATTGATACAGGTACGTATCGGAGCGTATCCTTTTTCTAAATGTGACCACTGAGGGGTAGGGGGCTGATTCATTCTTGGCTGTTCCATAGATATGAGTATATCAAAAGTTGGAACTTGTAAGTAGAGTAAATAAAAACACCCATATAAAATGAGTGTTTTTGCTAGTTACATTAAATTAAGAACCTACGAACAGCGTAGCAGTGCCCATAATAAAGGTAAGGCTTGCACGAATACTTGATGCTCCTCCTGCGACACCGGTAACCTTTCCTTTGTGATCAGTGTTATTGACGGTTGCAACGCTTGTTGCTGTAGAAGTCCAAGCAGCCTGATTGGTAATGTTTACGGCAGAACTATCACTGAATGTACCGATGGCTGATAATTGGAGTGTGGAGTTTCTCGCGACGGAAGGATTTGAAGGGGAGATTGTGATGGATACCAAAATAGCATCGGTTACTGTTAAGTTTGTACTTCCAAGAACAGCATTCAGGGATGCCCTAATTTGTGTTATTCCAGGGGAAACGCCAGTCACCAATCGTGTGCCATCAATTGTGGCAATAGTCGGGTCGGATACCTCCCACGTAGCTTGATTGGTAATGTTAACAGTGCTTGCATCGGAAAAAATACCCTGGGCTGTATATTGCAAATTGATGCCGGTCGGAAGAGTTGAACTATTCGGTAAGACTGTGATGGCTACTAACGTTGCATTGGTTACGGTTAGATTTGTGTTTCCAACAACACCATCCAATGTTGCAGAGACTTGTGTTGTTCCTGAGCTGACTCCTGTTCCTAATCCAGTGCCATTGATCGTCGCAATACTATGATTGGACGTATCCCAAGCCACAGATGCTGTAATGTCTGCTGTGCTTGAATCCGCATATTGTCCAATTGCAGTGAATTGCTTAGTAATGGTCCTTGGAAGAGAAGAATTGCTTGGCGTAACTGTAATGCTTACAAGAGTGAGCGAACAACTCACACTGACATTGGTCACATTTGATCCTCCCATTATGCCGGTACTGTTTGTAATAACACAGGTTTGATCTGCGGGTTGAGTTTGTACAGCCACACTGTAAGGACTGCCTTCTGCTACCGGAGTTGCAAATGTAAACGGTCCATCACTTGTTAGCGTGTTCGCATCTCCTCCATTGTTCAACAAGATGACAGTCCCCGAAAGTCCCGAAACTGTTCCGCCTACAGTGAATGTATTGGTGACACATGAGACATCAATGTTGGTGATATTAGCGCTTATATTTGTGCCATTGTCGTTTACAATGTTGCAGGTCTGTCCGGCTGGCTGAGATGTAATACTGACCGAATATGAACCGCCCGATGCGATAGCAGTTGGAAATGCAAAAGCACCATTGTTTGAAATAGTTAGACTGTCGCCGTTGCTTTTTTCAAGAATCACCGTATCAGTCAATCCTGAAACCGTTCCGCCGATTGTATATGTTGCTATGCCGCTTGATGGGATAAGTGGTTTAAATGGGTTTAAGCCATTGCTGCTACATTGGATAGGAATGTTCACATCGGAGTTATATACGACGCCGTTGCTATTTTGACCAGGAGCGATAAAACAGTGTTGACCATTTGGCATTTGAGTTACGGCAAGGTTGTACGATTGGCCTGAAGCAAGTTTAGTGGGAAAACGAAAGGTAGCGCTCTGGCCGGGATTAATAGTTATGGTGTCAGTATTATTTCGAAGTATTATTTGGCCAGTAATGCCTGTTAGTGTGCCGCCGATAGTATAGTAGCCGCTTGTTTTTGAAACTGTTTCAGAGATCGGGTCTTGCCCCAGAGTTTGGTTTACAAAATTTCGAGTGGCAGTATAAAAATTGCCTGTTCCTTTGGTGAGGCCCAAAGGGAAGAGGATTGCTCCCGCATGCTTTTCTTGGAAAAGCCGCATCGCACGCGCCGTCGCTGGTCCGTAGTATTGGGTTTCATTTCCTAATGATCCCGGGCCAGATGTGGCTACGAGAGCGCCGTGCTCGTTCAAGTATTTTTGCAAACGTGCTACATCGCTATCCATTGCGCCAAGACGTAAATTGTAAAGAAATGGTTGCTGGGTGGGAAGTGTGCTCGCATGTGCGGTTCTCGATGATCCAATAAATGCCAAGCATCCTAATAAGAATACCGCAAAAAATATATGGCTGCGTTTCATGACTATTAGTATACCGTAATCAGGAATGGCGAAAAAGCAACTGGTTGTTTAAAACCAATCAAATGAGGATGGTCGGTTATACAGAAATTTTGATCCGAACTTGGGGGATGTTCGAATGGCAATATTAAAATATGATAGGGCATAAAAAGCCACCATCCCTTGCGAGATGATGGTAAAGATGTTTACTAGAGTTGTGTACTAACTTATATTTTATAGGTTTAACTTATCTAACAATTTTCCTAATTCATTCATTAGGTTAACCATTCTGCCGAAAGAATAGGGTATTTGAGTATCGTTAATTGTAAGAGTTTGCCCATCATTTGACCACACGATTGTTGCGATTGGGTCTGTCTTTTTATGTTTATGTTTAACAGTACAGGTGGCTGTTGTTTCTGTGCCTAATCCATCATAAACCAATCGAGTAAATTGTATTTTTGATTCGCCAAAGAAATTTTGAAGGCTTTTACGGCATGATGAAACATATTCCTCCATGGTATTTGGCGCAATATATTTCTGTAAGTTTTCAAAATTTATTTCTGCTTCCGTCTTAATTTTTCTTTTCCTAGACATGTTATTTGTTTTAGAGGTTTTTCTGAATAAATGTATTGATTTGTCCCACATTTATATCTGGTTTCGTGATTAGGCGGAATTCGCAATCTTCTTCTGAACCAAATTGCAGTTCAGGGTAGGTTTCATTTTGTCCAGGCAGACTTAAGCCTGTCACTGACAAAATAGTAAAGGAAAATTGGTTGTCGCCTTGCTTCATTGTTGCTTCGCGGCTCCCTGCGTTTAGGGTAATCTCGCCACTCATGTTGTCTAAGGCATGCGTGCGCTCTTTGGACACACTGGTGTATTTTAAGCAATGTTGTGCTTCTAAATCCTGAATTCCTGGCAGGTTTTCGTGTTTTACGTAAAATCCGCAGACAGTTAAAGTCATTGTTTTCATTGTAGTCGTTATGAAGTGAGAAAATTATTGCGTCACCACTATTTCTATAAAGAGACAGAGGTGACACAATAAGCAATAACTAGGTATGTCAAAAAAACCGTGATTTAAATCACATTATAACGATATTTTATTTTTGTCAAACTAATGCTCCGAACATGCGACGATGTTCGTACTCCTAAGTACGGCAGTCAAAAACATCTATATAAAATGTGTGTAAAAGTATTTTTGTAGCCTCTGAACCCTAAATAAAATATCTCGCCATAAATCTTATGGCGAGATATTGGGACTGAATGACAGAACGATTTTTATTAATTGTCTGTGCCTTCGAGTTTTTTGAAAAATTTGGTAAGTACTTGTTTGATAGTTGATTTTTTAGGTCCAAGTATGTTTCCGATGGTTACTAGTGCCCGGAGATAGCGGCCAGCAAGCTTTTTTTGACTTGGTGACGCCTTGTCTAATTCTTTTAATGGTCGTTTTGGGTTTAATGCTCTTTGTTGGTAAGAAGGGTAGAGCGCTTTGTCGTGAATAAAATTTCTAACGTTTTCATCACCTTGAGCAATAAACTGTTCTTTTAGATTAAGTTCTGAAATCCAACCCTCAATTTTTTTTGGATCGATTTCTGGGTACGTATATTGATGCTCTGCTACTGTTCCTTCAAGAAACTTGTTAAAAGAATAGAGGGTAGCAACCTCTCCCTTATTCAGATTTTTTCCTGCTTCAAGTTTTGCTATAGCAGCATCAACTTTATTGAGTGTTTTAGAAGTAAGGTCAAGTATGCCTTCCTCGCTCGCCTCTTCCGCATCGTGCTCTAGTGCTGATACTGATGCAGCAGGTGGAGTCACAAATTGGTCAAGAACCTTATCAAATACGGCATACAATATTCCCTTGTCAGTAATAATTTTATAGATGCGTTGACCCATGGTGTGTTTAAATTTTGTGAAGAATTAGTTGTCTTACTAGTGACCCCTTCAAGAACCACGAGTAAGACAACTAAAATAACGTTGTGTGTCAAAAAACAGTATTGCTTGAACAATAGCATGAAATATTAAATTGTCAAATTTGCTCCGAGCCTGGGAGGATATTCGAAACAGTCTTTGTCAGATTGTTAGCAATTGATTTTTTATAAAATACTTTCTGCATGCAAGTATCGTCATGCCACTATCAAAAATACAGAAATATATAGCGAATATATAATCTTTGATATTGCTACCATGGGTGGAGAGTAAAGCTATGATACTGGCCAATGCAAATAATAACCAAAAGGGAATATTTTCACTTCCTGGTTTTTTAATAACACGAGTAACGGTTGGTAACGAACCCAACAAGTGTGCAATTAGTCCTATACAAAGATTAAGTAAGGGAAAATCAGTAAAAATCCAAATCAAAAGACTGGTAACCAGGAGGATAGTAGAAATAGTTTCATTTTTACCCCACAATCTCTCGCTTTTGAATATAATTGAACCAGTAAATATTAGTAAGCTCCCGAAAAATGTAACATATGCAAGTGTAAGGGTAGAAGATTGGGTACCAAGTTTAATAACACTGGCAAGACTGTTCAAGGATAAACAAAGAAATACGGTACGAGTAAATATGTTAGGACGATACCCATTCTTTATAATTGCATAGAAACCCACGATGTATGAAATAGAAGCAAAACACAATATTGCGAGATTTGTAAGAGTCATATGCATAAGTATAACAAAGATCGGTTTCTAGTTCTAATGCTCCGAACTTGGGATGATGTTCGAAAAGCAATCATTAATGAGTATTAATGGGGTCAAATAGTTATATTCTTACCTTCAAAAAGAAATTTACTACATCACCTTCGAGCACGCCTTCCTTTTTGCGAACCTCCACTTTGAGGGGCAGTAGGTATGTACCTGATTTTTTGTCGGGAAATATAGAAGTGTCCCATGTTGTCTTGTCGAGGGTTATAGATACAGGAATCGAACCCCAACCTTTAGCGTTTGCTCCAAATCGTTTTTTTATTTCCCCCGATTGTTTTTTGGGAACGCCAATAAAATGCCACCCAGACATCCCAGGCCAGAGAAAAACTTCAGAGCGTATCTTATATGTATTTTTGCTTACGGGCATTGCAAGTACTGTTATATCAACCAAAAGGCTAGTGTCACCAGAATAGCTTGTACAGCAGAAAATGCTGTCTGGATACCTACGAATCCTGATAATGAGGTAGCATTTTGTTTACCAGCCTCTGCAAATACCATGAAGCTTGCAAGCAATCCGAAAAGTCCAATTCCAAATATAATAGGATTTTGTACGAGCGGATACATATACGCAAATACAATACCTTGAATAAGCATCGCAGAAAAACCGAAGGCAAACCGAGGCTTTTCGATGTTCGAATATATCGCGAGTTTTTTATAATACTCCTTAAACAAAACTATGTGCCAAATTGCACCAAGTGCGAAAGACAATACGAGGTATGCAAGGAGGTAGAAGAAGAAAATAGTCATACTAATTTACTTGGCTTCTTCAAATCGTTTTTTATTTTCTTCCATCCATTTCATCTGTTGTTCCTTGCCGTTCTTGGGGTCATTCATAACGTCAGCATGAGCTTGCATATAGTGCGGCATAAGATTTTGCATCCATGCCTCAAATGTTTCTCCTTGAGCTGTTGTTTCGCACAAATCACACTTTAATGTTTTCATAAAAAATATTGTTAACGCTAATATGCAAATTGTAACACAGGTTCGAACTCCTAAGTATGGCAATCAAAAACACCCATATAAAATAGGTGTTTTTGTGAAGCTCCCCGGGTAGGGATCGAACCTACGACCAATCGCTTAACAGGCGATTGCTCTACCGCTGAGCTACCGGGGAATATGTGTTCCGCTTCGAGACCGTGTGGAACTACCGAAAGATAGTAGCAAAAAAGGTGCTAAAATGCAAAGGGTATGTATATCAAAGCTAAGGTTTTAGCCGGAGTCAAAAAGGAGCAGTTTATAGAGCTTGCCCCGGATTCTTTTCGCATTTCAGTCAGAGAGCCTGCTGAGCGCAATCTGGCTAATATTCGGGTGAGAGAGCTCGTGGCGGGGCATTTTAAGGCTCCAGTAGGGCGTGTAAAGATAGTAAGCGGGCACCATAGTCCGAGCAAGATCCTATCGGTGAATATCGAGTAACTACCCATCCTCGGAAAGGTGTATACTGTATATATTAGCAGCCTAGACGAGTACCATTCTATGACAAACATCAAAGCAACGAATATCGAATTGACCGACGAGCTTCGAGCGCATATTGAAAAAAAGCTCGATGCGGCCGAAAAATTCACCCAATCTCAGACCATCGAACGAATTTACGTGGATGTAGGGCGCTCAACCAATCATCATAAACAAGGAGAAGTATTTAAAGCAGATTTCGATATTGTGATCGATGGTGAGAAATTCCATTCGTTTGCTGAATCGGAAGATATCTATGCGGCAGTGGATGAAGCAAGTTCTGAATTGATCCGACAAGTTACTGAACGCAAGGATCATAAGATCTCAGTGTTCCGAAGAGGAGCGCGAAGCGTAAAGAAAATGCTAAAAGGGATTTCAAAGAGAAATCCGTTTACATCAAAAGTAGATTAGGTGGAATAGTATGTCCGAATGCCGGGAACGCTTGTGGCGTTCCCGGCATTTCTCATTCTAGCTAGCTTTGAAATAATGCAAAATCGATTTCTTTCTTGCCTTCAGGGATAACTTTTTTGATTATCCATCTGCCGTTTTCTAACATTGCATCAGTGATTTTTACGCGCATCTGCTTGCCATCTTTTTCAATAAAATAGTAGAGGCCTGGCCAGCCGTAGTATGCGCGGAACTTTCTGTCGTTTTCTATGGGGTCGCCGTTGGGATCGATCAAGCCGTTTTCCTTTTTGATCTTTCCGCATTTTGTCACGCCGGATTCGTCTTGAGAAATAGGAGAAGCAGTTCCTGTCTGGATTGCATGCAACGTTTCAATGAGAAGGCGAGCGCCGATTATATTTAATCTTGCGCGCAAATCTGGAGCAGTTTCATGCTCTCCGATAGTAACAGTTTCTTGTTTATGAACATCTCCGGCATCCAGCTTGTATACCATTTGCTGAATGCATACTCCCGTTTCGGTATCTCCCGCGAGGACGGCAGACTCGACTGGGGTCGCTCCGCGCCATCGTGGAAGCAGGGAATAGTGGACATTAAGTGTTCCGTATTTTGGAAGATCGATTGCTTCTTGCGGCAAGATTTTTCCGTATGCAACGACGATGGAAATATCGAGGTCATATTGATTGAGCGTTTCCAAAAACGCAGCATCTATTTTTGCTGGCTGGAGAACGGGAATGCCTCGCGCTTCGCCCCAAAGCTTTGGAGCCGTTGGAGTGAGAACTAATCCGCGGCCTTGCGGTCGATCTTCTCCAGTAATGATCACGCGCGGCAAAAAACCATTCTCTTCGAGCGAGTCGAGAATGGTTATGGTAAGTTCTGGCGTGCCCCAAAAGGCAATGTTAGGCTTCATCTGCATCATAATATTCTTCGGCAGTGCTTTCGTGAGCGTTACGAGCTTTGTCGATAAAAAGAATGCCGTCCAAATGGTCTATTTCGTGCTGAAAGATATGCGCAAGCAATCCGCCGCCGCCGCGTTCGAATTTCTTGCCGTGTTCGTCATGAGCTTTTACTGTGGCATTCAAGGCACGCTTTACTTCGCCGTAAATCGGGCGGACAGAAAGGCATCCTTCTTGAAGCCAGCGAGTCTTGGTGGACAACTTTATGATCTCCGGGTTGATAAATACAACATCCTCATGAGAGGGCTTATCGCCTTTTGGAATTCCTTTTCCGCGCTTGAAACGATCATCAAAGATTTTTCCAGAAACGACAAAGATGCGGAATGATTCTCCAATCTGCGGTGCTGCAATGGCAACGCCGTCATCTTGCGAGGCGAGAGATGCTTTCATTCGGCGAATTACTTCTTTTATTTTAGGCGAGGTAATTTCCTTGGTCGCGACAGGCTGCGCGACCTTTCGAAGGACAGGATGTCCGACTTGAACAATTTCTTCAGGATCGTGAGACATTGATGTGTCGAAAATTATTTGAGTTCTTTGATGTATTCGAGGAGCTTGGCGATCTTCACAGTTTCTTGTGAGCGAGTTGCCATGTCGCGAACAATGACAGAGTTTTCAAGTGCTTCCTTTTGTCCGAAGAGAATAGTGTAGGGAACACCAAGTCGTTCAGCGATAGCGAGCTGCTGGCCGAGGCTGTCTTTTGAGAGCGTCTGCGCGATTGGAATATGCGCCTTGCGGAGAATTTCAATGATGTTTAAGCTCTTGAGCTTTGCATCTGCACCGAGTTGGATGAAGTAGATCTTTGGCTTCTTCATGATGCGAGGAGAAAGCTTCTTGTACCATGGAGCCATGACAACTCGGTCAACGCCGATTGAAATACCGATAGCTGGGACGTCTTTTTTGCTGCCAATGTGCTTGCCGAGATAGTCGTAGCGTCCGCCGGCTGCAATAGTGATTTCTGTGCCGTCTTCTTTTCGTTCAATGATTTCAAATACGCTTCGAGTGTAGTATGAAAGTCCGCGAACAAGGTTCTTGTTGATCGTGTAGGGAATATCCATTTCGCTCAAGAACTCTAAAACTTCCTTGAAGTGCTTTTTACAAGCAGGGCAGAGGAATGAAACTGAATCCGGAGCTCCTTCATTGATGATTTTTGTTTTCGGATCTTTTGAATCCAAAATGCGGAGAGGGTTCGTCTTCAATCGTTCCTTGTCGATAGCTGAAAGATCGCTCGCGTGTTTTTTGTAGTACGAAACGAGTTCACGGATATATGCTGGTCGGCATTCCTTATCGCCGATTGAGTTCAAGTCAATTGAAAGATCCTGAGCGCCTGCTTCTTGGAGAATGGTAACAGCGGTCTTGATAACGGTAGCGTCAATAATGCTTCGCTCGCTTCCGAGTGCGTCGATATCAAACTGGTAGAACTGACGATAGCGTCCTGCTTGAGGATTATCGTGACGGAATGAAGGACCATACTGGTAGAACAAAACTGGCTGCGGCTGGTTCTGCATGCCATGTTCAATATATGCTCGCATAAGAGGAGCAGTGTGTTCAGGACGGAGGGCAAGATGATCGCCGCCCTTCGTTTTGAGCGTATACATTTCCTTGTCTACGATGTCTGTTCCGATACCGATTGCCGAAGTAAACACAGATTCGTGTTCGAGCATCGGTGTTTCGATAGGAGAGAAGCCGTAGTACATTGCTACTTCCTGCGCCTTTTCAAAGAAGCCCTGGAAGAGATAGTACTGTTCGCCCATAATGTCTCGCATTCCTTTCGGGGCTGCTGGAGATTCTTTTGAAATTTTCTTTGCTTTGTCCATGGTATTTTGTGAGAATTCTGTTAGTGATTATTGCACTGAGTAATCGCTGTGAGCGCCTGGCAATACGCTGATCGATTTGAGAGGGAAGAGTCGCAAGAATGCACGTCCGACAATATTTCCTTCAGGCAACGTGCCCCAGGTTCGAGAGTCTGAACTGAATGGACGGTTGTCTCCCATTACGAAGAATTCATCTGCGGCCAATGTTTTGGTAATCTGATTGTTTGTGGGAGCGCTGATGTATGGCTCAGTGAGAATAAATCCGTTTGGATGATCTTTGTTGATGATAGTTACAGTTCCTCCATCGATAGATATGGTTTCACCAGGGAGACCAATGACGCGCTTTATATAGTAGATACCTTTAGGCTGGCCGGGTGGATGAAAAACGACAACCTCTCCTCGTTCTGGGGAGCGGAAGTGGTAGGTTAGTTCATCTATGATCAAGTAGTTCTTGTCAGCAAAGGTAGGCACCATTGAGGTCCCAGAAACCACGAATGGCTGGGCGACAAAGAACCGGATACCCATAGCGATGACAAAAACTACAAGGGCAAAGCGAATAAGGTCCCAGACGGATTCTTCCTTCTGGACATGCACTTGTTTAGTTTCGATTTCCATGGGCGAATTATAACCTGCTTTTACTCTTGACACAAAGGTAGATTGTATGGTCTTCCCCAATATGACTATATATAGTATGATGTCCCCATGATAACTATCGTTGGCCTGGGTAATCCGGGAGAACTCTATGAACTGAACCGCCATAATGCTGGTAGGATCATTTTGGAATTACTCGCCAAGAAGAACGGCTTTTCAGACTGGAAAGACGATGTGAAGCTCAAAGCGCTAGTTTCAAAAGGGGAGCTTGGCGGCAAAAAAGTGCAATTCGTCCTGCCGAACAATTTCATGAATAATTCCGGCGGAAGTGTTGCCCCGCTTATCACAACACCGAAAGAATTGGATCAGCTTGTTGTTCTGTATGATGATCTGGATATCGGCGTTGGAGACATTAAAATTTCCTTTGATAGAAGTTCCGGCGGACACAATGGAGTCGAATCGATTATCAAAAAAGTGAAGTCGCAGAAATTCTCCCGCATTCGCATCGGCATCTGTCCTGTTACTCCAGGCGGCAAATTGAAACCTCGACCGGGCGGCGATGATCGCATCGCATTCTTGATGAAAGATTTCCGCGATCCAGAAATGGCGGAGCTAAAAAAACTTTCAAAGAAGATCGGTGAAGCGTTGGAAGTTATGGTTTCAGAAGGAAGAGCGAAAGCAATGTCATTATTTAATTAAATTTTTTATGAGACCACAGCAAAAACAAAATCAGAATCACGCGAAAGAAAAAAACACTCTTCTTATGTTCGGCAAGCATCCTGTTATGGAAAAGCTTAATCGCGATCCAAAGTCGGTGTTGAAATTATTCATCAAGGATACTCTTGATTCAAAGCTCACATCGGAAGTAAAGGCATTGGCTGCAAATGCCAAGATTACGTTCTCATTCGTGGCCGAAAGCAAGTTGAATGAAATGACTGACGGTTCAATCCACCAAGGCTTGGTAGCCGTCGTTGCTCCAGTAGCATATGTGGAACTGGCTGACTGGCTTGAATCCATTGTCGGCATCGAGCGCCCATGCGTCATACTGCTTGATGAGCTTGAAGACCAGCACAATATCGGCGCGATCATCCGTACCGCAGTAGCGGCTGGAGTTCATGGCATTATCGTTCCAAAGCATCGCCAGGCTCCGCTTGGAGGAGTTGCGTACAAAACTGCAGCAGGACTTATGGATAAGATCCCTCTTATTCGCGTGACGAACTTGAACGAAGCCATCAGAACGCTCAAAGAAAACAAATTCTGGATTATCGGCATGGATCAGCATGGCGAACATACTATCTGGTCACAAGATATGGATATGCCTGTCTGTATCGTCATCGGCTCAGAAGGGGAAGGCATGCGCCTCAAGACCGCTGAACTCTGCGACTTCCTTGTTCAGATTCCTATGGAAAACGGCGCGGAGTCATTGAATGCGTCAGTTTCTGCCGCAGTCATGATGTACGAATGGAAGCGACGGCAGAAGTAGCAAATTGCCACTGATTGCGTCGGGTATCTAATAATGCTAGGGTAAGAAAAAATTTCAAATGAAAGTACTTGTACATAAATCAAAGGGAAAGTGGCGCGTGTATGTTGGAAACACCTACACCGAACATGATGAAGTTTACCTCAAAGATGTTTCCTTTTTTGTTATACCTGATTTCCAGGAAACAATCAGAGAAACTCAGAGCAGGGTGCCGCACGCATTTGCTTTCGGTGAACTTACTGAAAAGCAAAACGTTGCATCTGAAAATCCAGAATGGAAAGCATTCAACTACGATGTTTTTAAAAACGATACATTTACCCTCCTTACCACCAATGAGCCAGTTACTACAGCCCAATTCGTCTGGCTCGGTCCAAAAGATAATTACCTCTTGTAATTTATACTAATTACAACTATGTACGCCTGTTATATGCCACTGCACAAGCGCGGTGGTATTTTTTATGCAACAAAAAACCCGCATGAAGCGGGTTTTTCGAGAGACTATGCTTTCTTTTCTTCGAGGAAAGCCAATGTCATTCGCTGTTCCTTTGGTTCGAAGAGCGTAACCTGGAAATTGTATGTCTTTCCGAGTTCGAGCTTTTCGCGGAGCTTTGATTCGCCTCCGAAGAGTGAGTTGTGGACGAGTCCAGCAACGCCTTCTTTGATTGCTACCAATGCGCCGTGCTTGTTGAATTTGATGACAGCGCCTTTGACGATGTCGCCCTTCTTCAGCTTGCCTTCGTATTCAGTCCAAGGGTTTTCACGGAGAGCTTTGATTGAGAGAGAGATCTTGCCATCCTTGATTTCGATTACCTTAGCCTTGATTGCGTCGCCGATCTTGAACATAGTTCGTGGATCTTCAACGAGACCCCAATCGATTTCAGAAATGTGCACGAGTCCTTCCAAACCTTCTTCGATCTTCAAGAATACTCCGAAGTCGACGATGCCTGCGACTGTTGTCTCAAGTTCGTCACCAACATTGTACTTGCCGATGATCTCTTTCTTTTCGTCAGGATTTGAATCCTTTTCAGAGAAGATGAGTTTGCCTTCCTTTGAAAGCGCTGAAATGATTGTAACTGCGATTTTCTTGCCGATGAGTTTTCGGAGTTCCTTCAAGATCTTGTCTTTGTCAGAATCCTCAACGCGAGGGTAGTGCTCAGAACGGAGCTGTGATGCTGGGAGGAATCCCGCGATGCCTTGCCATTCGAGGATAAGACCGCCTTTGTTAGCGTCTTTGACTGGCAATTCAACGATAGTCTTCGACTTGATAGCTTTTTCAGCTTCGCTCCAGATGAGCGCCTGTTTTGCTTCCTTGAGAGAGAGTTCGATATATCCGTCTTCGTTCTCGAGGTCAACGATCTTGGCCTTAACCAAGTCGCCGATGTTTACTTTCTTGATGATATCCTTTGCAGCCATGAATTCACGGCCGTAAATGATACCTGTACCGAATGGCTTCAAGTCTACGTAGACTGATGATTTGCCGATGTCGATAACTGGTCCTTCGATGAGGGTATCAAGTTCGAGCGGTGGGAGTGCCTTATCGAGGAACGCCTTTGCGCTTGAAACATGAACCTGTTCTTCTGTCTGTGTTGTCATATTTTTGTAATATTTGGGATAAATCCCGCATATTTCAACTTCACTCGGACGCCATGTGAACGAGACGTTCCCACGTCGCTCCTCGCTTGTTGAAATAAAAAAATCCGCCAAAATGCGGACTTAACTCTAGTTTCTTTTCGCTTGATCTTCGTGAGAAGGGTGGGCTCGAAGGGTTACTCTAAAGTCCGATTGATAACTCGCATAGATTACCATATTTACCCAAATATGCAAATTACCGGAAGGTAATTTGGATCGAGCCGCGTGAAAACCTAAAGTTTAGCAATCAGGCGAGACCATGCTAGATATACCTTTAATTTTGATTAAAAACATGCTATACTTGCCCCATGATTATCACGTACCACGGCAAACAGTTTTTCAAGTTGCAACAAGGGGATACTGTTGTTGCCCTTAACCCAATCAGCAAAGAATCAGATTTCGACGGCAAAGTTGCGCGTTTCGGCTCAGCACTTGTACTTTCGACTACAAACCATCCAGATTACAACGGCATAGAAACAGTTACCTACGGAACCGAGGAGCCTGTTGCTATCACTGGACCTGGCGATTATGAAGTCAAAGATATCTTCATTAAAGGCATCATGACAAAGACGATGCTCGGCAAAAAAGAATACATCAATACTGTTTACAACATGGTGCTTGAAGGCATCAACGTTACCGTTCTCGGAGCGCTAGGCAAGCCGCTTGAAGCATCAGAACGAGAAGGAGCAGAAAGTCCTGACATATTGTTTGTACCGGTTGGCGAAGGAGAAGGAGTGATGGATGCGAAGACAGCATATAAGCTCGCGGTTTCTCTTGAGCCTGGTATCATTATTCCGACCGACTATACTGACGCATCCCTTAAGGCGTTTCTCAAAGAAGCGGGGGCTGAGAAAACAGAAACCATCGACAAGCTTGTACTAAAGAAGAAAGATTTAGCAGATAAGCAAGGGGAAGTCGTAGTACTTTCAATATAACTCTATGAATAAAGCAGCAACAATGGTTCATACGCTTCGTTCTCAATCGCTTGAAACGCGGAAAGCTATTTTGATTATCGGATCGTTCGGCATCACCGCTTTGATTGCTCTGATTTGGATTACTACCATGGCGTTTGCTACTCCGAAGGAGTCTCCTATTGTTGTCGCTCCAAAACCGATCGAGAGTCCATTTACTATTATCAAAGACAGCGTTGTTGAAATGTACGCTACTGCTTCAAAGGGATTTGATTCCGCAAGCACGCAATAATTCATATTCATTAATTTTTTATGGCAAAAAAATCATCTGTATCCGCATCAATTGAACCTGCAGCGCCTCGAGCGAACGTCATTCCTATCGACATCACGAAGGAAATGAAAGACTCATACATCAGCTACGCGATGTCGGTTATTACCGCACGCGCGCTACCTGATGTTCGAGACGGCCTTAAGCCTGTGCACCGACGTATTCTCTATGCCATGCATGAACTCGGGCTCGTTGCTTCTGCTAAAACAAAGAAATCAGCAACAGTGGTTGGAGATGTGCTCGGTAAATATCACCCTCACGGCGACATGGCCGTGTATGACTCTATGGTTGGTATGGCGCAGGACTTTTCATACAGATATCCGCTCATCATCGGACAAGGTAACTTCGGTTCCATCGACGGCGACCCGGCTGCTGCCCACCGTTATACGGAAGCAAAAATGTCCAAGATCTCAATGGAGCTTCTCAAAGACCTTGAAAAAGATACCGTTGATTTTCGTCCAAACTATGACGCTACCAAAAAAGAACCAACCGTCCTTCCAGCCGCAGTTCCAAACTTGCTCTTGAACGGCACGCTCGGTATTGCCGTCGGTATGGCGACTAACATTCCTCCGCACCATTTGGGCGAGGTTGTTGATGCTACGCTTCACTTGATTGAAAATAAAGATGCTACGACTGAAGACTTGCTCCAGTTCATCAAAGGCCCTGATTTCCCAACAGGAGGAATCGTGTATGGCTCTACAGACATGAAGCATGCGTACTCAACTGGACGCGGCGGCGTTGTTTGCCGAGGTGAAGCTGAGATCACGGAAACAAAAGCAGGAATGGCTCAGATCATCATTACTTCTATTCCGTATCGCGTGAACAAGTCAGACTTGATCATGTCTATTGCAGAACTTGTTCAAGAAAAGAAAGTAGAAGGAGTGAAAGGTCTTCGAGATGAATCAACAAAAGACATTCGTATCGTTATCGATCTCAAAAACGGCGTGATGCCGCAGAAAGTCTTGAACTATCTCTACAAGCATACTCAGCTCGAAACGACATTCCATTTCAACATTGTTGCCCTTGTTGATGGAACGCCGCAGACACTTTCGCTCAAATCTATCCTCGAATCTTTCGTCTTGCACCGCGATACTGTTATCCGCCGACGAACTGCATTTGATCTTCGCCGCGCTGAGGAACGCGAGCACATTTTGCTCGGTCTCAAAAAAGCACTCGATCATATCGATCGAGTCATTACAATTATTCGCGGCTCTAAGGATGCAGCGCTTGCGAAATTCAACTTGATCAAAGAATTCAAATTCTCGGACATTCAGGCAACGGCTATTTTGGAAATGCGATTGCAGAAGCTTGCTGGCCTTGAACGAAAAGCAGTCGAAGAAGAATTGAAGGAAAAGCAGACGCTTATCGCGCAGCTTAAAGACTTGCTCGCAAGTCCGAAGAAGATCTTGAAAGTCGTTTCAGATGAACTCAAAGAAATCAAAGAAAAGCATGCAGACGAACGCCGTACCAAAGTCATCAAGGGCGGCGTGAAGACTATCAACGAAGAAGACCTTATTCCTGAAAAAGAATCAGTACTCGTCTTTACTGCTGGCGGTTACGTCAAGCGTACAGATCCAACTGAGTACCGATCTCAGAAGCGCGGAGGAGTGGGCGTCGTCGACCTTGAGACAAAGGAAGAAGATTTCGTAAACATTCTCTTGAATGCGAATACTCATGACGATCTCTTGTTCTTCACCAACCTTGGAAAAGCATATCAGATCAAAATGTACGATATTCCTGAAGGAAAGCGTGCAACGAAAGGAAAGTCAGTCATGAACTTCTTGTCACTCGGTGATAATGAAAAAGTCATGTCTATTCTTCCGGTTTCAAAAGCTGCGAAGCAGAAAGACCATTCTCTTATGCTCGTAACCGAAAATGGTACTGCAAAGAAAATGTCATACGAGAGCTTCAAAGATGTACGACGCAGTGGCTTGATCGCTATCCGTCTCGACAAAGATGATTCACTCAAGTCAGCCCTCCTTGTAGAAAAAGGCGACGATGTCATGCTTGTGACTTCTGGAGGCCAATCTATTCGATTCAAAGAAAGCGACATTCGCGAAATGGGACGCACTGCAGGAGGCGTACGCGGCATGAAGCTTGCAAAGAACGATCTTCTCGTCGGTGTTGATGTTGTCAAAAAAGAAACAATCAAAGACGCAACTGTTCTTGTCATGAGTGCAAACGGTTTGGGTAAGAAAACAAAGCTCGGAGAATACAAAGTCCAAAACCGCGGCGGTTCAGGCATCAAGACAGCAAAGGTTACTGCAAAAACAGGAAACCTTATCATCGCAAAAGTTATTACTGATGAAGAAGAGCTCATAGTCATGTCCAAAAAAGGCCAAGTGATCCGAACAGCGCTTTCCTCAGTTCCATCACTCGGACGACAGACGCAGGGAGTATCAATCATGAAGCTCCGACCAGGAGACGGCGTGGCATCAGTTACCATGATGTAATCATATGAAACTGGGACTTACTAACGATCCAGGATTCAGTTTCAAAGACATGTTTAAAGCAGTGCTGTTTCTTCTTGATACAAAGAAGAAACAGTATTTGCTATATACAACAATTTTAATTAGCGTTTCATTCTACACTCTCGTACCGACATTTATCGTGGGTAAGATCGTTGATTTCTTTACCCAGTACAAATCCGGCGATTCTCTCGCACTCTTCTTTAGCTATGTTGGTTTCCTTGTTGTTACTAACTTTCTTGTAGCGTTTGTTCGTCTCGATACAAAGAAACGTCTTACTAATATCAAATCTGAAACTGTATATCTTACAAAAGTTCGAGGGTTCGAGCGGCTTTTGGACTTTTCGGTCAAATGGCATGATAGCGAAAATACTGGCAATAAAGTGCAGCGAATACAGAATGGGATCGATTCATTGGGTACGCTCCAAGAAGTACTCTCCAATGGCATTTTCCCAACAGGGGCATCTATGATAGGCGCTACTATCGCATTTCTTTTCATTAAGCCGCTTTTCTTCTTTTATTGCTTAGCATACTTGGCAATTTTCATTTCAGTCCAAATGAGCTTTTATTCTCGAATGGTTCGGATGAACTACGAGTACAACTCGCTGCTAGAAAGCGCGAGTGGAAGTTACTATGAAGGATTGAGCAATATCCTTACAATCAAGACACTGGGAGCAAAAGGCGATTTCAAGAAAAACATAATGTCGAAAGAAGAGCTTTCTCGGGATTACCAATTTAGAATGACTGATTTGGGGAATTCAAAATGGAAATCATTCCAGTTCATTAACGCACTTGCGATTGGGGGAATGTTAATTCTTTCGGGTAAGGGTTTCCTTGCTGGAACAGTCAGTCTTGGTTCTATCTTTATCATTTTCAACTATTTTAAAAAATTGACAGACTCTGCTGGCGAATCAACGAACCTTCTTGAGAAACTAATCAGTGTGAAAGCTGGTTTTTCACGCATGATGCCAATCTTTTACGATAATTCAGAACGAAAGCAAGGATTACTCGCATTTCCAAAAAAATGGGACACTTGTTCAATACAGCATGCAACCTTCCGGTATCCAAAGAGAAGTGGCGCAGAAGAAGGAATGCACAATTCAGGCTTAGAGGATATTTCTATTACAATTCGCAAATATGAAAAGATAGGCGTTGTTGGAAAATCCGGCAGCGGCAAATCTACTTTTGCAAAATTATTCCTCGGCTTGTATGACTATGACAAGGGCGAGTTTAAGATAGGAGATACTCCATTTCAAAAGATAAAACATTCGGAGATAACGCAAGAGGTTGCGCTTGTGCTCCAGGATTCAGAAATGTTTAACCTCTCATTGAAAGAAAATATAACGTTGATGCGCGAATTTGACGAAGTACTCTTTAATACAGCGCTTCAGATTTCACAGCTTTCTGAACTCGTGCAGCAATTGCCAGATGGAATCCAAACCCTTATCGGTGAAAAAGGATATCGTCTTTCAGGAGGTGAACGTCAGCGCATCGGAATTGCGCGTGCCATCTATAAAGATCCTCAAATATTGGTACTGGATGAAGCAACTTCCTCGTTAGATAGCAAAACAGAGTCCCTTATCCAAGAAGGATTTGAAACTCATTTAAAAAAGAAAACTATCATTAGCATCGCGCACCGTATTTCTACATTGAAAAATGTTGATAAGATCGTTGTTTTTGACAAAGGTACAATTGTCGAAGAGGGAGGCTTTAATGAATTATCGAAAAAGAAAGATTCGAAATTTTATGAGATATATCAATATCAGAAGAAACACACAAAAGTGTAGGCATTAATTCGACATCTTTTATTTTTTCCTGCTATACTATATATACATGTTCGCAGACCCTTCATCAAACGTGCAACAGTTCGGACTTACTTCTGGTATGCATATTGCAGACCTCGGTGCGGGAAGTGGCGCGTATACTTTTCCTGCAGCAAAAGCCGTTTCTCCAAACGGCATGGTTTATGCTTGTGAAGTACAAAAGGATCTTTTGACTCGCATCAAAAATGACGCTGCGCAAGAACACATAACTAACATCCAATACGTCTGGTCAAATATTGAAAAAGTTGGGGGCACCAAGCTTGCCGACAGGTCTATGGACGGCGCTATCGTTTCAAATGTCTTGTTTATAACAGAAGACCGCCCGGCGTTTCTTACCGAGCTTGCTCGCATATTGAAGCCGGGCGGTCTTGCGTATTTTGTCGACTGGAGCGATGCATTCGGGGGCATGGGGCCTCATCCCGATCATGTGATTACTGAAGCGAAAGCAAAAGAATTATTTGCGCAATTCGGTTTTGCCGTAGAAAAAACATTTGAAGCAGGAGCGCACCATTATGGGATTATTTTCAAAAAGAGTTAGCATATGAAAGCATCACCGTTTCAAATTGGCGTCATCATTTTCTTTGTTGTTTTTATCATTCTCGCACTCCTCGTATTTACTGGAGTAATCGGAGGAGGCGGTGCACAGAGCCAACAGGCAGTTGGAGGGCAGGTAACACTGTGGGGTACTTATCCGCAAGATGTAATGAATAAATTGGTGAGCGAATATAATGCTGCTCATCAAAAAGCAGGATATTCGATTACCTATGTTCCGATTCAGGCAGGCGATCTCAATAGCAAGCTCGCAGAAGCAATTGCTTCTGGCACAGGACCTGATCTTGTAGTATTGAGTCAGGATCAGATTCTGAAGAATCAATCTAAGCTCTATGCTATTCCATATACTACTGTCTCAGAAGCAACATTCAGATCTACATTTGCAGGAGAAGGGGAAATGTTCATGCTTACACAGGGTATTGTTGGCTTGCCGCTGACCATCGATCCTTTGATCATGTACTACAACCGTGATCTCCTTGAAGCAGGTGGATTTACTACTCCGCCAAAAACATGGAATGAACTGACTGAAAAGACCCCGCTTCTTACCAAGCGTGACGGAAATTCGAATATCGTTCAAAGCGCCGTTCCATTCGGTATCTATAGCAACCTTAATCATGCTCGCGATGTGCTTTCAATGCTTTTATTCCAAGCTGGAAATGGCATTGTTACCCGACAAGCAGATAAGTTTTTGCCAGTGATTGGCATCAGCGCTACTCAGCAGACAGCAAGCTCGCAGGTTGCTCCGCCAGCAGAGGCAGTGGTTAAATTCTTTACGCAATTCGTTGATCCTACTAAAGATACTTATACTTGGAATCGTTCATTTACGAATGCACGTACGCAATTCATAAGCGGTCAACTTGCATTCTACATCGGATACGCAAGCGAGCTTCCAATGATAGTAGCTCAAAACCCAAACTTGAATTTCGATATTTCAAAAGTTCCGCAGTCTGGCACAACCGGAGTGCAAATGACTTTTGGTAAAATCCAGGCATTGGCAATAGTAAAGGCAAGCAAGAATCGCGACGCAGCGCTCTATATTGCTTCTGATTTAACCGGCGTGGAATTTTCAGCAAAACTTATTGGCGCTCTCATACCTGTATCGCCAGTTGCACCAGCTAGACGTGATCTTCTTGCTCAAGTGCCGCAAATACTGTTTGGACCAGTGCTCTATTCCTCGGCTATTATTTCTCGCGGTTGGTATGATCCAGGTGCGGATCTGACTGATCCAATATTCAATTCTCTAGTGGATAATGTGGTCCGCGGTGCTACGAATGCCACACAGGCGGTAAGTGATGCACAAAGTAAATTTTCGGTCATATTCGGTTATTAACGCTTGTTAACGACCGCTCTTCGCGGTACTATAGAGATACATGAAGGCGCACATATTCACTACTATTTTTTCAAAGAAACAGCGTTTGATTGTTGCAACAATTCTTGCGATTGTTTTTGTTGCTATGTTCGGACTGGTTAGCAGCTCGCATGCTCAAACAGGGAACTTGGTTATTGTTACTCCAGACGGACCAGGAGGAACACCAGCTCAAGCAAATACAGATTTCATCTACAAGTTTTATGCAATTGGATCATCTCCTGACCAGATTACATTCCAAGGATTTTGGTGGCCAGTGTCAGATCCAACAGAGAGACATCAACTTGGCACCTTGGCTATTCGTGCAGACAATACCATTCCAAACACCCAGACTCGAATGGAGTTTGATGTTCCGTACAACAGTGTCGGTATTTTGCCCGCAACACAATATGGCTACTCTATCGAAGATACGAATGGGCTTGCTTACTATACTGGCAGTTTCACTACCCCCGCTGGTATTGCAGGCGGTCCTTCCGGCATGGTGGTGAATGGATTGACAGTTTCTAAGGCGATAAGTTCAGATGGGATGACAGTAACGTTTACAATCAGTGGCAATCCTACACATGACGACGATGTGAATTTTGTATTTAGCTACACCAGTAGTGCAAACTCGCTCTATGGAGAAGAAATTCAAAACTTCGGCACACGACAATATGATGCTAGTGCACCACAGACACTTTCATTTACCGTACCTACCAATAGCTCTGGGCTAGTGGTTGATACAACTGGATCTATTATTGACCTTGCAACCATACGGTATGATTTGACCGATACCGAGCTAAATCTCTACGCTTTCGGGAACTTCGGTTCTTCTTCGAGCAGTGGATCCCAGGGAGGTGCTCCCGTAGTTACTGTTGCTCCAAAAAATGCAGGAGGAATAAAAGCCCTTTTTGACAAAGCACCAGATCTTTCAGGCGGACTCGTTCCTTGCGATGGGCGTTCAAGTCAATCTCGTTGCGGGTGGCCTGAGATTGTTGTTCTCATCAATAGAGGAATGACCTGGATTATTTATATGACCATTCCTATTGGTGCTGGCATGTTTGCATATGCAGGATTTCTCTTCCTTACTAATGGTGCAAGCGAGGAAGCGCGAGGAAAGGCAAAAGGCATTTTTATAAACGTAGCAATTGGAGTAATCATTATTCTTATCGCAGTATTGGTAGTTAAAACAATATTAGCAGCGTTTGGCGTCACCGGCGAATATAGTAGTTTCTTGTAAGTTAACCATTATCCTATGAAAAAAATTCACTATTTAATTATCAGTATCGCATTTGTCGCAGTTTCTGCTGTTGGTATTACTGTTTTTGCTCAGAACGGATTTCCCGCAGTCAATACTACGACAGTCCATACGGCACAGCCGACCAACAACACAGCTACTCCTGTAACAACTGCTCCCGGCGCAGGTCCTGCTGCTCCGTTGAATGGCACGCAAGCTCCTGCCGGATCTCAGACATCTACCAATAGTCATAGTACTTCGCTCAATACAAATCCCACACCGTCAGCAGCTTCTCAGATGCAGGTGAATAATTTTAACGCAGCTCCAGCGCCAGGAGGCATTGCTCCTGCTCCCGGTGGAGTGGCTCCAGCTCCTGGTGGAAATGGGAATGGAAATAGTTTGGCCGCAATGAACGGCGTTGGCAAGATTCAAAATCCTATCAATGTTTCAGACTTCGGATCTTTCATTGCTTCAGTTCTCGGTCTTATTCTCAAGATCGCTATTCCAATCGTTGCCGCATTCATTATTTATTCCGGTCTCATGTTTGTTCTTGCGCGAGGAAACAGCGAGAAGCTGGAAAAGGCAAAGACGCGATTTTTATATACATTGATCGGTGCAGGTATTCTCTTGGGCGCATGGATGATCGCCACTGTTATTAAGGCAACTATTGAAGCCCTCATGGCATAACTATGAACCACATCAGCCACAAAATAATAGCAGCACTGATATTGGTCGCCTTGGTTGTACCAAGCGGAGCTTTTGCTCAATACTATGATCCAAACGGCAGTTCGCAGACTCAGGGAGCAAATGATAATACTCAAGTAAATAACAATGCAACTAACCAGAACTCCGATATCTATACTGGTACATCAGATACGAATACAAGTGCTCAGAACCAAGGTGCTGCTGACAATACAAGCATACACGATGGCACTCAAGCCAATAGCGACGCATCAGTAAACCAGGGCAGTGCCGCTAACACAAGCAATAATACAAGCGCCTCAAATCAGAACTCTACAGTTTTCAACGGCACGCAGGCGAGCAGCGATGCAGCCACAAACCAAGGAGGTATCGACAGCTTCAATGTGAATTTTGACGCGGCAAACCAAGCACCAGGTATTTATAATGGAACATCAGAGAGCAATAGCAACGCATACAGTTCCGGATCATACGATGCCGGTGCGGCAAACTATAATGGATTGTATTTGAACAACTCACTTCCAAATCCTTCTATTTACAACCAATGGATCAGTTCGCAGGCACAGGCTGGCAATACAAAGGCCTCTACTGCTGCTCAGAATGCAAATAGTAAGATCGGTTTTGATATTTATGATCCAAATAAATCATATACCGATCTCAACGCCGATCTATATAATGCCGGCAAAACAGCCAATCAAAATATCGACAAGACAGGCTGTTCGGTAAGTATCAAAAAATTCGCCGATATATTCATCGCCGCTTCCTGCATTATCAACCGCTTCCTCGTTTCAATTGCACTTAGCTTTGCCATGGTCTACTTCATCTGGGGAGTCGTTCAATACGTGCTCTCATCAGATTCAGTGGAAGAGCGCAAGAAGTCCAAACAAGTTATGTTGTGGGGAGTGCTTATCATGTTTGTCATTGTTTCAGTCTGGGGTCTCGTTGGATTCACGCGAACACTCTTTGGATTTTAAACAGGCAGCGCTTGCCTTTTACGGGGCAGGGTATGATATACTATATGCATGTTATTAGGTTAGTAATTATTAGTAGTTTACATACACAATTATGAAGAATTTGAAGAAGATAGGACTAGTCGCTCTTGCGTTCACACCGGCTGTCGCATTTGCTCAAAATGCAACTCAGCTGTTCGCGTTGTTGAACATCGTGCAGAAAGTACTCGGATACTTGATGCCGATCTTGATCATCCTCGGCGTGTTGTATGTTTCATATGGTGTCGTTAGTTTTGTTACTAAGTCAAACGAAGAAGAACGTGGAAAGGCAAAGATGGTCATCCTCTACGGTATTATTGGTCTCTTCGTTATCGTTTCGATCTGGGGTCTTGTTGGATTCCTCCAGTCAACTCTCGGTATCGGCGGTGGACAGCTTAACCAGAACCAGATTCCTTGTGTCATCGACAACGATGTTACCACTCCTGGTTGTCAGTAAAATACTATGTTTACGTGGTGGTTTACCGGCATTCATAGTGCGTACGCGATAAGCATAGATACGCTTATCTATCGCCTCAATACTCAGATCATTGATCCGATCATCGTGTTCATGATGTCTCTCGCCCTCCTCGTGTTTATCTGGGGAGCAGTAGAGTTTCTTATGAACCAAGGCAGCGGGGAAGAGAAATCAATTGCCAGCGGCAAGCAGCACCTTCTCTGGGGTCTCATAGGATTGGTGATCATGGTCTCAGTATTCGGTATCATGCGCCTCATCGTTAACACCTTCGGCATACAAGGCCCGCCAGGTACAACGATCACGTTTCCACACTAGATATACAAAAAACCACCCTGAGAGAGGGTGGTTTTTTGTTTTCATTATTTACATTGGAGATAAAAAAATACACCAGCTTTTGAGGCTGGTGCATTGGTGTTTATTTCTGTTTATTTCTTCGTGTATCTTCTAGTGCCGTTGGCTATTTTTTAGATGAGCCTTCAGCCGTTATGTTGAGTAGCTTGATTGCCCCTCCGTCGCCGCCCTTGCCGCCAAAGTCGTAAATGTTTACGCCATTGATTGCTTTTTGAACTGCGAGTTCAGCTTCGCTGTCGGAAATTTTCATACCGGCATCTTGTAGAAGTTGCTTGTACACTACTAGTGCATTTGCTTGTCCAAGAACAACGCTCTTATTTGCCAGTACCGTGTTAAGGGCTTTGGTTTTTTGAGAGAAATCATTCTTCGTAGCTTCGGTTAGCACATAGGTCAGTATCGGCGTATCCACCGTTACTCCACGTTCCTTTAATGCTTCAGTTCCGATTTCGTAGTAAACGAACTCGTTGAATTCAGCCATATTGTGAATCTCGCTTTCTTCGGGGGTGGTGGTGATGTATTCGTTTCGATTAAAGATGCTTATAGCGGCATTTACTGCACGCAGGTTAATCATCTTTAATATGTCCTTTTCATCCGACTTAGTGAACACTGATGAGTCTTCTTCTGTTACATGGTATGGGATCAATCCCTCTACTATGAATGTGTAGTTAGACTTATCAGATATAACTGTTGGAGGTACCGTGCCAGCCTTGTATTGCTGATCTACTACCTCATGCGCCTCAATACTGAATAGCGGGTGGAGGAACATGGGCCAAGTACCACTTCTTAATGTAAGGTGGGTATTTATTCCGAATACTCGGAGTAAATATCCATGGTATGTAGGCACCGTAATGCAGGTTTCGTACGAGCGGTATATCGTGCCGATTTGAAGTACAACAAGTATCAGTCGTCCAGGTATTGATTCCATAAGCGGAATATGCAATAACGAGGCAAACCAAGTTGCAAAAAAATATGCAATGCCCGCGTTAAGAAGGAAGTGTACAGCCAAAGCTAACACATTGTTGAAGTAAAGTAATGAAACAAGTATGTTTAGGGCGGAAAGAACGTATTCGTTTAGTCCGCTAAAAAATTCGCTAACCTTGTTTTCAATTTTGTCGGGATTGTGTTCTTGGTGGCTCATCGCACTAGTTTTTTTTAGTTAAGGTAATGGTTACTGTTCCTGAAAGTGGCTCTATGCGCCAGATTCTGGTGTCGTCAAGGCTGCTAACATCTCTATCTTCAAATTCGCAACCGTTTAGTATTCCGGTTGTGTTTTTTTCGGTAGTGACACGTGCACGGCCGTTGCTGCAAGTATAGAAGTGATCTGTACCTGTATAATTGAATGTAGTACTTTGCGATATAGTCACTGTTGCAGTTTCCGTATACCGTAATAAATCTTTAACAATAATTGTTGTATTGCCATTAGTACTGATAGTGCCGGTGGTGTTACTAGAAGAACCTCCAGTAACTGCCCATATCAACAAACCTATAGATACCAATATCATTAATGGTCTAAGTATTGTAGTTTTTGGGTTAGGGTCTTGATGTTCTTTTTTTGCGTGCGGATCTGCCGCTGCTGCTGGTGCTGACATATGCGTGTTTTTTTTGTTTTATTTAAGTTAGGAATAGGTGATTACTAGGCATAACGAGTTGTTCTGCCCACAAATCACCTAGCTAACAGTTCTTAAGGATCTTGTATACATTATACACCATATTGGTAGAAAAGTCAAGTAAGGAGGATAGATAAAAACCCTTATGGGGTAAGGGGGATTTGGAGATATAAAGTATAAATTGACATATTCCCTAAGAGGGATCTCGGCTACCGCCGCGGGTGGATTTCGGTCGCCCAGAGCGGCGACATCGAAATCCCTTTCGATCCCTCACGCACTGTGCGCAGGCACAGTGCTCCGGGCGCGCAATTTAGTATGTGTGCTGCGCACACAGGGTGTGCGCCCGGGAGGGATCGAACCTCCGACCATCTCCTTAAAAGGGAGCTGCTCTACCATCTGAGCTACGGGTGCTGGTCTGTTTTCTTCTAAAACGTTTCTAAGTATACACTAAAATCCTAAAAACTCAATATCGAACGGGTTTTATGTGGTTTCGATGGGGCTCGTGATCTGGCTATCAGGGTACATGACTATAGCGAGATTTTCCCATAATGGCTCTTCTCGAAGGATTTCTTTTTTGCCATCAGGAAGTCCTTTTTTGTAAAATACGCGCACTAATTTGTTGTATCGATAGGTGCTGCCGGAATTTTTCGATTTGATAAATCCAGCATCGCGTTCTTGCAGCGATACAGAATAGTCGAGCTGGTGCGGCGCCGAAAGCGAGCCCCGAAGTTGGGTGTCGGTTGTTCGAAGATTGATGCGAATGGGGAAGGAGTAGGTATTTTGTACTTTAAGATCTATGAGATTGTAAAACACGGTAGCACCGCTCGCAAAAGGGACGCTTCTGTTGCTGTCAGGGAATACGTCACGAGAATGGTGCCTGCGTTCAATAAACGTACATTCTGTACAGGCAAACATGTACGCAATGAGGTTTGAAAGCTGGCAAAGCCCGCCACCAAAATCCTCAAGCAATTTACCATCTGATAATACGAGGCCTCTCGAGAAGCCGTTTTTCTCTCCAGTTCTTCCGACGAATTTCCAGAACGAAAAAATCTGCCCTGGTTCGAGCACCAAGCCATCAAGCGAATGAATAGCTTTTTGTATATTTAATATCTTGCCATCGTCGAGTTCGCGCTTGTTGTATTTACGGTAGAGCGGGGAAGAGTGTTCGGTCATGTTAAACCAAGCCGTGGTTTGTTCTGGGTCCGAATGTTTGAGATCGAACCTGCTTGATAGATTGTATCGCAGTTTATTGATCAATCGCTTTGTTTCTAGTACGGGAATAACAAGAAAAGGATACTGTTTGGTCAGAGCAACCCGAGTATCCTTTTCATTTTCTAAGATGAGTTTTTTAATTGCGTCGTGCATTATCGTTGTGCCGGGGAGAGGACTTGAACCTCCATGAGTTGCCTCGCTTGCTCCTAAGGCAAGTGCGTCTACCAATTTCGCCACCCCGGCTTTATTATTTTGTTGTGTGGGTCAGGCGGGAATCGAACCCGCATGGTCTTGCGACCGGCAAATTTTAAGTCTGCTGCGGCTACCAATTACGCCACTGACCCGTTTCCGCTTTTCTTTCCTATATTTTTACCTCGATGTGTTGGTTGCAAACTATGGCAATTGGGACAAAGGATTCGTAAGTTGCCAATCCTATTGTCTCTATGGTCTCCATTTACATGATCGAGCTCAACTGGAATTCTACCATCAAGTGATTTCTTTGCCCACCCGCATAATTCACAAGATTGTTTCTTAATATTTTCTGCGAACAATCTAATTTTTAATTTATGGCTTTGGTAACTCGAGTTTTCTACTAAAAGCATCGATAATGGTTTAGGTTTTGTTGTGGGAATATGTAAGCCTGTCCGCCATCCCTTGCCATGAAAATGGTCAATATTTAAACCAAGATCGATTATTCTTTGCTTGATTTGACTGTAGTTTCCACCAGCCTCCACAAGAGATAGTTTCGCTAAAACCTGCCTAATACTTTTTGAATTTTTAACTGACTTAGCCAAGTCGGCATCATTCCATTTTTTCACCTGCTGATTATACTAATTTGTAGACAAAGGAACAATATTCTGTAATCAATGTCTACCATGTAATCATCAGTGTACATTTTGTAAAACAAAACGTTGAGACCTAGGGCGGAATCGAACCGCCGTATAAAGGTTTTGCAGACCTTTGCCTTACCACTTGGCGACTAGGTCATATGCTGACCAGTTTCTATTTGTACAAATCCTACTTCGCCGGGGCTCCGTAGGACAGGCTTTATCTTAATAAATTATCTATCTTCTGTCTATGTTTCTCTCCGAGATCGATCTCGAAATCAACGTAGGGGATAACGCGGGATTTGGTGTGCGTCTTGATGTATGTGCGCATTTCAGTGCGCAATCGCTTTGCGAAATCAAGAACAGCTTTCTCTTTGTTTTCTGGAAGCACTGAGAGATAGATGATGACGTTTTTTGTATCTGGAGTAAGCATTGCGTGCGTGACCGAGATCAGCGCTTCGCGGTTGCTTTCACGCTCCAAAAAAGCGGCTGCGTGCCGGCGGATAACCTCCTCCAATTTTTCTTTGTGTGCATCCATGATTTATTTCTCAACTATAGTAAAGGCTTCGATAACATCTCCCACTGCGATTTCATATTTTGACTCGATAAGCATTCCGAAGTCCATGCCTGCTTCTACGGATTTTGCTTTCATCTTGTTGTGCTGAAGTTCCACAATGTGAGCTCGGCCGATTTCGTTTTCACGGCGGAGGATGCGGACTTGGGCATTTCCAGTGAGCGCGCCATCTATGACTTTGCCTCCGATAACCTGCTTGTCTTTTGTCGCTGAAAAGATACGGATGATCTTGGCACTGCCGCTTGGTTCAAGGGTAGTAATGCGAGGGCGTCGTTCATAGATCTGCTCCTTGAGATAGTCAGTAAGCTTATAGATAATATCGAATGTTTCTACGGTGACTCCTTCTTTTTCATACAAGTCGCGAGCTCGAGGATCCATCTTGACGTTGAATCCGACAATGATCATTTCTTTGTCTGAACTTGCTTTGCGGATGTCGCCTTCACCGATAGCGCCAACGCTCATATCAAGGATTTTGAATTTTGAGTTTGGAAGTTCTATTTTGCGGACTTCTTTTTCGATGGCGTCGAGCATTCCTGCTACGTCTGACTTGATGATGAGGGGAACGAGCTTGATCTCGTCGCTTGTTGCTTGCGGCATTTCTGCGGGACCAGATAGTTCTCGCTTGAGTTCATTCCATTCGCGAGCTTTTGTTTCTGCTTCTTTCTTTGTGTGACACACTTCAAACATGCTTCCTACTTTTGGCTGCTTGTCGAAGCCAGTCATGTGAATAGGGGATGAGAAGGTTGCCTCGGTGATCGCTTTGCCCATGAAGTTCTCGATAATGCGAGTGCCTACGATAGAATCTTCAACAACGATAAAGTCGCCTTTTTTGATAGAACCATTTTTGATGATAAGCGTTGCTGCGATTCCGCGCTTTGGATCAAGATGAGATTCGATGACTACGCCGGTTGCTGGAAGTTTTGGGTCGCCAGTAAAATTGTTCAAGTCTGCTACGAGAAGAATGAGGTCGAGCAATCCGTCCACGTTTGTTCCTTGCTTTGCTGATATTTCTGCGAAGGGAACATCGCCTCCGAATCCTTCGAGGTAGATGCCTTTTTCGGCGAGATCGAGTTTGGTCTTTTCTACGTTTGCTCCAGGCTTGTCGATTTTGTTAATAGCTACAATATAGGGAATGCCGCTTGCGACGATTGTCTCCCAAGCTTCAAGTGTCTGGGCTTTGACTGAGTCTTCAGCTGAAACGACGAGAATGGCGATATCCGCAGTCTTTGTTCCACGAGCACGCATTTTTGAGAAAGCCTCGTGTCCCGGAGTGTCCAAGAAGGTGATCTTGCGTTCTACTTTGTGCTCGTCAGGATGAGTTACTTCATATGCAGAAAGTTTTTGGGTAATGCCGCCGGCTTCGCCATCCACAATGTTTGATTTGCGGATATAGTCAAGAAGCGTCGACTTTCCGTGGTCGATGTGTCCCATAATAACTACTACGGGCGGACGAATATTTGATGTAGTTTCTGCGGTAGGTTTATTCATTCGAAAATGCCTCTTTAAGGACGGTGTCCTCTTCTTCTGTTAAATCATATTGAGCTTTACCTTTGAGCACGGGCTTTGCAAAGACGCTGACGCGTTCTCGAGAGTACAAGCTGGAAAGAATGACGCCATCACCATGATCGTCTATAATGGCAGTAGCGAAACTCTGGTTGCTTCCTGAATCGGTGAATGGGTTGAAGCGGATTGTCTTTACGTTTCGGATTGAGCGGGCAAGGCGCTTTTCAGCACCGACCAATCGGCGCTTGATCTCATCATGCGTGCTCTCGATACCTGACAAACCGCGCTGGATGCTTACCAATACACTTTCGAAACTGCCTGCCTTTTTGCCGCCAAAGAACTTATTGAGCCGTAATTCGGTTCGAATGAGCCAAGCGATAGTGAGGAGGTTAGTTGCAATTAATATATAAATAAGTAGTGTATTTGTATCCATACAGGCACAAAGTATATAATATAAAGGCTTTTTTAGCAATTTTGATGAAAAACACCAAACCTACAGTTTATTTAGATTATGCGTCAGCCACTCCCGTCGATCCCGGGGTTTTGCGCGTGCTTTTTGAGCATTCAAAAAATATTTTTGCCAACCCAAGCGCCCTTCATCGGCCTGGCGTGAAAGCTAAGCAAGTGCTTGATGCTGCACGCCAAGAAGTGGCGAGTGCGATCGGCGCTCACGCAGATGAGATTGTTTTTGTTTCCGGGGGAACCGAAAGCGACAACCTTGCTATTCTTGGAACTGTCGCCGCTTTCAAAAAAAAGTATCCGACTGTCCGTCCCCATATTATTATTTCAGCTATCGAGCATGCCGCAGTCAAAGCCACGTCAGAAGAACTTCAATCTCAGGGAATTGATGTCACTGTGCTTCCGGTAACCACCAAAGGTATGGTTGATCCCAAAGACGTTCGCAAGTCCATGCGTCCGGAAACTATGTTGGTATCTGTCATGCTTGCCAATAATGAGATCGGAACCATAGAACCTATCCAAGAAATCGCCAAAGAAGTTCGTCATGCGCGCAGGCACAAAGAAAAAGACGCACTTGTCAGTTCTCAGTATCCGCTTTTGCATTCCGATGCCAGCCAAGCGCTGAACTACATTGAAATTTCAGTAGAAAAAATGGGAGTTGATTTGCTGACTATCAACAGTTCAAAATTGTATGGACCGAAGGGGGTGGGGGCGCTCTATATCAAGCGCCGCACGCCGGTTTCGGCCATCATGTTTGGCGGAGACCAGGAATACGGCGTGCGGCCAGGAACAGAATCAGTTCCGGCGATAGCAGCATTTTCAAAGGCGGTTACAATCGCAGGAACGCTCCGAGCGAAAGAAACAGCACGCCTAACCAAACTGAGAGAGTATGCCACGGACAAACTTTCTAAACTGCCATATTCAATCCGCATAAATGGTGATACTGAAAATCGATTGCCAAACAACATCAACATTACTATTTCAGGCTATCAGAGCGAGATGCTGGTTATATATCTCGACGCACAAGGTATTTGCGTGTCAGCAAAAAGCGCATGCAAAAGCACCGATCCAGAAAATTCTCATGTTATCGAAGCTCTCGGTTTTGAAAATCCTGACAGCGAAGCGGGAAGTATCCGCATCAGCCTTGGACGGCAAACTACAAAAAAAGAAATTGATTATTTCCTGAAATCATTAGTCCACGTCTTGGAATTATTGAAGTAAATTGGATATATTCCTCTCTCTCAGGTCATGGTATACTTTCTCCATGGATTTGAAAGATTTAACAAATTACCAGCTAGTACTTCTGACACTGCTCGTGTCTTTTGTGACTTCCATTGCGACCGGTATTACTACCGTATATTTACTGCAGCAATCTCCCACAGTGAGTTCTGTTATCAACCAAGTTATTCAGCGCACCGTAGAGAAAGTCTCAGATGAAACGCCACCTCCAGCAGCATCCGGAAATCAAGTTGTGATGGTAAAGGAGAGTGATATCGTTCCAGTTGTCGTTGAAAATGCAAAAAAATCAACAGTCACTATCTCGTATGAATGTAATCTTACAGAGGCTGATAAGTTAGCAGGTCAAACGTGTCTTAAAAACAGCTTTGGATTTATTACGAGCGAAGCCGGACAATTCTTTACAACTACCCCCAATGAACAAGGAGTTTCCAAGGCGCTCATATATCCTGGAACGGGAGAAAATAATTCCTTGAGCTATACGCGTTCGCTTCGTGCACCGAATGGATTTACGTATAACGCATTAGACCTTACGAAAGAAATCAAAGTTACCATGCCGCATGTGCTTGCCTTTGCAAAAGCATTGCCAAGTGAAGGGGAGACGCTCGTATTGTATGATCCACAAACTTCCACAACTAAGAAACTGTATGTTGAAAAAGTAGATACTGCCAAAAAGAAATTTACCGTTGATAGAGCCTTGACTGACTATGTCGGACTGCCCATCCTCAATCTAGATGGAGCTGTTGCCGGAGTTGTCGCCATGAACGGAGAAACTACAAGCATAGTTTCAGCCCAAGAAATAGCAGAAATGGCGTTTACTAAGGTAGTATTGACAACAGAGTAATTAAATTGTATTATAACTTTACACATAGTGTATACTATAAATATGCCCCCATTCAACCATTTCACAACCAAAGCCAAAGAAGCCATTAGGAAAAGCCATGAACTGGCCATTGAACGCGGCCAAAACCACGTTAATTCAGTTCATTTGCTTGCAGCACTCCTTCTTCAGGAGGAATCCATGGTTCTTTCAATACTCGATCGTCTCGAAGTCGATACGACGCTTTTGACAGATTCTATTTTGGAAGCCATCGAAGCTGGAGGATCTCAGAGCACACTTTCTGCTTCATACCAGATTTACCTTACTCCAGATCTTGCTCAGGTTATTGAGCTTTCAAGCAAAGTGGCAGCAGCGATGAAGGATGAATTTGTATCCACTGAACATTTGTTTGTTGCCATTCTTGAAGTAGATAGTGAAGCGCATCACATTATGTCCCGATTCAAGATCCAGAAAGACCAAGTCATTAAAGTGATCGAAGAATTTCGAGCGCAAGGCGGTGCTGATGTTCCAAATTCAAAAAAGACTCGCCAGCTTACCAAGTACACTCGCAGCCTCACGACTCTTGCTCGACAAGACAAGCTTGATCCTGTCATCGGCCGCGATACTGAGATCATGCGCATCATGCAGATTCTTTCTCGCCGTACAAAAAACAATCCGATTTTGATCGGAGAAGCGGGAACTGGAAAGACTGCTGTTGTCGAAGGCCTTGCTCAGCGCATTGCCAAAGGTGATGTTCCTGAATCTCTCAAAGATAAAGAGCTGGTATCTCTCGACCTCGGACTTTTGCTCGCCGGTACAAAGTACCGTGGAGAATTCGAAGACCGATTGAAAGCAATCATGAAAGAGATCGAAAAGTCTGATAACAAGATCATTCTTTTCGTAGATGAAATTCATACTATCGTAGGAGCTGGAGCATCTGAAGGGTCTCTCGATGCTTCAAACATGCTTAAGCCAGCACTTTCTCGTGGCGAACTTCGAGCAATCGGCGCTACGACTCTCAAGGAATACCAGAAACATATTGAAAAAGATCCTGCACTTGCTCGACGATTCCAGCCAGTGTATGTGGATGAGCCATCAACTGAAGATACCGTTGCTGTTTTGCGCGGACTCAAATCAAAATACGAAATCTATCACGGCGTACGCATCACTGATGACGCTATCGTTGCGGCAGTCACGCTTTCTTCAAGATATATCACGAACAGATACTTGCCAGACAAAGCAATTGACTTGATCGATGAAGCTTCATCTGCGCTTCGCATGGCATTAGAAAACAAGCCGGAAGTTTTGGAAGAATCTGAACGCAAAGCAACACGTTTGGAAATCGAACGTGAGGCGCTGAAGCGCGAAGTTGAAGCCGGCGACAACAAGGAAGCAAAATCACGCGTCAAAGAAATTGAGAAAGAACTTGCTAACCTGCATGAAAAAACACAGGAGCTTCAATTGAAGTGGCAGAACGAAAAGGGAACTGTGGGAGACATTCACCGCATCAAGAAAGAACTTGATAGCATGCGTCTTGAAGCTGAGAATGCTGAACTTCGAGTCGATCTCGGAAAAGCTGCAGAGATCCGCTACGGACGGCTTCCTGCACTTCAGAAAGAACTTGATCAGAAACTTGCGCGCTTGAAAAAATTACAGAAGTCACGCCGCATTCTCAAAGAAGAAATTACTGCCGAAGACATTGCCGAAGTCGTTTCTCGGTGGACAGGAATCCCGCTCGTTAAAATGCTAGAGGAAGAGCGCCAGAAACTTGAACGAATGGAAGACGAACTTCGAAAGCGCGTCGTGGGACAAGAAGATGCGATCAAGAAAATCGCTGACGTTGTCCGCCGTTCACGCGCGGGAATTTCAGATCCGAACAAGCCAATTGGTTCATTCATATTCCTTGGCCCTACTGGTGTCGGAAAAACAGAACTTACCAAAGCTCTCGCAGAGTTCATGTTCAACGATGAAAAATCTCTTGTTCGCGTCGATATGAGCGAGTACATGGAGCGCCACAGCGTTTCGAAACTCCTCGGTTCACCGCCAGGATATGTTGGACATGACGAAAGCGGTCAGCTGACAGAAGCTATTCGCCATCGTCCATACTCAGTCATTCTCTTTGATGAAATTGAAAAGGCGCACCCAGAAGTCTTCAATGTATTGCTCCAGGTTCTCGATGACGGACGCATGACTGATGGAAAGGGCCGTGTCGTGAACTTCAAGAATGCAATCATTATCATGACATCGAACATTGGATCGCAGTTTATTGAAAAGATGGAATCCATAGGATTCTCATCCGGCGCCGCTGGCTCGCAGTATACGCAAGTGAAAGATAAAGTAATGGACAGCCTCAAGAATCATTTCCGTCCAGAATTTTTGAACCGAATCGATGAGATCGTGATGTTCGATGTCCTCTCGCCAGAGGTAATCAAGCAGATTGTAAACATTCGTGTTGCAGTCGTTCAAGAGCGCCTTACAGCAAAAGGAATTACGCTTGAGGTTTCAGATGAAGCATTGGCGTACCTTGCAAAGGAAGGATACAATCCTCACTACGGGGCTCGTCCGCTCAACCGTATTATCCAATCAAAGATTCTCAACCCTGTCGCTTCCTTTATTATCTCGAACAATATCAGCAAAGGGGATAGTGTCGCAGTCGGTGTCAAAAATAACGAACTGACAATCGAAATGAAGAAAAACAAAGCACGAAAAGCGTCCTCTGTTGTTACTCGACAACGAACTTCTCAGTCATAAAAGCAAAAAAGCCGGGATTTCCCGGCTTTTTTGCTGCGAATATAAAGTATTCCACACTAAACCTTTAGTTTGCAGTTCGGTTTTGGTATACTCATTAGTACATGAAACAAATTGCTCGCCTCACAGCAAATCTTTTTAAGCTTACTAAAAACATATTCTTGCCCATGCTCATTCTGAGCATGATCGTTTTGCCAAGTACAACAAAAGCGGCCACTGGTACGATCAACCCCGCGCAGAAATATTCTCAGTTCTATGATATTGATCTTGACTCTAGCGGAGTAAAAGATTTGATCAATTGGATGCCAACAAACGGTGTCGCGGTTTCTGTTACCGATACAGCAGTGACGGGTACAATCTGGGGAGAAACAGTGGGCTGGATCAACCTTAATCCTGCAAGTGCTGGACCGACTGGCGGAGTAAAGAACAATTGTTCGGGAGTATTGAGCGGATACGCGTGGGGACAAAATACTGGCTGGATTAATTTTGCTCCTTCTCAAGCTACTATTGCGCCACATATCAACCTTTCCACCGGAGATATTACAGGACAGGTTTGGTCTCAGAACTATGGCTATATTCAGCTAGCTTCCGCGCAGGCCGGATTTACAGGACTCAATACGACATGGCATGGATGTACAAGCACTACTTCGACACCAACGAGCGGTCCTGGCACTGTGGACGGCCGCCCAGACATTGATGTCTGTAAGAATGTTCCAGATTTGCAAATATCTGTTCCAGCTGGTTATTACGGAACCAATGACAGCAATTGTTACCCAATAGACCAAGATCTTTGTCCTAACCTTTCAGGAATACAAGCAACCGTTCCAAATGGGTACCATGTAGATTCAATAGGGAATTGTGTTCTACCAGCGCAAGATTATTGTCCAAATATTGTTGGTGTCCAAGCTACTATTCCGAGCGGATATGCAGTGGATGGCTTAGGAAACTGCGTCATTCCTCCGAGCGATATGTGTCCGAACCTAAGCGGCATTCAGTCAACTGTTCCGCAAGGTTACCATGTTAATTCAAATGGCAATTGTGTTACGTCGAGTCAAGACATGTGTCCGAACATTGCCGGAACGCAGTCCTCAGTTCCAAGCGGCTATCAAGTGGATAATAATGGAGATTGTGTAATCCCTCAGGGTGACATGTGTACCAACTTACCAGGAATCCAGATTGTTGTTCCTGTTGGATATCAGACAGATAGTAATGGAAACTGCGTGCTGCCTTCGATGGATATGTGCCCGAACATTGCCGGGGTTCAAGCAAGCGTTCCAGCAGATCACCAGATCGACGGAAACGGGAATTGTATTCCGTTGTCTCAAGTATGTACTGAGCCTGGAGCTTTGAATATCGGAGCACCACTGCCATGTCAGTTTGATCAAAATACTACGGCTGGCAATACAAGTGCATCAGGAAGCGCTACTGGAACTACTTCGAATTCATCAGGTGGCGGTCTTACTGGCGGGATAACATCATTCTTTGGAGGCGGACTTCAAATTCCAGGGCTTGAAAAAATTCCTCATGCAATACCGATAGCCCTCGGTGTAGTTGGTCTCTTGACTGCAGTTCCTGGCTTGCTCGCTCGTTTTGGCAGCATGCTCCTCACCATTGCTCTCTATCGCCGCAAGCGTCCATGGGGCGTCGTATACGACTCAGAAACGAAAGAACCGCTTGATCCTGCGTATGTATCTGCGATCGACGTAGCAACTGGCAAAGAAGTTTATAATCAGATTACTGATATCGATGGACGCTATGGATTCTTTTTGAAGACTGGAACATACCAGATTGTCGTTAACAAAACCAATTATTTGTTCCCATCTAAGAAATTAGCAGGACAGATGCGCGATGCTGTGTATGAAAATCTTTACTTCGGCGAAACATTCTCTGTCAGCGGGGAAGAAAAGGTGATTACTCTTAACGTTCCTATGGATCGATTGGCGACAGACTGGAACCAAGATGAAAAGCGAAAGCGAAACTTGCTCCATTATTTTACTCGCAACCATGCGCTTATGGACGCAATCTTTAACCTCTTCTTTATCGGCGGTTTCATCGCTTCGATTGTCATTACCTTTATTTCTCCAGTGTGGTGGAACTTCCTCATGCTTGCGCTCTATGTTGTCATAGTTGTTATGCAGTCGTTTGGTCTCGGTCCGATAAAAACTGGAAAGGTGACACAGAATGGCTTGCCTGTGGTGCATGGCATTGTCCGAGTCTGGAGTGCAGCGCTCAATCATGAGATCGCTCACCGCATTACAGATGAAGAAGGGCACTACTATGTTCTCGTTCCTCGATCAGATGTCTATGTGACTGTTGAGACGAAGAATGCTGACGGTACGTATACAAAGATCTATACTTCCAATACCTTCCATGCGGCTAAAGGCGTGATCAGTGAGACGTTTGAACTCTAAAATTCCCCGGCGCGCAAATAGATTTTCGATCTAAAACACTTCTCTAAATGAGAGGTGTTTTAGATCGAAAAAGTTGATTATATCTTTGCTTTACAAGGGAACCTAACTATCCTATAATTACACCATATTAGTAATAATAAAATGTATTTTATGTTCAAAGATACTCAAAAAAACAATGAGGTTTATGAGATATTTTCCAAAGCATTCCCTCTCGTTAGGGACGGTACGATAGAAATCCGAGGAATCGCTCGAGGGTTTGGAAGAGTCGTAGTTGCAGTTTTTTCAAAAGACACAAATACAAGTGCTCTTGGTGTACTTTCAGAAAATCTTTCTATATTAGAAGAAATAAAAGACCAGCTTGGTGGTGATAAAATTTCTCTCTTTATATGGAGCGAGGATCCAAAGCAGCTTATAGAAAGCGCACTGGATCCTATATTTGTTGATGAGATCGTTCTTGATGAGTCTTCTCATACCGCGACAGTAAAATCTATCGGAGCCCCGAGAAAAGATTCGGAGGAGCAAAAAGCATGCCGTACTCTTGCCGAAGAACTGACGGGATGGAATATATTATTAAAGATGTAAGCTTATTGTCATTGGATAATGATATGATGCGATTAATCTAATTTAATTATAATAAAATTAATTTATATGGACCCAGTCAATAACCAACCTGAACAATTACAGCATATTTCAGTTACACCCCCACAGCCGAGCGGCGGTCAAAAATCAAAATTAGCTCTATTTTTGACCGTTATTGTATTAATAATTGGTACAGGTATTTTTGCCTATTTAAAGTATATGCCAAATCAAAACTTAGTTTCGGAAATAGATAATTCAACATCACAACAGAGTGAGCATATTCCAGAGACTCTAAATTCTTCAACTACTTCAACGGGTGACTTGTCCCTTATTAAACAAGAAGACTACGGTATTGATTCAAAAGAAGGCGTACCGTGGTTGAAAGGAAAAACTATTACTAATTCTCCTGAGACAAAATCTAAATTGGCAGCAAAATATACAGAGCTCTGGAATGCGTTTAACGAAAAAAATACTCAAAAAATACTAAACCTCGTCGGGGAGCAGCTTCAATCGTATAGTGAAGCTACTGGCGACACGTCCGTAAAGAATCGCCTCACTGAAGATCTGCAAAGTAGGTTTTCAAGCCAGAATTATTCTCTTTACCCAATACAAGAAGCTCTGGAAAATTCTGAGCTTATTATTGCTGCAAATGGGAAACTTGCTACTTTGATGATTGAAAACGAATATTCTCCCATTTTCTATCTCAGAAAAAATCCTGAAGGCTCTGTTTCGTATAACTACTATTTTATGCTTAATGATTTTAATGAGTTTGTCCCTATATATAATCCTGCAGGTCGAGAGAATTAGCACTAAGAATTAATTGCTTAAAGGGAATATAGAACCAAGGCTTCACTTTTGACTAATTCGGTCCTGACGTCCTTTACTACAATACACAAAAAGAAAAAAACCAAGCACTTGTGCTTGGTTTTTTTCTTTTTGTGCGCCGGGGAGGATTCGAACCTCCGTAGCCCGAAGGCGTTTGATTTACAGTCAAATGCAATTGACCACTCTGCCACCGACGCATATGCAATGTATGCAATACGACTATTATAGCCAAAAAAGCTTTTTTGTCACGTCCGTATCAGTTATATAAGATATTTTTGGCGATCGTGTGGTCATTAAGCCTAAAATAAATCTAAAGTTTATGTAAATAAATAGTAAACAAATTGCTTGCAAAAAGAATATCTTTCTATATACTTTCTGTAGAACTAAGTGATTTTTAGCTTTATTTTATTACGTTTTTCAGAAACTAACTTTTGCAAAATATGAAAGTATCATTACTGTGCGGCGGACCTTCACTCGAACGCGGAATATCGCTTAACTCGGCTCGATCAGTGCTCGATCATCTTGGCGGTGAAGGAATTGAAATTGTGCCGATCTATTTTGACCATAAGCGTCAGGCATTTCATATTTCTCCCTCTCAGCTGTATTGCAATACTCCATCTGATTTTGATTTCAAGCTGGCAGAAACAGGGAAGCCGCTTACTGAGAAAGCGCTCATTAAATTGCTGAAGACAACAGATATCGCTTTTCCTGTCATGCACGGGACATTTGGCGAAGATGGCGTGATCCAGGCATTTTTGGAAAAAAATAATATTCCGCACATCGGTTCTCCGGAAAGCGCTTGCAAGAAAGTATTCGATAAGCACAAAGCGAACGAATTGATCGCCGAGCATGGGTTTTATACATTGCCGTCGCTGGTGCTCAAGATTTATGGAAAGGATCACAAGCAGCTCGTCAAAGCATTTTTCAAGAAACACAATATTACTCGCGCTATCGTAAAGCCCGCCACTGGCGGATCAAGCATCGGCGTGTTTTCAGTCGATACGATTGAGAATGCTCTACAAAGTGCCGAACATATTTTTTCGAAGCGCATGGACACTCGCGTAGTGATCGAACCATTTGCCATCGGTACCGAGTTTACTGTCATCGTTCTTGAAAACAGATTTGGACAGGGAGTGGCAGTTTTGCCGACAGAGATCGAAGCGGACTACAGCGAACATCAGATATTCGACTTCCGTAAAAAATATCTACCGTCTCGCCAAGTGGCATATCATTGTCCTCCACGATTTCCAAACGATGTGATCGAAAAGATTCAGATCCAAGCTGAGCAGCTGTGGAATATTCTTGGCATGCACGACTTCGCGCGTTTCGATGGCTGGGTTATGCCAGATGGAAATATTTGGTTCTCTGACTTCAATCCTATTTCTGGAATGGAGCAGAACAGTTTCCTTTTCCAGCAGTCGGCTCGTATTGGATTTTCTCATCGAGATCTTTTGACGTATGTTTTAAAGAGCGCCTGCCGACGCTATGGCATTCCATATGAAAAAAATACATCGGAAATTACTAATCGGAAGCCAGTAGCTGTTCTATTTGGGGGAAGTACTGCAGAACGCCAAGTATCGCTCATGAGCGGCACAAACGTTTGGCTCAAGCTCCGCATGTCCAAAAACTACGAGCCAACACCGTATCTTCTTGGATTCAATAACGAAGTATGGCGATTGCCGTATGCGCTTATTTTGAACCACACCGTTGAAGAAATCATTGCCAATGCCAAGCGTGCATCCAAAGATATGGATCGTATCGGCTCGCTTACTGAAAAGGTAAAGTACAAGCTGTCTCTCGAAGACGGTGACGCCACAGAGCCATTTTTCTTGCCAGAGCGTACTTCTCTTAAAGAATTCATCCATACCCGCCCATATGTCTTCCTAGCCCTCCACGGAGGCATTGGGGAAGATGGGACGCTGCAAGCAATGCTCACCAAGAGTAAAGTAAAATACAACGGATCTGATGCCGCTACTTCGATCTTGTGCATGGACAAATGGAAGACCAATGAGACTTTGAAAAATCTTCATATTCCAGGCGTCAGTGTTGCTAACCACCTTCTACTCAATATCCAGCAGCTGAATGAAAGAACAAACTATTCTGATGTTTGGGACAAATGCATCGCTGATGCAGGAAGCGATAGCTTGATAGTCAAACCTCGCGCTGACGGATGTTCGGCAGGTATCGTCCGCCTCATGAGTGCTCACGATCTTGAAAAATATGTGCTTTATGCAAAAACTGCTGCGCCTACTATTCCAAAAGGAATTTTCACCAATCAGTTAGAAGCAGTAGAGATGCCGCAATCAAAGCTCGACGAACTTATCTTGGAAGAATTCGTTACGACGGACTCTGTACGAGTTCGTGGAAACAAATTGAAACATACAAAGAAAAGCGGCTGGGTAGAAGTTACTGTTGGAGTTTTGGAAGAAGGAGGGAAGAAGCCGAGAGCGCTGTTCCCAAGCATTACCGTTGCTGAGGGTTCGGTGCTTTCAGTTGAAGAAAAATTCCAAGGAGGTACCGGTGTGAATATCACGCCGCCGCCTGCGTCGCTGATCAAGCCAAAGCAATTGGAATGGACTCGCGAATGCATCGCAAATGTTGCTGGCGCTATTAACATAAAAGGCTACGCCCGTATCGACGCATTCTTGGAATTAAAAACTGGCAATGTGAAAATAATCGAAGTAAACACGCTTCCTGGGTTAACGCCATCTACGGTGTTGTATCACCAAGCGCTTGCGGAGCCGACTCAGATGTATCCGATCGACCTTCTAGAAACTATCATTCGTAGCTCAGAGTATTAAGCAATGAAACATATCGAACGAACATGGGCAACCATAGATCTTTTGGCAGTGAAGTCAAATGTAACATCACTCAAAAAACAATTGCTGCCTAAGACAAAGTTTTTGGCAGTAGTAAAAGCAGACGCATATGGGCATGGCATGATTCCTGTTGCGCAAGCAGCCATCGCGGGCGGAGCAGACTATCTTGCTGTTTTTGATATTCAAGAAGGAGTAGCTCTGCGAAAAGCTAAAATTAAAGCGCCGATACTCATTCTTCGAAGTATTTTTGCTGATGAAATTCCCCTTGCTCAGAAGTACGATTTGGAAGTTGCCGTCTCAACATTTGAACTTTTGACAGAACTTAAAAAAACAAAACTCAAGAAGCCGCTGCGCATTCACTTGATGACTGATACAGGGTTGGGTAGGGATGGATTTTTGCTAGATGACAGTTCTCGCGTTGTTGCGCTTATTTCCGGAAATAAAAATATTGAAGTGGTGGGATTGGCTACTCATTTTTCTGCCTCAGAAAGCCGTCTCCATGATTCGTACACAGTAATGCAAGTAGCGTTTGTTTTTGAATGGCAGAAAATTCTCTCAGAAATCGGAATATTCCCATTGGTACATGCCAGCGCTACTGCCGGGGTATTCCTTTCAAAAGAATTTGGTTTAGGAATGGCGCGATTTGGAATTGGCTTGTATGGATTGTGGCCATCCAAAGAAACTGCAGCGCTTTCAAAGGGCATGCTATTGAAACCAGTATTGGAATGGAAAACCGTAGTGAATGAGGTTAAGAAATTGCAGGCGGGAAGTTATGTTGGCTACGATCTTACGGCGCGAGTACAGCGAGATACCGTTGTTGCCGTGCTTCCGATTGGATATGCCGATGGCTATCCTCGCAGTGCTTCAGGAAAGGCCTCAGTCTTAGTGAAAGGAAAGCGCGCCCGTATTCTCGGGCGCGTCATGATGAACATGACTGTCATAGATATCACTGATATTCCAGGAGTGAAAATTGGCGATACAGTCACACTTATCGGAAAAGATAAGCAGGAAATAATTTCAGCCGAGGAATTGGCTGAGGCGGCTGATACGATCAATTATGAATTGGTAACCCGAATAAGTCCTTCGGTAACTAGGTTTATAAGTAGCAAGAAGGCTCTATAAGTTCCTTAGAAACAAGATTTCCGTTGTGCTTACGCTTAGTGGCAGCACGCCCCTGGTATAGGAATTTTAGGGGTATCACGCGGGGCGCGGAGATAGGCCTACCGGCCTATCTTGCATTTTTCTGACTTTCTGGTACTATCTCCCTATATGTCACAGGATAATTTGGTAAAAATTCAGAACAAGGCGACAAAGACTATGATTTATACTAGTCGCCCAAAAAAGAGCAAGACTGGCGTTCCTCGCAAGCTTGAACTCAAAAAATATGACAAGAAAGTTCGAAAGCATGTCATGTTCAAAGAAGTTAAAAAGTAGATTTTAGCTTGGCACTTTGCTATACTACGTACGAAGTCAGCCTTGGCTGGCTTTTTACGTAGGGAAGCGGGTTGCTGAAAAAGCACCCCAGCCGCATACGGGCGATTAGTTTAGTGGCAGAACGAAGGTCTCCAAAACCTTTGGCGGAAGTTCGATTCTTCCATCGCTCGCTTTATTTTTTTAGAAACTGTATAGAATTTTCTAATCCTTTCTTCGGTTCTGATGAGTTCATCCAGATAATGGTTGTATCTCGCTTAAACCACGTCATTTGCCGTTTTGCATACTGCCAGATGGCCTTTTCGAGTTCCGATAGCATTTCTTCTTTTCCTATCTTCTTTTGCAAGTATAGGGCACTGTAGCGGGCCTCGAGACCGAGACCGTGCATGCGTTTCCAGGAAATTCCAGATTTGTGGAGCGCTTCTGCTTCTTTGAGCATACCTTGTTTGATCCGTTTTAAAAGGCGAAGAAGAATTCGTTGCTTGAGTTGTGCTTCTGGAACAATAAGTCCAATAATCTGAATATTATACGGTGATTCTGTTTTAGAAAGTTTTGGAACACTACCTAGAGCAGTAGCAATTTCGATTGCGCGGATAAGCCGGACTTTATTTTTTGTGTCTATAGTTTTTGCTCGAGCTGGGTCGAGTTGCTTTAATTTTTCAAAGAGTAGTTTGAGTGTCATTTTTTGAGACTTTTCACGAAGTGCTTTATTTGGAGGAACTTCGGGGAGCACTTGGCCAGAAATTACAGCATTAATATAAAAACCAGTTCCTCCGACAAGAATTGGAAGATTTCCACGCTTAGAAATTTCGGTAATTATTTTTGCGGCCTTTTTTTGAAAATCCGCAACGCTAAAAACTTTCTTTGCCGAAACGACATCAAGGAGATGGTGAGGAATTCCTTTCATTTCTTTTTTAGTAATTTTACCAGAAAGAAGATCAAGTCCTTTATATACCTGCCGAGAATCGGCCGAAATGATTTCCGCTTTCGTTCCAGTTTTCAAGAGCGATTTTGCCAAAGATACTGCAAAATCGCTCTTGCCCGTCGAAGTCTGACCCAGAACGACAATAAGCCTCGGCTTTTCTGTAGTCTCTGGTTTTTTCATTGTGCCCGGGGGGAGAGTCGAACTCCCACATCTTTCGATACTCGATTTTGAGTCGAGCGCGTCTACCAATTCCGCCACCTGGGCAAGTCGAGAGTATTCTACCTAATATCCCCAGAGATTTCAACTATTTGCCTTATTCCAAGTATGCTACAATTGCCCCATGTCAGAACTATACTCAAACTCGATTTTCTTCATCGATGTCGACAAAATTGTCCCAAACCCTTACCAGCCTCGCCGAGAATTCGACGAAGCGCCGCTTCGCGACCTTTCTGAATCCATTCGACAGTACGGCGTGCTCCAGCCGCTCACAGTCTCTCGCGTCGAGCGCATCAAGGAAGATGGCGGGCTTGTTACTGAATATGAACTTATTGCCGGAGAGCGCCGACTGCGCGCTTCCAAACTCGCAGGTATTCCGCAGGTGCCGGTTATCATCCGAACGGGCGACAATGCGATGGCAAAACTCGAACTCGCCATTATCGAAAACCTTCAGCGCGAAGATTTGAATGCAGTTGAGCGAGCCCGAGCATTTCTCCGATTTGTGGATGAATTTAAATTCTCTCATTCTGATATTGGGAAAAAGGTAGGAAAGAGCCGTGAATATGTTGCGAACACATTGCGACTCCTACAGCTTCCTGAAGAGATGCTGAACGCACTTTCAGAAGGAAAGATCAGCGAAGGACATACTCGTCCGCTCATGATGCTAAATGATCGTCCAGAAGAGCAGCTCGTTCTTTTCAAGGAGATCATGTACAAGAAGATCAGCGTCCGAGAAGCAGAGCGAATCTCACGACGCATTGCCACTGACAAAGTTCGCAAAAAGGAATATTTGGTAGATCCAGAAATTCTTGAGATCGAGCATAAGCTTCAGGAAACTTTGGGAACTCGAGTCCATGTTGAAAAGCGAGATGTCGGCGGATCTGTTACTATCGACTTTTTCTCAAATGAAGATTTGCGCAGCATTGTTACATTGGTAGAAACGAGCCAGGGACAAGATGGCACAAAAATAAACATGATGGCTCGGTTCGAAGAGCAAAATGGCACATTCCAGCCGGTACCATCAGTAGACTCATCTGAGACTGCACCTGCAATGGCAGTTGAAAATCCAGAAACTGCAGGACTCGATGTGTCCGACGATCGCTCAAAAGAAGAGATCAAAGAAGCTGAGGAAGATCCCGATCTCTATAACATAAAAAATTTCTCACTGTAAAATAAAACCACCAGAAGGAATTCCTTCTGGTGGTTTTACAATTCTTATTTCAAGAAGTCTTCAAACTTTTGAGCCAGTGAAGAATTAGCTTTTAAATATTTATGAATGCGGTTTCGGGCAATAGATGTTTTTGCAAATTCAAGCCACTTTGTCGTCGGCTTGGCATTTTTTTGAACAACAATCTCGCAGATATCGCCGTTGTGGAGCTTGGTATCGAGGGAAACATACTTTCCATGAATCTTTGCGCCAGTAGCATGATTGCCTACATCTGAGTGAACATTGTATGCGAAGTCGATAACTGATCCGCCTTCCGGCAAATCTATGACGTCGCCTTTTGGAGTAAAGGCGAATACGCGATTCTTAAAGAAATCCATCTTGAGGGAATCAAAGAATTGTTCGGTGTCAGTAATCTTTTTTTGAGCATCTTTAAGGTGCTCGATCCATTCATACTGCTTGCGGATGTCTTTTTTCTCAAGCTTAATTTTTTCTTTATACGCATAGTGGGCCGCGATACCATATTCAGCTTCAATATGCATTTCTTCGGTTCGGATCTGAATTTCAACAATGCCTCCAGTACCAGTGAGGACCGTGGTATGAAGACTGCGGTAGCCGTTTGGTTTTGGAAGGGCGATGTAGTCCTTGATTTTGCCTGGCAACGGTCTCCACGAGCCATGAATGACTCCAAGTACCTGATAGCAGTCCTCGATTGATTTCACGATGATGCGAAGAGCCATGATGTCGTAGACTTTGTTGATATCTCCTTCGTATTTTTCAAGCTTCTTCCAGAGAGAATACAGATGCTTGAGTCGGTAGTCCATTCTGACAGTACTGAGTTTTACATCTCGCAATTTTAGCTTCAATGCATTTTCAAACTCGACGAGATATTTTTCATCAGCATCCTTTCGTTCCGCGAGGAGTTTTTTTACTTTCTCATATTCTTCTGGGAAAGCGAAAGGGAAGGCAGCGTCTTCAAGCTGTCCGCGAAGTTTACCCATAGACAATCGGTTGGCAAGCGGAGCATAGATCTCAAGCGTCTCAAGCGCAATGCGCTGCTGCTTTTCAGGACTGACGTGCTGCAGCGTTTGGACATTGTGCAATCGATCGCAGAGCTTGATGATAATCACGCGGAAGTCAGCGGCCATAGCTACGAAGAACTTGCGGAGGTTTTCAACATTGCGCTCTACTCCTCGATACTTAAGAGTACCGAGCTTGGTGACGCCTTTTACGAGATCGAGAATCTCTTTGCCGAATTCTTTTTCGATTTCCTTTGCGGTGACTTTCGTGTCCTCGATAGTGTCATGAAGGAAGCCTGCAGCAATGACAGTTGGGCTCATCCCTAGTTCTGCTAGGTTCTTGGCAGTTGCAAAGACGTGTATAAAGTAGGGTTCGCCGCTCTTTCTGGCTTGGCCTTGGTGGGCTTTCAGGGCGAAATCGTAAGCTTTCATAATCAGCTCTACGTCTTTCTTTGGAGGGGATGGGAGCTGGGAGATAATGTCTTGTACTTCTGGCATATATCGTAGTGTAGAGGGAAATTGGAAAAACAGCAAATCGCTGCTCCCTTACACATGTTTATGCTACAATATTTCCAGAAGAAAACTCTTCCACCTTATGGCACTACTATTTATTTTTATACTCGCAGTTATTGCGTTCGTCATCTATTTTGGCCGAACACCCGCTCGAACTGTTCCTACAAATGCGAACATTGTTTCTCCTGCGAACGGTAAAATCATCGATATCGACAGGATCAATACTGAATGTGTTACGTTCTTTAAGGAAGGAATTCAGAATGATCTGATCGCAAAAGGAGTGACGCTCCCAGCATATGTCATTGTTATACAAATGAATCTTCGAAACGTGCATGTTCAGCGCGCGCCAGTTGTTGGCGAAGTAATGTATATCGAGCATTTTAGTGGCAAGTTCAAAAACGCTCTGTATGGAAAAGAGCGCGCTCAGCTGGTAAATGCCAATGAGAAAAATCTTACCGTTATAAAGAACGCAGATGAAACGGTGGCAGTGATCCAAGTCGCAGGCATCCTTGCTCGTCGTATCAAAAGTTATGTGCATGCAGGGGATGAGGTAGTGCAAGGAGAAAAGATTGGGTTTATTGCGCTCGGATCACAGGTTGTCTTAGTGATTCCTCAATCTCGAGAACTTTCAGTAAAAGTTGGAGACATAGTAATAGATGGAGAAACAGTGATTGCTAAATAGCACTCTTCAAAATGAAGAGTGCTATTTACTATGCTTTATTTTTTTACCAGTTTGTCTGGCCGGTGGTTCGGGCACATTTTATTTGAGCAGCGTTCCGGAATTGTTTTTGTTCCTTCCATCATGAGCGAGTTGCACATGGGGCACATGTTGCCTGTTGGTTTTGTTTTAATTGCGTTTTTGCAATCAGGATAATTGGAACATGAATAGAAGACTCCAAATCTTCCGCGGCGCTCCATCATTTTACCTTTGCCGCATGTTGGACAGGTGACATCAGTCATTTTGCGAGCGAGTTCTGCAGGATCTTCTTTGATGTATTTACATTTTGGGTAACGGGAACAGGATATGAAAGTTCCGAATCGTCCTTCGCGAACGACGAGCTTGCCACCGCCTGACTTGCTTGGTTCTTTGAGTTTGCCGTCTTTGTCGAATCCGCATTTCGGACACGGTTCGCCGGTTTCTTTTGGCCCCTCCATTACTTTGCCTTCGATTGTTCGTCCTCCAGCACAATCTGGATAGCGAGAGCATGACATGAACTTTCCATTCTTGCCGAGTTTTATGATCATATCGGCACCGCACACAGGACATTTGAATTCGGCCGGAGCATCGCCGAGGTTGGTGATCTTAGCATCCTTATCGCGAGCTTTTACGTCTTTGGTAAATGGTCCGTAGAAATCTGTCAGTGTTTTTTTGTATTCTCGCTCGCCGTTTGAAATATCGTCGAGCTTGTCTTCCATCTCAGCCGTGAATGAATCGCTGATATAATCTGCGAAGTTCGCTTCAAGGAAAGATGAAACCACATCGCCTGTATCAGTAGGGAATAATGTCTTACCTTCTTTGCTTACATATCCGCGCTCTTCAATAGTGCGCATGATAGAAGCGTACGTGGACGGTCGGCCGATGCCGCGAGCTTCCAATTCTTTCACCAGTCCAGCTTCTGAGTATCTGCCAGGCGGCTGGGTTTGTTTTTCTTCTGAATTAAGTTCGATCAGCTTCAATTTTTCTCCCACAGTGATTTCAGGAAGTTCTACATCTTCTCCACGAGCGTCAGTGTCCACTGCAAGCCATCCGGGGAAGAGAACTCGAGAACCATTGGCTGAAAATTCTGGGAAGTCTTTTTCGGATTCAATAGAAGCTGACACTTTTGTTTTCAAAAGCTTCGCGTCTGCCATTTGTGAAGAAACTGCTCGTTCCCAGATCAAGCGGTAGAGTCGTTCCTGTTCGTCGTTGTTACCAGCTTTGAGTGTTTCAATATCAGTTGGTCGGATCGCTTCATGAGCTTCTTGAGCATTCTTTGATTTGGTCTTGTAGGTATGGGCTTCAGCATATTGTTTGCCGTGTTTCTTTTCGATCAAAGCAAGAATGCTGTCCTGCGCTTCCTTGCCGAGGTTAGTCGAGTCAGTACGCATGTATGAAATGTGTCCTGCTTCATAGAGCTTTTGAGCAATCTGCATAGTTCGAGAAGGCGAATAGCCAAGACGAGAACTCGCTGTTTGCTGGAGCGTACTTGTTGTAAATGGCGCGCGAGGTGAACGTTTCTGTTCTGTAGCTTTGACGTCTGTTACTGTCCAAGCATTTTTATTGCCAGTTTCGAGAATTTTTTCTACGACTGCTTTATCGCGAGGTTCTTCATTGCAAGTCAGCGTGATCTGCACTTTTTTCTGTGTTTCAAAAAGGCCAGACAATACCCAGTATGTTTCAGGAATGAACGCGCGGATTTCACGCTCACGCTCCATGATGATGCGAAGCGCAGGCGATTGGACTCGGCCGGCTGAAAGTCCGTAGCGGACTTTTTTCCATATCAAGCCTGAAAGGCCGTAACCGAACAAACGGTCAAGAACGCGGCGAGCTTCTTGAGCGCGAACAAGCTTGTCGTCAATATCTCTCGGATGCTTCAATGCTTCTTCTACAGCAGCTTTGGTGATTTCGTGAAAGACCGCTCGGCGAACTGGTCGTGCTTTGGTGTCTTTGAGTTTGAGCGCCTCAGTAATGTGCCATGAAATAGCTTCTCCTTCACGGTCCGGGTCGGTTGCGAGAATAATTTCATCTGCTTTTTTTGCTAGGCTTGAAAGTTCGGCAACAACTTTTTCTTTTCCTTTGGAAATTTCGTAATGGGGAATAAAGCCGCCAGGAATATCGATGGCAGCTTTGTTTGATTTTGGAAGATCGCGGATGTGTCCGACAGAGGCGCGAACGGTATAAGCGCCGTCGAGATATTTCTCAATCGTTTTCGCTTTTGAAGGTGATTCGACGATAAGTAATTTCATATGTGCTTACACATTAGTATCACGTAATGATTTTTGTGGCAAACTTTCGCACAATTATATGCGCCGTATCTCGCCGTATTCTTCTTTGATCAATCCTTTCAATTCCATAATCGTCAGCGTCATGTTTATCTCAGGGATGGGTTTGCCGACTCTGCGGCTCAGTTCGTCTCGTTCCATAGGTTCGATCAGTGTTTCCAAGATCTTTTTTTCTTCCGGCGAGCAGTCCAGCATCGCATCGAGCCGTTGCTGCGTCGGACCTGATGTCGATTCCACTTCAAAGCCCAATGCTTCTAAAAGGTCGTCAGTTTTTGTAATGGGCGTTGCTCCATATCTGAGAAAAAAATTCGTACCTTTTGAATTTTCTGAATTGATTGGGCCGGGAAGTACGAGAAGATCCCTGTTGTATTCGGTGGTCAGTTTTGCGGTGATCATAGTACCAGATTTTTGTGTGGCTTCGATCAGCAGCGTTGCTCGAGAAATACCCGCCATGAGACGGTTGCGCTGCGGGAATACCCAGTATGCTGCTTGCGTTAATGGTTCAAATTCGGAAAGGAGGCAGCCGCCGTTGTGTAAGATCTGTTTCGCTAGGTTGAAGTTTGCCTTTGGGTAAAGTACTCGAGGATCAAGTCCGGAACCTGGGAATGCAATAGTTTTGAGGCCGACTTTGAGGGCAGTGGTATGAGCAATGGTATCGATCCCAGATGCTAGGCCGGAGACGATCACCACGGGATAACCTGCCAGGGCTTCTATTAATTGTATGCACATGTCCTTGCCATAGGTAGTGTGGTTGCGGGATCCAACAACTGTTAAATGTACCAGCTTTGGATCTGGTAGGTTTCCTACAATATATAGTTGTTTGGGCGGCTGAGGAATCTCATGCAATCGTTCTGGAATCTCATTTTCGGCAAGTAGCCGCATACTTTGAAATTTGGACATTTTTTGCTACGATACGGGAGTTATTAAGCCATCCCGCCAGAGTACAGTACCAGGTGCGGGTGAAATATTCTTAAATTTATAATCAAATGCTCGACATAAAATTCATCAGGGAAAATAAAGATATCGTAGCGGCCGCAATTACCAAAAAGCGTGGTTCCGTTAGTATTGAAGAACTCATTGCCTCAGATGATGAACGCATTGCTGCTTTGAATGCGTATGAGACAGTTCGAGCAGAACAAAATCAGATCTCCAATTTGATTGGTATTGAAAAAGATGCAAACAGGCGTGCTCAGATGATTACTGAAATGCAGGTTCTTAAGGAAGACGTAAAAAAGAAAGAAGAAGAATTGAAGGTTGTCATGGAAAAATGGCAGGCGCTCATGCTCAAGGTTCCGAACATGCCATCGCTTGATACTCCAGAAGGCGCAGATGACAGCGCAAATCAAATTATCCGATCATGGGGTGAGAAGCCGCAATTTTCATTCAAGCCAAAAGAGCATTACGAAATTGCCGAAGAGCTCGGAATACTTGATACAAAAACTGCTGCAGAAGTTGCTTCTTCACGTTTCGCGTATTTGAAGGGCGATCTTGTATTGATGCAGTTCGCATTGATTCAGATGTGTTTCGATATTCTTACGAACGAAGAAACATTGCAAGCAATTGCAAATAAGATCAACAGCCCGGTAAAAGTAGCTTCATTCATTCCTGTAATTCCTCCAGTGTTTGTGCGTCCAGTAGTTCAGGTAAAAATGGCGCGATTCATGGGAGCAGAAAATCACTACATATTTCCTAATGATGATCTTATGCTGGTTGGAAGTGCTGAGCACACACTCGGTTCTCAGCATATGAATCAGACATTTACTGAAGCTGATCTTCCAATTCGATATGCAGGATACTCAACAGCATTCCGACGCGAAGCGGGAACATACGGCAAAGATACAAACGGAATTTTGCGCCAGCACCAGTTTGATAAATTGGAAATGGAAGTATTCTCACTTCCTGAGACATCGGTTTCTGAACAAGATTTCCTTGTTGCTATTCAGGAACATGTTTTGCAGACGCTCAAACTTCCGTATCAAGTTCTTTCAGTCTGTACCGGCGATATGGGATTTCCTGACTATCGCCAGATGGATATCAATACTTGGATGCCAGGTCAGGATACTTACCGAGAAACTCATAGTGCCGACCTTACTTCGGGATTCCAAGCTCGACGACTCAATACCCGCGTCAAACGTGCTGATGGCAAGATCGAACCAGTACACATGAACGACGCAACTGTTGTCGCTATCGGCCGAACGCTTATTGCCATTATCGAAAACTATCAGAACGAAGACGGATCGATCCGCATTCCCGAAGCTCTCCAGAAATACATGGGAGGCAAGACAATCATTACCAAAAAAGCGTAATCGAGAAACCGTATGGCGATCGAACGAGTATCAGGCGGGGACCGCATTCGTGAACTAAAGGATAAGCGCAAAAAGAAAGCGCGTTTTCGTCTTGGCATAGCGATTGTTTCCGTGGTGATTATTCTGGGTTCAGTTATTTTTATTTCTCGGACACGCCAGCTTCAGATCCAGTCTGTTGTCGTTCGAGGAAACTATATTGTATCTGCTGATGATGTGAAGAAATCCGTACAGACAATACTTGATCAGAAGTACGCATGGATTATTCCTAAGAGCAATGTGTTGGTGTATCCGAATGCGAAGCTTCGCGCGGAAATTGCGAAGCAATTTCCGCGCTTTGACAGCGTCCACCTCCATCGCGAAAATTGGGGCACGTTGGTAATCGATGTCGAAGAACGAAAGAGCGTCTATCTCTGGTGCGACGCGCTTCCATCTCAAAAAGATACGCAGAATCAGAATTGCTACTACGTCGATGATCGAGGATATATCTTTTCTCGCTCTCCTTCATTTACCGGAAATGTCTATTTTATTTTCTACGGAACATATACCTGGGGCGCAAACGAATCTCCAATTGGCAAGAAGCTTTTCTCTGATGAATATTTCAAGCATGTAATTCGCTTCAAAGAAGGAATCGCTTCGCACGGCATTATTCCATACGGCTTTGTGATGTATTCAACGACAGTGTCTGGATTTCTTCTTTCTCCAAAGTTCGACGATGGCATACAAAAGATCGTATTTACCACCAGCCAGGATTTGAGCGTGCTCTATGAAAACTTGCTCCTTGCGCTCACTTCTGCAGATCTTCAAAAACAGCTGCGGGAAGAATTCGACAGCCTCCAGTATCTTGATTTGAGATATGACAAAAAAGTGTATTATAAGTTCGGTTCTTCACCGGATATTACTCAGCAAGAGACTGCGCCGCTCGGAGAAGTAGCACCACAATAATAATGAGCACAGAACCAACGAACATGGGATTTTGGGCACGGCTTACCAACAAGCCGTTTTTTGCATTGGCTCCAATGGCAGATGTTACCGATCCTGCCTTCCGACAATTGATTGCCAAATATTCTCGTCATGGCCAGCCGAATGGCGGTCCCGATGTGTTTTGGACGGAATTTGTTTCTGCTAACGGATTGGCAAGCGAAGGAAGAAAAGTACTTGAACGAGATTTGGAATATACAGAAGGAGAGCGTCCGATCGTCGCGCAGCTTTTTACATCCAATCCTGAGAATATGAAAAAAGCTGCGCGACTCTGTGCCGAGCTCGGCTTTGACGGCATCGATATCAACATGGGCTGTCCGGACAAGACTATTGAGAAACAAGGAGCGGGCGCTTGCATGATGAAAACTCCCGATGTTGCTGTTGCTATGATCAAAGCAGTCAAAGAAGGCGCAGGAGATCTTCCTGTCTCTGTGAAGACTCGCGTTGGCTACAACAAAGTTGAAATTGAAGAATGGATTCCGGCGCTTCTTGCCCAAAATATTGCAGCACTGACTATTCACGCACGAACTCGCAAAGAACTATCCGCTGTTCCCGCAGATTGGTCTCGGGTAAAGCGCGTGGTGGAAATTCGCAATGCACTGAAAGTTCCAACACTCATCATCGGCAATGGAGATGTGACTACTATCGAAGATGGATTATTGAAAGCAAAACAGACAGGCTGCGATGGCATCATGATCGGCCGCGCAATTTTCGGCAACCCATGGCTCTTTGATCGTGATCGCAGAATTCTTCAGAAGGGAACTTGGAAAACAGCATGGTACTCGAAACTGCTGCCAGGATTTTTAGCCCGCAAGCTCCGAGGTGGAGACGCGCGGTACACGGTTTCTGATGTAGATATGAAGGAAAAGCTGCTCGTTCTTGCCGAGCACTGCGAACTCTTTGAACAAAAGCTCGGTGATATCAAAAGCTTCTCTATCATGAAGAAGCATTTTAAGGCGTACATTAACGGCTTTCCAGGAGCAAAAGAGCTTCGAGTAGAGCTCATGGAAAAAGGGGATTCGGCGTCGTCAGTTCGCGCAATCATCGAAACATTCCTAGAAATAAAAAAATAATGCTCCACTCTTTTGAGCGAAGCATTTTTATTATTTTCACTATAAGTATACTTATGCAATTGCTGCTTTGCGCAGATCGCCTTCCCAACGGGCAATAATCAGGCGGTAGTATAAAGTATCCAGAATCCAGGAATTGAACGGATGAGCACCTGCTTTTTCTTTAAGCTTCTGCAGTTCAACAAGCAACGCCTGGGCTTTTTTCTTGTGCCATGTTGCGTACGTAACGCTATTTCTTAGAATATGCATGTCGGCATAATTTTTCAGCTTATCGAATGTAAGCCCCATTTCCTTTAGGTCCATATCGGAAAAATAGACGAAGCTGGAAGTCAGGTCTTGTTCAAGGTCGGTAAACCAATCTATTTTTTGCAGCAAACCATGGTAGCCTTCTGTTTTAAGATAAAACAAATGGAAATTATTCTTTGCTATTAAGCATGCATATGAAAACGTAACCAGTTCCCATTTTTTGGCAAGCGTATCTAAATACTCTTCTTGAACGGGAGCATGTTGAGCAAATTTTCGTATGCTAATTTCATGTTCGAACGTTTCCAAGAAGTCGTTTATTTGATGAATCAGGTCTGGTTCGCTTTTGTATCTTTTACAAACAGTAAATAAAAGTTCATCATATTTATCAGTGCCTTCATAAACACCGCGCAGTGCTTTTTTCAGAACTTCTTTTTTCTTTCTCACAAAATCTAAAACCGGTTCATCAATGTGTATCTCTCCGTCAACGATGTCATCAATGCGGCGAATCCATTGGTAGGTATAAATGCCCGCGAGACCTCTTGGGATGAAAAGGATGCACAGTAACCCTGCCAGGAACTCGGCTGTAAGATACAGCGTTGTTTGAATAAGCGATACGTAATGTCTTTTTGTACGGCTGATGCCGATTTGCATAGCTAAATGTAAGTTCTTCATGTATAAGTGTATTTTTTTTAAAAAATACAATATATCGGCTGATTAGTCAAATTACGATAAACCGAACAATGCATAGTTTGACACTTCATGATTATTCTTGTAGATTTAGGCAAATCAGTTACCCTTGATAAACCATAGAAACGTGCTCGCGGCTCGGTCTTGTACTGAGTGTGCCGCGAGCACGTTTTTGTGCATATTTTATAACCAAAAAAAATTATAGTGGACAAAGAAAAATTCTTCCAAAAGTTTAAATGGGAAGGTCTGACATTTGACGATGTTTTACTTTCTCCCAACTACTCTCGTGTTTTACCAAGACAGGTGAACACGGGTACATGGATTACACGGAACTTAAAAATTGAAATTCCGTTAATTTCTGCGGCGATGGATACAGTAACTACTTCTGCTTTGGCAATTGCTATGGCACGACAAGGCGGCTTAGGTGTTATTCATAAAAACTTTTCAATTGTAAATCAGGCGTTCGAGGTGGAGAAAGTTAAACGGTATCAAAGTAACATTGTTACAAAACCGTTTTCTTTATTGCCCGACGACACAGTAGCAGATGCTCTGAAACTAAAAGAGCAGCATAACTTTTCTACCTTTCCGATTGTTGATGCAAAAGGTATATTTTTGGGTCTAGCTACGAAGCACGATCTAACATTTTATACAGATGATGAAAAAGAAAAATTGGTAAATGTTATGCAGCCACTTGAGAATTTAAGAGTTGCGTATGAAACTGACGGGTTAGATATTGAAGGTTTTAAAGCATTGCTAAAAAAGTACCGGGTACAGCGACTGCCAATTCTAAAGTCGCCTAGTGAGCCGATATTAGTTGGAATATTATTTCAGAAAGACGTAGACAACAAAAAACGTTTTCCTCTGGCTTCAGTAGATTCAAAAAATCGGTTATTGGCTGGTGCGGCTGTCGGAGTTACCGCTGATATTATTGACCGAATTGGTTCATTAGTTGATGCCGGTGTAGATGTGGTTACAATAGATACCGCCCATGCTCATTCTTGGGGCGCGATTGATGCTATTAAAAAGGCACGTAAAAATTTCAAACACCTTGAATTGGTGGGTGGGAATATTGCCACTGCACAAGCGGCAAAGGCCTTAATTGCAGCAGGCGTAAATGCTCTAAAAGTAGGTATCGGACCAGGAAGTATTTGTACTACACGTATTGTTGCTGGAATCGGTGTTCCTCAATTGACGGCGATTTATGAAGTTTCGCAAATAGCTAAGTATGCCGGAATACCGGTAATCGGTGATGGCGGTTTACGCTATAGCGGCGACATTGTGAAAGCAATTGCTGCTGGAGCCGATACTGTTATGGCCGGAGGTATGTTTGCGGGTACGGATGAAAGCCCAGGTGAAATGATTACTTACGAAGGACGTAAGTTCAAATCATATCGCGGCATGGGTTCGCTTGAGGCAATGCAAGACGGCAGCAAAGACCGGTATTTTCAGGATATGGAAAGCGATATTAAGAAGCTTGTACCTGAAGGTGTGGTTGGACGTGTGCCGTACGTAGGTAGCGTAGAATCTGTTGTCACACAAATGATAGGTGGCTTGCGTGCAGGTATGGGATATTGCGGTGCAAAAGATATTATTGCTTTGCAAAATAATACTAAGTTTATACGTATTACTTCAGCCGGCATGAAAGAATCGCATCCGCATGATTTAACTATTACCCAAGAAGCACCAAACTATTCGTCAAAAAAATAATTTTTTCCACAAACACAAAATTAAGAAAAATATGGCATCAGGAAAAGTTGACGGTACCTTCGGAGGCCAATATGGCGACGAGGGTAAAGGTAAGCAAGTTGATTACCAGCTCCGTAAAACAATTGAAGAAACAACGAATTTATACTACTCAGCTATAGTGAAGCCACAAGGCGGAGCGAATGCTGGACACACCTTATTCCATAACGGCAAAAAATTTGTTGGCCACCTACTACCAAGCGGAATGTTTGTTCCCGATATAATGATGTACATCGGCGCCCACGTAATTGTGGATCCTGTGCAGCTCTGGGGCAGAGATTTGGCTGAAATGGTTACCGACAAGGATGGAAATAAGAAACAAAGACAGAATGGCGAGATTGCTATCCTGCAGGATGATTTTGGGATTGATATTACTCCGCGATTCTGTATAGCTGAAAATGCTATTTTACAGGGACCCTACGATCGCATCTTTGAAGGTGTGTTCGAGTACTTGAAAGAATCAAAAAACGGAGTTGCTGCCAAAGTTGGCGGGACTGGCCGTGGAGTTGCGCCTTCGTACGCGAATGACGCAGCACGGTTGGGGCTACGGACTGGCGACATGCTGTATTCTGATTTTGAGGAACGCGCCAATGATTTTATGGAAGAACAAAGCAATTTGCTCTTTAGGTATTATGCTGCAATATGCGGTGTGCCAGTTGATAAAGACTTGGTTATGCAGCGCGTAGAAGACTGGTGGAAGTATGTATGGAAAATTAAAGACCATCTAACTTCGATTGAGTACGAGATGCGCACCATGCTTGGCTCGGGCAGGAATGTATTTGTTGAAGGAGCTCAGGCAGCATTGCTTGATAGAACATGGGGAGATTATCCGTATGTTACTTCTTCTACAACGCTACCTTCGGTAATTGCTTCATCACTTGGAGTTCCTACTTCAGTTATAGGCAATATTTGTATGGTTGTAAAACCGTATGTAACCAAAGTTGGTGGAGGACATTTTCCTTCGCACATAACTGACCCCAAAATTGAAGCAAAGTTTCAGGAAGCGGGATTCGAGTTCGGTTCAACAACCGGCCGTCCCCGTCAATGCGGACATTTTGACTTGCCGTTATTCGCCCGTGCGTTGCATCTAACCGGTGCTAATCAGCTGTACGTTTCAAAGGCTGACATTTGCCCGGTCGATACTATGTATATGGTAGAAAGCTATGATACTGCCAACGGCTATGTTGACGGTTTTAATAGATTTCCGCACCGCTATTCTGACCTCGTAAACCCTAAGCTACTGGCGTTTCCAGGTTGGAAAAAGAAAGAAGATGGAGATTTATCGCTTGAGTTTTATTCTGGATTCTATAACTACCTCGAAAATTTTGCTGCAAAGGCAACAAATAACAAAATCAAAATTATCGGTATCGGCACAGGTGAAAATGTGGATGATTGCCGTATGTTTGGTTAACAATAGATTGTATATATTACGGCAGCCCCAATGAGGGCTGCTCACACAAAACCCGTCGGACTGCATAGTTCGCACGGGTTTTTTCTTTCTGGTATAATCCTTGCATGCCAAAAAAGAAGGAAGAATCAGCCCAGGGAACAGAGCGTGACGCAAATCACGTCCTTTACCGCAAGTACCGTTCAGAAACATTCGCTGACGTGCTCGGCCAAGACCACATTACCTCCGTCCTTCAAAAATCCCTCGAAACCGGCAAGGTTGCCCATGCCTATCTTTTTCACGGTTCACGCGGCATCGGCAAGACTTCGGTAGCCCGCATCTTTGCCCGTGAACTCGGAACTTCAGTGAACGACCTCTATGAAATCGACGCTGCATCAAACAACAAAGTAGAAGACGTGCACTTGCTCCGCGAAGGTGTCCGCACGCTTCCATTCGATTCCAAATACAAAGTCTACATTCTCGACGAAGTGCACATGCTTTCAAAGGCAGCGTTCAATGCGCTCTTGAAAACACTTGAAGAACCGCCAGCTCACGTCATCTTCATTCTCGCTACAACTGAACTTGAAAAAGTTCCCGACACCATCGTTTCTCGCTGCCAGACATTTACCTTCAAGAAACCAACAGACGCATTGCTCCGACAATTGGTCATCGATATCGCCAAGAAAGAAGGATTCAGTGTTGATGAAAGCGGGGCAGAGCTCATCGCACTTCTCGGTGACGGTTCATTCCGTGATACCGAAGGCGTGCTCGAAAAAGTATTGTCATTCGCATCTGCTAAAAAAATTACCGTAGAAGAAATTGAACAGATTACCGGCGCACCATCACGCAAACTCGTGTACGCAATTTTGACTGCAATAGGGGAGAAAGATTTAGAAAAAGCCCTGACCTCAATCGGCCAGGCAGAAAAGCAGAATACCGACATGAAGCTCTTTGTAAAATTGCTCGTGCATCTCTTCCGCGTCGCCCTCGTGCTTCGCGTAGCTCCAAGCTACAAAGCACTCACTGCCGAGATGAGCGATACCGATCGAGCAGAGCTCGAAAAGCTCATCTCGGCTACACCAGCAATGATCACCTCCGCCAACCTCGAACGCATCCTCGGCGCATACCAGCATATGAAGCATTCATTTATACAGTCGTTGCCGCTGGAGTTGGCGTTGATCGATATCTTGGGAGAAAAGGCCTAGTTGAGGCTTTTTCTGTTTTAGGTTATAGTGTCTCGGTATTACGGTACATTGGGGTATCGTCTAATGGTAGGACAGAGGCCTTTGAAGCCTTTAATCGAGGTTCGAATCCTTGTACCCCAGCAATTAAGTTCACCTATTAATTATGGTAATATCTAAACATGTTTAACTTTTTTAAATCAAAGAAAAAACAAG
>CAZHJZ010000003.1:3160-135666 GCA_964532495.1 uncultured Candidatus Saccharibacteria bacterium | reverse complement strand
CTTCGATTGAGAAGATGTCTTCGATAGGCATAAGGAATGGCTTGTCGAGATCACGTTCTGGCATTGGGATGTAAGTATCGAGAGCGTTTGCGAGCTCAAGAACTTTCTGTGCCCAAGGATCATTGTTGTCTGCTGATTCGAGAGCCTTGAGTCCTGAACCGCGGATAACTGGAGCGTTTGCACCGTCAAATCCCTGTTTTGTAAGGAGTTCACGGATTTCTTCTTCGACGAGGTCAATCATGTCTTTGTCATCAACCATGTCGCACTTGTTGAGGAACACGATGATCTTTGGCACGCCAACTTGTTTTGCAAGGAGAACGTGTTCACGAGTCTGTGGCATCGCACCGTCAGTTGCTGCAACAACGAGAACTGCACCGTCCATCTGAGCGGCACCAGTGATCATGTTTTTGATGTAGTCAGCGTGACCTGGAGCATCAATGTGAGCGTAGTGACGAGTAGGAGTTTCGTACTCGTTGTGTGAGAGGGCGATCGTGATTCCACGAGCCTTTTCTTCTGGGGCGTTGTCGATCTGATCAACACCTTTCATCTTTGATGAGTAACCACCACCCTGTCGGTTGAGGACAGTGAGGATAGCTGCTGTCAAAGTCGTCTTGCCGTGGTCAACGTGGCCGATAGTACCAACGTTAACGTGCGGCTTAGCGCGGTTAAATTCTTCTGCCATAAGCTTTTTTCTTTGGTTCCTAGATACGGGATAGACGACGAGAACGCGTGTCTTTCCCAGGCCTATGAACCTCTAAAGAACAATACTATTATTAATGGTGTCTAAATTGACTGTTTAGACAACGTTTATTTACTTTTGTCAAATTTGGCAAAAATAAAAACGCCCCAAAGGAGCGATCAGAGATAGAATACCCTATTCAGTCCCATAAGTCAAGAAAAATACCGCCTGCAGATGTATGCGGGCGGTATCATAAAATCATTTAAAATTAAGCTTATTTAGCTTCATCGGCATCGTCTCCAATCATGAAACCGTTGATTTTGGGGCTATGTACTTTGCCAAGTATGGTAAGTCTGGGTTCTAGCGTTTTAATAAAGCCCTGAATCTCCTCTTTACCTAATTTATTGCGCAAAAGTTTATCGGGCGAGATACCAGCCTTAACTAATGCCTCAGCAAGTAAGTGGCCGAGAATATGTCTCGTTTCGAAGGTAACAAGCTCATTTTCTACGTTTTTAATTTTCGTAGGGTAAGCTACTACCTGTTGCTTGTGCACTTCAAAAGTGGTTTCGTCCTTATGCCCTAATGTGTTTGTACTGTTTGTTCCTGCTCCCATAATATTGGTTTTTCGGTGGAAAAATAAAATAGCGATCTTTAAAGGCTATATAACCAGAGAATTGACGAAAAGTCAAAAGATTCGAGCAATGTGATATGAACTATCTATAAATGCATGCTGCGCTTGCCACTATGTGTCCCAGGATCTTTTTTCTTATGCTCCCTGCTTGCAAATCCGTCTTCGGCGGTTACTTTTGTTTTTGGTGGAATTTGTTTGTTGGTCTTTTTTGTTTTTTGCTGTTTTGCCATCTTATATGGTTGAGAGGGTGACGAAATGTAAACGAATGAATAGATATGAAGTATAGATATTTTTTTAGGAATGTCAAAAGGCCGGCGCGCTTCGCGCGCCGGCCTTTTGTTTCTGTATCTATATATCAGATTATTTTCGTCCTGCGATGATCGTATCCGCAACGTTCTGAGGAACGACATCGTATCGGAGGAATTCCATAGTGAATCCCGCGCGTCCTTCTGTCATAGAGCGAAGCGATGTCATATATCCGAACATTTCAGACAATGGCACAACAGCTTTGACAGCCTGGTTCATACCGCGAGCTTCCATACCTTCGATGATTCCGCGCTTTGATGACATTGAGCCTGCAACGTCTCCCATGAACTTGTCAGGAGTAACGATTTCAACTTTCATCATCGGTTCGAGGATAACTGGACGAGCCTGTTTACATGCATCCTGGATAGCCATCGATGCTGCAATTTTGAAGGCCATTTCGTTCGAGTCAACATCGTGGTAACTTCCGTCCCAAAGATCGACTGAAACGTCAACCATTTTGAATCCAGCAAGCACACCGCGTTCGAGACCTTCCTTGAGTCCTTTTTCAATAGCTGGAATGTATTCCTGAGGAATCGCTCCACCTTTTGTTGTATTGATGAATTCAAAGTGAGCATCGCGCTTAGTGTTTCGTGGCAAGTCTTCGATCTGCTCTTTGGTAAGAGTCATATCCATAGGCTTAATCTTGATCTTGACGTGACCATAGTTACCGCGTCCACCAGACTGCTTGATGTACTTACCTTCGACATCAGCTGATCCTGTGATAGTTTCTCGGTATGCAACCTGAGGCTTACCGACGTTTGCTTCAACGGTAAATTCACGCTTCATACGATCAACGATGATTTCAAGGTGAAGTTCTCCCATACCCGCGATAATTGTTTCGCCAGTTTCCTGGTCAGTCGATACGCGGAATGTTGGATCTTCCTGAGCGAGACGGTTGAGTGCCATACCCATTTTTTCCTGGTCAGCTTTTGTTTTTGGTTCGATTCGGAGTGAGATAACTGGTTCTGGGAAAACGATGCGGTTCAATTCGATTGGATTTTCTTCATCACACAATGTGTCTGAAGTAATCGTGTCTTTCAAACCAACGGCAGCTGCGATTTCTCCAGCGTATACTTTCTTCACTTCTTCACGATCGTTCGCGTGCATACGCAAGATACGTCCGATGCGCTCTTTGTTTCGAGTACGAGGGTTGTAGATGTATGATCCAGCGGTCAAACTTCCAGAGTAAACTCGGAAGAAGATGATCTGTCCTACGAATGGGTCAGTCGCAACCTTGAAGGCGAGAGCAGAAAACGGCTCTGCATCAGAAGCGTGACGCACCATAGGTTCATCAGTATCAGGGTTGATACCTGGGATTGGAGGAATGTCAGTTGGAGCTGGAAGGTAGTCGACAACGGCGTCAAGAACGAGCTGTACACCTTTGTTCTTCAAAGCTGATCCAGCGAAAACTGGGAAGATTTCGTTGTTGATAACTGCTTTGCGGAGAAACTTCTTGAGTGTATCGATATCAGGAACTGTACCGTTTTCAAGGTATGCAGTCATTGCTGTGTCATCAGTTGCAACGATCGCTTCAATAAGCACATCGTGATACTTTTTTGCATCAGCCATCATTTCTTCAGGAATATCTTTTTCGATAACCTTGTTTCCCATTTCACCTTCGAAATAGAAAGCCTTCATCTTCAAGAGATCGATAACACCTTCGTGTTTTTCTTCGAGGCCAATAGGGATCTGCATTCGGACTGCAGCTTTGTTCAAGCGGTCAAGGATTGTAGCGAATGAGTGTTCAAATGAAGCACCTGTTCGATCAAGCTTGTTGATGAAACAAATACGTGGAACTTTCGCTTCGTCAGCGTAGCGCCAGTTTGTTTCTGACTGAGGTTCAACACCGGCAACACCGTCGAACACGACAACTGCGCCGTCGAGCACTCGAAGTGAGCGCTTAACTTCTACAGTAAAGTCGATGTGTCCAGGAGTGTCGATGATGTTGAAACGCATCTTCTTGTTCTTGTCTGCACCTGCGTATGTCGGTGTCCAGAAACAAGTAACAGCAGCTGAAGTAATTGTAATACCTCGCTCTCGTTCCTGTTCCATCCAGTCTGTTGTGGTCTCACCGTCGTGCACTTCACCGATCTTGTGGGAAACACCAGTGTAGTACAGAACGCGTTCTGTAGTCGTGGTCTTTCCAGCATCGATGTGGGCGATGATTCCAAAGTTTCGCACTTTTTCCAATGGGTAATCTCTTTCCATAAAACTTGCTGATTAAATGCTAATTTATTACTAAATTGTGGCTGATAAATAAAAATGACCGCTAGGTCTTTTATGGTGAGACTATAGCATAGAATCCAGGATTTACAAATCAAAAACAGGCACTGAGAAGTGCCTGTTTTAAGTCATACCGCTTATTACTATTTAGCAATAACTACAGCGTTTGTATGGCGAGCTTTGTTTTCGTAGCCTGAATCAACCATATCGTGGGCAGAGAATCTGCCTGAAGCATTGTCAGAAGCGATCTGATTTTTGTCGCGGATTATTCCCAATGAACACTCCCCCGTATCAGTCAAAAGAAGGTTTTTAACCAGAGGATTGCCGTGTTCATCCTTCATATCTAAACAAAGCTTCAGAAATTGATCCTGTGTTGTTTGTTCTGCAAAGTTAATCATGAATTTTCTACCATCATGTGCTTCACAGATTCCACGCATTTTAAATGGACTTTGGTTTTTAGGAAACAATGTCTGTGTACCATTCCAAATTCCCGCTTTTTGTTGATAGAACGAGCCTTTTTCACTTTTTGCACGCTGTTGAATATTATTGAAAGCTGCTTCATCAAACTGGTCGTTAGCGTCTTTACATCGCATAAACTCCATGTTTCCAGATGGGCTAAAATAAACAACCCCACTATAAGCAGCATGTTGAGCTTGTCCAACTGAAACCCCTTTTTCATATGCTACACCTTCAATATTACCGTCTCCAGAAACATATGCCCCAGCAAAAGAAAGTACAATTTCTTTCCCTTCACGTTTTACTACATTCTCAATTTTACTGTAATCAACTTCGGGAGAGAAACATTCAGGGTGCAAGTCATTGGTAACAAAGGATGCTTTTGCTTTTCCTGATTCAAAAAAGTTAGCGCTTCCAACATTAGTTTTTTTGCCATTAATTTCTACATATACATGCATTCGTTCAAAACCGTCAGGTAAATTATGATCGGGCATTTTTTCTAGGCGAGGATTATCCATCCGCTTTGTCTCTTGAGTATTCTGTCCAAAAACTTCTGTACCTGAAGCAGCCACTGCTGCTATTCCAAGTCCGAGCTTTTTCAAGAAGCTTCCTCGGCTCATACTGTTACCTTGGTTCTGGTTATTGCCTGGGGTTGGTGGTTTTTCCATATACGACAATTAAACCACACAAACAAAAAACCTCCAACTGGAGGTTTTTTGGGGATATTCTTTAAGATTACCAAGCAAAGTGAGCGAACGCCTTGTTTGATTCTGCCATCTTGTGAGTGTCTTCGCGCTTTTTAACCGCTGAACCTTCACCTTTGGCTGCTGCAAGCAATTCGTCTGCAAGCTTGATGTGCATTGGCTGGCCTTTCTTGCCTCGTGCCGCTGCGATGATCCATCGGATGGCGAGTGCCTGACGTCGTTCTGGACGAACTTCGCGAGGAACCTGGTAGTTAGCTCCACCGATACGGCGTGAGCGGACTTCCATAAGAGGAGAAGCGTTCTTCATTGCTTCAGCAAAGACTTCAAGAGGATCTTTTCCTTCGCTTTTTTCTTTGATGAGATCAAGTGCTCCATAAACAACTTTGAGGGCTGTTTCTTTCTTTCCTGACTGCATGACTGAGTTGATCAACTTTGAGAGTTCAGCTGAGTTGTACACGCTGTCTGGCTTTGGGATATTTCGATTTTTTACTTTTCTTCGCATATGCGTATGGTTTCTTCTCCCTTTTTACTGCTTCACAACAGGAAGCGGGATACTGATTAGATTATTTCTTAACTGCGCCAGCTTTTGGCTTCTTGTTTCCGTAGAGAGAGCGACCTTGTCGGCGCTTATCAACGCCAGAGGCGTCGAGACGTCCGCGAACAATGTGGTATCGGCATCCGATCAAGTCCTTCACGCGGCCTCCGCGGATAACAACCACTGAGTGTTCCTGCAAGTTGTGGCCTTCTCCTGGGATGTAGGCAGTAACTTCCATTCCGTTCGTAAGTCGTACACGGGCGATCTTTCGGAGCGCTGAGTTTGGCTTCTTTGGAGTAGTTGTCGTTACTTTTGTACACACACCTCGCTTGAATGGTGATGCGTAGTAAATAGGTCGGTTATTGAGCGCGTTGAAACCGCGAGCAAGAGCGACAGCTTTTGACTTTCGAACAACTTTTTTTCTTGGGTTTCGAACTAATTGGTTAATTGAGGGCATTTGTATTGCTAACCGAAAGCTAAATCGCTTTGGTATCTATGACTAAATTATGAAAACTAACTAAAATTTGTGGGCAACTCGTTTGTTTCCGGAAGGCTTCAGACAAAGCATTTCCTAAACAAAAAAGTCTGCTAGAGACTTGTGGCTGTACTATACAAGATAGCTTGGAATAATGCAAGTTTTGGGAAAGGAACCCCGCTTGCTATACTTCAAGGCATGAATGACACCGTTACGCAAATTGCGAGTATTGCTATCATAATCCTCTCTGTGGTTGCCCACGAGGTCTCCCACGGGTACATGGCACTGTGGTTTGGGGATCGGACAGCAGAATTAGCCCACCGTCTCACACTCAACCCACTTCGTCACGTAGACCTTGTCGGTACGATCCTCGTACCAGCCATTCTTATCATTTCCGGGTCTCCATTCCCCTTCGGCTGGGCTCGTCCAGTGCCTTACAACGAAAATAACCTTTCAAACAAACGCTGGGGTACTCTTGCAGTAGCTTCTGCCGGTATCTTGGCCAACCTCCTTATTGCCTTTATTTTTGGAATGGTATTCCGTATTGGCGTTGCCTTCGGCTTTGCCAATGATGCTTTCCTATATATTGTATCCATCATCATCTTGGCCAACATAGGCCTAGCATTCTTTAACCTTTTACCTGTTCCCCCGCTCGATGGCTCCAAAATCCTCTTTTCTCTCCTGCCGCAAAGCCTACGAGGAGTTCGCGATACTCTTGAACGAAGCGGCTTTATCCTCGTTTTCATACTTGTTATTGTACTTTGGAAGTATGACTTCATATCTCCCCTTATGACGGCCTTGTATTCAGTGCTCACAGGCTTCAAGCTCTAAACCCACTACAGAATTGCGTTTTAATTGGCCTTTCGCATCATAGTTGAAAGATAAGAGTTGCACATTTCAATCCTATATGTTAGTGTACTGGGACATATGGCAAAAGTCTGTCCAATCACAAAAACAGGTTCACGCGTCGCTGGGGGTTACTCCAACCGTGTTCGTGCAACCAAATTCAACCCAACTGGAAAAGTACGCAAGTACCCAAACCTCCAGAAGAAAAAGGTGTACGTACCTGAACTCAAGAAATACATCACTCTCGAGATCACTACTCGCGCAATCCGCACTATCGCAAAGCGAGGAGCATTCGCAACTCTCAAGAAAGCTGGAATTCTCTAATTCACAACCATCAAACAAAAAACCGCCCGAGTGGCGGTTTTTTGTTTGTGAAAGTTTATCGTACAGATCCCATTACTACTCCTTTTGCAATAGCTGCCTGAGTCTTAGGACCGACAGCAGTTCCATCTCCAGTCGGAACTCCGTTTGCGATTTGCAAAGCTTTTACCCCAGCAACTGTTTTCATTCCATAAAATCCAGTAGCATTATCTAATGCAAGATATCCTTTAGTATTCAACCAGAGCTGGAATTTTTTTACTTCATCGCCTTTCTCTCCGTACTGAAGCACGTGTGTAAATGTAAATGTTCCTGGAGCAGCTGTAGCTGAAAGTGTTCCAACTGTAGCGCTGCCGGTCCCAGTACTTCCATATGAATTTGTCTGAGACTTCGCGGCATTGGCCTGCGCATCAATATTTATTGATCCAGTTTGTGACCCTGATGATTGCGCTGGCACCACACCGCTTGAAGTATGAGCTCCTGTTCCGCTTACTGTACCGCTTGCTCCGATCACTCCAGACTGAGCTCCTACGCCCGCCTGGTATGTTCCTGTTTGAAAGTTGTTTGATGAACTAATCGTTCCACCGCCACCAATAACTGCACTTTGCAGGTTAAGGATATGATTTGTTTGTGACCCAACGACACCAAGAGCTGGAAGATTGTTCGCACTCTGGAAATGCGAAACTGCTTCTGCTGTAAGATTTCCATAGTATCCAGTCGCTGAACCAGCCGGCAAATATCCCTGAGCAATAAGTGTGTTTTGAAGATTGAGAACAGCGGCACCCTGTGATCCTGTCTGAAGATTCTGACTAAAAACATATGAGCTTGCTGCTTGCGCACCAGGCAATGCTTGTGCCGTCATGCTTCCCAATGTCACTTCAAGTATTTGGCTTTTCAAACTGCTAACTTCCTGCGAGAGGCTGGCGATGGCAGCAGAGAGGTCGTCGAATGATACGGCTTTTGCTGACTGCGCACCAATTACCACTGAACCAACAAGGACGAATACGATTAGATATTTTTTCATATGATTAAAGTATCTCATGGGTTTTGGAAGTTGGCAATGCAAAACAAGCCGGACGCTTCGCGCCCGGCCTGTTTATGAAATAGTATTTTTGCCTAAAACCAAGAACGTTACGGCAATATCGTAAAAACTTTATTCAATGTATTGTTTGTTTCATCCGATTCATCAACCATTTTGTAAGTGGTTCCGCTTCCATACGCATCTACCGTTGCAACAAGTGTAAGAGTTCGTGCGGTTGCCAAAATATTTGGATTAGCTGTTTGATAAACGACAACATCATATGTTTGTCCTGGTTGAAGAGTAATCGAACCGTAGAAGAAATTTGTAGCTCCATAGCTAATGCCTCCTGATGAAACACTTACTTCAGTTTCTCGAGGAAGTACTGCGGGTGCAGTACCGATATTTTTAATTCGTACAGTAAATTGGAAATTTGGATTTGGGTTTGGAGTAGGCGCAGTTACTGGATTGATCGAAGTTACGCGAGGAGACTGAGGAGTCCAGCTGAAACTATCTACTATCAAATCGGGTTTTACCAATAAAGACTGAACAGTGGGGGTCAGAGGCCTTGTCGGATTCCCTTGCCACAGAATAGGTCCGGATGTTCCGGAAGAAAAAACTTGGACCGGTTGCTTGCCTGTGATTACAATATGCTGGGTACGGCGTGTAGAAATTCCAGGAACAACACTCTGTGTCCAGTTCACTCCGTCAACAGATGACCAAATGTCTTGATTTGCATTGTATGAGAGCTGTCCAGGGCTACCGCCCAAAACATACATTTTATTATTGAGAACATACGACTGCAGACCCTGGCGTCCATTCGTTGTATTTTGCGCGGCATACAACCAGGCAGGGTTAGCCTGTACTTGCGTCCAAGTTACGCCATCGGTAGACGACCAAACTCCTGAGTGGCTTCCAGGAATCATAAAAGCGCCACCCAGTACCCACATTTTATTTTGGAAAACAAGAGCAGAAAAATTAACAGAGGGCCCCCATCCAGAACTAGCAGCTCCTTGTGTCCATGTTACACCGTTAGTTGAAGACCATGTGTCTGAAAGCGAGATCTGAGAATTATTCTGAACTGCTTGTCCTCCAATAACCCATAATTTTCCATTGAATACAATTGATTGGGAAACAAATCGTGGCTGCCATGGAGCCTGCGGTGATGCTTGCGTCCATGTAGTACCATCAAATGACCAAACATCTGAAACAAGAGAATATGCAGTGTCGCCTCCCATCACCCAAATTTTATTATCAAATACAGTGACAGTATGACCTCTTCTAGCAAGCCATGGGGCATTAGCCATTTTTGTCCATGTTATACCGTCAGATGAACGCCATACGTGATTCGTAACCGGCGCGCATGGACCATAGATTGCGGGACAATCCGATCCGCCAATGATCCATAAGTATCCATTAAAATACACACCTATACCGCTTGTATCTGTTCGATTCCATTTATTAACCGGGTTTGCCGTGTCTGCAGAAATCAATTGCCAGTTTTCTCCGTCAGTAGATTTATAAACATCGTTAAGTGGGGGTGCTTGCGAATTCACAGGCCCATTAAAACTTAAACCTCCAAGCATGTATAGGACCGTTTGCTGTACTCCTCCTGGTATAATTATTGGCCCCTGTGCTGGGGTTGGTGCAGGATTTACGGGAACTACGGCACTCCCCACTGTTGCAGTAAATGTTGTAGCTGGCATTAAAACCGCGTTTGCGGTTACGCTTGGCGTAGTTTTTGTTAAAACTTGTGCTTCAGTCACAGGCTGATAATCAGGACTTATTACTTTTAATGCAGCCGTTGACGTGATTGCTCGAGAAACAGCTGCTCCAAGCTCACTTCGCAGTTCAATAATTTGTTGTCTTAAAGTCGAAACTTGATTCCACAAATCATCAAGAGTGGCAGCTTGCGCGACCGAAACCGACCCAAGAATCAGGAACGCGCTTAGGAGTCCGACTATGTATTTTTTCATATAGTGAAAGTATCCCATATGAGATACGGGTTAGCAATTCAAGTAGTCCACAATACAGACAGTCTATTTTTGTCGTGGGAATGTCGCCTGCGTAGCACCAGTGAGATTGATTTGTGCTGCCGTTGGAGTTGGCATCGTTATTACTCCCAGATTCGTAAGTTCTTGAAATGAAAATGTTCCATACATTAGATAGATGGGCACATCAGGTACAAGAGTGTTAAAACTAAAAGGATTAATATTCACCATTATCTTATAAATAGAACGGCTCTGCCCAACAAGCTTGGTAGGGCTAATATGTAAAGCACCTAATACGTCCAAATTAAAATTATTTGTTCCCGTCGGTATGCCTTGCGCTGACCAGCCGTTCATGGATGATGCAATAACAGCGTCGAGAGGTTGACTGCCTCCTACTGGGAAAATTCGAACAGGGTCATGCGGCCAAACTACTAGATCTCCCCATTCTCCTGTAATCGTACCTGCAAGCATTGGGTGCGCAAATGATCCCGAAGATTGGATAGTCGTTTTTTGTGGAGTAATTGACCCGAATGTGATCTTTTGCGGCTCAATTTCTGTTATTGAGCCAGTATCATATGTAGCAGTTACTCGAACTTTGCGGTTATTACCGGGCGTGGCTCCTTGGTTTGTTATCGTAGTTCCGAGGCTTGGAATGTAAAATGATTGACCAGGGGCAAGCAACCTGCTATTTAACTTGGGTCGCAGCAATGCGGAAAAGTCACTACCTCTTTTCCAGCGAATAAGTACAACATCAGTGTTAGGAAATGTATCAGCGGCTTGTTCAAATGGAAGAAAATCTCGCGGTTCCACTTCAATATAAGCAGATCGGCCTGTATGTATTCTCGTCCCATTCAAATATATCGGCTGTACATAAATTGGTATCCGTAAAATCTGTGCATCGGTGTAATTAACTTTCGTTAAATCATATGTTCCTCCTGTCGCTCCACCACCGACAATATTACTTATTCCGAGATATCCTCCCTCAATTCTGTTCTGTCCATCCATAAGGCGTGCCCGCATGGCTCCAGAAGTATATCCACCCAGAATACTAAATGGACTAGCGTACTCATGTATAGCACAGGTTGAACCTTGTGTATCATACGGTACAGTAACACCAGCAAGTACACATTCAAACGCGTTTGAATGCTGTAAAAAATTCGATGTATTAAAACTACTCGTAGCTGGAATAATTTTTGAAATATGAGCAAGCTCATGCAATGCTCCTCCCCATGCAAGCATATTGGACATATGTATAGATCGATACTGAGCAGTCCCGGCATTGCCTACTGACACAACTCCGCCAGTAGTACAGCCACTATATGGAAATGTTCCTACGGCGACAATATCATCAGGACCAACTTGCATACCAGCTTGCACTGCCATAGCGATCGCGCGATGGCCGTTTGTTACTAGTTCTGGCGCTGAATCACAATGAGTTCTAGTTATTGGAAGTGTATACCATCCCCAGACATCAGTCGTTCCATTCACGGATGTCTTTCCTTCTAGCGACATTTGGTCATACGTAGATTTTTTCAAGAACTCTGACATGGTGATGCCTGAGTCTGCATTCGGTTCGAAATATGTCTTACGGACGTCTTCCTTGGTAAACGGCTGGCCTGGATCGTTGCTGTAGTTAAATAGGACGATTGATATTTTTTTCGGAGTAGGATTAGAACGGCTTCCAGTCAATGTTGCTCCTGGCGTCTGAGGTGCACTTTTCAATTCAGTTACTGAAGCGAGCTCGGAAATCTTAAGCGTATTGTTTCCATAACTGCCATTGATACGGACCGTCGAACCAGAAACAGGTAATTGATCATGATCAATTGTTCCAATATCTACATGGACTGTGCCTGTTTTGGTGACAAGATCGACGACAGGAGTATTTTCTCCTGAATTGAAGTCATCGAAGTGAGTAACCTCGAGAACCCCTTCCATTGTCTTCGGAGTATATATTGTACGGTCTGTAGCTGCACGCAAGCCTGCGAGAACTGCAGCGGGACTGTTTTGACCAATAGTTTTCAAGTCATGAATGGGAGCGATGCTAAGAAAGCCGAGTGCTACAACTGAAAGAGTTAGCAATGCAAATGATGGTTTCATATGAGAAAAGTATCCCATAGCTTAGGTGGATTAGCAATGAAATACAAAGAGCGCGCGGGCGAAGCCCGCGCGCTCTTTGTATTAATTACACGTAACCTTCTTATTGTTTAACAAAACCACTACCTACCATTTTCCACTGCTCAATATATAAAGCTCCAGCTGAATTCTTTTTCTTAAGACTGATAGCAGGACTTGCTACGTCATAACTCATCCAAGGAATATCTGCCATAGCGCCATTATCCGCAAGAGCTCCGCTCAGCATTGCTGCTGGGAAGTTGTACATTGTACGGCTTGTTCTGTCATATAACGCAGGATTCGCACATCCTGATCCGCAGCCAATAAATACTACATTATAGTGCCCGTTAAAATTTGCCGGTTCATTTGAACCAGGGATAGCACCTGCTATGTGAGGATCATCGCTATTTGTTGCAATAGCTGTTATCGGATACGTTTGGCTTTGTGAGCTGTTTACAGAAACAATCGGACTGTTAGCCTGTGTTCCTGTTGTATTCTGCATTGTTCCAGTATTTTGATTGTTCAAAGGAACCTCTGGCCGCTGTCCATACATATCCTGATTCTGCATCTGAACTACAGGCTTCTTTTGTACGAATAAAAAAATCACAATTAATACTAATGCGATCGCGATAATTCCCAAAAGGAAATTTGTTACCGTGTTTTGCTGTTGCATGTATATATTGTATCACCGAGGCAATTACCCTGCTATTAGAGTAATGCACAGTTTGGTATACTTCCACATATGAAAAACATTGCGTACCTGATTATCAGCAAAGTTCGAGAATGGTTCTCCTTAGACTATCGTTCCCTCGCCGTCCTTCGAATCGGAACTGGAATCATTATTATTCTTGATCTGATTCAGCGGTCATTTGATCTGCGAACATTTTACTCAGATGCCGGCGTGCTGCCTCGAGTAGATCTCTTGCGCCTCTGGGAAAATAAATGGTGGATCTCGATTCATATGGCAAGCGGCCTGACAGGTTTTGAAGCATTGCTTTTCGTTATTGCCGGCATCTTCGCCCTTATGCTGATTTTTGGATACCGAACACGCCTCGCAATGATTGTCTCATGGTTCCTTCTTATTTCCCTTCATGTCCGAAACCCAATGGTACTTCAAGGAGGAGATGTGCTATTCCGTTCTGTTCTTTTCTGGATGATGTTTCTCCCGCTTGGGCGCGTATGGTCGCTTGATCGGTTGTTCAATCGCGTTCCCCAGCCAACCAAGGAAACGGTTTTCTCTGCGGCTACAGTCGCGTACATAATACAGATCTGCTTGCTCTATGTATTTACCGGACTATTAAAAACTGGTACTGCTTGGCATGATGGCACTGCTGTCTACTACGCGCTCAATGTTGATCAGCTAATCGCTCCAGTCGGAATGATCCTTCGAGAATTCCCAGGAACAATGAGTGTACTCACCCATGTTACCTGGTATATAGAAATGTATGGAGTACTTCTTTTCTTTTCTCCAGTTGCAACAGGATTTTTCCGAACATTCGGCATCTTTGTATTCGCTTGTTTGCAAATTGGATTCAATAGCTCCATGCGTCTTGGTCTCTTCGGTGCAATAGCTGTTGTCGTGACACTCGGACTACTACCCTCTGGTTTTTGGAATGATGGGTGGAATCGCTTTACCGGTTGGATCGCATCCAAAGGCAAAAAAGGGCTTACTGTGTATTATGATTTTGAGTGCAGCTTTTGCTACAAGACAAGCTTCTTCATGAAGCGAGTATTATTACTTCATCCAGAAACTGAAATTAAACCCGCCCACACCGATCCTGCGATTGAGGCATACATGATGAAAAAGAATTCTTGGGTTATTACCGACGAAAAAGGCTCAACACACACAAGCTGGGGCGTAGCGGTGGCGCTCGTTCGACATTCACCAATCTTTTTTTGGACAGCTCCAATACTTAGTCTTCCGTTTATGAATTTCTTCGGAGAAAAATTGTATGCGTATCTTTCGCATAAACGAAAACAAGTATGCATTCCAGAACCAACCGAAGAAGAACCAACTGGGTTGAAAAAGGCTGGCATAACAATTGTCACACTAGTCGTCATTTTTTTGACCTTCTACGTAGTAGCATGGAATCTTGATACGCTTGGAAACAGCAAGCAGATCATTCCGCCGCAACTTCTCGGTATCGGCTGGTTCACTCACCTTGATCAAAAATTCAATATGTTTGCGCCTACGCCGCTCACCGAAGATGGATGGTACGTCTTCCCAGGAAAATTGGCCGATGGTACTGCAGTAGATGTCTTCTCAGGAAAAGAAGGAGTATCGTACGCAAAACCAGAATGGGTCGCATACATGTACAAGAACCAGCGTTGGCAGAAATATCTCATGAATCTGTGGGGACGCGATTTCTCAGAGTATCGGCTTGGGTATGGCAAGTTTTTGTGCCGACAATGGAATGCCAGCCATTCTCAAGAAAAACAGCTCGTAAACTATGACATGATCTTCATGCTCGAAACGACACCGCCGCCGGGACAGATGCAGACTCCGGTAGTACCGACTACGATTTGGAATCATAGCTGCATTTAAAAAATAAAGTATAGATATAATAAAACACAGAGCGACGCCGCAGGCGTCGCTCTGTGTTTTTAGTTCTCGTCTTTCAGACCTGTTTCTTACTGTCTAATTGAGTACGAGCCAGTTGGGAAATTATAGATTAACTGAGCTCCCAAATTCGTACCGCTGCCAGTAGCAGAAATGTTGTCACCAACAAATGATGCTGTTGCAGTATCATCCCAATTAAATCCATATCGATTTAATGAGGTAGAAACAATTCCATATCCGTTTGATGTACCAACCAATGTCGCGTACAAGTTAAATGTTTTCGATGTACCAGCTGCAATTGTATACCCGTCAAAATCGAAATTTGATTCGGTATTAAAGCTGTTATTTCCCGAAGACATTGTGTTTCCTGTCATGGCAAACTCACAGAAAATTGCATCAGTTACATCAGAGATTCCGCAACTAGTGCCTTGCACTGTGGTTAGGCCATCAGCAATTCGAACATTTGAGATCGCCAATGAATTGAAGTTGGCAAGATTGTAGGTAAACGCTAGATCGTTTATCTTTATGTTTCCTTTTGGATCTGCGGTGAGAGTAACTTGGCCAATTTTATTTTCAGCACCTAGGAGTAAACCGGAAGTTACTGCAGTGTTTACACTAACAGTAGGCTTTGATCCAACCAATGTCATAGTTGGAGCTGGAATTGTAGGAGTCATAACTGAAACTACTCCGCCTGAATTGTATTTAACATATGTCAGGCTAATAGCTGCAGTAGTGTTTGATGGAACTCCATTTGTTCCGACTGGAGCATAGCTTACCAAAACATCTACATTTGTCCCTGCCCCTCCGTTCGGAACAGCAATGTTGAGGCCAGTGAGCCAAGCAACATTAGCGACAACTGGTGCAGAACTACCATTCACTTTAATACTAGTAACTGGATTAACTGCTGAACCAGAGATAGTAAATTTGAGATCAGAAATAGTTACCGATCCGCCTGATGAAGTAAGGTTATATGTTGCTCGTGTTGCGTCTGTTGCGCCAGTACCACCAGCAGCAATGTACTGTGACTGAGTCGAGGAAGAAACAATGAGAGTAGGAGTCATAAGCGTTCCTGCCGCCAAAGTAATTGTTTGACCAGTTGCAGCAGGAATCAAAGTTACATTGTTTACCATACTAACACCAGTAACAGAAAGTGTCGTAACAACATTTACGCCGCTTGCTGATCCTGTATCAGCAAAAATGTCGACAATCTTTGATGCTCCTGGAGCAAGAATAAAGTTAACTGCGAAATTGTTTGAAGCCTGAGGAACGATTGGCACTGAGCCTGAACCTGAGGTTTCTGAAGTACGGAGGTTTGAAAGATCTGAAAGTGGAGCAGTACCGCTGATACCGACACCAAATGAAGTTATGCGGAAGCTTTCAGTTGTGCTGTTGTTCTGAAGCACATATGACCCGATCTTAACACCTGCTGTGTTAGGACTCTGCGTCTGGTTTGCGTACGCAGTATTTTTAGCTACAGAAAGCACTGCAATGGTCTGAACTGGGGCATTGATCGTAAACAAATTATCCGATGCATCAGTTGCTGCCCCGACAATTGTTATCTTGTAGTTCTGACCATACACCATCTGTCCCCAAGTTGAGGTTGAAGGCAACGTCACTACTTGTGATCCGTCATTGAGTGTGTGAGTAAGATTCACTCCTTGGTTAATACCTGGGAAAGTCAGGAAAATATCAACATATGCTGATGAAGGAATGTTGCATGTTTTCCAAGTAACAGTGATCGGCTGACCAGCTGTATATATTTCTCCTCCATCTGGGGAAGTCACTTTAAGCTTAGGAGCTGCATTTGGATTGAACTGGCAAACCCATCCTATCTGAGCAACTTGAATATTTGCGCCGCAAGGCTGTCCGTTAAACGTGCTATATCCAACGAATGAAGTACAGCCGGGTGGCAAAATGCTTGATGCAGGAGTTCCAGTTCCTGATGGAGTCTGTGCCTGGGCGCTTACGCCGCCATTGAGAAGCATCTGTGTCTTTGGACCAACAACTGTTCCGTCATCATTGATGCCATTTGCTCGCTGGAAAGACATGACTGCAGCAGCAGTTGCTTTGCCGTAGAAGCTAGTTGCGTTATCAGATGTAAGATAACCCTTTCTAACAAGCTCGTCCTGGAGTTTTTTAACTTCAGCTCCTCGCTCACCAATTGTAAGGTTGTGCGTAAAAGATACAGTCACAGCTGGAGCAGCAACGACTGTTGGCTGTTGGCTTACAATGTATGAAGTAGGAACTTCAGGCTTTGTAGGTTCATTTGATTGTACTGTTGTTCCTGGCTGATTTGAAGTTGTCTCCCCCATATCTCCGATATTAAGACCGGCTTTAGCATCTAAAGCGGCCTTAGCTGAAACTTGAGTAGGTACGACGATAGCTCCACATGTTCTATTTGTAGAAGTTACAGTCCCAACCCATGCGTTACCGTCATATGCCTGACATCCGCCATCCACATATCGATACGTCAGTCCTGGGGCATATAAATCAACTGGTGTAGCAATTGCTGCTGTTACATTTGTACTTATCGCCGACATTGCTTTTGGCTGAGCTGAAATTGCTGTTGCCCGATAAACTGCCGCCCCGAGTTCTCCTCGAAGATTAGAAACCTGCTGTTTTAGATTGTTGATCTCTTGCAGAAGATCGTCAAACGATACAGCGTGCGCCTGTGCTGCGTAACCAGTGATGGTTAAAGCGAGCATAAGCCCCAATATATATTTTTTCATGTAACTTAATTCTCTCTACTAATTACTGCTATTAATACAACTAAGTATACGCTTCTCGCACCATGAAGGATACGGAAATAAAATATTCTTGGGGAAAACTCTTATTTTGAAGATTCTTTATGTCTAAATATAATTCCATCACTAAAAAAGGTAATCGTTCCTTCATCTTTGGTAATCAGCACAGTAATTCCCAAACTTTTTAAAAGATCAACGACTTCTTGATGGGGATGGCCATAGCGGTTGCCTTTGCCGGCAGAAATGATGGCATACTCGGGCTGCACAATCTTTAAAAAAGCGCTGCTCGATGATGTCCGCGAGCCGTGATGGCCAACTTTGAGGATAGTACTGGCCAAATCTTCCGGTTTTTGACCGGCAATGAGGATTTTCTCTGTAGCAACTGGGGCATCACCAGTAAACATCACCGAAGTTGCCCCGTACGTCAGCCGCCCAACAATTGAAGCGTCGTTTGTCGGCAAATTGCTCACATCACCACTAGGAAATAGCACCTTAAACACCACTATATTGTCTTGATCGAGCGTAATAGTGGTGCCAGTTCGAGCGATCACCTTAGATATCCGCTTTTCAGCTATCAACTTCTCTAATTCTTGATATGTTTTGGCAGTAGAGGTTTTACCCGACTCAATAATCGTTCCCACACTATATGTATTAAGGAGATCCACCAATCCAGCATAATGGTCAGCATCAGGATGTGTTAGCAGTACAACATCGATCGAAGTGTCGCCCGGAGGCATCTCAGTCTTGAGAACTTTAACCAGTGAACCTCTCGGTCCTCCGTCAATAAGCATTTGCCTGCCGTTTGGAGCCTGTATATATGTAGAGTCACCCTGGCCTATAGAAAGAAACGAAACTTGCAGCTCGGTGCCGCTTTTTTGCGAAAGCAGGTAATACCATAAGCAAAAAACCACTATTGCCACCATGGCAAGCGCATACAATGGAAGTTTTCGCATCTTTATCACAATGAGAGTATACTAAATCAGTATCAATAATTGATAAAAATACTATGAAACCATACACCCCACACGAATTCTCAGTACCTGAACTCAAAGGCATCTCTGCAAAAACAATAGAAGAGCACATCAAGCTCTATCAAGGATACGTAAAAAACGCTAACCTTGTTTTGGAAAAAATCGGCGAACTCATGGCAGATTCTGAAAAAAATGCTTACGTGATCGGCGAACTCCAGCGAAGATTCGCCTTCGAATTTTGCGGCATGCGAAATCATGAATACTATTTCCATTCCCTTGAAGGCGGTGCGGCCTCACTTCCAGAAAATTCAACGCTCAAAGCGGCTATCGAAAAACAAGCACCTTCGTTCGATATGTGGCTTGCGGGATTTAAAGCGATGGCGCTCACTCGCGGTATTGGATGGGCTATCATTGGATGGGACAGAAATACAGAGCAGCTGACACACAGCTGGGTAGACGAGCAGCACCTCGGACATCTCACCGGACTTCAGCCAGTGCTTATGCTCGATATGTGGGAACACTCATATCTCATGGATTACACTCCCGGAGACAAGAAAAAATATATTGAAGCATTCTTCGAAAATCTCAACTGGGAAACGATTGAAGAAAATTTCAAGAAAGCCCGATAAAATAGAAAATAAAAAAACAGCGCTCGGATAAACCTGAGTGCTGTTTTGTTTTTTAAATCAAAATAGTAATTAGCTGCTATGCGCCTGTAAACAATTTATCTTCGTCAGAAAAAAGTTTCTGAACTTCTTCCGGTGTAGTGCAATACCAAGCCGCATGGATAAATTGCGCTATGCGATATTCGCCGAAGTAAATGTCATACCAAGTTTGATGATTATGTTTTCTTGTTGCTTTATAATCCTTCGAACTACTTAACGCTCCTCTTTGAATAAACGCATCCAAAGCCTTCGTATTAGATTTGTGTTCGGTAGATTGCGAATACGCAACCATGAATGTTTGTGGATGTTCGTTTTTTATCGCCTCGGCAAAATCGCGAGCCATAAGGCTATTCCCGTTCCAAGATGTTTTGCCTGAACAGATAACCAGACTAGTGTGCGTTGTTGATTCCAAAATCTTTACACCTGCTTCTACGTTGTTTGATAGGAAAATATTTGGAGGTATTTCACCTTCAAACAAATCTTTCAAAAAAACTTCTGCAGGCTTAAAAACGCCTGAATCGGTACAGTGGGTGAAAATAATGTTTTTAAATAACGCACCCTCTGGTTGCGTGTGTTTCTGTTTTTGTGGCGTCGTCATGTCGTATTGCTTTTTTATAGGGTTTGAAAATTCCTTGTATAATAGCATATTTCTACGATTGTGTCAAAGTCCTATCAATAAAGTACCAGGTAAGCCATGCGTAAAGAAGCAGCATAATTCCCGCAGGGATCTCCGGCACATGGACTGAAGCAAACGGTACCCGTGCGGCAAACCCAATAAAGCCTATCAGTCCCCCTGCAAGTACATATGTTGGATATCCAATAATTGTTCCAAGTAACGGCATCGTGAAACTAATACAAATTACAATGAAGCCACCGAGCATTAAAAGCGGTATAAATGGAAGTATCATAACGTTTACCGGCAAGGCGATAGTAGAAAAGACTCCCATTTTGTACATGATGAACGGCGCAACCGCTGTCTCCGCCGCCAGAGTGGTACCAACTGCTTCTGCCAGGCCCTTAGGCAGATATTTCTCAAGCCATGAAACATACGTCGGTGAAACGATCAACAAGCCGATAGTGGCGAGGAATGAAAGCTGGAATGAAACATCTGAAACAAGGAACATTGGGTTGGCGATGATCATTGCAAGTGCGGCTAGCGCCATTACTCTAAAGACATGCGTTGATCTGCCAGTGATGCGAGAAAATATTAAGATAAGTGCCATGACTCCCGCGCGAAGTGCCGTCGAAGAAGCTCCGGTCATCAAAACAAAAAGTATGATGCCAAGTCCGCCAAGAAATAAGCCTGCGATACGCGGCAAAAATAATCCCAAAATTTTTGCGATAGTATCGGCGACAATCGAAACATTGTATCCGGAAAGAGCCACAATATGTACTGTGCTTGTTGCGACCAGTGCATTATATAAATGCTCATCTATAGCGGCTTTTGTTCCCAACAGAATTCCCGCAGTCAATCCCGCTTCCTGTTCTGGCATGCTTGCAAATAATCTTGCCTCGACGGCATGACGGAACATATACAAACTGCGCTTGAGTGAGAATGATGTATCCTGTGTAAATGTTACCAGCTTCGCATCAGAAATAAGATATAGTATCTTGTCTTTTTTTAAATAAGAAACATAATCAAACTCTGTTCCTTGATCAGTCATGAAATTTTCTGGGAGTGACAGTGTTCCGGATACAGTGACCGTATCCGAATATCGAAGCTTTGTGCCAGTCTTGATCGTCAAACGAATACCGACCCCATCGACATAGATAATTGCTGTTACTTTGCCTTCGCTCGAAGAAGGATCGTTAGTAATCGTGCCAGTAACTTCAATATGTTGATCTAGGCGAGATTGAAAATGATCAGGCGGAATGGCCTGCGCGTTTTGATACCTCGCATATCCCCCAATGAACATGCTGATAAATATGAGAATGATCAATACGTATTTTCGATAATGAAATCCTTCTTGCCTTTGGCGGCCAAAATACATAGTGCCGCAGAGTGCTATTAACCCAGCAGCAGCTCCAAAGAAAAAGTCATGGCCGCTCATTACCCCCGACAAAAATCCAAATGTTATAACAAAAAGCAGCAGGTCTGGCACTTCCAGATCCTACTGCACTCAGTTAAAGATACTATGAATTATTTCTGAGTAAATTCCTTGATCAGAGCCGCCTCATCTGCCGCGTCGAGTGACTTCTTGAATCGCACTCCTTTTTTTCCTTTTACGCGCTTCTCGCATGCCGCCCACGTAGCATCAACGTATATTTTTCCGTCTACAAACGAAACATACGAGTACGCCTTAGCTGAACTTCCGCTTTTCTTTTTGACCGCCGTTTTCCCTACGGTGAAAATATCAGAACCAAGCATGGTTTCATATTGTACGAGCGAGCCCGTAAAGAGCAGGACAAATTCTTTGTCTGCATACATCGTAGCAATCTCATCTACTCGCTCATTGCCGCGAAGACCGCTATGGCCTGCTACTTTTTTCCAGTGTATCTCACGCTTCATTTTGAAAACGCGGACAATTTCTGCAAGTCCCTGCCATAAATCTTTATTGAGCACTGCCTGGCCTTCTTTCGTTAGCCAATTATTTTTTTCCCATCCAAAAATCCATTTGGTTACTCCATTGATGAGATAGGCAGAGTCAGTGTGAATCTCTACATCTCCCTCTAGCTCCCGCGTGCGAATTGTTTTCAGAGCTTCCAGTGCGGCTGTCATTTCCATTCGGTTGTTGGTTGTATGATCATCACGTCCTCCAAGCTCGATTACCTTCGACTGTGCGCTGGTATCGGCATTGGCGATAACGATAGCTCCCCAGCCGCCAGGACCAGGATTGCCGCGCGATGAGCCGTCAGTAAAAACAGTAACAATTGGTTTCATATTATGAGAGTATATCAACAATTCGTAATCGAAGCTCCGGTCGTCCCATGAAATACGACATTTCCATCGTGGCGTATAGGTTTACGTGCTGCCCAGCATCTACAAGGATGCCAAAATCTCCTGGCTGCTTGAAGAATGAAATGGCTTTCATTATTTTTCCTTCTTGGCTCAAGATAAGCTCCAAATGTTCTTTTTCTTTGCCAAACTGCTTCATACCCGAGATAAGAATCCCCGAGAAAAGAAACACCGGCTTTTCGTTGGCCATGCCGAATGGAGAAAGGAGTGCGACTTGCTGATAGTTTTTGCTGGTAACTTCCGCAAGAGTAATAGCGAGATCATGCTTCTTTATTTCAACAGCTTCTTTTTCGCGCTTAACTTTCAAAAATGCTTTGTTCAATGCCTCTTCAAGAAAATGAACTTTTTCATGCGTAACCACGAATCCTCCCGCAAGTTCATGACCGCCAAATGAATGGAGCGCATCAGTCGCCTCTACCATGAGATCGACAACGTTTGCAGAACCTTCAGACCGGCATGAGCCTTTGATAAAATTCTTGTCTTCCGCACCCTCGCTTCCCCAGACAAAACTCGGCTTGCCATATGTCTCGGTGATTTTCGAAGCAACAAGCCCAAGCACTCCCACTCGCCATTCAGGATGTCCGATGACAATAACATCATGCAGTTCGCGTTTTTCCAATTTCTTATGAACATCTTTCATGATCGTTGCAACGGTGGATTTACGGAGGTCGTTTATTTTTATCAAATGCTCTGCTGTTGCAGAAGCTGTTGCAGGATCAGTCTCGGCAAGCACTTCAAACGCGCGCTGCGGAGAATCCATTCGTGAAGCAGCATTCAATCGCGGAGTAAGCATAAACGTAATATCGTCTTCAGTAATATATGTAGGATCGATCTTCATTTTTTTCAAGAGATGCTGCAAGCCGGGGCGTTTTGTCTTCTGCAGAACTTTCAATCCATAGTACGCCAGCACGCGATTTTCTCCTGTGAGCGGAACCATGTCAGAGAGCGTTGCAAGGCCGGCCATATCAAGCAGCCATTTTTCAAAACCAGTGTTCGCGAGTTCAGGAATTTTCGTAATCAATGCCTGCACCAGCTTGAACGCAACTCCAGCTCCGCACAATTCTTTGAATGGATATTTGTCGCCAGGCTTTTTAGGATTGAGAACTGCGAATGCGTCAGGAATGATAGCCTGCGGTAAATGATGGTCGGTGATGATCACATCGATGCCATTTTCTTGAGCGTATGCGGTTTCAGCGACAGCTGTGATACCCAAATCAACAGTGATGATGAGCTTTACGCCGTCTTCGACAAATTGCTTCACCGCGTCCATGTGAAGTCCGTAGCCTTCGTCATGTCGGTGCGGGATATAGTTTTTAAAATTCTTGTACCCAGCCTTTTGAAAAAAGTCATGGAGAATGACGCCGCCAGGGATTCCATCAGCATCGTAGTCGGAGTAAACAACTATGGGCTCATTGTTTTCCATCGCTTTCAAGATCCGCGTGACGGCCTTTTCCATATCGCTCATCAAGAAAGGGTCATGAAGGTGCTTTTCATACAACGGAGAAAGAAAGACTTCGCGGTCATCATTGGAGATGCCGCGAATTTCGAGAAGCCGGTCGAGAAAATCAGTGCTTTGCATAGAGAGCATTCTACCATATACTGATATATATGATCACCGACGAAAATTGCATCTTTTGCAAAATAGTAGCCCGAGAGGTTCCTGCCTATATAGTCTATGAAGATAACGATTTTATCGCCTTTTTAGACATTCATCCTTTGGCAGCCGGCCATGTGCAGGTAATACCAAAGAACCACCATCGGTTCGTTTGGGATGTCCCAAATGCTGGCGAATACTTTGAAGCAGCCCGTAAAATAGCCAAAGCCCTCCAAAAAGTCTTTCGACACGACATCATCCGCTCACAGATCTATGGCGAGCAGATATTCCATGCCCATATCTGGGTTTGGCCTGACATTGCCCTAACTGGAGAAGAAAAAGAATTCGAATTGATCGCCGAAAAGATCCGAGACGCGCTGCTATTTGTGTAATTACATATCTGGAATATAAGTTCTCGGCAAACGCTCCGTACTATATATATTTTAAATCGCCACTCTTACGGTAAAGAGTGGCGATTGTTAATACATATAGAGAGAAGATGTTCAGGATGACTGAGCAGTACTTTTGAGCGCGAGGCCTTTGTGGTTAGGGCCGAGTCGATCATAAAGTGCTGCGAAGGCTTCTCCGAGAACGATGTTCCGGCTTTTTACTTCAGCGCTTTTACACCAGGCAAACTTCCGTCTACCAAGAAGTCCAACGTCGCGCCTCCTCCAGTAGAAACGAATTTGAATTTCTTTTCCATTTTGAGCTTGTTCACCAGTTCAACAGTATCCCCTCCGCCGATGATCGTATCTGCTTTTGAAGCAGCAAAGCCTTTAAGAAGTGCTTTTGAACCTTCATCAAACCCCTTTTCATAAAATCCAATTGGTCCGTTCCACAAAATAAATTTAGAAATTTTCGCCACCGAAACAATATACTTGGTCGTCTCCGGTCCGACATCCATAATGGATTCATCGCGAGCAACTTCGTAGGGAGAACAGATTCGAGACTTTGAACCTTTGGCAACAACGAGATCGATTGGAAGAATAAGTTTTTTGTTTTTCAAAATAGCGTCTACATTGTACCCGTCTTCGAATGCAGATATGCCGATCTCATATCCTTTCGCTCGGAGAAGATCATTGAGCAATGCTCCGCCCACAAAGATATGATCAGCAGTTTTTGCAAATCGCTTGAGTAGTGGCATCTTGGTAGAGAACTTATTTCCGCCGAGGATGAAGAGAAATGGATGCTTCGGCGTATGAGCAATAGCAAGATGCTTGATCTCTTGCTCGAGCTGGAATCCTGCAAAGCTTGGGAGGAATTTAGGAATACCAACAAGAGAAGCATGCGATCGATGCGAAACCGGGAATGCATCGTTCACAAAAATATCTCCGTATGATGCAAGCTGTTTCGCAAACTTAGGATCGTTCTTTTTCTCGCCAGCTTCGCTTCGGAGATTTTCGAGCAGGATAGCTGTTCCATTTTTCTGGTTTACTAATGCATGGTCCACACTCGCTCCCGAAAGCGCTGGAATAAATGTGACAGGAATATACTTTTTCAAAACAGCAGCAACTGGTTCAAGCGTCTGGTCACCTTCACCTGCATGAGTAATGATGATTACCTTCGCGCCTTTTTTGAGGAGATACGAAAGCGTAGGCAGTGTCTTAATAATGCGGAATGGATCAACTACTTTGCCATTTTGAATCGGCACATTGAAATCCGCACGCACAAGCACTCGAGTTCCTTTTTTGATTTTTGCTTTGGTGATTGATGTCATACTATTTTTTTAATGCTACTGGCTGCAAACTGTTAATTAATTTCTGCATCTTCTTCGGTTCAAGCGAGAGCCTGCCTGGAAGCAATCCGTCAGCGCCTGCGCTTATAAACAAATGTCCGTTCAATTCATTTACTGATCCTCCATACAATATTGACGGCATTTCTTTTTGCACGCCACCCGCTATATCAGAAATTACTTTTCTGATGTAGATGACCATCTCTCTGCATTCTTCGGGAGTTGCTTCGCGGGTTGCATGCGAACCTATTGCCCACAGCGGTTCATATGCAACAATGATTCGGGATAGAGAGGCTTTGGGAATATTCGCTAAACATTGTTTGAGCTGCTCTTCGATCGTTCTGAGAAAAAATCCATGCTCATCGCGATCTTTTTCTCCAATACAAAGAATAGGGGTAACTTTATTTTTCAGCGCGGTAAGTATTTGAGAGTTTACAACAGCGTCTGTTTCGCCCATTGCTCGTCGTTCAGAATGTCCGACAAGCGTAAATTCAGGTTTTAAGTGAGCAATCATTGGGAAAGATACTTCTCCTGTGTGAGCGCCGGTTTTGTCAGCATTGATAGTTTGTACGCCAAGAATGATCTTCCCTCTGCCAATTGTTTTCTTTACTGCCGGCATAAAAGGTACCGGAACAGCACAGCCCAGCTGCACGTCTTTAGGAATTTCCATAACCTTGTACGCTTTGGCGAGGATGATGGCATCTTTTTCAGTAGCAGGGTTCATTTTCCAGTTACCGATGATCAAAACTTTTTGTTGCATGAAGATATTGTAGCACAAAGGGCGGCCGCTTCGCGGCCGCCCTTTGTATTGTATCTATCCTTAGTTCTCAATAACGCTTGGATAACCTCCCGGCTTGTGGATCGACTTACAGAAGTCAGAATCCGCAGTTTTCATTGGGCCAAACACGGCTCTGCTTGTTGCAGTAAATCCGTCAGTCCAAGTACAGGTAAGCACTCTCGTAGATGTTGATCCGACATTGAGGCTTGAAATCGTAGTGGAACCGTTTGCTGGCAATGTTACGCCGCCCATAGTATTGAGGGCGCAGCTTGCAGCGTCAGAAGTCCATGCGTATGTCTTTGGCAAGAGAGCAGCGGTGTTTACTGATCCTGCAGGACAGAATGGGCCAGCGCTCGTGATTCCATTGAAGTGATGCGAACATCCTCCGCTTGGATCATTAGGACTGAGAGTGACATTGATTGGAGGACTTGAGATTGGTGCTTCATTTCCGTTAATGTCGTAGTAAGCAACTTTATACCAGCCAGCAAGGAAGACGTTAGGTTCACTATCTCTCAAACGATCATGACTTCCTACCGTTGTAGAGTATGCGCCATTTACACCATTAGTACTGAGCAACAACTTTGCTTTTGTATATTGAGCTGGAATAGTTCCCCATGGTTCCCAAGCAAGAGTTCCAGGATCTGCGGGACAGATAATGCCTCCGCCGCCGAGACTGATACCCCATTCTGCCTGAGTACAATCGAGGGTTCCATTCGCAGTAGCTCCATGGAATGTTGCAGGTGCTACACCAAGGAATTCATGCTGGCCGTTGTTGCTTGTAGCAAGCAATGTGCCTGATGCGTCATACCACTCCATCCAATATTCATGGTGGCTGCCTGGCGCAGTCGGAGTAACATAGTTTGGTGATGATGTTGCCGTAGTAAATGGACCGAGTACCATCGAACCTACCATAACTTGCTGGCTTTGAATATTAGTAACAACTCCGTCCTGGAACAATTTTGCAGTTACTGCTCCTGCAGGGCCAATCCATGTAGCAGTAGTGTTCTGAGGATTTCCTTGTGATCCCGCAATACACATATCATGTGTTGGGATAGTGAGAGTACCACTGAGTCCTGTCTTCTCGACAGTAACAGTCGCAACTGCTTCACTCTGCGTTGAGTTAGGAATGCCGCTTACCGGACAGCTGATCTTGTAAGTCGTCGATGAACCGATTGGTGCAGGAACTACAACGTTTTGTACATCTTTGCTAAATGTTGTTGAGCTTGCGGAGAAGTTTGCTTTACTACCATCCCATGGGCTGCCAGAAACTGGAGTCGTAGTTGTTGTTGCGGTACATGGCTGACCAGTGAAGTATGCCTTTTGTGTAGGATCATCCATCTTGTACGTAAGAACTACATTTTGAGTGGTTACTGAAGCGAGGCTAGAAGTGAGTGTGATGTTTACTCCGATAGAACTGTTATTAACATCAACATATGCTCCCATAAATTTTCCCCAACCCATGACATCGCCTCCCCATACATAACCGTTGACTGGCTGTCGTCCGTTAGGAGCTAAACCAAGATTAGAAACATATTTATTAGTTGTCTGAACGCCTCCTGCACTCCAGTTTTGGTCATTCAATCCACTCATGGAGATCCAGCCATCATTGGAAGTCGTAGTAGGCTGGCTATTGGTTGGGTTGCTTCCGCAGCCAGAAGAACCTGGGGCCATCGTACATGCGCGAGCCCATCCCACGAGAGGATATGAAGCTCCTGCTAGGTTCAAATGCTGCACCTCGCAGTTTGTTGCTCCGGTTGCCGCTGATGCGCCTGGAGGACAGCCTACGCCGCCGAACTTAATCCATCCCATTGATGATGACCATCCGTATCCGCTCCAAGTTCCATCTGTAAATTGCTGTACTCCAAAATTTCGAGTAATGCCATTCGTATAGTCAGCGCAGTTAAGATAAATCCATCCGATAGTAGAATGAAAAATCTGTCCATGAACATTGTATGCTGTTGGATTGCACTGAACCCCGATCTGTCCGATCTGCTGGCCGCCAACAAGTTGGGCTTGTACAGAAAAGAACTGTGAGAATGAAATTGCCAATACGAACGCAAAGGCGAGAAAGATATTTCTAAACGAAAAAATGTTTTTCATATTAGCGTGAATTCATTTGCTTGATAATGTCAGATTTTTCTTCAGCACTGAGGGTTTTGGTATCAGCAACTACTTTGCTCTGTGCTTCGATGACGGATTCTTTTTGAGCAGGAGTAAGTGTTGGTCCGCCAAGCTTGTTCATTTCGCTAATGATGGCGTTTTTCTCTTCAGTAGTGAGCACGCGATTTGAAATAGTTTCAGCTACATGCTTTCGATAAAAATAATATCCAACTGCGGCAGCGACGATAAGAAGACCGACCAAGATAAGCCCGATTGCAATTCCCCGTCTGGATCGCATTTGATCCATCGGATTAGTGAGCGGTGAGATAGTGTGAAGTGTTTCTCGCATAAGAAAAGAAATTATTATTACTTGAATTATTGTACCACAGTAAGCGCTGAGAGTAAGCAGGTTTTCCCCTGCGTGTGGATAAGTAAACCTATACAAATCAAGCATTTTATGATTTAATATTGACAAGCGGTATTGTTTATGGTAAACTATATGCCTAGGCTAACTACTAGCCGATTTCCGTCCTTTCACAATCAAAAAAAATAATAGAAAATATGAAACCAAATTTCCGTACACTCGCGCTTTTCATAGCCCTTTTGGCTATTACAGGAATTTCTACTGCACAAGCAGCAGGCAATTCTGGACCAGAGTTTGTATTTAGAACATCACTACCGTTCGATAACTCGAGCGATGTAAAAACCGTAAACATGACTGTTCACGGTAACGACTACTATGCTACAGGCCCCATAACTGGGACCTCAATATCAAATGGCCTTACTCAGAGCTTCAACGGCATTGCCAAATTTGAAAACGGCAATAGCAGCAACCCAACCGCACTACCTGGCTTAGCATCTCTAAGTTCGGGCGACGCTGTTACGAGCTTAGCCTTTCAGGGCAATAGTATGTACTATGCAGGCTTATATTCAGGCGAAGTTCGATTGTATAAATACGATCTTGCGACTGAAACTTCCACAACTGTAACACTTACCGCTGATACCACCATTACCAATATGTATACAATAAACAACTCACTTTTGTTGCTGATTGGATACATGAAATATGTGAACGGCGTAGAAGTAAATGGTATTTGCACATTAAATACTATTACCGGTGAAGTTCTAAAAGTTGGCGACGGTTTCGGAACCTACAACACACCAGGGCGCATTTATTGCTCCCCGGATGGCAAGGTTTACATAGCAGGCCGCGCAGGCGCAACTATGTATGACCTACACGCGCAAACATTCACTAACCTTTCAAATGGTTTGGAAATGAATGCATGTTATGCCTTAATTGGACACGGTGACACAGTATATGCAGCAGGCCCTAATTCATTGGGTGATTGCATCTACCGTAAAATCGGCTCTGCTGATTGGTCATTAATTGCCTTTGAACACAATGGAGGCTTCGGCATCCGTTGCATAGGTCTACTAGGCGACAAAGTGGCAATAACTACAATGAGTGGGTTTGACGGCCTGACTTTGGCTGACAATACCACCTCAATAATGGGTAAAAGCTTAGTATTTAACGAAAGTACAAATACTGTAGAACAATCTCCCATTGGAGGACTTGATATCGGAATGACAAACCTACTAGAAGTAGCTCCAAACAATTACGTTGGTTGGTCTATGGGTGGGATTTTCACTCCAACAAGTTTGGTTTCAGGTATTCAAAATCTGTCTTCTACAAGAATAACAATGTATCCTAACCCGACAAAAGACTTCATCACTATTGATGGCGTTCCACAGGGAGAGAATATAGTTATTACCGATTTACTTGGTAGGACAGAACTTATCGCTTCGTCGATAGGAACCAAAACAACAATTAACACGCAAACACTTTCAACCGGTTTACATTTTGTAAACGGCCATAAATTAATAGTTCAATAGTTCGAAATTCGATTTTAAAATACAACGCTGCATATCCTTTTGGATATGCAGTTTTTTTATTTGTTTGTATAGATGATCCTAATCAATACAAAAGCCCGGCGCCTACGGCGCCGGGCTTTTTATTTATCAATACTTTATTTAGTAGAGATTAACCTGGAGGTTAGTATTGTTAACTGGATATTTTCCGGTAACAGCTTGATCTGCAGGATAATAAATGATGTTTCCTCCTCCTATTGGAAGGTATCCGCATTTGCCAACAAGAGTTGTTTGCGTACCTACTCGTAGATCATTTACCGAGATAGTATGTGTAGGATACAAGCCACGAACCCATGCGAGACAGCTTATGTTATCTTGACCTCGCAATGGACCATTTCCAACTGGAACCCAGTTTGGAGTAGGAGTTGCAGGTGCATTCAAGACTACGCTTACTGGGTTAAGTTTTCCACAAATTGCCCATGAGTGCACATCTTTACCGTTCGGAGTTGATGGGATGCGGCAGACTGTTGTCCATCCTGATTGTGCTGGCTCATTACTTTCGATATCGTAGTTATACTCTGTTCGAGGACGAGCATTGCCAGGATATGTTGGGTGAGACTGTATTATTGCAGCTGGACTTTGACAGTCGCCGCCTCCGCCGAGCAAGATAGGATGAGATGCTGGGCAGTATGCTTCAGTATTGAACTCAGACATGTTTGTGACATTACGCTTGTGTCCCATGATCACAACATCCATATCACCTCCTGTGACAGTTACTGTTGGTGTCGGTGGAGTAATGTCTTTCCATGAAGAAAGTCCGTTTGCGTCTGACACCAAAGCTTTTCCTTCGCCTTGAGTTCCGTCAGTCAACTGAATGTTCTTTGCCTGCACTGTTGCGTATCCATTACCTGGAGTATTCCAGAAGTAAAATTGAGGCTTGTTTGTAATGATACCAACTGAATTCTCTCGAGGACCACCTGTGATCTGAATAGCATCGCGTGCATTACCATTCACTGCTGGGTCTTGATTCCAATCGCTGAGATCAATGTTTGCTCGTCCGCCAAACTGAATTGCGGTTGGGCTGATTGGTGAAACAGTGTTTGACTTTACCCACAATTGATTAAATGCGAGAACCTTATCAGCAGAAAAGATTCCATAGACGTTGAACTTTGAAGCCAACGCTGGTCCATCTTTACTTTGATTGCTTGAAGAGACGTTGATAGGAGCGTCACAACCAGGATTGCCGCTCTGACAAGTAGGAGCTTGCGCTGATGGCTGAACCCAGTCAGCTGAAACGACTGAGACACCGAGTCCAAGGACAAGACCGAGAACGATGACCTTGAGCGCTTGGATGATTTCTTTTGTAAAAAATTTTTGCATAACGAGTTATAAATACTCTATTAAGTGATAGTGAGTATATTGTATCACATATATGTATTGGTAAAGTGCTGGCGAGTGGATAATGTGGATAATCATATTCACTTCTATCACATACAGTATTGTTTTCTGTTTAATGCTGAATTTATATTATCGTTGTGCGCTTGCACTATGTGGCCTTGGAAGGGTACGCATAAAATCTTGAGAGATTTTTGCTCCTGCTCCTGCAGTCCGCAAGCCCCTTCCAAGGCCACATAGTGCAAGCGCCCTGAGCATCTCATCGCCCCACTCATTATCAAAATACACTCTTACGGTAAAGAGGATGATTGGAATATAGAGAGAAGATGTCAAAGCGCTACGTCATACATCCTTTAGAGGCACTTGCGGAGCGCGACGGCGCGAGCAGGAGCCAAAAACTTCTCTAAGTTTTATGGCGTTGCCTCTGAAGGATGTATGACGTAGCGCCCCCAAATCCAAAACAGCACCAGATTGCCTTTTAGGGTGTTTTTTGGTATATTCCCTACGTTAGTCGGTCGGTTTCGCCCGACTCTTTTTATTAAAACTTAATAGTCTGGTTTTCTATTAGACCCTTAAAAAATAAGGATATCTAAGAAAAAACCGCAAAACTACATATGTTAGATCTCAAAACTATGCACTCTGCTTTGACTCAGCTCGAAGAAGAACGCAAAATACCAAAAGCGAAGATCCTCGAGGCCATCGAACAGGCACTCGCGGCTGCTTACAAGAAAGACTACGGAAAGCGCGGTCAGATCGTCCGTACCCGTTTCAACGAAGAGACAGGAACGACCGATTTCTATCAGGTTAAGCTCGTTGTCGACCCTACTGAAGTCCGCATGCCGGTTGAAGGCGAAGAAGCGGCAGAAGAACCAGAAACTCCCGAAGGCGACGAACGCGTACGCTTCAATGAAGAACATCACATTCTCGTAGAAAACGCTCAACTCATCAAAAAAGGCGCAAAACCAGGCGACGAACTCATCTTCCCGCTCGAAACTCAGGATGACTTCGGCCGCATCGCAGCTCAAACTGCAAAACAGGTCATTATTCAAAAAATCCGTGAAGCTGAACGCGAAGGCGTTTTGGCAGAATTCGGCGGACACGAAGGAGATATCATCTCCGGCGTTGTTCAGAAATTCGAGCGCGGAGTTCTCTATGTTGATATCAACCGCGTAACAGGAATCATTCCTTACGAAGAACAAATCCCTGGCGAACGATGGAACCGCGGCGAACGCATCAAAGCATACCTCTACCAGGTTGAAGACACGCCACGAGGCGTATCTGTAAAATTGTCCCGCACGCATCCTAAGCTTATCGAAGCATTGTTTGCTATCGAAGCTCCGGAAGTTGCATCAGGAACAGTTGAAATCAAATCAATCGCCCGCGAAGCAGGCTCACGATCAAAAATCGCGGTCTGGTCAAACGACGAGCATGTTGATCCAGTAGGATCATGCGTCGGACAAAAAGGCATTCGCGTGACAACTGTCATGAGCGAACTTGGAAATGAAAAAATCGACATCATTGAATGGTCACCGGATACTGCGACATATGTTGCGAAAGCACTTTCACCAGTAAAATCTCAGAACATTCTTTCGGTAAATGTTGACGATGCTGAACACAAAGCAAGCGTTGAAGTTACTGACGATGTCCTCTCTCTCGCAATCGGCAAAGGCGGACAGAACGTTCGTCTCGCTGCAAAACTTACTGGATGGAGAATCGACATCAAGGGCGTAAAGTCTGACGAAGTTGTTTCATCTGACGGCGAATCTGTCGAAGTAGACAATGCAAAAACCGGCGAACCAGAAGCGCTTGAACCAGCAGCAGAAAATCTTCCAACAGAAGTTACCGGCGAAGCTGTGGCAGAAGCAGAGGCAGCCGAATAAATAATTGAAATAGAAGAATACTTATTCCTAACTACTATTCATTATGGCAAACATCAATCACAAACCATCAAAGTACATGCTCAACTTGCTGCATGTCCTTCCTCCATTCACTGACGAATCACGCAAGGTAGTAAACGCTATCATCGAGATCAACCCAGGTACGATCAACAAATACGAATTGATCACTGAAACTGGCCAGCTCAAACTTGATCGAGTTGGATACTCTTCACTCGCATTCCCAGTCGCATACGGCGCAATACCAGGAACACTCGACCAAGATAACGACGCGCTTGATATTCAGATCGTAGGAACAAACGAACCTCTTGCTCCCGGCTGTCTCGTTGAAGCACGAATTATCGGCATCATGAAATTCACTGACAGTGGAGAAGTCGATGACAAAGTTATCGCAGTATTGAATGATGACAAGCGAATGGATCACATTACTTCAATCGACCAGTTCGGCGAACATGTAAAAAAAGAAATTCAGAATTATTGGGAACATTATAAAGACCTCAAAAAAATGAATTCATGTCTCGTTGAAGGATTCTTTGACACTGAAGAAGCTCTCAAGATTATTGATGAATGCACTGAGCGCTACCAAAAGGATTACGCTCACTTGCTTGATTAATAGTATGAGCGATATCGTACGGCCTCGAAATTCTGACGAACCACTCATCATTCCGGATGGCGAACCGATTATTGGTTCCAAAGGAAAGCTCGGAGCTATCGTTTCATTCCCAGTTCTAGTTGATCAAGGCAACGGCTATGTAAAGAAAATGTTTGAGCGTTTCGCCCGACCGCCCGGCACTCGCATTATTGCCTGCAAAGGCGATACGATATATCTTCATCGCGAACGACGCCTCGAATCAGCAACTGGCTACGACTGGCGCCTTCCGGGAGGAAAAGTAGTCGACAGCTTTGAAGACTACGCGCAGTACATTGGCAAAGCAATTCCGCTAGATATCATTGTTGAAGCAGGAAAAAAAGAACTCAGAGAAGAAGCAAAGCTCGAAGCAACTACTCTTGAATTGTTCAAAAAATCTTCGTGCGGCGCTTCGGTAGAATGGGATCTGTATTATCTTATCGCTGAGAACCCGACTGAAAGTGCTCATGATCATTCTCATGAAGAAGCGGAAGAGATCACAGATTCAAAATGGGTGCCATTCTCTGAGGTACAACAGATGTGTCTTGAAGGAATGATCGACGAAGGACGAACGGCAGCAGTACTTATGCAATTTATTGCTACTAAGAATAAATAATATTATGCACAACAACGGAGTCAATTCACAACCGCCGAAGCATAGCTTGAACGATATCAAAGAATTCATCTTTGCTTGTCTCATCATCGCAAGCACCATCACCGCAGGCGTACTTATTTACAAGAACGGCGACTCTCTCGCCCTTACGCCAGTCGAGAACAACCAAGCTACTGTCATTCAAGCACCAAGTTCAACCATTACAGATAATAGTTTCTAATCATGTCATACACAGCAACTTACAAAAAATTAGACGGAGGCGAAGCAGAATTCACTGGCGAGATCGCCGCTGAAGTCTTCGACAGCTACCGCTCGCACGCCATCGGTCACGTTGGCGGCAATCTCGAGATCCCAGGATTTCGAAAAGGAAAAGCTCCAGAAAGCATTATCGAAAAGAATGTTCCAGAAATGGCAATCCTTGAAGAAATGGCTAACCACGCCATCATGGATATGTACCCAAAGCTTCTTGCTGAACACAAAGTCGAAGCCATCGGATCACCTGCAGTGCAGATCACCAAGATCGCCAAAGGCAATCCTCTCGGCTTCGTCATCAAGACAGCGGTCATGCCGGAAGTAAAACTCCCTGACTATAAGAAGATCGCAAAGGCTGAACACAAAGACGAATCTACCGATGTTACCGATGAGGAATTCGAAAAAGCATTGATGGAAATCCGAGAAATGCGCGCGAAAGGAATCAAGGAAAATATCGAAAAAGAAAACATGGCAAAAGGCATCGCCAACCCAGAACCAGTCGAGGGCGCGGAAGCAGTCAAAGAAGAACTTCCGGAACTCACTGACGAATACGTAAAGACGCTCGGCAATGTCGAGAACGTCGAAGACTTCAAGACAAAATTCCGAGATAACATGAAGCTTGAAAAAGAAAATCGCGCTCGCGAAGCGAACCGATTGAATATCATGGAAAAGATTTTGGAAGGAACAACGACTGTTATCCCAAACGTTCTCGTTGAAGCTGAGCTCGACCGCATGACATATCGAATGCGAATGGATATTTCAGGAATGGGACTTTCATACGATGACTACATGAAGCATCTTGGAAAATCGGAAGCGCAGATGCGCGACGAACTCCGAGCTGATGCTGAGAAGCGAGTGAAGATGGAACTCCTCATCGCAGAAATCGCGAAGCAAGAAAAAGTAGTTCCCGATGCCGCTGAAACCGAAAAGCAGATTGAAGAAATCATGCGCGGATACCCAGGAGCAGATCGAGGACGAGCGAAGGATTATGTAGAACAGATCCAGATCAACGAAGCAGTATTCAAGATCTTGGAAGGAAAATAAAAAAACTTTTTTAGAACGACGGCGTACTTGCAAGAGTGCGCTGTTTTTCTTTAGCATATTTCGTATTTTGGGTAAAAAAAAGAAGCTAACTCAGGTTTCCCACCGTTGTTAGCTTCATTGTTGTATTTTGCACTAATTGTTTATATTTCTGAAATTCTTACTATCAGCATATTTCTTGCTGTTCCGGGACGGAATCTTTCAAAAATATCACCTTTTAATTTCGGCATATCAGACCGGTAGTGTGCCAGTTTTGCATGGCAAGCATTGTAACTTGGGCCTACTTTTCTATAAGTAGTAGCGCTTGTAATAATTACATGCTCAGCATCATTTACAACAGTACCAGTTTCGTTAGGGCCATCAAGCGTACAGCTTGTTAAAACCCATACAGTATCGCCTACATTGCTTTCAGGAGAATCATCGAAGCTCAGAATTGCTCCGGGATCGCTGAAGTTGAAGTAAGTACTGTCAGTAACGTAGTTCGTAGTAGTTGTAGTGTTGGTATTCGTAGTAGTAGTGGTGTTGGTGTAAGTATTGCTCGAGTTACCGATAATACTCTGTTGGTAGTTGCCATACTGTTGCTGCTGTTGGCCACAATCTAATGTGTCATTGCAGTTCTTGCGGCAAGAGCTGAAGGTTACTAATACGATTGCAATCAGGATTAAGGTTAAATTTGAAGTTTTCATACAATAATTATTATTTAAATGGTTAGGATTAAGAATGTTTAGTCCAAAGCTCAAGTATTGAGCCCTCGGCTAAACATTCTTCCGCCATCCTTTTCAAAGAACCTTACCCATCTATTATAGCACAATACATACCCTATTGTCAAGCTCCTTCCTATCTGCTATACTGTTTGGAGATACATTAGTAACCTGTAATAAACCCTTGTAAATCAATGTTAATTCCAACAGTTATCGAAAAATCACAGTTCGGCGAGCGAGCGTACGATATCTACTCTCGTCTCTTGAACGAGCGCATTATCTTCCTCGGCGGAGGTATTGATGACAATGTAGCCAATATTGTCATCGCGCAGCTGCTCCATCTCGAGCACGAAGACCCTAAAAAGGACATTATGCTCTATATCAACTCACCTGGCGGCTCAGTTACTGCGGCTATGGCTATTTATGATACGATGAACCACATCAAGCCAGACGTTTCAACGATATGCGTGGGTATCGCAGCCTCTGCTGCAGCCGTTCTTCTCTCGTCTGGAACCAAGGGCAAGCGTCTTTGTCTCCCTAACTCAGAAGTCATGATCCACCAGGTTATGGGCGGAGCTGAAGGACAGGCATCAGATATTGAGATCGTAGCCCGACATATCTTGAAAACAAAGGCTAAATTGAACAAGATCCTCGCTGACAATGCCGGCAAGAAGATCGAACAGATCGAAAAAGACTCAGACCGCGACTACTACATGTCAGCAGAAGAGGCAAAGAAATACGGCTTGATCGATGAGATCATCGGAACAAAGAAGAAATAAGCATATAAAAAAGCGCTCGGGATAAAACCTGAGCGCTTTTGCTTTTTGACCGAAGCCAGTAAATTAGTTTTTGTACCAAACGGCTTGCTCTAAAGCCTCTTGCGTAGATACACTCTTTTCATCTTTACCCCAAGAAGTAAGGGTAAAAGGTACAGTGAGTATCGCGCAAATTGCGAGAGTAGCAGGTACGATAGGGATTGCCAAAATAATGGCTAAAGGTGTGAAATGCATGTTTCTGTTTTTTTGGTTTAGTTTTTTGAAGAATAACTCATTACATTTTTCCTGATTTTGCTCATCATTGTTTCTCCAGCTGTCTCTTGTTTTTCTTTGCGCTTGCGCAAGAAAAGACACATGGCGATGATGAGTGCGGCGGGAATTAAATTGCTGAGCATTACGGCATAGAAATCACTGTGAGGATTTCCGGTTTTTAACAGTACATACATTATTTGCATAAAGGATTTTTATTTGTATGTATTATACCCTATTGACAGCATTAAGTCAATATGGCATAGACAGAATACCCTTTTGTTGCTAAGATGAAATTGTTGAATTTTAATAAGTTAGTTGGCCTCCGCATTACGAACGAACTGCCCAATTAGTGACCACATTGCATGACTTTCCACCTCATCTCCCAATCAAATATGTTGCACCCTATTGAAGCCAAACTTCGCTCCTAATTCGTCGGCCTAAAGGTCGCCATGATTACAATTATAGTAGCAATCGCCGCCCTCGCCCTGGGAACAGGGATCGGGTATTACCTGCGGATGATCAAGTCGCTCGGACAGAAAGGTTCGATCGAACTTGAAATCAAGGAAATGCTCGTCGGCGCCAAAGAAGAGGCCAATCGCATCGTCGATGAGGCCAAGAAAAAGGCAGACGAAAAAGACGTCGAACTTCGAAATCTCGAACGCGAAAAGGACGAGAAATTCAAAGAGACTGAAAAGCGCCTGATCAAAAAAGAAGAACTCCTTGATACTCGACAGATCGAGATCGACCGAGAAGTCGAGAACATCAAATCCAAAGTGGAAGAGATCAAGAAGATCAAAGAACGCATTGATAACGCTAGTGAAGAAAAGCGAAAGGAGCTCGAGCGCGTTTCCGGATTGAAATCCGAAGAAGCACGCGACCAGCTCATGATCGAAGTGGAACGCAAGTACGAAGAAGACTTCTTGGTACGCATGCAGAAACTCGAACAGAATTCTCAGGACAAACTCGAACGCCGCGCGAAAGATATTCTTTCTACGACTATCCAGCGTCTCGCTTCATCAACTGCAGGCGAGATGATGACAACTGCTGTCAGTATCCCAAACGATGAAATCAAAGGAAAGATTATCGGAAAGGAAGGCCGCAACATTCGAGCTTTCGAACGCTCAGCAGGTGTTGAACTTATCGTCGATGAAACTCCTGGTACTATCATCATCTCTTCATTCGATCCAGTTCGCCGCCAGGTCGCTCGACTTGCGCTTGAGAACTTGATAATGGACGGACGCATACAGCCAGCCAAGATCGAAGAAATGGTCATCAAGGCTCAGGAAGACATCAACAAGATCATCAAGCAAAAAGGTGAAGAAGCAGTATTCGAATGCGGCATCTTCAACTTTGATCCTCGCGTGATCGCTATCGTCGGACGACTCTACTTCCGAACCAGCTACGGACAAAATGTGCTTCAGCACTCTATTGAAATGGCGCACATCGCCGGCATGCTCGCAGAAGAGCTCGGTGCTGACGTGGCTGTCGCAAAAGCTGGTGCTCTCGTTCACGACATCGGTAAGGCTCTCGACCACGAAGTTCAGGGAACACACATCGACATCGGTATGCGTATCCTTCAGAAGTTCGGTGCTGATCCACGTGTGATCACTGCTATGAAGTCTCACCACGACGACTGCCCTCACGAATCTATGGAAGCAGTTATCGTTCAGACAGCCGACATTATCTCAGGCGGACGCCCAGGTGCGCGACGCGACAGTGTAGAAAACTACTTGAAGCGTTTGCAGGAACTTGAAGCGCTCGTTAACGGCTTCGGTGGCGTTGAGAAATCATACGCCCTCTCAGCTGGCCGCGAGATCCGCATCTTTGTCACTCCAGAAAAAGTGAGCGATGTCGAAGCAAAAGACATGGCTCGCGAAATCGCCAAGAAGATCGAAGCAGAACTCAAGTATCCAGGAGAAATTCGAGTCACGCTCATCCGTGAAAATCGAATTGTAGAATACGCGAGATAATATACTCTCAAAAAAGAAAAACCGCCCAAGTGGCGGTTTTTCTTTTTTGATTATTGTATCTTCTTCAGTTCCTCAAGCTCTGCTTCCAAGTTCCCTACGAGCTTTTGTTGCTGCTCGGGAGCCATGGTATTGAATATATCAAGCCACAGATCGAGCTCTTCTTTGCTCTCTCCTTCGGCGACGAGATCACTGATCAGCTTCGTAACATACTCCTTTGAAATATTTTTATCCGACATGTTCTTCTTCCTCGACTAATTCTTCGACTTCTTCTAATGTATCATTTTTTACGATTGGTCCTTCGACTTTTTGAACCAACTCCTGAATATTTTTTATGCCTTTTCGTTCAAAGAGTTTCTGTCCGGCCTCAATAAATGCTGCTAATTTAGGTTGAATCGCCTTAGCGGTACTGTGAATACTTTGCAGTATATCTAATCCTTTTTGATCTAGAAAAACAAGCCATGACATGGTGCCGGCAACTTTCATGCCTTCAAGCGCTTCTTGCGTCCCCGGCAATCCAAGGTAAGCACTCGCTGCTGCGTACCCGCTGCATGCATAAAAACTTCCACTACTGAGAGCAGTGATTCCATACGTCATGCGCTCTACATTAGAAAGTTTCTTGCCATCAAACGTTTTGCCTTGATATGCTTGCTTGCCCATCGAGGGTGCAGTAAGAACGAAATCGAGAACAAAAACTCCCGCCTTTTTTAATTCAGGAAGGTTCTTTTGCAGCTGGAGTTTCGCCTGTTCAAAAAAATCATCAAAGATTTTAGCGCGCCCCTCTCGGGCACCCTCCATTACCTTATTTCGTTTCTGTTCCAGTGGCGGAAGAATTTCGTGTTTTCCTAATGAATAACTTTCCATACCAGAGAGTATAAGATAGTTACAGCGATTACGCTACCTTCTGCATATTTTCTACATCATGGCCATATAAAAAAATAAGAGCATGTACTCCCTTTCGGAAATACATACTCTCTCAAATTGTCTAATTATCTAAAATCATCGCGCAGATAGCTAGGCTACCCGCGCCTTTCGCTTTTGGCCTAAGTAGTCATGTTATAGTCCACATTTGGTGGTATAACTGTCACGTTAGTTGTTGCGCCCGGTATATTTTTGTTTACGCTCGCGGTAGTAGTTACTACGGTTGATACATTTGGTAAGGGAACTTCAGCACCCTTTGTGTATGTATTACCAGTAGAATTTTTGTAGCAACCCTGATTTATTATATATGGGTCGAACGCCATGTATGTAGGCGCAGCAACAACAGATATATTTTGAGGATTGTTCCACCCGTTAGCTTTAGCCTCTATCCCGGTTGGGCAATTTACGTTTACGCCAGCAGCATCGCTTTCTTTATTTATATATGCAGAAGTAGTAGATACCAGGGGTATGGGTACATCGCACGAAGCGCTGGTACTGATTATGCCGTTATTGCTAAGGTTGCTAATGTTGCTACCGCTTTTTTTTGCTACCGCTTTGCCGAAATTTTTCTTCATGTCGCTTACTGTTGCCAGTGGCGGAGGAGAGCAATCGTGGCACGGGTTGCAGGTGGCTTTTACTAAGGGTGTAGAAATGTGCTTGCTAACTGTATTGGTATTTTCTTTCATTACCACAGTTTTTGAATTGGCGATTACGTTTATGCCGAAAAGCAGTGCGGCCATAAACATCGCGGGAAATAAATAACGTTTCATATTGATTATGATTTCGTAATATAAATCTTCAGATCTTTCAAAAAGAAATAGCGTTCATTATACTAAACTTTGCTTCGTAATTGGAGCAAAGGTCCCCTGTGTGCATCCTCCTCGGTGCGGGTTTATGTAGTCTTTAATGGTATTTAACTTCCAAAGAACATGAATCTTCAAACTTTATACAAATACCCTTTATCTGTCAATGTATTCTGGGTAAAAAATAAAGGCGTCCCAAATGGAACGCCTTTTTAGTAATTGGTTAGTTAATTGATTTTATTCTTTTTGTTTTGTAGGTTGTTTAACCGTTAGCTGCCTGGCCTTGTGCTGTAGCGCTAAAAGTAACAGTAGTACCTAATACAGTTAAATCGAAAGCTACTTTGCTATCCCGGGTTGTTGCTTTAAACGTATCTTCGCTACTTGTAACGTTTTCAAACACTACCGGACCAAAGTCTTCGTTGTTAAAACCAGTTAAATCTGCAAGTAATCCTCCTGTAGTACCGGCAACTTTTTGTAGTTCCTCAACACTTACGTTAGTGCTACCTTTTACAACGGCATTATTGCTCAGCGCTTTTTCAAACAATTCGGTTATAACCGGCTTTTCAGTAATTTCATCAGAAGCCTCTTTTGGCTGAGTATCACCCGAGTTAACTGCACCTTGCTGATTGGCCTTAGTTATAAACGTACCATTATCGCCGGCGGCAAAATCTAAGTTAACAACAATAGCGGATTTTTTTCTGTAGCGCTAAATTTCTTTTTATCTTCCTGTTTTAAGGCGTTAAAATCGAAATTGCCGTATTTCAAACCTGCGCTGTTATATAGTTCAACCGAAGTTACCGTATCAGTACCTGCAGTACCATCACTAACATCTAACCACTTTTTGTAGGTAGTGTTTTTAAACGTACCGTGTATAGCGCCTCTTCCGGCTTCTTCTACAAAGTTAAGTTGATTTTGGCCGGTAGAGGTAGTTTCGCCTGTTTGGGTTACGCCATCTATATTGCATAGTTGCGCGGTTGCGGTAGGTTGTACATCCCAGCTTGTTATAGGTATGGTTACCAGCGAATATACCGGGTTCTTAGTACCTGCTAAGGTATTTCTAAACACAGATGTAAACACATAGCCTTCGCCGGTGGCGGGGTTGCCTACAGTTTTTACTTTCAAGTTTGGTAAGTTCAAATTGCCGAAAAATTTGGCATTGGCTTCAGTTACATTGGTTTGGTTCGCCTTTTGTAGTGTAAAACTAACCGGGTTGGTATTGTTCTTCAGGCGTTTAAAATCACCATTTACAGTAAAATAGATGATAGTGTTCCAGTTTGTGCCAAGGGCAGAAAATAATTTTTTCATAATAGTTACGTTTTTGTTTTTGTTTCTTTTTCCAGATCAATCCACGGCCATACTATTGCATGGTTTAGGCGACAATTGTTTGGTTTTATTCCCCTTTCTAGGCGCTAGCGCGCAAGGAATAGCGAGTTTCTCGGTATATTGGATATAGAATTGCTCCTATAGTATTCCAATTGAAAAGACCGATTGCGAGAAAACTCAAATTGCCGGATCGAGAAGAATCTGTAAAAGAATGAGATGGGGATAATACTAACCTAAATTTTGATTTTGTCAACTTTTGGTGAAATCCCCAACTTCCCTTGAAAACATTGCCTATTTTAAAAGGGGGTATATAATGTATCTAGCTTACAGAAGGCTCTTGGGCAGCATGCTGCAACTGGGAGCAGGAAGCTGTAGGTCGAACTTTAGCAACCAAAAAACTTTCGACTATGAACAAAGCAGCACTCGTTGACTGGGTTCATGGACAGCTCGGTGGCACAAAAGTGCAGGCCGAACAGATTGTCGATGGCTTGTTCGATCAAATCATCGCAACCTTGAAAAAAGGTGGCGAAGTTTCGGTCTCAGGCTTCGGAATCTTTTCCGTGAAAGCTCGTGCAGCCCGTATGGCTCGAAACCCAAAGACTGGAGAGCAGGTAAAAGTTGCCGCTACAAAAGTCCCTAAGTTCCGCGCAGCCAAAGGGTTGAAGGACTCAGTAAAATAATGACTCTCTTGCCTGCAAGCAAGTTAGTCTAGCTAAAGAGAGAAAACAAAAAAAAACATCCTTTCGGATGTTTTTTTTATTTTTGTTTCGAATTTTTGTCAGCCATAGTTCGAGCGACGCTTCGAAGGTCGGCATGCTTGTCGTCTTCGTCAACAATCTCTGCTCCGACAATTTGTTCAAGCACATCTTCAAGAGAGATCACACCGAGGAATGATCCGAACTCATCGCGAACTACGAACAAGTGCACGCGCTTCTGGATAAACTGATTGAGCACATTGTCGAGCTTGTCTTCGGGGCTAACAAAATGAACATAGGGATCATAAATATCTTTTACCGGCGTACCAAGCTGTACTCCGACGAGATCGCGCCAATACAAGATTCCAATTATATTATTTCTATCATCTTCATAGACTGGAAATCGAGAAAGTCCGGACTGCTTGAGAAGATCAATGGTCGACTGATCAAGGACTTGTGAAAGTTCGGCAACGATAGCAACGGTGGTTGGCGTCATAACATCGGCGACGGTTTTATGCGAATACATCAGTGAGCCTTTTGCGATGCGCTGTTCATCGACGTCGATTGCACTTTCAGGCAAATGCGCTTCGTATTCTTCAATCATGCTGATCAATTCCTTCTTGCTGAGGTGATGATGAAGTTCATGTCCAAGAAAGCGGTTGAGGATCCAAGCAAGCGGTCCGCAGATAGGATACAAAACCCACATGAAGAACCGGACGACACCGGCAAACGTCGCACCAAAGCGAAGCGCGTGTCTGCTCATCACAGCTTGTGGAACAATCTCACAAGCAATAAAGATAACTCCAGTAGCAATAAAGCCCGCCAATACGCCTCCTAAGAGCTCACCGAGGATGATAGATACGACTGCATTGATAGCTACGTTCCCAAAAAGGAGTGTAGTGAGAAGAAGCGTCCCCTCCTTTCGGATTTCGTAGACCTTGAGGGCGTCTTTGTTCCCGCTTTTGATTTTACGGCGCAAAGTATATACATCAAGACCCATCAAACCAATAGTCAGTCCTGAGAATAGGGCTGAAAATGCGAGAAGCACAAGTAGAACAATTGTTATCATATTTGATTGGTGCGGGATGGGAGAATCGAACTCCCGACACTAGTTTGGAAAACTAGAGTTATACCATTTAACTAATCCCGCATTGGTATCCACTATACTAGCAAAAATTCACAAAAAGACAAATGAAATCCCCCTTGCTATCGGAGGATTTAGGTTTTATTAGATTGGTTCCTAATCGGAGAGGAAATTACTAAGCACAATTGCTCCTTGTGTTTCGCCTATCTGGTAAAAGCTTTGTATGTCGAACAGCTGGTTAAGTTTTTCTTCATTGTATGAAGCCTGGTAGTTGTACTTCTTTTTTCTTTTCTTAATTTCATCGAAACTTTTTCTACGTACTGCCACATGCGTAATAAGTCGGTTTGTAGCGTCGTAGAGCGGTACAGAAAAGAAATCTTTAAAGTTCTCACCTTCTTTTGGGAAAATAGTTGAGAACTTAGTTTCCAAATACTCAATGCCATACATTGCTAGCTGTCCCTGATGCGTAAGCGCAATACCCTTTCCTTCGAAAGGATCAAAGAACACATTGCGTGCAGTGTTCTCTGTGCGAGGACGTTTAGGATACGGAAATTTTAGCTTGCGATATTTGCGTGGAAGCATTGCAAACTTTTCTTTCTTGTTTCCCATCCGGCACAAGAATTGATCAAGCGGCACATCAATGAAAGATTCTATCTCTGGCATTTTGCTGCCTTTGTTCCAAAGATAATGCGGAGTGATTTTGCATTTAACAAAATAGGAAATTTGCTTATCCGACATTTCCGGCGTAACGTTCATTACTCCAACTTTGTAGGTATACCCTTCTCCTGTTTTAAAATTAACAACAGAAAGATAGAAAGCATTCTTTGAACCGCGGCCTGGGGTCGACGGGCGGAGAGCAAGTGTGATATATACCAAACGAAGGTTTTTCCTGCTGCTAACCGGTGCGGTGAACAGATCTTCACTGTCATCGATGGTACTATCGCAGGAATAAAAGAAGAATTCTTCGTTGGTTTTTAAACGCAATTCGATTTTGATGCCAATCTTTCCACTAACGTTTGTGAACGGAAGTTCTTGCGGGGATTGCTTATCAAAATTGCATATTATCATCTTCCCTCTTTCCTTGTGTATTTCCTTGTTGTTCCTGTGTATTGTATGTGGCATTTTTTTAGAATTGCCCATTTCAGCCTTTTTTGCCATAGTAACGAGTTTTATTTAAACTCACTATACAGTACTGAATTCATTCGTCAAACACATAAAAACACCTTAAGTCTTAAGGTGTTTTTATGTGTTTCTAAGTATGTATTTTTACTTATTCCTTCTTCTTATCAAGCTTGTTCAATCCGAGCCAAGTGACTCCAAAATACACAACAGCGGCGATAATGATGAAATCTATGAGAGTACTGAGGAAAGCTCCATATTTAAGCGTTGCGGTTCCCACTGTCCACATTCGGTCAACAAGGTTAACCTTGCCAAGGAGAATACCTACGAGAGGATTTATAACATTCTCTACAAGCGAAGCGACTATCTTCGAGACAGCCCCTCCCAAGATAAAACCAACAGCGAGGCCAACAATCCCCTGCTCACGGATAAAAGTAACAAACCCCTGTATTGGGCTTTTTATCTTATCTGTCGGAAAAGACACTTTGACGTTCTTGATATCCATATTCTTTGTCGGGGTGCCGAGAATCGAACTCGGCCCTCTTGTTCCCAAAACAAGTATACTACCGATATACTACACCCCGATGCGACGTGACTATAGTAGCATATTTTTTTAATTTTACAACGAAAATATCGAAAAATGGCTGGAGATATTGCCAGTTACTACGCTCAACTAGTAATCCTTATATAAAACCAGCGGCCGACTCATGCCATAAATATTCATTTTCTGGCGTTTTACATGAAACCGAAGTGCCTTCCTTGCAATCCCCTAACCGACTATATTTTCTATAATTTTAACTTTTGCTTGCTTTCGGACTGAATCAAGATATACGCACACAAGATCAATTTGCCAGACCATAGAGTCTGGTATATGTCTGTCTATTAGATAACTTTGTATTGTCCGATAGATTTTGCGAAGTTTTATAGGATGCATATTCTCTTCTGGCCTATATTGGTCTCTTATATCCTTTGTATTAATTCTATTTTTTTCACGTGAAACAGCTTTAACTTCAATAAAATGCAGTTCTTGATCCTTTTCAGCAATAATATCTAATTCTCCCCACTTGCGAGTATAGTTCCTTTCTAATACGCGAAATCCATGATTTTTTAAGAACGTGACAGCAATTGACTCTCCTAGCTGGCCAAGCTTCTGTCTTTTTGATGTAAAAACTCTAGGCATATCTTATATATAATACGTTTACCTGTTTCATATGAAACAAATACTAGCAATTCAGCATGAAATATATATAAAAACTAAATAAAGATGTATCTAAGTGTTACACATGAAACATAACCTAAGCCTGCAGTATTACCCAATCTGTTAGATATCTAGTATTTAAATGTCTTAGAGTCCTTAATCTTAAGTTTCATGTGTAACACTTTAAATCTGTTTCACGTGAAACGAATGTACAGTTGAAAACCCATATTCTAGTCAAAATAAGTAAAATACGTTGGTATATAAGGATATCATGTATAAAAGACGTACAAATTAGGCAACAGATTTAGTGTCTCTTATCAACATAATGCACATGGTTATCCCCATTTTCCAATAAATACAAGGATAAATCATGTGGAAAAGGACTTTAAAAGGACATTGACAGAATTATACAAGGGACAGGGAAGTGTCAAATAATATAATAAGACAGCAGAGGGATTCTCCGCTACCGTGGCGGGTGCTTTTCGGTCGCGCAAGAGGCGCAGGCGATGCCTCATCGGTCCCGAAGGGGACAAACGAGCTTGGGTGCACATACATGAAAAAACCGCCCGGGAGGCGGTTTTTTCATGTATGTGCACCCAGAGGGATTCGAACCCCCAATAACGGTTCCGAAGACCGTTGTGATATCCATTTCACCATGGGTGCATGCCGGTCTATTATACACGAATTGCGAAATTGTGAAACACAGTATATAATGATCCGCGTTACTAGATAACTATGCGGGTATGGTTTAGTGGTAGAACACGTCCTTGCCAAGGATGAGACGGGAGTCCGATTCTCCCTACCCGCACACAATTTAATGGTCACATTGGAAAACCAAGGCCACGGCACAATAAATAAAGAACAAATACCAGGATCAGTCATAACGACACTTGGCGTACTTGAAAGTGCGGGATACGAAGCATACATCGTCGGTGGATGCGTACGAGACCTTCTGCTGAACAAAAAACCCAAAGACTGGGATATTACAACAAACGCTACTCCAGCTCAAATTCAAGCATTATATCCAAAAACGGTCTATGAAAACATCTTTGGGACAGTAGCAATTGTAAACGAAGAGGAGACCGATGAGACGATAAAGGTCATAGAGATAACAACATACAGGTTAGAGGCAGGGTATAGTGACAGTCGGCACCCTGATGATGTGTCTTTTAGCCTTAATTTACTTGATGATTTAAAAAGACGTGACTTTACGGTCAATGCTATGGCATACAATCCATCTCAAGGACTTCTTGTAGATGAATTTAATGGTGTCCGTGACTTGAAGGACAAAGTCATCGTAACAGTAGGGAGCGCAGATGAACGATTCAGAGAAGATGCCTTGCGCATGTTGAGGGCGGTAAGGTTTTCCACACAATTAGGTTTTGCCATCTCAGTAGAAACGATGCAGGGGGTTGTGGAAAACTCTGGTCTTCTCAAACATATTTCGTGGGAACGAAAACGTGATGAATTTACGAAGATTATAGAATCTACTGATCCGATGATTGGAGTGGGACTATTGGAGAAGCTTGGATTGCTTGAACACATAGTGCCCGAACTTCGTGAGGGTATTGGCTGCGAGCAGGGAGGCGTACATATATATGATGTGTTCGAGCATCTACTGCAAGCTCTGGGACATGCTTCAGGAAAAGATTGGCCTCTCTCTATCAGGCTTGCCGCGCTCTTTCATGACATAGGAAAGCCGCGAACCCGACGACCTGGATCTAAAAAGGCATATACATTTTATGGCCATGAAGTAGTGGGCGGCCGCATGGCAGCAAAGATTATGGAGCGATTGAAATATCCGCGCGAACTTTCTGATCTCGTAGTGAAGCTTGTCCGCTATCATATGTTCTTCTCGGATACAGAAGCAATCACACTTTCAGCGGTCCGCCGAACGATAGTAAATATCGGCAGGGAACATATTTGGGAATTGATGCAGATCCGCGAGTGCGACCGTGTGGGCATGAAGAAAGTTGAAGCGCCATATCGTCTCCGTAAATACCATGCGATGATAGAGGAAGCATTGCGCGCACCGACTTCAGTAGGCATGCTCAAGATCAATGGGGAAGTGCTCATCAAAGAACTTGGGATTCGCCCCGGCCCTCGCATGGGATGGATACTCCACACTCTCCTCGAAGAATCACTGGAAGATCCGGATAAAAATGAAATTGAATATTTGAAAAAGAGAACACTCGAATTGAACACCCTCACCGACGCCGAATTGAAAGCAAAAGGGGAGGAAGGCAAAAAAGCGAAGGAAGAAACGGAAGAAGAAGAGCTAGCAAGAATCCGAGGCAAGCACGGGGTAAAATAAAGGAACGCCTTCTCAGTATGTCGAGAAGGCGCTTTTTTTAATTATCAGAAAATTCATCTGAACTCGTTCGTATTTTATTTTGTGGTATCGGTGTAAATTTAAAGACTGTTACTTCAACTCGGGGCTTAGAGTCCGGCAAGTAGAAATGATAGTTGAAGGAATGTCCGCGTTTGTTTTCAAAAAATGAAAGATGGGGCTTGCCGCTATATAAAGCTACTGACTTCGTTATCAAACCGTCTTTTCCAGGCATGGCATCATGAATGAGGAGCATGCGTGAATATGAAGAAAGGGTAACGATGCAGGTAAACTCTACAAGCATATTGCGTTCATATAGGGGACGGCACAGCGGGCTCACATGCATGAACTTCGTACAATCACCAGAAATAAGTTCGTACTCCTTTTGCTTAAGGCTGACAGCAAAGCTTGCATGCTCAATTTCTTTTTCGTTTGTATATGAGCAGGAAAGCGTTTTAACGTTTCCTCCCAGTGCTTCACATATTTCTTCTATCTTAATTTCGGTAAAATCGTTCGAGTAGGGGAAATGGATATACGGTTTTAAGAACATAGTTGTAGGTTTTCTTCAAAAGTAGCATGTAGAGAGGACAAGTCAACTATAATTTCAAAAACTCTCATCTTCCGAGGAGAAACTGCTCCGTATCCCATATAGTGTACATTTAAAAGCAAGTGTGCTATAATGAATGTACACAAAAGTTAGTGCGCGTAGGAAGTCGAATTTCTTATTTTATTTTTGGACATTATCAACAAATCAAACTAAAACTATGAAAGGTACAATCAAAAAGATTACTGACAAAGGTTTCGGTTTCATCACTGCAGAAGGAATGGCGAAGGACTTGTTCTTCCACTCAAACTCTCTCGTTGGTGTAACTTTTGATGAACTCCGCGAAGGCGATGCAGTTTCATTCGAAACAGAAGACTCACCGAAAGGATTGAGCGCAGTAAACGTTCAGCGCGCGTAAGCGATCTGACAAACAAAAAACCATCCGCAAGGATGGTTTTTTGTTTGTGTGCATATTTGCTATACTCCATCCATTAATCAGCTAATTAATCATTATGATCACTAAGCAACAATATATCGACTCAGTCTGTTTTGAATTTAACGTTATCCGCCATCTTGGAAGCAAAGTGCAGGCTGACACATTCGAATTCCGACCGACCCCGAAACAGCGCTCGATGCACGAACTCATGCATTTCCTTACAACAATATTCGGATACGCAGTAGACAGCATCAAACAGGGAACAAGCACTCCTGATACAGAATGGAAACATGAACAGTCCGTAGTGACGCTTGAAAACTTTAACGAACACATGAAAAAAGAAGAGGATTATTTTAGAAAAGTAGTGGGTGAAATGTCAGAGGATGACCTCAACGAAGAAGTAGAAATCTTCGGACGCAAGCAGACTCGCGCGCTCCACCTCTTGAACGGCCCGATCAAATGGGCGTCAGCTTACAAGCTCCAGCTCTTCATGTATTTGAAAATGACGGGGCAGACCCATCTCAACACAATGAACTTGTGGGCGGGAATGGACCCAATGCCAAAAGAATAGCAGCAATAAAAAAGCCCGGTTTTAGACCGGGCTTTTGCTATACCTAAATATAAAATGCTAGCTGTATGAAAATCCAAATTCTTCTTCACTCGATAAAACTACCGGTGTTGGTATCTTGTCTGTTTCTTCAAACGAAAGAGAAGTTACATCGTCATGCGGCTCAATCAAAAAAAGATAGTCAATGTCGCGTCCGCACGGTACTTCAAACATAAGCAACACGGGCACAGACTTGTCATAGGGAGGGGCAAGATCGATATGCTTCTTGAATTCAAGATCTTTAGAGTTTACGCAATGAATTTTTTTGTTTGGCTGCTGAACAACAATGCACAAGAAATTGAATTTCTCATCAACGCTGTGTGAGAGTTTTGTACTCTCAGTAACAAAATGCACTTTGCATCCTGATAGCGATAGCAATTGCTTTCGGCTAATTTCAACTCTGAAATCCCCGGAAGCAATGGTATTTTCCATGTCCCAAAAATATGAAACCGAACTTGCTTTTCCTCCAAGCTGAAAGCAGATAGAAGAAACATCTTCGAGGGTAAGGGTGCCAATAACTCGTTTGATTGTAAAATTTGTTATCATAGTAGAACTTTTTTTAAAGCCTACTACAAGGCATGGTGCGAGTCAATTATAAGAAAAAGTTCTTGAGCTCTTCAAATTGATACCGTGCTTCTTCTGGGGTCTTGGCCTGATTAAGCATTAAAATATTTCCTTCGAATCTATTTACGATGCCAGGATAAAGAGCCATATCATTGAGGATCTTTCTATGGAGATCTGAATTTGTAGCAACCACATTTCTAAAATAATCCTTAAATGATCGGACGGGGTGAGCTTTGATGTGCTCAAAGAATTCTTGCGGCGTTTTTTTGGAGAAGTGAGATCCAAGTTCTCGCAAATCAGAACGATAATCATGCATTCCTAAGATAGTGCCTTGGATGCCTTCCTTAGCAATATGTTCGGCAATAAATTTTTTGTGCGCTTCCGCTTGCGACATCTCTCGGGATGAGTTTGGTTTTTGTGCACCTTGGCGAAATGATCCTTCCATACATAAAGTATATTATTACTTTGATTTATTGTCGAATATCTCGATCGAGTCGTTTTGCTTCAGCCCACGCAAGCTCGTATATCTTTTTCATAGCATCGGCAACCTCGCTTGATTCGATAATGATGCCGAGCTTTTCTCTCCACGAAGCGATCATTACTTTGTTGTCATAGACGTTGATCTCAGGAGAAAAGTAAAACTTATCCGCTGGCACGAGAGCACTTTCGCGAGCTTCCTCTTTATCACGCAATGCACGTTCCTTTCCGATCTCAGTAGAAGGTATGATCGCCCGTATTTCAATGCCGGCACTTGCTCGCCGCTTATAGTATTTTGGAAAATAATTGGGCAGCGCGGCATGCATGTCATCTACTGTTGCAAAGGCGCGGATCGTTTCATGAGAGGTGAGTGTGTCCTCATATACCTGAGTAAGTCCTTCGATTCCTTCATAAAATCTTACTCGGGGTCTATCGGTTACATTGTGAAGAGATTTCAATTCAGGAATCAAGCTTTCTGTTTTTCGAAGTGCTTCATGCTTTGTTTGGATTTCATGCGCGATAAAGGTACTCAAGTTTTCGGGGGACTCAGCAGTATATTCTTGTTTTGGTTCTTTTCCAGAAATACTCACCAAACCCTTTTGCGCTAATGTATCCAAAATATCGTAGCCGGTTGTACGATTAATATTCGCTTTGCGAGAAATCTGAGAAACAGTGCCGCGACCCAATTCCAGGAGCCCTAAATATACTCCGGCTTCTTTATCAGAAAGACCTATTTCAACTAGGGCATTTTTGAGTTTCACATCGTCTTTTTTCATGTTTTAAGTATACTTTATGGAGGGTATTTGTGTCAATATTCTTCCACAAAATTCTTTTTTAGTGCAAATCACCTTATTTTTAGGCTTATTTCTGAAGTTAAATTGACGATATCTATTGACATATAAATTTGGATCTGCTATACTAGTCTTGTGTTAGTTTATCTGTCTGTCGAATAGATGAACTATTTAACACGTAACACATCCCTTATGAAAATAGTCGCCATCATAATTTTCATTATCGTGATTTTATGGGTAGTAGTGGCCATCTTTCCTCCGAGAAATGGTCGAACTGAGCTACATTAGCCAAGCATTGGCTTTTAAAGTAGAGAAGTTGGTGCACACATCTTATCTGCTTTATAGAGTTAATGATATATAAGTTATACTAAATAATTATGACCACCTGTAAAACTTGCAGCGCACAATTTGAAATCCGTCCTGAAGATCAGGTTTTTTATACGCAAATGAAAGTCGCGGAACCTATACACTGTCCGGATTGTCGAATGAAACAACGGCTGGTTTTCAGAAATGAACGAACTTTCTACAAACGACCCTGCGATCTTTGTAAGAAAGATATGATTTCTGTTTATTCGCCAAGCTCGCCATATACTGTGTACTGTCATGAGTGCTGGTGGAGTGATAAATGGGATCCCAAAGATTATGGCGTAGACTATGATCTAACTAAGCCTTTTTTTGAACAATATAAAAGCTTGCAACAGAAAGTTCCTCGACTAAGCCTTATGGCCTTTAATAATGTTCGGAGCGACTACACAAACGGCTCGGCAGAAAACAAAGACTGCTATCTTATTTTTGCCGCAGATTACAATGAAGATTGTCTTTACGGAAGATTGCTTCAGCGCGACAAGCAATGCGTAGATTGCGCCTTTCTACATGAATCTGAATTGTGTTATGAGTGTATTGATTGCAGACAGTGTTTTAACTGCATGTTTTCTGAACAATGCCAATCTTCAAGCGATCTTCTCTTTTGTTACAACATGCGAGACAGCCAGAACTGTATTTTCTCTACAAATGGGAGACATGTATCCAATGCGATACTTAATGTAAAATATTCTAAGGAAGAATTTGAAAAGAAGAAGAAAGAAATACTTTCAAGCTTTGAAAGTATCGAGGAGGCAAAAAAAGAATTTGAGATATTGAAAAGCCAAGCTATAAGAAAATTCGCCTCACAAGTAAAGTGCAACAACGTTACTGGGAATTATCTGTACAACTGTCATGATGGGGTATTACTCTACGATACATACGATGCAAAAAATTGTTCGTATATGACTGACACCGAAAGCCCGACCGACAGCATGGATTGCAACAACTACTACTACAAGCCTTCTTTCGGTTACAACATCATGGGAGCGCTGGAGGGGAGCAGATTAAAAAATTCCGCTTTTGTCTTTTACTGCAACGAAGTTGAATATTGTGAAAGTTGCCACCACCTATCTAACGCTCTTGGATGTATTGCCGTCAGAAAAGGGTCATATATGATTTTGAATAAAGAATATTCAAAAGAAGACTATCTTGAACTGCGAAGTAACATTGAAGACCAACTTAAAACTGACAAAAATTATGGTCAGTTCTTCCCGCCGGATATCGCACCTTTCGGCTACAACGAGACTTTGGCTCATGACTTTTTCCCAATGGAAAAGGAACAAGCACTCGCTCAAGGATTTAGTTGGCGAGAATCAAACACTGGTACATTCGGCAAAGAAACAATGAAAGAAGCGGATATGCCAAAAACGATAGAGGGAGTTGCTGATTCGATTCTACAAGATATCTTTACTTGCAGTGATTGCGGTAAAAATTATCGTCTGATCAAAGCTGAACTCGACTTCTACAAGAGAATGCATCTGCCGATCCCGCATAAAGATTTCGAGTGCCGACACAAAGCTCGAATGGAAAAACGAACGCCGCGCGAACTCTGGAAGCGATCATGCATGTGCACTATCAAAGAACATATCGGTCACCAGGGTGGCAGCTGCTCCAATCAATTTGAGACAAGCTATGCACCAGAACGAACAGAGCAGGTATATTGCGAGCCTTGCTATCAGCAGGAAATTCAATAGCGATCAAAAATAAAATCCCGGGCCTTAGGTCCGGGATTTGTTTTTGCGCTTTTTCTTTTTCTTTGCCTTGCTTTTGTTTATTTTTTTGAATTGCTGGATAAAAGGAATTTCTGGTTTTTCAAGCGAATTGAGTTCGCTTGTTATGCTCATGAAGAGCATAGTGAATAATATCTCTTTATCGTCACCCCACTGCGCGTCAGAGAAAACGGGGCATGATTTGAACAATTTCTTTTTCTCGTTCAATAGTTTTTTTTGCCAGCGGCGTAAATGTTTTCCCCATGCGGAAGATGTCTCGGGTGCCGAATACGTTTCTTCATCAGGTTCCTGACTTATAAGCCATTTTGTCGTACCGGCGAATTTCTCTTTAAATTCAAGTACTCGGTCAACAAAGTCTGGCCGGAAGCGAAGCCTGGAAAGTTCAAGGGCGATCTGCACTCGGTATGTGTACCAAATAGGGAGGACTTTTACAGCGGCACTGTGGGTTTTTCGGTTGTTAGTCATTCTTTAGTTTTTCTTGAGAATATCTTCATAAAGATTTTATGTCAATATGTCATGGTTGACTTACGCTGGGAAAAAGGGCAAAGTAAAGAAAAAAAAATTATTTACCATGAAGAAACGAATCCTACTTTTGCTGACTGCCTGCGCCTTTTTGACTGCCCCGTATGCACAAACTTTCCAAAAGCAATCCGCTGCGGCCAACCATGACACGGTACTGAAACGGCCCATTGTTCTTAATTCCATACAAAAAGAGTATTGGAATATCTATAAAAATGAATTGGTGCGCCTCTACTTTCAAAAAGATACTACGGAGCAATCCTTGGAATCAGTAAAAACAGTAGTGACTGAACTGATGGCAACCACAAAGAGGTACACCGGGTATGCAAATCTTTACAATGACTCAGTGGCACTTTTATCAGAATCCGGCATTCAGGAGAATGAGGTGCTTAAGCTCATAGAAGAATATGGAACCAGATCGGATTCGCTGTCAGCCTTAGCTACCCTTACCTGGTCACTGATAGAGACTGCAAATAACAAAAAGGACATTTTGTCCGATAGACTGGACACTCTAAAGGCCATTATCAGCCTAAAGGAACAGGAGCTCTATGATTTTTTGATTAGCGAGAAACAGCAGAAAGGCATCCCCGCTGGAGTACGCCTTGAGGTTTCACTCTCTTACAAAAAAGAATTCCTTGGCACCTACACATTTGAGATAATTAGAATTAAACAAAGTTCGTGAAACGACAGAAGTATATACAAAAGAGCGATGCTGCTACGCAGCATCGCTCTTATTTTATTAAACCGTCTCTTGCTGATAGCAACTTTCGCAGTACACGATCGCCCCCGAGGTCGGTGAGTATCCTGTTTGAAAGCTTTCACGGCACGGCACGCTTCCATGCGGGTGTGAAACTGAGTTTTGATACTGATTTGTGGCATCTTTTTCTCCAGCACACATACAATGTGTTTCATGCAGATCTGCGGGAAGTCGGTCGAGCAATCTTTGCTTGTGGCGGCAATTATTGCACGAACGGGGAAGCGGGAGGTCTTCTTTGCGGAGGAATGTCAGCTCTTCAGGCATGATACGGAAGGCATAACCGCATGTTTCACATTCGATAATGTCCTTGAGGATGGTATCCGACACCTCATCTATAGAAGAGGGAAGTTCGGATGCTTTTAGGGTGATCGCATAGTCGCCGCGATCTACTTCGATCCAAGGGTAGCCTTTTCTCTCTGCGGCTTCTATAGTGATCTCAAAATATTCTTGGGCCAGGGAATTGTTGTAGCCGAACGGAACAAGGTCGATAGGGAAGAACTCGCCATAGCGATACACGGAACCATCATGTCCGATATATGGCATCTCATTCATCTGTTCCTTTATCCGTGAAACAAGTTTTTCGTATTCTTCCTTGGTGTACTGCTTGTTCAAGATACAGTACTGGGCTTTCTTCATGCCAACACACCCAAAACAGTCGGAGGAAGACTTCAAATGCATTGAATACTCAGTTTCACGCACATTCGGCCAGCAGTCCCATGAGAATTTCAGGTTGTACGAGTTCTCTCCACAAACGCTTGTTTCATAGTTCAACTCCGTCTTTTCTCCCCAAAATGAAGTATCGTAGCAGTCTTTGTTGGCTGGAACGAGCATGTTCTGACAGTAGCGCATGTTCTCACTCTCTCGGACAAGGTAGCTGTCACGGACATTTTTGGAGTGTGAAACATATGAACCAGTGGAGTTCACATTCTTGAGACCTTGGTGGTATTTGTTGGGCTGAGTTTTCCAGAAGGCGCGGGCGGCCTGCCGAGCAGCAGTTACTCCTTCATGAGTATCCAACCGCATTTCTGCGATCTTGGCCTCATATTCCTCTTTGGAATACTGCTGGTTGAAAATACAGTAAGACGACTTTCGGAGGTTGGTGCAGCCAAAGCAGTCCGTGCATCCCAGACAGTCGCGAGAGAACAAGACATTCTGGCAATCTACGCTCAAGATGGTGAAGTGGCACTTGTAACAATTCTCTAGCCAGAATCCTTCGTAGCACCGTTCGCAATGATTGATGCAGGAGGCATCAACGCAGTCGCGACAAAAATCCACTCCATTGCCGTACATGCAATTTTCATTTTCACTAGCATTAAAAACAAGGTAGCAGTTCTTTTGAAATGAAGCGTTAGCGGAGTATGGGCTGTTGATCATCTGCTTTACGTTCAGGTTATAGACAGGCACGTCTTTGTACAACTCAAACAGCTGCTCGAAAAAGTTTCGGGAGAAATCATAGTCGCGGCCGTAGTCCATGGCGTTCCATGAATCTGAGAACCATTGTTCCTGCGTTACGACTTTCAATCCAGCTTCGGGCGGGAACAATGAAAAAATAGTTTCTCCAGTGAAAGCATTCTGTACTCGAAATAGTTTCCCTTCGTTACGATACGCTGCGCGACGCTTCCATCGGCATGATGGGCAAAATGTCGGAGCGGGGACTTTCATTCGTTCGTAAAATGATTGGTCTTCAGCATCAATCACAAATTCTTTTTTACAGTCCTGACAGTTTTGATTCATATGATATTAATTTAGAGCAATAATGTGTTCGGCGCTTTTTGTTTGAAGGAAAGCCTGGTATTTAGCCAACGCGGGAAGGGTTACATCAGGAAGAGAGGAGAAGAGTATTTTTGTTGCATATGCATGATCAAGAAAAACTTTTTGTTTTGGATTCACTTCTACGTCACCAGAAACAATAAATGGGTGTCTCGATAGTTCAGTAAAAATATCCTGATCAATCGATTCTATATTTTTTACAAACACAATTCTGTCAGTTGCTTGCGAAAGTATTTTCATAAACAGATCAACATTGCCGCTTTGAACATAGATGGTCTGAAATTCTTTTGCTTTTTCAAAATCGTTTTCGGATTCCAGATAAAACACTTTGTCTACTGTCTCCGCAACTTGATTCAAAAATTCTTCTTTTGCCATTTGAAAGGCAGTGAAGATAAGCAGCTTGTTTCCGGCAGCGTGAAACTGAGCGGCTAGCGAGATAGTAAAGAACGACGCACCCGAACGATCCTGTCCGTGGATCATAAGAGGCAAACTATCCTGATTGATAAGCACTTCCTGGTCGGTACTCACATCGATGATTGTTTTCATATTGGTAAACCCATTATCCCATAATCAGCCAGCGAATGCTCGTGGGCTGAAGAATGAGGAGATACCGAAGTATCTCCGTTTTAATTACACTAATTCACCAATTTTCTCGTAAAGGCCGAACCACCATTTAAGGAATTTCTCTCCATATAAGTCTATGGGGACAATAACCAAACCTAGGTAGATACAAACTTCTGTGAATCCGATCAGTATGCTTATGTGTTCTTCAATTCCGTGCGATAAGGCAATATCGTAGATCATTAAACCTAGCCACATACAGGTACCAAAAGTTCCAATTACTATAGGTCCTGTCCACATTAGGACAGAAAGAGTAATTCCTGCATACAAAATAAATATAATGATGGCACCGGCAACTCTTAGGTAGACTAGTATTTTTTTAAAAAACCTCCGGCCATATACCCAGCATCTTTTCACAAAAAAGCCTTTTCCGTAGTATTCATAGTGCATTGCAAAAATTTGGTATAGATATGCAAGACGGAACATCCAAGATACTGCAATTACAAGAATCATCAGCAAAGTAAGCCATATTGATCTAGGTTCGTTAAATATAGAATCCCGTGCCAATATCCCAAAAAGCACTGCTAAATAAAATGAACCGGTAAACTTCCAAGTGCGGGGATAGAGATGATAGATGAAAGACAGTTGCTTGCCATAGCCTTCATAGAATTTTTTCTTTTCCATATATTTGTATTAAAGAGTGAGGAAATTAGATTCTTTTCTCTTAGAATGCCATAATTCTACGTAATGTCAATAAATATGTGACTAAAATACCTTTATTTATCAATATATAAACCATATTTCTGCAAATACTGTTGGCACTTTTCCAACAACTCTGCTACAGTAAGCTTATATGGAAAAAATCTTGGAGAAGCTTGGACTCGGTAATAAAGAGCAAATCATCTATAAACTAATACTTGAACGGGGCAAGATCGCTCCAGCGCTAGTTTCTCGGCTGACCAAGATCAATCGCACAACTGTATATAGCGTAGCGAAGGAATTGCAGGAAAAAGGCTTGATCGTCGAAGACCTTGGCGGCAAAGTACTCTACTACATGCCTGCGCGGCAAGAAGAACTTGAGAAAATCATTTCGCGTGAACACGAAGTATTGAAAGAAAAAGAAAATTCCATCCACGAACTCCAAGAAGTTCTCAAAAATATTCCAGAATCCAAAACGTTTTCAATTCCAAAAATCCGATTCGTTGACGAGGCAGATCTTGAATCGTATCTGTACGAAGCTATTCCGCGATGGCATCAAAGCATGCAGATGCATGACCTGACATATTGGGGCTTTCAAGATCATACGTATGTTGAACACTTCAAGCACATTATTGATTGGGAATGGAATCGCGCTCCGAAAGAAATGGTACTGAAACTCTTCAGCAACAAATCTGCCGCCGAAGACATGATGGAAGGAAAATATGCGGAGAAGCGATTCATCAAATTTTGGAAAGGGGAGAATCAATTCACCGGCACACAGTGGATATGCGGAGATTATATTATTCTCGTAGTGACCGGACAGCGGCCGTTCTATCTTGTAGAAATTCATGATGCGGTATTGGCGCACAACATGAGAGAAGTATTTAAAAAATTGTGGGAGAGTGAGAAATAAAAAAACACCTACCTCACGATTGTGAAGCAGATGCTTTAGCATTCTATATAATCTGTACTTAGTTATATTACTTAGCTGCAACTTGCGACTGAAGCGAAATAATATCATCGCCAATATCTGTACGGTAACGGAACCCAGGTCCAAGCGCTTCCATTACAATTTCTGCGTTTTCATCCGCATTCCGTTTCGCGAAGGCAAGAGAACTCGGATCGCTGCCGATACATACGCCAATACGGCCGCTGGTTACAACTAATTTTCCTTCGGCATTCATCTGAAGGCCGGAAATAATAAAATTAGAATTGTGTAGCAATGGGTCGCTTGGTTCTATTATTCTGCCTTTATGTTTTACGGTTTCAGGGTAACCTTCGTCCATAATTACAACTGCAACTTTGTAGCCGGCTTTGTCGCCCAAATCTTCAACGCTTTTCAAAGTGCCACCTTTATATGCAAGCAGCAATTCAAGGAAATTGGTTTTGCAACGAAGCAGCGATAGTTCAGTTTCGGGATCACCCAGCCTGCAATTGAATTCAATTACAAACGGGTCATCACCAACCTTAATCAGTCCGCCGTAGAGGAAGCCAGCAAACGCCGTTTTCTCATTCTGCATTGCCTGCAATATCGGCCTGATAATACGCCCTTCAACTTTCTGCATAAAGGATGATGTAATAAATGGAAGCGGAGAAACAACTCCTGTGCCACCGGTATTCAATCCAGTATTCCCATTGTGCGACATCTTATAGTCTTTCGCCACCGGCAAAATAAAATAATCAACGCCGTTGGTTAGCACGAACACGGAAAATTCAATCCCTTCCAAAAATTCTTCAACAACAACCGTAGCGCTCGCTGCGCCGAATTTGCCTTCAAGCATCGCTTTCAATGTTTCTTTTGCTTCGCCGTTTTCTTTGCAAATAATCACACCCTTGCCGCCGGCAAGGCCATCTGCTTTTAGAACAACCGGACCAGTAAACTCATCAATAAAATCGAATCCTTCCGCAATAGTATCCAGAGTAAATACCTGGTAGTCGGCAGTCGGAATGCCATTTTTTTGCATAAGCCCTTTCGCAAAGGATTTGCTTGATTCGATCTGAGCAGCTGCCTTGGTCGGGCCTGCTACGCAGATACTTTTGGTTGACAGATCGTTTGCAAAAAAATCTTTAATGCCATTAGCCAGCGGTTCTTCCGAGCCAGGGATAATTACATCAATTTCTTTTTGTAAGCAAAATATTTTAAGCGCTTCGAAATCGTTCATACCAATGGGTACATTTTCCGCTACAAGCGCTGTACCTGCATTGCCAGGAGCAACATAGAGGCTACCTAAAAGATTGTTGTTCTTACTGCTTTCGCGTAATGCCTGCGCTAGCGCAGTACCGCGGCCCCCACTATCTAAAATGAGGATGTTGAAAGAGGTTGTTTTCATAATTAATTATTTACGTTTAAAAAAATGTGATGCCTTAGTATTACCACAGGAACTGGCTTTGGGCAAATAAAAAAACCGCGCCTCGCTTTCGCAAGACGCAGCCAAACCATATCGTAAACCAATGTAACCATATATAATTCTATATCTTTTTTATCAAACGTTATTCAACGCCGATAGCAATTTCTTCGTCGCAAATCATATGCAATGCTTTTTGGATCGACTTTCCGCCGAAGGGCTTAAGCTGCTCGCGGTGCTGCGTAGTAGTAAATTGCTGGGTATCAACCGTAACACCTTCTTCATCGTAAACACATACGATAGCTCCGGTATCGGCTTCTGTTCCTTCAACGAATATAACGCTTGAGTAGAGAACTTTCTCACCAGCATCAATGGCCAACTGTACGGGCTTGTCATGCAGGCCAGCGTATTTAGGTTTGCCATTTTCCTGCGGACGTACATCGGCAGGATGCTCGTTGATGATCTGTTTTGGATACGGATCAATCAGCGATTTGGTGATAAGCAAATCAAAACCGGAAAATAATATAAGGTCGAAGTCGAGATCCTTAATCATTTCATATACCTGCTTGCAATATTCTTCGCGAATTTTGAAATCAGGATCTTTTTTGGGCCGTACGCCGAATGGGGCATAGAAGTCATCTACATCCAGACAAAAAGTTGGTATTCCTTTTTCTGTAAAGTAGGGAGGCGCCGTGGCATTTTTGTTATCAGTAAACACGCCAACTACTGTATACTTTTTTGAGGTAGCGTAGTACGGATCATGTTCCATGCAATAGCGAATGCCGCTTGCGCCGTTTTGAAAAAATACGAATACTTTTAAAGGAGTTTCGGGGGAATATTTCATCGGGAAGAAGTTTTTTCTTTACCTTATCGGTCAGAGGGGTTAGTGTCAAGCGGACATTTTTTGGTGGTATACTATATATAGTATACATGTAGCATTAATAAGTAATCATTTAATCATGAAAAATACACTTTTAGCTATTCTTATTATCATTGTTATCGGCCTTGGTGCATACACTATCAGCAAAAATAGAGCTGTTGCACCAAGCACAAATAATAACAACCAAGGTCAGCAGCAAGCAGTAGCGGCAAGTCACTGCGGACTGACAGTAAACAGCCCGCTTCCAGGAGATACTGTGACCTTCCCGCTTACCATCAATGCAACAGTGGACAACACACAGGCACAATCTCTTGGCTGTGCATGGACAGTGTTTGAAGCACAGGCTGGACCAGTTGAAGTATTGGATCAAAATGGAAACGTTGTTGCAATGGTACCGCTCAGCACAACAAGCGATTGGATGACATCAAACGCTACTCAGTATTCTGCGACTATTACTTCAATCTCAAATCCTGCTTACACAGGACGGATGACATTGAAATTTACTGAAGACAATCCAAGTGGGGGATTGAATCCGGATACGTTGACGGTTGCGGTAGCGAAGTAAGAAAAAAATACAATGCAAAAGGGCGCCGGCTTCGCCGGCGCCCTTTTCTTTTTTCCTAAAGCTTATTTAACAGCTTTCTTTGCTTTCGCAACTACTTTCTTCGCAGCGCCTTTTGCCTGCTTTACCTTTGGAGAAAGTTCAGCCTTGATAGTCTTCCAGTGTGACTTGAGTTCCTTTGAGAGAGCTGCGAGTTCTTCTGGACCGATATCCTTGACCTTTGCGTACTTGCTAAGCGCGCCATCAACGATCATGTGGTAGTTCTCTTCTGAAACAACCTTGGCCTTTTCCAATTTGTCGATGACGTCAGCCTTTGCTCGCATTGCCCATGTTTTTACTTTTTTGCGATTCTTTGCACCATCCTTTCCATAGAGGAAATATGCGCCAGCTACTCCTGCGACTGCGAGAGCAGCCAAGCCTGTACCAACCATTACTTTTGCTCCTGTAGACATTGCTTTCTTTGCCATAGCGTGTAAAAAATTAATCCTGATCCCGCTTCGATTTGCGAGAATGCTTTTTTCCTGCAAACCAGGACACCATAGGGAGGTCCATGATTCTCTCCCGAAACGTTCGGGCGGCATCCACATACTCGTGAGCTTCGTCCTTCACTTCTCGGCTAATATCCGAAAGGTTTCTGACCAGCTTGATGCCGTATACGAGCAAGATCGAAAGAAGGATCGTAATGACCACAACCCCGATTGCCGTAATTATGAAGAATATATTTGCGTGCAGTACTTCTTGCATATATATAGTATAGCATTATGAGCGGAAAGTGGGTAAAAAAAGACGGCCTCCATTTGGAGACCGTTTTAATGAATTAAATATAAGTACTACTAGTCCTATTGCCAGGCTAAATTTTTGGCATACCCCAAATAATTTTGCGGCGTAATTGCCAAAATCTCTTGCTTCACGCTTTGCTTAACTTTCAGCTCATGTACAAACTGGGCAATCATTGCGCGTGTCAGTTTGTTTCCACGGCTTAAGTCTTTGAGCATATTGTAAGCATCCGGCATACCTTCTCTCCGTAAAATCGTCTGTATGCCTTCGGTAATTATTTCAGGGTTTGCTTCAAGTTGGGCCTGCATTTTATCAACATTCGGGCTGATTTTATTCAACCCTCTCAATAGCGATTGGTATGCAATCAAACTATGCCCCAATGCAACACCTATATTCCTAACCACCGTCGAGTCAGTTAGATCTCGCTGACGGCGAGAAATAGGAAGTTTGGCCATAAAGTGGAAAAACTGCGAGTTTGCCAACCCCAGGTTGCCTTCAGCATTTTCAAAATCAATCGGGTTAACCTTTTGCGGCATAGCGGATGAGCCTACTTCTTCTTTTACTTTTTTCTGAAGCAATAGATCGTCGCTTATCATTTCCCACATATCATGGCATAAACCCATCAATATAGTATTGAAGCGAGTAAACACGGCAAAAAATTCAGCCTGCGAATCGTAGGAATCAATCTGCGTAGTAACTTTTTCACGCAGTAATTTACCAAAAATCATGCGGTTTGAAATTTTCTCCACAAATGTATCAGCAAATTTCTCCCAATCAATCTTAGGGTATGCAACGTGCAACGCATTGAAGTTTCCTACCGCGCCTCCGAATTTTACAGAGAAAGTAAACTCGGTGAGTGTGCCTAACTGATGGGTAAGCCGACGCTTAAACACGTTTACCTCTTTGCCATATGTAGTCGGCACAGCCGGCTGTCCGTGAGTTCTGGCAACCATAGCCAAGCTGGCATAATCTTCGCAATCTGCTTTTAGCCTGTCTATCACTGCGTAGGTGTCTTTCATCATAATATTCGTAGCGTCAGCCAGCATCCACGTTCTGGCGATATTATCGATATCGCCGCTGGTGAGGCCAAAATGAATAGCGCCCAGAATTTTGTTATTAAACTTTAACGCAGTTAATTTTTCACGCAAAAATACTTCTACTGATTTAAGGTCGTGGTTAATGCCAGGCACTGTTATTATTCCTTTGCTGTTCTTTTTGCCTTTTTCGATTTCTTTAATGCGCTTAGCATCTGCGCGGGAAAAATTCGGCACTATAGTATCCAATATATTCTGCTGGCGTCCCGATATATCAATACCAGTAATCCGGCAAAAATCTTCAAGGTATAAAACCTCAATCAATAAGCGGTATTTTTGCAGTGCAAATTCGCTAAAATACTCTCCCAGCTTTTTGGTAGTGTTTTTGTACCTACCATCGAGTGGAGAAAGGGCGAGCAGGGCATGCTCATCGTCTGTCAGTTTTGCGTTGTTGTTTAGTTTGCCTCCTGGTTTAATTTTTTTAATCGCCATAATGGTTTTGTTTTTAAGTTCGCACAGTCAAAATAACTGCGGTTTTGCCCTAGTTCTACTAAAATACCCCCGTGATGTCAAACGAGCTTGATTCTGCTATACTTTCTCGGTGACTGAGACACAAATACTTATAGACAATATCGGCGCATTCTCATACCTCGGCGTTTTTGTCATATCTATCCTCGCCAATGTTGTCGTACCGTTCCCAGAAGAGATCGTTATCTTGGTCATGGGATACGTTGTGGGTACTGGAGTGATCAACGGCTTTATCGCATTTCCTATCATTTTGCTCGGGCTTATTATCAGCGACACTGTCATGTATCTGCTTGCTCGACGTGGCGCTCGTCTTCTAACAGCTTTCTACGACCGATTCTTCGCAAAAACATTGAGCTCACGACAGGACTGGATCGACAGAAATCCGGGCAGAGTGATTTTCTACACTCGCTTCATGATGCAATTCAGATTCCTTGGGCCGTTCCTCGCCGGACAGAAGAAAATGCCATACATGAAATTCTTGAAGTATGAGCTTGCCGCCCTCCTTATATATGTACCAGTACTGCTTTTGGTAGGGGATTATTTCCAAGATCGTTTTCAATTGATCGTAAACGGACTGGGAACTGTGCGAAATATTTTCCTTATCTTGATAGGCATTGCCATTTTGTTCGCCCTTTCTAAATTCATCCGTGACATCGCCTTCGGTGAGTATGTCCTCGCTCGAACTGGCAGTAAAAAAGAACGCACATGGATACCGGGCGTATACAAGAAAAAGAAAGAAGCTATTTAAAGTCTATAACGATCGGACAATGATCGCTTCCATAATAGTCAGCAAGAATGCTGGCTGTTTTTAGTTTTGGCACGAGAGAATTAGAAACAAAAAAGTAATCAATGCGCCATCCGATATTGCGATCGCGAGCATGAGAAAACTGATCCCAGTACGTATAAGCCTCAGTGAGAGTGGGATTGAAATGTCGGAAGGTATCAACGAAGCCGGCTTTGATTATTTTATCTACACCTTCGCGCTCTTCGATGGTAAAGCCATGCGAGCCTTCGTTTTGTTTTGGACGTGCGAGATCGATTGCTTGGTGAGCAACATTAAGATCTCCGCAAAAAACCACGGGCTTCTTTTTCTCGAGCTGCTTGCACATGGCAAGAAATGCTGGATCCCAGAGTTTGTGGCGTAGAGGAATGCGAGACAGGTCGCCTTTGGAATTCGGGGTATAGACGTTTACTACATAAAAATCTTTGAATTCAGCAATAAGCAATCGCCCCTCGAGTGTAGGATCGCCATACTTATCCTCGCTCATGTTGAACTTCTTGAGAATTGCAGCAGGGAAATCATACGCCACAGAGATTGGCTTTTCTTTTGAATAGATAGCAACACCGCTATATCCCTTTTTTAGTTTTGGGTGAGAGAAACATGAAAAGTATCCGGGAACATTCCGCACTTCTTCTGGAAGCTGTTCCGGGGTCGCCTTTGTTTCCTGCAGGCAGAGAATGTTAGGATTGTGCTCTTTGAAAAGAGGCTCGAAGTATCCTTGCTTGATGGTTGAGCGGATGCCGTTAGTATTCCATGAAATGATGCGCGTGTTTTTTTTCATACTATTTTTTTCGCATGAGGCTGACAATATATGAGGCCTGATCGTTGTGAATAGTAACTGTTTCAGTCCGTTCGGAAAGAATATCGAAGTCGCTTTCGAAAAGCACGTTCAATTCTTCCGTTGTAAAAAAGTGATAGAAGACTCCATCGTGACTGAAATCGCCGAAAGCATTTTGCTTTGGCTTCCAATCGAGAAATGCTGTGGTGTTTTTGGAAAGAGTAATCAAGAAAAAATACGCACCGGGCTTGAGCACTCGAATGATCTCGTTTCGATATTCGCTCCAATCTTCTGGATGAATATGATGAAGGAGGCCGATGTCAGCGACTGCGTCAAAACTAGAATCTGAAAGAGGGATGTCAAAAATATCGCCTTCAATAAATCTAATTTTTGATTCGAGCTTAAAATTCTTTACTTCCTGATTGTTCTTTTCAATAAGAGCTGGGATGTTGTCGAGGCCGATCACTTTAAATCCATCTTTGGCGAGTTCGAAAGGGAATCGTCCGCGGCCAGAGCCGATATCGAGAATCATAGCTCCGGGCTGAAGCGATTGTATAAGTTCTCCGCCTTTGAGGGCAAAGGGAAGGGAAGTCCAGTGGTCGCTTCCGGTGGCGTATGATGTTTGAAAAAACTTTTTCTGAGAAGAGTAATCCATGTGGGTATTATAGAACAGTGGGAACTGAATACAAAGGTAACAACACTATACTGAACATTAATTACCTATCGCCTTCAAACCCCGCCCTTTTCCTCTCTGCGGAGGCGGACGCAAGCAGTTTGGTTACAAACGTCATTCTCCTCGCCGCCAGTCCTCGATCGAAAAAGGGCGGGGTTTTCCGGCTACCGTAAAAAAACATTAGTGGTTATTTTTTCGAGTGAAACTTTTTATGAACATCGAGGAGCTGCTTGTCGGTAACGTGTGTGTACACTTGTGTGGTTGCAATGTTGGCGTGGCCCAGCATCATTTGAACCGAGCGAATATCTGCGCCGTTTGAAAGCAGGTCAGTTGCGAATGAGTGGCGAAGAACGTGCGGGGTGACTTTGCGGGAAATGCCGGCGTTGATGGCGTGCTGCTTCACGATGCGCTCTATAGAACGGGGAGTGAGGCGCGGCTCGCCGTTTTTTGCATTGGACGAGCCGCGCCGTTCTTCCGCACCGACGAACATCGCCTCGTGCATATCCACCCGCTTATCCAAATATTTTTTAATTGCAGCTTTTGCATCATCAGACAAAAATACCACGCGGATCTTTTCTCCTTTTCCTCGGATCGAAAATTCATCTTTTGAAAGATCGAGGTCGCGATTGAGAGAACAGAGCTCCGAGAGACGGAGGCCTGTTGAGAAAAAAAGTTCGAAGAGTGCAGTGTCGCGCGCCGCGATAAGTTCTGCCTTAGCGAGTGCCTTAGCATCGCCCTTCTTTGCCGAAGCAAGAACAAGTGACGGCGACTTGATAAGGCGATTGAGCTCTTCGACAGAAATGAGGTCGAGATGCCGCGCGCCTACTTTAGCCAATTCAATCTTGTCAGGGGAGAGGGATGTAACATCGCGCTTCATTAAATATTTCAGAAAGCGTCGAAGCGCGATGAGGTAGTAATTCTGCGTATTCTTCTTCATTGTCGCTCGTGCCTGTCCTTTGACGAATACTCCAGGCGCACGATTGAGGCTGAGACGAAATTCGCGCACTGAATCCTCGGTAATATCTTTCGGATCCTTCGCTTTTGAAAATTCCAAATACCTTGAAATATACAGTTCGTAATTGCGCACGGTCAGTAAACTGGAGCCGCGTTCGATTTCCATATATTCCAAAAATTCACGCTTGAGCTTTTCCAGATCTTTCATTAGTTCAAGTATATCGCAGAAGTTCGATGTCGCACAATAAAAGAGCGCCCGGTTGTTACCCGAGCGCTTTAAATTCATAAATACTTATTTTCTAAACAATACTATTGTTCCTATTGGCAAGAGATTACCATTAACTTCTTCGCCGGTATGAACGCTGCCATCAGGGAAGCGATAATATGTCGAAGGGTAATCCCATGCTCTTCCAACTACTTTATATGCGGTACGGCTTTTGGTAATCTTGCCGCCATTAACGTAACCCACGAGCACTTTCGTACCTTTGGGCAATGTACGTAATTCATCGTTAGGCAAGTCGTGACCAGTTCTCACTCTTCCATCCTTAAAGAAGTAGATGGTAGTGACTGAGTCATATTCATCACCCGCTATTGAGTACACCCCTTTTGAATCAATCTCGCGGAAACCTTCGAATGTTTCTTCTTCGGTATCGTCTTTCGGGGGAGTTACCACAAGGGGAGACTCTTCTTCTTTTTCTATGTAGGCTTGGGCACCGTATAAAATCTTTTTCAGATAAAGATCTGCATCCACCAAGCGTCCCGCACGAACATCGGGATCTGCCGAAAAAGTATTCGACAATCCAAGTTTCTGCCGTATTTCCCGTGTAGCAAATAACATAGCGCAGCGCTTGCGGCCGCGATGGCTGCGTGCATGCCACTTATCAGGAGCACCGTATGCAATCATAGAATGAGTAACCACTGCCTTATCGGATAACTTATATAAAGTCTGCAGCTTAGTTAACAGAGCCTTTATTGCAACGAGTTGCTGATCCGTAGGGCGCTTGTTGTGGTAACCCACAACCTCTATGCCAATCGAAAAATTGGAAACATTGGTTCGATTTTCCCACATGCTTCTGCCGGCGTGTTTTGCTATACGATTATGACGAACAATAATATGTATCGTTCCATTCGTAGTAACAAGATAATTGCATGTTCCTTGCCTGCACACACATGAAAGTGCTGATTTATCATTACCCTCAGTTGTGTGAAGCACTATAAGTCTAGTAGTGCTGCGTACAGGACGCTTTTCATCCCACTTGCTCAAATTTTGCTGATATTTTTGGGCAGTAACTGATGAGCTAATTAAAACGACAAGAAGAAAAAGTATGTTTTTCATTTCTATGGGGTTTACTGAATGAATATATTTGGTAGAAACTATAATACATTTTATGTCATATGTCAATCTTATCACTAAGCCTCCTTGACACCTCTCTAAAGGCAGGGTATTGCAATTTTATTTGAAGTGTGTTATCATATGAATACAGCCTTCGCAAGCTAATTTATATATACTTATGTTAAAGACAAAGAAAAAACAGTCAGTTATCAAGAAAAGTCAGATCCACGCAACCGACACTGGTTCTCCAGAAGTACAGGTAGCTATGCTCTCATCACGTATTGAAGAACTGGCGCTTCACCTCAAGAAGCACAAGAAGGACAATCACTCACGACGAGGCTTGATCAAGATGGTTGCAGACCGACGCACACATCTCAAATATCTCGAACGAACCAACAAGGCTCGCCACGAGGCTATCGTCAAGAAAATAAAGGTTGACTAACATACAATCCGCTTCGGCGGATTTTGTGTTAGACTTTATGAAGGCAAGTACCAATAAACTCCCGTTACGGGACGCCGGAGGACGGTATAAAATTTGTGAGTTTACGAACAAATTTTATACCTCCGCAGGCATCAGGTATCATATGCTCAATATATATTTGTTACTTGATAGCTTCAAGGTACGAAACTTTTACTCTCAAGTTCGTAAAAGTTTGTACGCTCTCCGCTTACCGTAATTTTTGAATAGTGGTTATTTTTGCGAAGGTTTTATTTTTAATTAGTAGTATTTTTATTTTTTATGTCAGCAATCAAACACAAGGAACAGCGTGTCGCGCTTTTTATCGACACACAAAATCTCTATCACAGCGGCCGCAATTTATATAAGGCTCGCGTGAATTTCGCGCAAATATTAAAAGACGCAGTAGCAGGACGAAAGCTCGTCCGCGCCATCGCGTATGTTATTACTTCAGAAGCAGGGGATGAGAAAAACTTTTTCGACGCGCTCACTAAAATGGGCATTGAAACAAAAACCAAAGACCTCCAGGTCTTCGCCGGCGGAGCAAAAAAGGGAGACTGGGACGTAGGCATGGCCGTTGATGCTATCAAGATGGCGCCTCGACTCGATGCTATCATCCTCGCTTCAGGTGACGGAGACTTCATCCCGCTTGTTCAATATCTTCAGACAATGACGCAAGTAGAAGTGATCTCATTCGGCAAATCCACATCTATGAAACTCAAGGAAGTTGTAGACGACTTTATCGACATGTCGGAGAATCCGAAGAAGTATTTGCTGGGAAGATAGTCCGGCAAAAAAAGAAACCCGAGAAGCTATGTAGCTCTCGGGTTTTTTATAAAAGTTAAACAATATTATTTTAAGCACAGAACGAATTTTACGGGGACGGTAGTAAAGATTTGAAACCATTCCCATTTGTCCTTATCGGATTCGCACAGGAAAAATTCTTTTGTGTTTACAACTACAGTTTTAAACCTGCTCAATTTTTTCAGCTGCAGCAATTGCTGCTCAGTAAGGTATCTTACTAATTGTCTTTTTTCCTGCTCTCCAATTGGAACATGCGGCACATGAAGTATGAACAGGGATCCGCGTTGACCTTTATATTCGAGAATGAATGATTTCGGATAATCTCCAGGGTTTGAAAGTCTGCTGGCTTCCTCAAAGTCCTTCTGGAAATTTTTAAGGCTGGGCCAAAAAAGGCAAAGGGGGGTTAAGAAAAGCTGTATGTAAGTTTCGTTAGTAATAACTGGAGTCCGGCATAAATATGCATTTCCGGTTGTTTGTAAAAAGTTGGTAGTACTGTATCTGGTTATCATAGAATGCTTTTTTTGTGACAATACTATAAATCGCATACTTCGTCAAATAAAAAATCCCTCCTGTTGTAAGCAGTGAGGGATTTGTTGAATGAGCCAGAGGCACTATTGAGATCGGTATCGCACAGGGCGATACGGTGGAGTGGGAATAGTGTGGCTATCAAACTAATTTTGCTCTTCCGGTATAGGTAGAGGCTTATAAAAAGGTAAGTTGTTTTGTTTGGCGGTGTCTAAAATTGAGGTTACTTGTTGGGTGGAAAAAGGGTATACGCAAGCAGCATTTTTGCTGTATTTGCCAGTTGTGCGAGCGTTGCTAACTTCTTCTTCAACAAGTTCTTTTAGTTGGGGATCGTCAAAGGCTAATCCTGAGCCAATAACTAATCCTTTAATAAAAGCGTGTAGATACCAAAGGGAGATATAACCGAGGGTTCTTTCCTGGTCATCTCTTCCCATTGCTTCTAATAATAAATCAAAAATAGGATATTCTCCTTTGGGCGGTTTGAATGAAGGTGCTTGCATTTGTTCAGAATTTATAGGGTGAAGTATTTTTGTAAATGTACTATATAGGCAGATAATGTCAAACCAGAAAAGATATGCTAAAGTACGAATATTACAAATTAGCAATACAGCCCCCGGACAGGTAGTAGTGAAACAACGGTTTCAATACTAAAGTCTGGGGACTCACGTACATATATATGCATAGCAAGGAATTTACACTTACTGTCGGCGGCAAAGTCATGACTGCCGTGTTTTCTGATTTGGCAGACCAGGCCAATGGCTCGGTCATGCTCAAGTGCGAAGACACTGTTGTTTTTGCGAACGTCGTGATTTCAAAGGATGGAAAAGAGAACCGCGGGTTCTTTAACCTCACTGTCGAATACATGGAAAAGTTTTACGCTTCTGGTTTGATCCTCGGCGGTCAGTACAACAAGCGCGAAGGTCGTCCATCTGACGAAGCGGTGCTTTCATCACGCATCATCGATCGAACTATCCGACCGTTGTTCTCACACCATATCAAAAATGCAGTACAGGTAATTGTCACTGTTCTCTCAGTTGGTAAATGCGATCCTGGTGTTTTAGCAATCAACGCTTCATCATTGGCTCTCGGAGTTTCTGATATTCCATGGGCTGGACCAGTTGGTGCAGCGCATGTTGGTCGCGCGAAGGGAACTACTGAAGTTGTCTATGATCCATTCGTTGCAAACACTGGCGAGACAAATTACGAACTCGATCTCACTGTCTGCGGAAAAGATGGCAATGTTGTCATGATCGAAGCGATGGCATACGAAGATACAGAAGAAGCTGTTGGAAACTACATCGACTTCGCAATGAAGCACATTGCTGAAATCGAAAATTGGCAGAAAGGAATCATTGCTGAGCTCGGCAAAAAGAAATTGGAATTCCCAAAACCTGAAGTGCCTGCTGAAGTCAGCGATCTCTTTAAGGCAACTGTTGGAACAAAAACTGACGCTATCTTTTTGAAAGAAGGAGACGACCCAACACTTGGAAAAACAAAATTCCTTGAGCTTGAACACGAATGGAATACTATCGTCGCCGAAAAGTTTCCAGACAATGAAGAACTTGTTTCACACTCAAAAGATTATTTGGAAGCAGCCCTCGATGATCTCGTGCACGAAAAAGCTCTGAAGGAAAATCGCCGTGCTGATGGACGCGCGATGAATCAGGTTCGTGGACTCTACGCAAAAGCTGGCGGCATATCTTCAGTGTTACACGGAACAGGAATCTTCTACCGAGGACAGACACATGTTCTCTCAGTACTCACTCTTGGCGGGCCTGAGACTGCTCTCGTCATCGAAGGAATGGAAGTCCGCGGAACAAAGCGTTTCATGCACCATTACAATTTCCCTCCATATTCTGCCGGTGAAACGGGACGCGTTGGCGGAATGAATCGCCGAGAAATGGGTCATGGAATGCTCGCTGAAAAAGCGCTCACTCCAGTCATCCCAGAAAAAATGGATTTCCCTTACACAATCCGCGTTGTTTCAGAATCAACCGCATCAAACGGTTCAACTTCACAAGCATCTATCTGCGCGTCATCGATCGCTCTCATGGATGGTGGAGTACCGATCAAGCGTCCAGTTGCTGGTATCGCCATGGGACTTATCCTGAATCTTGAAAATCCATCTGAATACAAAATCCTTACCGACATCCAGGGACCTGAAGATCACTACGGTGACATGGACTTCAAAGTTGCTGGAACACGAAACGGTGTCACTGCAATTCAGCTCGATATCAAAGTCGGTGGTGTACCAGTGAAAGCATTGAAGGAAGCACTTACTCAAGCACGCGAAGCTCGCATGCAAATCCTCGATGTCATTGAAGCGGAAATTCCAAAAGCTCGTCCAGACATTTCTCCAAACGCTCCGAAGATTTTGGTTACGAAAGTTGAAGTCAGCCAGATCGGTCTCGTCATCGGCTCAGGCGGTAAGACGATCAAAGCGATTCGAGACAAGACAGGCGCAGAAATCACTATCGAAGATGACGGAACAGTATTTGTCACTGGCAAGAACGGAGCAGCTGATGCAGCTCTCGTGATCATCCAGGAAATGACAAAACTATGGAATGTAGGTGACGTGACCGAAGGAACAGTTGTGAAGATTCTTGAAATCGGAGCAATTGTCAAAATTTCAGAATTTGCTGACGGTCTCGTCCACATTTCTGAAATCGCACCGTTCCGCGTTGCTCGAGTTACCGACTTCCTCAAAGAGGGAATGAAAGTTCCAGTGAAGGTGACTGCGGTAGATCGTGAAAAGGAACGCATCTCGCTTTCGATCAAAGAAGCAAATCCAAACTTCATCAAGCCGCCGACACCTCCGACCCCACCTGCACCACAAGCTCCTGCTCCAAGCGCGCAATAATAGTAGAACTAAAAAATACCCCAGGTTTATACTGGGGTATTTTTTATAAGTTTTCTGAAGACGCGAAATAGAGTATGATGTACGAATATGGAAGGATTTGAAGGCATGCCAAATAAAGACGGTAGTGTAGGCGGCGATGAAGCGGCGCGCGCTTCGCGCGCGCCGCTCGGCCTCTCTGGCAAAAACGCAAACCCTCACTCCCTTCGCACATTTCAAAGCGATCTCGCCGACACTATCAAATCAGGCGAAGCTTCACTCGTCAAAATCGCTATGGCGGAAAACGAACGCAAAGAGCGTGAAGTAGAAAACGTAGATCCAGCATCTAGGAAAAATATGATTTACATCATAGCGGGTATCATACTTCTTGCTGTCGCACTTGGAGTTGTGTTTTACGCATTCTACAGCCGCATTCCAAAAGTAGTTCCTATTACTCAGACTCCTGCTGGACTTGCGACAGTCATCAAGATTGATTCAGTAAACGCATTGAATATCACGGGGCTAACGCGAGACAATATTAAAGACGAGATAGGCCGTCAGTATTTGAACGCAACTCCTACTCTAAATACAATCCAGCGCATCCTTCCATTCATACAAGAAACAGGAACTAATGCGCAGCATGTGCTCACTAGCCAAGAATTCTTCACCGCAATAGAATCTACCATTCCATCCCAGCTCGCTCGTTCGTTTGATTCAACATTCACTATTGGAGTGCATGCTTATAATGGCAACGGATTATTCATCGCCTTTAAGACAAATTCATATACGACAGCGCTTGCGGGCATGCTTGAATGGGAACAGCATATGTTTGACGAGGTCTATTCTATATTCGGAATTCAAACCACGGGAGACAACGCTGGATTATTTGCCGCTCAATTTAAAGACAAGACGATTAAGAACCAAGATGCTCGTGCACTTATGAACGAAAAAGGAGATGTCGTACTCTTTTATACGTTTGTAGGGGAAGATAAGTCAACGCTTATCATTTCTGACAAGGAACAGACCCTCGAAGAGGTTCTCAACCGCCTGACAAGCAATACCTTGCGCCATTAAAAGAACATGCTACCATTAGGCACATGAAAGACACACAAGAATTCAAATCAATGCTCGAAGCAGAAAAGAAGGTCCTCATGGATGAACTGGGAAACTTGGGCATCATGAATCCTGCAGATAAGGACTGGGAAGCAGTTCCTCCCCCAATTGATACTGGGGAAGACTCGGACGAAAACGATATGGCTGACCGTTTCCAAGGATATGAAGAGCGCACCGCTACAATGAATACGCTCGAAAAGCGACTCAAGGATGTCAACGACGCTCTCGACAAGATAACAGCAGGCAAATACGGCATATGCGAAGTTTCAGGAGAAGAAATCGACCTCGATCGACTCAAGGCGAACCCAGCAGCTCGAACAAAAATCGAATTCGCAAACCAATAATCTAAAAATAAAAAATCGCCCGCTATGGGCGATTTTTTATTTATTTTTACTTCATCTCGTCTTGGTACTGTTTCATGATGTCATACGCCCGCATCAATAGCGCCCAGCCATATTTACTTGAGGGGAAACTTGTAAGCGTCGAAGTAGATCTCTCGCGCGGATTGCATTCCTTTTCCGTCGTTGGCCTGCCAGACAAAGCGGTAGCAGAAGCCAAAGACCGTATCAGTTCTGCGATCAAGAACAGCGGACTCGATTCTCCAAAATCAAAAAACCACAAGATTGTAATTTCTCTTTCGCCCGCAGATATTAAAAAAGAGGGTTCGTGCTTTGATCTTGCAATGGCACTGGGCTATTTGCTTGCCGCAGAAGCAATCGAGTTTGATCCTCACGCAAAATTGTTTCTCGGAGAGCTCACGCTTTCAGGAGACATTTTACCTATTAAGGGAACATTAGCGCTCGCTGAAGCAGCGCGCCACGGCGGCATGACAGAATTATTCGTCCCAGCAGTAAATGCTCCAGAAGCAGCACTCGTAGAAGGATTGACTGTCTATGCAGCAACAACGCTCCGGGAAGTGATCGATCATGTTACTTCTACGACAGCAGGTCCGCACCTCATCAAACCAACACCAAAAACAGAGATCGCGCTTTTACCAAAACAGCACGCCACTGACATGAAAGAAATCCGCGGACAAGAAACGGCAAAGCGTGGACTAGAGATCGCAGCAGCCGGCGGGCACAATATCGCAATGTCGGGTCCGCCGGGAACTGGCAAGACGATGCTCGCTCGCGCATTTATTTCACTCTTGCCCGCGCTCAGCTTGCCAGAGATTCTTGAAGTCACGCGCATCCATTCCATCGCAGGGAATCTCGACGGAGCATTAGTTACGCATCCGCCGCTTCGTGCTCCGCATCATACAGCGTCATATGTTTCCATCATCGGCGGCGGAACAACACCGCGGCCTGGAGAAATTACGCTCGCTCATAAAGGAGTATTATTTCTTGATGAATTTCCGGAATTCGAAAAGCGTGTGGTCGAGTCGCTTCGCCAGCCGCTTGAAGATAACATGATAGCCATCTCTCGTGCTCGTGGCTCAGCTCAATTTCCATCGAACTTTATTTTGGTTGCTGCAATGAATCCGTGCCCATGCGGATATAAAGGATCAAAAATCCGCGCATGCATCTGCACCAACGCTGATCTCGCAAGATACAACCGGAGACTCTCAGGCCCCATTCTCGATCGTATCGATATCTGGATAAGCGTAGCGCCAATAGAATATCAAAAACTGATCGACACAAAAGACGAAGGCGATAGCAGTGCAACAATACAACAACGAGTACAGGATGCGCGAATGCTTGCAGCCAAGCGTTTACAATCTCATCCACGCAACATACAAATAAATGCCGATATGCATGCCAAAGATCTTGCGACCTATATTACCCTTAACAAAGAAGTTAAAAAAATTCTAGAGGAAAGTGCGCGCAAGCTGCAGCTATCTGGTCGTGCATATCACAGAGTAATCAAGCTCGCTCGAACTATCGCAGACCTTGGAGGGAAAAAAGATATCGAAGTAGCACATGTGTTAGAAGCGCTCCAGTACCGACCTAAAACATAAAAACAAATAGCACCTTCTAAAAGGGCTTTCGGAGCGCGCCGGCGCGAGAACGAGCCAAAAACTTAGCAAAGTTTTATGGCGTCCCTTTTAGAAGGTGCTATTTGTTTTTATGTTTTAGAGTCCGTATCTCGCGTTCACCGCGATTGGGTTTATCGCACCGTGAACTTCAAAGTGAACATGACTGCCGGTCGAACGTCCAGTCGAACCCATCAATCCGATCTGCTCTCCTTTTGAAACAGCTTGCCCCGGAGAGACTGTAACCTTGCTCATATGTCCGTAGAGTGTTTGTGTTCCATTTGGATGGTTAATAACCACATACATACCAAAACCTCCATTCCATCCAGTAGTCTTTGCTATCAAAACCGTTCCACTTGCTGCAGCGTAGATCGGAGTACCGACTGGGCAACCGATATCAACACCATTTTTACCGTGAGCGCCTTGCGTTCGCGTACAGCCGTCAACAGGACGTCGGAAGTAACCACCAAGATCAGGGCCATCATTACCAGGAAGCAATCGAGTAGCGCCATATGCCACAATAGGAAGCTTGGAATTAGACTTTGTTCCGGATGATTTTGTCGAAGCAGCGGGAAGAGAGAGCTCAGCGCCTGGAACAATGATTTTGTCTCCAGCAGCAAGCTTGCTATCGAGCTCAAGGCCGTTGAATTTGCCGATTTCATCAGCATCAACCTTGAACTGCTTGGCAATACCAGAAACAGTATCGCCCTTCTTTACCGTGTACGAGATTCCAGAAACTGGCAGAATAGCCAAAACTTGGCCAGGAACGAGCTTAGCATTTTTGCCGGAGAGGTCGTTCGCCCATACGATCGTCCCGACGGAAACGCCAAGCATTTTTGAAATAGCAGGAAGGTTGTCACCATTTCGCACTACATATGTATAGATCTCAGTAGAATCAGGCACAACTTCATCAATTGAGGAATCTGCCTGTGTTCCAAGAGGACCAGTCTGAGCAGAGAGAGCATTATCAGCAACAACAGACAAGCCGTCTTCATCGTCAGCTTTGTCCATAGGGAGCGTAGCCTGCAATAATGCCACGGTCTGGGAGTTTAGTACTGCTGAAGTGGGTATTGATTGGGCTGAAGCAGTCTCACCAAGACCAAAAATCGATAAAATGCTTGCCTGGGCTAGTACGGGGAAGAGGCCAATTGAAAGAATGAACTGAGACGTCAAAACAAGCTTCATTAAGAAAAGCTTGGAAAATAAGGACTTTTTCGCTTGAGGGGGTGTGCCAGTCACGCGTACCTCGAGGTCTTGTGGGTTTTGGTCTATAAGCCTATCTAAAAACACCCAGCCGATATACCTTTGAAATATAAGGCTAGAATGCGTTACAGGGGAACAGGATGTCTTAAAACCCTTTAAATATAAGGCTTTTTAGACGACTTCCAGTACAGGAGTATTGGACGAATATAAGAGTAGCTGCCCAATACATCAAGGGTAGCGTGGCTGGGTACCCAAGTCAATCTTGACAATCCCCAGGTATGTGGAAAACAAAAACGCCAATTTTTCGCCTGTGATATACTTATTGAAGCAATTAATCAATAATTTCTTCGCTTCGGCGAACATTCACAATTATGGCTATCTCAATGCGCGACATGCTTGTAACAATTTACCACCTCGAGTCCCTTCCAGCAGATGAACAGGACAAAATGGTTGAACAGATCGCAGGCTTGATCTTCGAAGGAGTACTCATCCGAGTTATGCCGCAGATGTCAGAAGATCAGCAGAAGCAGCTTGAAGCATTAGTCACAAGCCAGGCAAACCCTGAGCAGCTCGTAGCATTCCTCTCCAAGGAAGTGCCGAACTTTGAAACTATCCTCCAAGAGGAGGCAGAGCAGTTTCATGCAGACAGTGAAGCGGTCATGAGCCAGGTTGGGAAGTAGTATTGACTTTTCTAATTAAGTATTATATAATATAACAATGGAGAACAAGCCTGCGGGAGCTGAAGGTGCTGGACAGAACTACCTTGATGCCATCAATCAGGCTTTTTCAAGCGGGATGAGAGACAAAGCCATGGCTGAGTTCGTCAGCGGAGAAATTGGCAAGAAACTCGCAAAGCTCGCAAACACTAAAGACACTGGAGAACAGGTCACATATCTTGTAGAACAATACGTAACCGACAAGCAAATAGCAGGGAAACTAGTAACCAAGCTATTGCAGGCTCTCAATATTACGATTTCTTCCACACAAAAGAAGCCGGCTATTGAAACGCCTACGCCAATCCGAACACCGTTTGTTAAAAAAGAAGTTCCTATACAAATAGAAGAGGAACAAGAAAACATTTTCGAGATGCTCGACATGAAACCCGGCACTCTGATTTTCAGCAACCTCGGACAGGCTTTTATGATCCGCAACACCGATCCCTCAACAGGAGAGTTCAGCGTTGATGGTTTCGACGGCAAAAAAAACTTTTTTAGAAAATACAAAGTTGTAGAACTTGATAATGATAATGGAACTCGCGTTCTCGTTGCTCAAAATGGAAAGAATATTTTGGGATTCACTACTGAGCCGCCGTTTGGCGTAAGCGATTTACCGCTTGATCTTGAAGACGAGAAAACAAAAGGAATCATCAGTCTCGAAAAAGGCGACGTGCTTGAAGACAACAATGGCAAGACGTGGATCATCAATAAAATTGGCGAAGATGAAAACACAATGTTGCTCGAGATAGAGAATGATCTTAAACAACAGGAATGGGTCGTCCTTACCGACTGGCAGAAGAAAGACAAGAAAGAAGTACTCCGCATCTTGGGAAACAAGATGGAACTTTCACGTCAGGAAAAAGAAGCTGCTGGAGTTACGCCTGCTACTGAAGTAAAACAAACGACCGAGATTGCACCTGAAGAAGTATCTGAAAATTCCACAGAAGAAGAAATAAAGATATGGAAAAGACTCAATCTCTCCGAGGAAGGCTTACCATTTGTTCTAACTAAAGAAAAACAGTACAAAGACAAGAATGGAGAATTCTGGACAGTGGAAGAGATCGCTTCAATCGGCGAGAATATTACGATAACAATTACTAACAGTACTGGAATCACAAAGAAGATTCCAGTTGTTGAAACTATTACTGGGAAAAATGTTGCATACATCAGTGATCGACCGGAAGCTGAAGCTGATACAGACAATGCGTGGCATGAGTTTCGAGACATGGAAGCGATCCAGCCTACGGAGAATGAAAAGATTGAAGCTTCAGGAATAATGGATATTCCCGCATGGAAAGAAGACGAGGAAGACCAATCTATTTTCTCAGACATTCCCGAAGATCTGATGAAAGAGGGGTACAACGAGGACAAACGAACAAAAATGAATCCTCAAAATCTTTTCCGCACAACTAATGTATTCAAAAACCTTAGTCCCAAAAATCAAGCTTACGAGACAGAACATGTGCAAGCCAAAGATCTCTATCAACCGAAAGAAGGAATGGAAACGCACAAAGGCATCGGTGCAAAATTGAGAAAAGAACTTGTTGAACTCGGACTGACAATGGAAGAAGCGACTGACATGATCAATGAAAAAGGACCCGGATACGTTCTCAATTGGATTCATGAAAAACTCGGAGTATCTGAAAACAAATTGGCGACAGAAGATGAAAAGAAACGTCAAAATGTGATCGACTACCTCGAAAAGCTTCGTAAGGAGATAGAAGATATGTTAGACTAATTACACATATATGCCTAAAGAAAAATTCACCCAACCAGAAGATTTTAAAGGAAATAAGCAGCGAATTAGGAATGAGATAAAAAAAATTCCTCAGGATTTATTGGACGCGGTTATTCCGAGCGGTGAATTGGCAGACCTTCTGTCAGACGACAGCAAAATATTTGAAGCCGGCAAAAAAGCATACGGCGGTATTTTACTTAAATACAAAACTGATACATCGGAAGAAGGAAAAAAATATGTTGCCCAAGCAAAAACAAAGCTTCGCGAGATCGTGAACCTTATCGCACAAGAAACAACAGTCGAACGCGGAGGATCAGTTCCGAAGCCTGTTATTGATAAAGAAAAGAAAAATCTCGAATCCATCAAGCTTTCAAAAGACGACCAGGACAAACTCGATGAGCGCGTAGAACTCGCAAAGAAAGTACTCGTGCTTCACCCAGGAATGGAAGTCAGCGGCAAAAGCACTGCCGAACTTGCTGAACTGGTAGCTCAGGCTGAAGAAAAAGAAAAAGCGGCTAAAGAAGCCAAGGAAAAGAAAGTTCTGGAACGCCAAGAGAAGGTCAACCAGTTGGTAGCTTCTGGCGAATACGAAGAAGCAGAACTCGCAGGGAAGACCGACGCACAGCTCGCTAAAATGATACAAAAGCTTGCTGCTGATGAAAAAGCAGAACGCGAACAGGCGGAAAAAATAAAACTTTCTGAAGACATTTCGACTGCGTACGCCTACTTGATAAAGGTAAAGAAACTACCACAAGCAGAACTTGACGCTATACCGAACAACGCTGCTGCCATCCAAAAAGCACAGGAACTTTCTGGCAAGACAATTGATGCGGTCAAACTCGATCTCGCGGCTCAAGTAAAAGCAGAACGATCTCGAGAAGCTAAGCGCGCTAACAATGTTACCGCAAAGAAACTCGAAGAGATCATCACTCCGGAAATGAAGAACGAGATCAATGCACTCTTAGATCGTGCAGATCTTCCAATCGTCACTCATGAACAGCCAGACCTCGATGCAAAAGCGGCTATTTACCTGCTCCGTGTTTTTGGCAAATCAAAAAATGGACCGAATGAATCTATTCCAAAGGGGACAAGCACTGATAGAGGTATTCTAGTAGATGCTGGAAATTCAAAAGGACTACTCACTGTTGGAACAGATCGCCTGGAAGCTAACCATCACTACGACAATCTTTGGATCAAGACTTCAAGTGCAGAAATCGTACTCGAAACGCTTATTAAAGTCGGACGCATTGAAAAAGTCGAACCATGGATGAGAGAATTCGTTTCTTTCATTACTGATGTAGACAACATGTCATATCCTCGACATGAAGAAGATCCTACTTGGTTCAAGAATAATTATGCAAAAACCCTTGTTGGATTACACAAGGTTCTTTCGGTTGAAACTCTTATAGAGTTTTTCAAAGCTGGGAAAAATCCTTACGAGCCCCTTACTGATGAAGAACTTTCCCGCTCGTGCACGACTTCAGGCGAAAAGCCCACTACAACTACGGTCAGATATCTTACTCGCAGAGCTCAGAAAATGGTCAACAAAAGTATCGTTGGCGCTGCATGGCACGAAAACAGCCGTGTAGCTTTGGGAAACAAAACATATTCCAACGAACTTGGGAAAGTATTGTACTACGAGCCAACATACAAGATGGTTCGTGACGAGGAAAAGGGGATAGATGAACCAGTAGAAATAAATCCAGTTCCTCTTACCGCACACGCAGCGTACATGCTTGGATATGATACATTCATCCGTTCTGAGCCGGAGAAAAAAGGCTATTTCATTTCATTCCCAAACCGCAAGCTCAATCCTCTCTACAATCGTATGCAGAAGAAAGACCCGAACGCTATTATCGTTCGCGGCTCGATGGTTTTGAACTATCCAGATAAAAACCGAGGCAGCGACGGTTCTCATATCAGCAAGTTCCAGCTCTTAAACTATGTTGGGCTCAATATCGACAATGGTGATAATTTGGTTACTTCAACTGAATGGCAGACTCGCCGCATCGTTAGAGCTCTCACTCGTCTTGAAAAAAAGACATACCCGCAGAAACTTGCTGAAGCAAAAACTATTTTGGAAGGCTTCCTCCGACGAACTCAGGAAAACAGAGCGATGTTCGAAGCGAAAATTAACGAGTCAAAAGACAGCACGGCTCGAAATATCGTAACCCGCAATAAAATGCTTCGCGATAAGATCGCCGGACTGACCCAGGAAGGACAGCTCTGGGAAGCAAAACTCGCCCGTCTTGAAGAATTGCGCGGATTGCCAGAATCAGAATTTGCAACGCTCTTTGATGAGAGCAAGCTTAACCTCGCAGGCGGAACACCAAGCGAGGAAGAAGAGGGGGATGCAGTTATCGCCGCTGGTTCAGAAGAAACAGTAGTAGAAACCGAGCCTGCAGTATCAGCATCTACAACTGAAGCTCCGAAAATCACAACAGCGCCAGCACCGACTGAAACAAAAGTCACGCCAAGCGGATCTGGCGTACTTGAAACTGCTAAAACACTTGAACGAGAAAAAGCCCTTGAGGCACTGACACAGCGATATGTTGTTATCGAACGAATCTTGGCATCACCAGCACCGGCTGACAAAGAGGCGGCTGAAAAAGAACTTATTGAACTTTCTACTGAACATTACAATATTCACGCCTACTACCATTTCCTCTTGAATGGGGGAACAGGGGCAGCCCCTAAGCCAATTACATATACAGAACTAGTAGAAATGAAGCGAGCTAAACAAGCAGCCCAAGCTCCAAAGACTCCTGCTGCACCAACTGCTCCGGCTGCGCCTACAGGAAGACCTTCTACCGAAACAGCTGGCTCATCGATTCCAAATCCGGAAGGACCTGCGCAAGTTGATAAAGTCCTTGTTGATAAGATTGTTAATTTACTTTCAGGAACTGACAAAGCTGAAACAGCCGCAGCATTCAGCGCAGTCAGAAACCAGCGAGAATACAATCAGCTCATTTCCAAAACAAAAGAAAAAGTCCGCGCGCAATGGGAAGCAAGCGTTATCCGAGAGCGCACTCGAGAACTTGATGACTACTACAGCACTGACATCATTCCAGCAGATATGGATTGGGGAGTAGAGGTAGAAGACGAGAGAGGAAACCCAATACCTGGACGAGCATTCATAAACATGGATGGAACAGATTACTCAGCGGAAGAACTTGCAAATACACCGGCAGTAAAGAGCCGCGACCCTCGAGCATTGAAGCTCCTCGATATGGTACAGAAGACCCAAGAAAAGATTGATGCTATCAATGACAAGTACGAGCGACGGTTGGCGGCATTTTAAATCAAACCAATGAACACTCTACCAGAACGAACAACATGGTCCGACCTAAATCTTGCTGAAATCAAGCAGGCCTTAATGCTTGCCGAAAATAAAGCGCGCTCACTTTCCGCTGAAACATCTAGTGACGAGGCAATCAGGATTACCGCGGAACGAGATGAGCTGTGGATGAGGCGTTTGATCGCAGAAAATGAGAGCAAGGATACGAGAATACATCCTGGGGTTTTGTTTCAATAAGGAACGCTTGCCGGGAAGACGGGAGAGGAGGGGGCATATATATAGTGCGGGGAGATAAACAGTTTGGTATACTTGTAGCAATACATATGGCACAAGATGAAGCAATAGAACAAATCGATATTATCTATAAAGAAGCCATGGCTGAGCTTGAGGCTATTACCGAACGGCATAAGCAAGAAATAGACGAATATATAGATCAGCTCAAGCAAGAAAAAGTGAAGCAATTAGAAAAGGAGCTCAAATCATAGTTATCAGCATAATACTCTAAGCATGTCATCACCAGAAAAAAAGAAAACCGAAGATCCAAAAGCTACTGAGAAAAAAAATCTCAAGGAAAAGATCCGTGGAACTAGCACCAAGGAAGACTTGGAAAAGATCGACCTTGCTGAGGTAGCTGCTCATAGCCTTGAAGACGTTTATAATGCTCGCCTGAAAATAATTGAACGCAAAGCCAAAGAAGCAAAAACCAAACTCGAAGCAGGAGCAAAGAGAGCAACAAAAGCCGGCGGCGACCCAAAGAAAGTGGCAGTTCTCACTACGGCTGCTGAAGTAAAAGTAGCTGCGGTTGAAGAAGGTGCAAAAGAAGCCCTCGCTGAAACTCTTGAAGGAGGCGAAAAAGATGCGGCTACTCTTGAGTCTGAAGCTCGCTTGGCAAACAAAGAATACATAGATCCTCCGATTCATGAAAGCAGAAAAGCTACTGCCGAGAAATTGGGATTGGCATCTGCAGAAGGTACAGCTGAAGTTGCTGCGCCGGCAGAAGTTGAAATTCCTAAAACCGATATCGAAGTCGCTTTGGATGATGCTCGACTCGACTACTTTGCGGCACACCAGGAATTTATGACCAAGCGCGAAGAGAGAGGCTTCTTCGGCAAGATCAAGAATAAAATACAAGACAATTTACAGTGGGGCGCTATCAAGTTCGAAGATGCTGAAGACAAGGCTACGCAGGACAAGATCAAAGCGAAGCAGGAAGTCTACAACAAGGCTCTCCTTGCTCGAGGTAACGAAATGTTCGAAACCAAAAAAGCAGAACTCATTGCAGAAGGGAAGACCCCCGCTGAAATGGAACTTGCGCTTGCACAATACAAAGCCGGCACTATTTTCAATACATTAGTAATTGCAGAAAAGACAAAGCTGATCGTAGAAAAGAAAGAACAGCTTCCAACTCCGCTCCGTGCAAAACTTGGAAAAGTAATGACATGGTACAAGGGACTCAATAAAGCAGAAAAATTCGCGCTCTCCATGGCTATCGGTATTCCTGTTTCAGTTCTTATCGCGGCAACGAGCGGAGCGTGGATTACTGGTAGTGCCGCAGGTGCAGCACTCGCAGCAGGAAAAGTCTTGACCCTAAAAACACTTGCAATGAAAGCCGGAGCGATCGCCGCAGGACAGGCGTTTGGTGCAACCGCCGGAGGTATTGCAGTCATGGCAAAAGACAAGATCTACAATTTTGATAAAAGAATGGAAGAGGCGAATGTGGAATATGCAGCCAAACAAGCTGAACTTTCTAGCCAGCCAATGACTCCTGAAAACTTCAAAGCTATCCAGGATCTTCACAACGAGCGCTTGCGCAAGATAGCGAGTTTGGATGCTTGGAAGCACCGAAGCGATTTCATCGTTCGCATCGGAGCAGGAGTAGGGTTGGGTATGCTTGCTTCTCATGGAGTTGGAAGCATGTTTGAAAAATGGTTCCCAGACGCAACTGTAGTTCCTCCTGCACCTGGCCCAGATACGCCTCCAGCTCCAACCCACCACTATCAATTCAAACCTATCGAAGTGGATTACTCTTCAAAGGGTGCGATCGATACTTGGGCACATGTGAAGAGCGCGCTTTCAAAAGCGTACGAAGGCGTTCCCAAGGATCAGGTTCCTCCTGAATACCAAGAGATCATGAACTCTCGAGCCGACGACCTTGCAATAAAATTCGGAGATTACCGTCCTGACGATATAAACGAGAGTATTAATATGCTCAAGGGTTCATCGATCAGATTTGACGGGACAGGAAAAATTATTTCTCACAGCCTACGAAATGCTGCAGGAAAAGCGACTGATGATGTCCTTATGACACAAGGTGCTGATGGAAGCCACTCTGGTGTCCTCAACCACAACAACGACGAGAGATTCTTTGATTACCAAGCAAAACATGATGTTGCTCCCGCACCAGATCCTGTAGTTGATCATGATCCAGCTCTTGATCCAGACAACGGATTGCCTAAAGTTAACCTTGATACTCCTCCTACTGTGGACGGCAAAGACTACTGGGATTGGCAGAACAACCATCCTCACGATCCTTCACCGGACAGCATCCCAGGAAAAGCGAATCCTCCCTACGATATTCATGGTAAGTGGCATACCAAGCTGTGGTGGAAGCATCACCCAAATGGTATCGACCTTCGCCACGAAGAACGATTGATGAATCGGCTCGCTGCGCAAGAAGCACGATTCCAGAATAGCGGTTACGGCTATCCTCAAGGTCCTGCTCAATACGTTCCAGACTTCTGGCAGCAGCAGCCGCCACATCTCTATGGAAATGGCACAGCCCAGCCGATTATGAGTGCAGCAAATCCAGGACAAATAACCGCTGGATACCAGATCAATCAGCCGTACAGCTTGAACGACTATCCTAACGGCCACTATACTGGTCCGGTTCAGCCTCCAGCCGGTAACATTTATGACTCACACATCAATCCATATCCTACGATATCGAGCGACCGTGTTCTCAGCCTCTTGTCCAAACCAGTACGATATATCGACGACCAGTTCATGCTCGATGTAATCCACCACCATGATGCGGCAACACCGCTCTACAAAGCGATCGCTGATATGCAGGCTCACCACATCGTATTTGAAAAAGGCTGGACTATTGAAAAGTACTTGGAAAATGTCCGTACCCACCATCCTGATTACATGCTCCATATGAACAAGGAACAGCATGCATGGCTTGTACGAAATCATTTCTTGAAGCCATTGTAAGAAAATAGCTTAGAGAATGTTGTAAAATTCCCGCCTCGCGGCCTTCGGCCGCGAGGCGGGAATTATTTTATGCTATGATACTCCTCATGCATCCGCACCTCGCAACTCTCAACGAACCACAACGAAAAGCAGCTGAAACCCTTTCCGGCCCGATACTGATCGTGGCAGGAGCGGGAGCAGGCAAAACAAAAACCGTAACATCACGCATCGTGAATCTTGTTCACCATGGCGTTCTTCCGCACAATATTCTTGCAATCACTTTCACAAACAAAGCCGCCGCTGAAATGCGCGACCGCGTAGCGAAAGCTCTAGCAGGAGATCGCCTGGATACACTGCCGCATGTTTCCACGTTTCACTCGCTCGGCGTGCACATTCTCCGCGAACACTGTGCTCTTGTCGGAAGAAACCGCCACTTTGGAATTCTAGATGAGAGCGACGCTGTTTCCATGATCAAAGAATGTATCATTTCATTCGGCCTTGATCCAAAAATTCATGATGCGAAAAAGTTTAAGCATATTATTTCCAGAGAAAAAGGGGACTTCGTGACCGTGTCAGCATATCGAGCAAAAGCGAGCAGTTTCACAGAAGAAACAGTGGCAAAGGTATGGGAAATGTATGACCGAAAACTGAGAGAAGAAAAAGCATTCGACTTTGACGACCTGCTCCTTGAAACAGTCCTGCTTTTGAAGAACAACCTGGAGGTCCGCAAAAGCTATCAGGCTCGATTTAAATATATCCACATCGATGAATACCAAGACACGAACGAAGTGCAGTATGAACTGACAAAACTCCTTGCGTCTCCTGATCAGAATGGCGAATACAACATCTGCGTGGTGGGAGATACTGATCAAAATATTTACAGCTGGCGCGGCGCACGACTCAAAAACATGCTTCATTTCGAAAAGGATTTTCCTGGGACGAAAGTCTTTTTCCTTGAACAGAACTATCGTTCAACCAAGACAATTCTCGCAGCAGCGAACGCAGTCATCAAAAAAAATACTGTCCGTGTTGAAAAAACATTATTCACGGAAAACAATGATGGCGAACTGATCGGCATATACGAAGCGTACGACCAGAACGACGAGGCGGAATTCGTTGCAGAAAAAATCGACAAGCTTATCGGAGAGGGAACTCCTGCAGGTTCAATCGCCATCTTGTATCGCGCAAACTTTCAATCGCGCGTACTCGAAGAAGCACTCATTGGGAAAAATGTTCCGTACCAAGTCTTGGGGACAAAATTCTACGATCGAAAAGAAATCAAAGACATGCTTGCGTACATTCGTGCTGCACGAAACCCTGACAACCTTTCTGACATAAAACGAATTATCAATTTCCCTGCACGCGGACTGGGCAAGGCAACGCTTGCAAAACTTTTTTCTGGCGAACGAGCTGCACTTCCAGCGGCAACTGAAAAGAAAGTCGCTTCATTTTATGAAGTACTAGAGAAAGTACGCGGCTTAAGCGAAACACTTTTACCATCAGAGCTCATCCGCGAAGTGATCAAACTGAGCGGCATCGAAGCCGAACTTAAAGCAGGGGACGCGAGCGACCTTGAACGTTTGGAGAACATACAAGAAATGGCGACGCTTGCGACAAAGTATGACGCAATGCCGCTTGGCGAGGGATTGGAAAAATTGCTTGACGATGCAGCACTTGCTTCAGACCAAGACGGCATCAAAGACGGAGAAAGCGTCCGTCTTATGACCGTGCACGCTTCAAAAGGACTGGAATTCAAATATGTCTTCATTACCGGCCTTGAACAGGATCTTTTCCCGCACGCGCCGCGAGAGCATGCAAGCGCTGAACACCGCGAGGAAGAACGCCGCCTCTTCTATGTTGCCGTTACCCGTGCAGAAAAGAAGCTTTTCCTCACATACGCTACGATTCGAGCCTTATTTGGCATGCGTCAGGTAGCTACGCCGTCTGAATTCCTCTATGATATCCCTGATTTTCTAACTGAACGCGAAGTCCGCGCAAATGCTAGAATACGAACTATCTACTTCGATTAATATGTATCATCAAAATCACAAAGCAAAGAAATCTCTCGGTCAAAACTTCCTTAAATCAAAGCCTGCTTTGAAAAAGATGGTTTCGAGTGCCTCTTTGGGTGAAAATGACACTGTTTTAGAGATTGGCCCGGGCAAAGGCGCCCTTACTAAGGAACTTTTAGCTACCGGGGCGCATGTTATTGCCGTCGAGAAGGACGACCAGCTTATTCCGTTCCTGGAAGACCTGTTTAAAGCAGAGATCTCTTCAAAGCAATTTAGCCTTATCCATGGGGATGCATTGGAGCTTGATCTCAAAAAACTCAAGTTACAACAGGGTACATGGAAGCTAGTAGCCAATATTCCATACTATATTACCGGCCTTTTGATGCGGCATTACCTTGAATCTAACAACCAGCCACAAAGCATGACTGTTCTCGTTCAGAAGGAAGTAGCCGAGCGAGTAGTGGCAAAAGACGGCAAAGAAAGCATTTTATCAATCTCTGTAAAGCTTTTTGGTGAGCCAGCCTATAAAGGAACGGTCTCAAAACGCTATTTTAGCCCGGCTCCAAAAGTAGACTCTGCTATCTTACATGTAGCAAACATTACACATATATATACACCCGAACAAGAAAAAAGCTTTTTTAACCTTATTAAGCTTGCTTTCGGCCATAAACGAAAGACAATCGTCCACAACCTGGGTGGAACGTACTCAAAAGAGACTATCAAAGAGATCCTTTCGAAACTTGGGAAGGGGGAGCAGGCGCGCGCGGAAGAACTCGGCATCGAAGATTGGAAAACTTTTTTCACTCTTTCTGCATAACTCTGCACAAAAACTATTTTTCATTAGTCTTGTTTTTAAAAATAAGCTATACTTGTTGCATATATGGCGACAAATATTGCAAGCTATTTGCCAAGTAAAACTTTCACAACTAGAGTCGGCTTTATCGTTGGTGCCGCTGTGGTTATTTTTGGCATGATGAAACTTTCAAATTACTTTGTGAATCAGCGAGTAGTTAAGGGCGAAGAAGTTACACAGCCAACAGCGGCTCCGCTTGTAGTAAAAGATATCGCACAGATTGATTACAACAACGACGGGGTAGAAGACTGGAAGCAAAACCTTACCGCCGCTCTCGGAATTACGGCATCACCAGAAAGTAGCAGTATAGAAGAACCGCCAATCAATGAAACTGAGCAATTTGCTCGCGACCTTTTCACAACTGCGGCGACAATCAGCCAATCCGGCGATCTCACCGAAGAAGGCAGCAATGCAATCGCAACGCAAGTTACAGACCAGATCGCTAGTCAGTCTCTGGCTTCTGTATTTACTACAGCTGATATCAAAACTGTTGCAGATACTGACCAAAACCGCAAAACATACTCAACAAACCTTAAGGCTCTTTTTAATACTAAGTATCCACTCGACATAGATGTGTCAGTTGTCATTCTTGGCGATGCCCTAGATGCAAATGACCCAACTGCGCTCGCCAAGCTTGATCCCATCATTCTTCGGTACTCACAGCTTATTGCCGCACTCAAAGCATTGCCGCCGCCAAAAGCAGCGGCTCTTGGACATGTTGAACTCATGAACCGTTTGAATAAGACGCTTGGCAGCATTCAGCTCATGAAAAATACATTCAATAATCCTGTTTCATCCCTTTCTGCTTCAATGCAGTATTCACAAACTATTTCAGACCTTTTGGAATACATGGTTCACCTTACCAATAAATTGCCATATGGGAATGTCGCAACTCCTATCGATGCTGATGCAGCAATTAGCGAGCTTGGGCAATATTAATTAGCACTCATATTGATCATGTATAAATACGCAAAAAACAAAACGATCGCAGCAACTCTCCTCGGAATATTCGTACTTGGCGGAGTGGTACTGACTCCGGTCTCATTGCAGCTCACCGCCCCTATCCCTCGAATACAAAAGGCGGAGGCGACTGGTTTCCCTGTTGCGGACTTTTTGGCTTCTGCCGGAATCGGCGTAGATGCAGGAACCAACACAACTACTACTGCAAAAACAGTTCTTCAATGGATTGCAAAATTACTCGGCATGATCTTGAAGGCAATTGCCAAAGTTCTTCTCAACAAACTCACTGAAGCAACAGTGAACTGGATCAACGGGGGATTCAAAGGATCGCCACAGTTCGTTCAGAATCCTGAATCATTTTTCAAAAATATTGGAAACGCTCAACTCGAGAACTTGATCGATACGATCGGTTACAATGCAAGCAAATTCCCGTATGGCCGAGAAATCTCACAGGCTCTTATCTGGAGCTACCGAAACCAAAATGGAGACATCGCACAGAAAATGAGATACACGCTTGGAGATATTCTTGGACAAGAAGCTAATAAATTCCAGAACAATTTCAATGTGGGCGGATGGGCTGGATATGAAGCATTTAACTCAAACCCAGCAAACAATGTCTACGGTGCTTTGTTTGTCGGAGCAAATAAGGCAGCAAACACTGTTGCAAAAGGCCAGCAGCTTGTTCAACAGCAACTCAATTATGGCCAAGGATTCTTGAACCAAAGAACCTGTGTCGCATACCGATCATCTCCACAGGTTGGACCGCAGGAACAAAGCCAGCAAGGTGCCGGATATTCACCTCCTCTTCCAACCAAACAACAACAAGGCCAAGCTAATGCCAAAACTTTTTTCCTTGGCGGAGCAAAATCAGAAGCAGATTGTATCACTTGGAAAACAGTCAGTCCGGGTTCAGTGGTTCAGTCACAAATCAACCGAGCCTTGGGATCAAAATTCTCACAAACAGAACTTGGCGCGGCTCTCGGAAACAGTATTTCAGCTATCGTAAACGCATTAACAACAAAGCTTTTGGACAAAGGCTTGTCTGCTCTCTCTACTGCAATTTCTAAAACAAAAGGCCCAGGCCCTGTCTGGACATACGATGGCCAATCATTGGCTGCTACAAGCAACTCACAAAGCAGCAATGATCCTAGCAACTGGACAACTGCAGCAGACATAAACCTCAACCTTAAAGAACTGTTCTATACAGGACAAGACATCGGCATTACGGATGCTAGCGGCAATCAGATCAAGCTAACTTTGATCGAACAGGCGCAGGCGCAGGTTGATGCATACAAGAGAGTGCTCGACTTGATGCGAGGCATAAGCCAGCAAAACCCTGACGGTACTACTGTCCGACAAGAGAGTTTTGCAAGCATGGTTCGAACGCTCGACTATGCTCTTCCTGGACCTAAATATGGATGGAAACAGCGTATCGTAGAAAGATTGCAAACGGCAGTGAACGTATGGAGCCAGCGCGCAGTATCTCGATCCATCAAGAAATACAAAAAAGAAGCTGAAGCAATCGCAGAAGACCTTCAAAATTTCTCCGGAGCAATTCCAAACGATATTGAAATTCAGCTGCTGACTTCAAACCTTCCTTCATACAATGATGCTGCATCAATGGTTCAAAATGGCGTGGCATACAGCGTAAAACAAGGTGAATTCGTAGACAATTACACTACTTCGCTTGCCACACTTGCTCGCTTGAAGTCGGTAAAAAGCCGACTCGACGATGTCCTCAAAAACCACACAGCGGATGTAACATATAACCCAGAACCAGATAACAGCTTGGATGAATTCCTTGCTGACCATCCTAACGAAACAGTCTCGCCTGCACACATGCTCAACTATCCAACAAAGTGGCAGACAATCCTCGCTGATCCAAGCAATGCCCATTTCAATCCATTTGACTATGTAACAGAAACCGGCAATCAGATCATGAAGGGAGCACTTAAAGCGTACGCATTGCTTATGGATGATCTTCCAAACGCCGCAACGATCTCGCAAGCTCAGGCAACGTACGAGCAAGTAAAAGCCCAGTATGACAACATCGGCCTTATGATCAACACAATTTTGGACGAGCGAGAAATCTACCGATCCCAGAATATCTACCATGTTGTATTCGGAGGATATAACAACAAATTCATCCAGCAGATGGGTAATTCTCCAACCATTGTTGAGAAGGTAAACCCTGCAACACTCCCAGCAAACATCATTGACGCCATCAATCAGCACGGTTTTATCATCACTTCATATACGGCTGATAAGACAAACATTGCTCGACAAGTAGTATTAGCGCTGTTCGGTATCCCAACTATTACAAATCCACGAACGCCCAAGGAAATGTATATCAGCCCGTATGGCACAGGAACAATCGACGATCTTCAGTACACATCAAGCGGCTTCAACCAGGTTCAGCTGCCATCAAACCTTAGTCGAGCGGACATGGTGACTACGCTTGCGGCAGATCCATGGTTCTCCGGAAACCTCAGTGAAGACGATAGAAGTATTTACGGGGCACTGAGTGATCAGCAAATGACGATACTCTATGCCATCGTAACGGCAACTACGCCGATCTCTGATCTTGGCGAGGGTTGGGACACAAACTCTACGGGAACCGAGAGATTGCGACAAGCCCTAAATATTGTTGATTCGTTTGAAGATAGCTCAGATACCGTTGTTAATGCTGACCAGACAAGTGAACGATTGTTCTATTGTCAGGCTATCCTCGACAAGTACGATGTTCAGACACTGCCACAGCGAAGTCATTGGGATTCATTGTTCCGACGACCAAAGATCGACCTTAATTGTAAGAACTTTTACGACTCAAGTGTAAAGGACTACACGATGGGAGCGTTCTAACTTTATAAAAACCCCCGGAAGGATCTCCTTCCGGGGGTTTTGTTATCCCCACAGTGTTTTCTCATTCCTAAAATCAAACAACTAGGGTATACTTACTTACAGAATGCGGAAGAAAGTAAGCGCACTTATAGCGACCTTCGTCATACTCGCCAGTATGCTTTTTCCGTGGGGCGGACTAAAAAAAGCTGAAGCGTCTTTTGAAGGCACGTTCTCAATGACATCAGGCCCTGGCTATTTCCGAAAACTTACGGCTGCAACTCTTGCTGAAAAAGGAAAGGATGACAAGAGCGTCTTGCTTGATGTCACTATACGGTTTACTGGCGCAGTAGCCCAAGACAATGGTTCTATAGAGAACTATTTCGATATGGGTGACAGCTCGGGAGCTTGGGACGAGATCCTTGTCGACAATAGACACGAAGATAGCATGACGGAAGGTGTCTTTCTTTTGGTCGGAACTGAAAAAAAGACTTTTCCTAACACGACGCTCGATATCGTAGGAGGCAATTTTAATAGCTATGCCGTTGATCCAATTGTAGTAGAAAAGCCAAATCTACCTCCTGTCACTTATGCTCCAAAACAGGGAGTGGCATTCAACTCAACTCTTGCCTCAACTACAGCCACTAACATCGGACAATACCTTTGGAAAGTAAATCCTCGAGATTCTTTCTTCGGAAAAAATCCTGTCACAAGTAAGCCGATCCATATTACTGGCCTTGCCCCAAACACCCGATATTATTTCCAAGTTCTCCTTAAAGAAGATGCTATCGGCAGCCCCCTTCTCGCGCTCGGTCCTGTAACTGAAATCATGACGCAGACAACAGAAGAAGCTGCTGCCTCAAACGTAGACCTTACAAAGCAAGCAGAAGACAGCTACGTTGAGACTCCAGATTTTTCAGCTACTAACACTAACGCTTTTAGCGCGGAACTCACTTGTTTTACTACGGATGGAGATGCACCTTGGTTTAAAATTAATATCGGGGGGTGCATCACTGAAGCATTCAACTCTATCTTTGTCTCAACATCATACTGGCTTGCACAGACAACAGGCCGACTGTTTGACGCATTTGCCGCTGTTTCCCTTGGAAGCACGATCTACGGACAGGGAGCAGCCGGTACAGGCATCGCTTCATTCGTTGAAAACGGCTGGAGCTTGGTTCGCGATATCGCCAATATCTTTTTCATATTCATACTTCTCTATGCGGCGCTCGGACTTGTTCTTTCGCTTCACCACGTAAATACAAAAAAAATAGTTGCTCAGGTTATTCTCATCGGACTCTTGATCAACTTCAGCTTATTCTTCTGCCGCGTGACGATCGATGCATCAAACATTCTCTCGCGAGTTTTCTATAATGCGATGAATATCTGTAAGGAAGGAGAGGACTGTGCCAAGAAAAACCCTCCAACAACTACTGGCGAAGTAGGAGTCAAAGAACAGTCCATCTCGGCTGTTATCGTCGGCGGAGTGCAGCCACAAAAGCTCCTCAGCACTGATAGCTTGGCTAAGCTTAAGCAGACAGGCACAGTCGGTACTGGAACCATATTCTTCGTACTTTTAATCGCCTTTATCCTCAACATGGCTCTGGCTTGGATATTCTTTATGTGTGCGGCCTTCTTTGCGGGACGTATTGGCGTAATCTGGTTCTCAATGATCTTTGCGCCTTTAGCATTCGTGACAAGTATCGTCCCAAGCCTTGAAAGCAATTTGAAGCAACTCGGATGGAGCACATGGCTTTCTGGTTTCATGAAAGCCTGCTTCAATGCACCTGTCTTTTTCTTCTTCTTGTATCTTGTCGTTTACCTCGTGGGTGGAAATGATGGGGGACTCCTTGGTACAACAATGAGCGCGGTTACTGACGCCGGCGGAAATTTCGTATCATTCCTCGTAGCGATCATGCTTCCAACTATGATCGTTATTGGACTTCTCATGGCAGCCAAGAAAATCGCTGAAGAAATGGCTGGACAGTTTGGTGCAGCCTTTGCTGGAATAGTTTCAGCAGGAGTAGGTATGGCATCAATGGCGGTAACCGGCGGAGCAGCAGCTCTTGGCTCGAAGTTCATCGGCGGAGCAGCTATGAAAACTCTTCAGAACCAGGATCTCAAAGATGCTGCGTCTGGTAACACCGCCAAACTCAGCCAGCTCTATGGAAACAAATTCGGCCCGATCGACGATACGGCAGAAGGAAAGAGAAACGCCCTCCGTGCACAGCAGCATGCGGCAGCAAAATTGCAGCGTGCCGACAAGCTTTCAAAATCAAGCTTCGATCTTCGCCAGACTGGTCTTGGAAACGCACTCTCAAGCGCGACTGGCGTAAATATGAATATGGGTGCTGGCTTGATCGCTCCAAAGTCGTTTGGTACTGACATGACAGCAGGAGGACAGCAGGCACGAGTTGACCGCAAGGCAGCAAAAGAAGAAAGCTTCAAGAAACTCTTGGGACAAAATGATGAGAAGATCCACCATCTCGAACATGATAACGGAGATATTGATGACGGACTGAAGAAACCTAAAGAAGATTTGGAAGAAGCGGAGAGCAAACAACAAGTTGCAAAAAATAAACAGAGTGAAGCAAATGAAGCAATCAAGGCATACAAGGAAGCAAATCCAAAAGCAAAGTCAGTTCCTGCGACTTTATTAAAAGCAAAAGCAGATGCTGATAGTAGTGTGAAGGGGGCGAATGATCAAGTCGATATGCTCAAGAACAAGGCACCTATAGTGATCGGCGGCAAAACCTTTAACGGTATACGCGGAGCAGAGAAGCAAAAGAAAGACAACGAAAAGGAAATCGAAAAGACAAAGAATGTCCGCCAGAAAGACTACGTCAAATTCCTTAAAAGCCAATCAGAGGGTGGCGGTAGCGAACGTACTTCTCGCGAACTCTTACAAGCAGTGCGTGACGGCTTCAAGCAAATGGCGAGCGGCGCAGCATCGGGCGGAGCAATGGGTGCGGGCGCAGGATTGTTTGCTGCTGGATTGACTGGTGGAGCAAGCGTGCTCGCTGGAGGAATCGCTGGAAGTGTTGTTGGTGCGGTCAAAGGCGCGATGGATGGTGGGGTAATGCCTGCGTTCCGAGTCATGTTCACTGAAGGTGCTGACGCTCTGAACGAAGGACTTGCTCGAGGATTATCAAGCGGGCTCAATGATCAAAAAGTAGCTTGGAGCGGAAACTTTAAGGGACAATCAGAGCAAGTAGCAGAACAGGCAAGCCACAAAGAACAGCATGCGCACAAATTTACCGCTACGTACAAAGCTCCGAACTCAAAACTATTCGACATGTTTAAGGGCTTAGGTGAAAGCGCTCCAGCAAGCCATGATGCAGGACATCATGATGCCGGCGACCATGGCCATGGAGGACATTAATTACTAGGTAATCGCGTGGTACAATATAACTAATACTATATGGATAAAAACAAAGACAACTTCGAAGATCTTCAAAAGGAACTAAAGACTCGTTTTACCCTTTTGCCTGAAGAAATTCAAAAGACGATCACTTCAAGCGATTACCAAATGCAGCTTTTCGAAATAGCGAAGAAGCACAAGCTTACCTATGAAAAATTGGGTACGCTTGAACTTGAAACTACCATGGTGCTTCTTGGAATGACCCCTCCATCACAGTATGAAAAAGATATTGCGCACGAACTCGGACAAAAGCCAGAGGAACTTACCGAACTCATTCAAGAAATAAAAGACAAGGTATTTACTCCGATCCGTGCATCTCTTATGAATCTGTACAAGCCGACAGATGGCAGCGATGATATTTCTTCAGAAACAGAAAAAGACCTTTTCGCACAGTCCGGAGTATCTATTCAGCCTGATGCGCCAACTCAAACTCCTTCCGCAGGAGCAACTGAAAACCGCGCAGACATGATCAAAGGCATTGAAAACCCAGCTCCTTCAACTCCGCGAGTTCTCAATGAGAACTTTCAGAAGCCAGCTAGCGCAACTATTCCTGTTCCTCGCGCTCCATACGCGGGAGGCGCTCCGTCCGTAGACGCTATCAAACAGCCTATTCCAATGACGGCAAAGCCTGCCGATGACATTCTTGCAGGAAAACTAGGCGGAACATTCTCTATGCCAGCAAAAGAGACAGATCGCACGATCAAGAACGTAGGCGGAGGCAGTGTCGGAGCAAAGACAGGGGACTCATATCGAGAGCCAGTAGAATAAAAAGTGACTGACCTATCGGTCAGTCATGATATACTACACATATGCAATTTCAAGTCCCACAATTTATTGATGTGGAAGACAAGATCTTTGGACCATTCACGTTCAAGCAATTTATCTATTTGGTCGGCGGAGGAGGAGCATCATTTGCGCTCTACAAACTCTTGCCGATCTATTTTTCTGTCCCTCTCATACTTATTATAGCTCCTCTCGCGCTTGCACTTACATTCTATAAAGTAAATAACCGTCCGTTTATCGCCATCATGGAATCGGCTTTCAATTACTATATTGGCGCCAAGCTCTATATCTGGAAACAGAACAGAAAGGCAAAGAAAAAAGAGGACGAGGAAAAGAAAGACGATGTTTCTCTTTCAAACTTCAATTATGTTCCAAAACTCTCTAATTCCAAGCTGAAAGACCTTTCCTGGAGCTTGGATGTGCTTGATATGGAAAAAAAGAACAAACAGTAACTGGTCTCACTTGGTCGCAGATATTTAGAACGTCATATAACCATACCCGAATTGCCTTTCGGCAATTCGGGTATGGTATACTATTTATCAGATGGCACTGAACGCAAAAGCAACTCAAGAATTCGTTCCGATCAAGGAAGTGCGCGACGGCATCATTATTTTGAATGATGGGAGTATGCGCGCTCTTTTGATCGCCTCATCAGTCAACCTCTCCCTCAAGTCTGCCGATGAGCAGCAGGGAACCATCATGCAGTTTCAAAACTTCCTGAACTCGCTCGACTTTTCGGTGCAAATAGTTATCCAGTCGCGAAAGCTCGACATCCGCCCATACATTCTCTTGCTTGAAAACCGCATGAAGGAACAGCTTGAACCGCTTCTCAAAATCCAAACCAGAGAATACATCAACTTTATCCGCAGCTTTACAGATGAAGTGGCAATCATGACAAAGCAGTTTATTGTCGTTGTTCCGTATAGCTCATCTCCTCTCGGAGCCGGAACCATCAACAAATCCCTTTTTGGAGGCATGCGGTCTTCAAGTGACACAAAAAAAAGCAATGCGGTAATCGACTTTGAAGAACATCGCACCCAGCTCGACCAGCGTATCGGAGTCGTACAGCAAGGACTTACCCGTGTGGGTGTTCGTTCAGTACAAGTTGGCACGGAAGAAGCCATTGAGCTTTATTACAAGGTCTTTAATCCAGGGGACATCTCGCGTTCCATCAAATTGCAATAATATGAGCTTCCTCGATTCATTATTTGGAAAAAAGTCGGCGGCATCGTCATCTCAAACGACAAGCGGTATTTTGCCAGTTCTGCCTGCGGAAATTTACGAAGCCGCAACGCTTGAATTCCGCGACATTATCGCACCATCTGCTCTCAAAATAGAACCGAAGTCCATCAACCTCGGAGACAAGGTTGCTCGAACATTCTTCGTTATTTCATATCCTCGTTTCCTTACCGACAACTGGTTTTCTCCGGTTATCAACCTCGACAAGATCTTCGATGTTTCAATTTTCATACATCCTATAGAAACAGAAAAGATTCTTCGAGAATTCCAAAAGAAGGTAGCTGAAGTGCAAAGCCAGATCAATGTTCGCGAAGGCAAGGGCCTCGTGCGAGATCCCATGCTCGATACTGCTGTGAACGACCTCGAAGGTCTTCGTAACAGCTTGATGCAGGCTCAGCAAAAAATGTTCGACGTCGGTTTGTATATTACTATCTACGCAGACAACGAACAGGAGCTTTTCAAAACAGAGAACGAGATCAAGTCTATCCTTGAATCCAAATTGGTCTATATAAAACCGGCGCTTTTCCAGCAAGAAGAGGGGTTCAAAAGCGTTATTCCAATTGGAAACGATATGCTGAACATCCACCAGAAGCTCAATTCCGAGCCGCTTTCAAGCTTGTTCCCATTCGTTTCATTCGATCTTACGTCAGATAAGGGTATTTTGTACGGAGTAAACCGTCACAATTCCGGTCTTATTATCTTTGACCGATTCTCCCTCGAAAACTACAACTCTGTTACCATCGCTACTTCCGGTTCGGGAAAATCATTTACGACAAAACTCGAAATTCTTCGTACGCTCATGTTCGATACTGATGTTATTGTTATCGACCCTGAACGAGAATATGAATATCTCGCTGAAGCAGTTGGCGGACGCTACTTCAATATTTCGCTTTCATCCGATCACCACATCAACCCATTCGACCTTCCAATGCCAACGGCTGATGAAACAGCAGGGGATGTCATCCGTCGAAACGTCATCGAACTTGTTGGACTATTCCGTATCATGCTTGGAGGACTTACTCCAGAAGAAGACGCCCTCGTTGACCGCGCTATTACTGAAACATACGCATTGAAAGACATTACTGTAGATAGCGACCTCGGAAACTCCGAGCCGCCGCTTCTTTCAGACTTTGAAATGGTTATTGCCGGAATGGACGGATCAGAATCCATTCTTCAGCGTCTTCAGAAATTTACCAAAGGTTCATGGTCAACATTCTTGAACCAGCCAACAAACGTGGACATCAACAAGCGCCTTGTTGTCTTTTCGATCCGAGACATGGAAGAAGACTTGAAGCCAGTTGCCATGTATATCGTCACGCACCACATCTGGACTGCTGTTCGCAAGACTCTCAAAAAGCGACTTCTTGTCGTGGACGAGGCGTGGATCATGATGAAGTCAGAAGACACAGCGTCATTCTTGTTCGGTATTGCAAAACGCGGACGTAAATACTATCTCGGACTTGCGACTATCACTCAAAATATCGACGACTTCATGAAAAGCCAGTACGGCCCGCCAATTGTCTCCAACTCATCTATCCAGATCTTGCTCAAGCAATCACCAAGTTCGATCGACAATCTTCAAAAAGTGTTCCACCTAACAGACGAAGAAAAGTATCTCCTCCTCGAATCAGGTGTCGGAGAAGGTATCTTCTTTGCCGGACTCAAGCACGTAGCTATCAAGATCATTGCATCATACACAGAAGAACAGATCGTCACATCCGATCCTTCACAGATCCTTGCGATTCGAAAAGCAAAGCAGGATTTGGAGGAAGTGGAAGGGAAGTAAGAAGGGGTGTTTTGTGGTGCTCCCTTCAGTTTTTCCTACAATTAGTGGCTGCTCGAGCCTGGTATAGGAGTTTTAATGTACCACGCCGCTCGAGGCGACCTGGCTATCGCCAGGTCGCATGATATAATAAACTTGTGAAGCGCATTCCTCTATTTCTCATATTGGGAATCATCGGAGTCGGTCTTTTCTTTGGAGAAGGTCTCTTTCCTTTGGCTACAAACGCGCAACTCTCAGTCCAAGAAGCCTCACAGATCAACCAGCAAGATGTCTCGTTTTCTTCAGAACCAGAAATACCCGGAGCATTCCAAGACGTAACTGTTACCGTAGACAGCTACCTCACCGATGTCAGCCGGGCATTTTTCATTTGGAAAAAAGATGGCAAGACTGTCCTTTCAGCAACCGGAGCAAACCAGTTTACGTTCACAACTGCTGACATTGGACAGGTAACCACAATCGATGTCTCTATGCTCCTCTCTACTGGTGAAGCTATCCAGAAAAGAATGCTCTTCAACCCATCAGAAGCGGATTTGATCTGGGAGGGAGCTGATTCATATACGCCTCCATTTTACCGAGGACGAGCGCTGCCGAGCTCTGAAGGGTATATCCGAGTCGTGGCTATTCCTCAGATCAACAACCTGGGAACAACAGCAAACATCAACAACTTCGTTTTCAGATGGAAGCGAAATGACGCTGCTATTCCGGAATACTCAGGATTCAACAAAAGCGCGCTTGTTTTTCAGCAAAGCTATTTGAACGAGGAAGAAAAGATCGAGGTGACGAGCCAAGAAAACACCACGGGATCTGTTGGAGTTGGTACGGTTACCGTACCCATATTTAAACCGCAAATACTCATGTATGCGCGAGATGCCATCAAGGGTGTTGATTGGAACCACGAACTTGGCAAATCCTACGACATAACTTCAGTAGAAAAAACCCTCGTTGCAATTCCGTATTATTTCTCCCCGGCGAGTCCGACATCTCCTCAGCTCAGATACACATGGACTATCAACGGCGATACCGTTACTACGCCGAATGCCCCAAATACCCTTACTCTCAAAAGCGGCTCCTCCAAGGGAATCTCAAACTTGAAAGTTTCCATTGAAAATACCCTCAAGCTTTTCCTTGAGGCGGAAAAAAATATTACTATTAATCTAAAGTAATTCATGCGTACCTTTCTTGCAAAACTATCTCTTATCGCCTTCAGCTTTGGCATCGTTGTACTTATTGTATTTGGAATATCTTCCGGGGGACACAAAGCTCAGGCTGCTTGTAACGAAAGCAACTCAGGACAATACTGCCTGCTTGAACCGCTTCCATTGGGAAACGGGACATACGATATGTATGATCCTGCAACAACCAACGCAACAGACTACATCAATCTCATCATCAAAGTATTTATCAGCATCATCGGGGCGCTCGGTGTCATCATGATTGTTATCGGTGGAGTTCAATACATGACGACTGATGCCATTTCAAAAAAAGAGGGGGGGAGGGAAATGATCACGCACTCTATCGGAGGCATCATTCTCGCTCTTGTTTCCGTAGTACTTTTATATACCATCAACCCGCACCTCACTGACGTGCGCATTGACCCTCCCTCTCTCGACGGCATTTCAGTTAAGGGTGAGGACGACTTACCGGCCGCATACAGAATCCTCTCAACCAAGATTAACGGACAGAATGTTTCTGTTAATACCAACTGCAAGCAAGGTAGTGTGAACGCAGTAGCGGCTGATGGAGTAGCTCTCGATAAAGGCAAGCCATGGGGAGGAATACCGGCTATCAACAACAATGACGCAGCATTTCGAGTAAAATTATCCGCTGTTGGCGTAGAAGTTAACAAGTCAAACTGTGCATTAGTGGGCGACGAGAACTGCACCAGTGTCTACAAGCTTGGTGACGGATATGTAGACTCGCTCAGAAAACTTAGAAATGCTAGCTGCAAGAACCAAGATGCTTCTTGCAAACTCATACTAACTGGCGCAAGCGAATGCTGGCTCCACCAAACCCATGAGATCGGAAGTGGAGTGGTAGACCTTGATCCCACATCAGGCGGACTTGAAACATACATCAAAAGCATCCCTGGAATTAAAAGAACATGCCATGAATGGATCGCAGGACAATCCGGAGACGGGTGTCCTGTCGGACAAGCGGGACAGTATACATTTGACGGTGTTATATTTATCCGAGAAGCCAATCATTTTCATGTAGCCCACTGGTAAACCTATGTCAAAAAAATCATTTACCATTTTAATAATTATCTTTGTTCTCATCGGGCTTTTTCTCCTTGGATTTTTCCTGTATCGAAACGCACAGAAGAATAACGGCGGCGGGCCAGTAACGATCAAGGATCTTTTCCCATTCGGGCCAGGAAATCCTGCTCAAAATAACAACAATACGACTAGCGGGCCGCAACAGACAACGGGCGGACCAACTGTAACGCCAGGGCAAAAAATTCCTCGACTACGAAAAGTTTCTGTTAATCCGGTCATTGGCTACACCACTACGCAAAAGCGAGTGCCTGTTGATCCAAACAGCATTCCAGCACCAAAACAAGTTACCATTACAACATCATATGCTTTTTCAAAAGAGATCAAGACGGGGGATACTGGCACAGACGTAACAGAGCTTCAGAAAATGCTTAACCAGTGTCCAGCTACTCAGGTTGCGGCGACTGGAGCAGGCTCTCCCGGCAAAGAAGGAACCTTGTATGGCCCAGCAACCGCAAAAGCAATCACTGTCTTCCAGGAACTTTTTGCTGATGATATTTTAAAACCGCAAAACCTCACCAATGGTACTGGCATAGTAGACGCGGTAACAATCAAAAAACTCCAGGCTGGTTTTGTTTGTACTTTCCCGGTTGAAACCCCAGAAACAGTACTTAAAGAAATTGTCCGATTTGTCGCGGAAGGAACAAGCAACATTTTTGATGCTTTCGCAGATTCACTTCAGACAACCCGCCTTTCGGCAACGACAATTCCTCGCGTACAGCAAGCATTCTTCGGAGACCAGGGAGCGCAGGTATTCCTCCGATCGCTTGAAGCTGACAACGAGACCATCGACACTCTTATCGGAAAGATCAATGAACCAGTCGTTGGGGGAGATTCACTCCCGGAACTTTCAGTGTTCGCAATGCCGAAAAATATTGCAGACCTCACTATTTCACCCGATGGAAAGCAGATTTTCTACTTGCTCCCTACTGGCGGCAACCTTGTTGGATTTACCAGCGATCTTGATGGCAAGAACCAGAAAAAAGTATTTTCTTCACAATTTTTTGGATGGCTTTCTCAGTGGGCTACGCCGACCAAGCTTGTCTTTACCATCAAAGCAACAGCCTACGCCACAGGATATGCCTACACTACCGATCTTACAAAAGGAGATTTCACAAAGGTTGTAGGGCCGGTGAGCGCGCTCACAACGCTTATGAGTCCGAACGGGCAATACTTGTTGTATAGCAAAAACACAAAGAACGGCCCAGCGCTTACGCTTGAAGATGTGTCGACCAATAAAACAACAAACCTCGGTCTCTATAGCCTTCCTGAGAAATGTGTCTGGGCAAATGACAGTGCTAGTCTTTATTGCGCAGTTCCTGCTGTTATCCCGGCTGGATCAGTCTATCCAGATAGCTGGTATCAGGGAACAGTATCGTTTACCGACTCATTCTGGTACATAGACCCTACAGGCAACTACGACAACCGCCAGCTATTTAGCCCGCTCTCGGAAGGCGGCGAACCCACAGACGGCGTGCGATTGCGGGTAGACGACAAATACAGATACCTCTATTTCATGAACAGGGATACAAACATATTATGGCAATACGATCTGACTCCACCTGTAGAACAAGCCATATAATATAAATAAAAAACGTCTTACTATTGTAAGACGTTTTTTATTTATATTGTTGAGTTATTTCCTACGTATTTGATCACTACTCTTCGCTTCATTCCTTCACCAGTAGATTCTGTTTTGAGGTCAGGCATGTTTGAGAGAAATTCGTGAACGATTCGGCGTTCAAACGGCGGCATCGGATCAACTTCAATGCTTGATTTGAAGAATCGAGCACGCTCTGCCATCATATGAGCCACTGCTTTAACGCTATCTACGCGCTTCTTTTGGAAGTTGTTTATATCTACAATTATATTCCATGCGGCCTGCTTGTCTTCCTCTTTGATACCAAGATTCTTTTCAATAATCTTTCGTACAAGGTGGTTGATGGCAGCCAATGTTTCACCATTCTTGCCTGTGAGAAGGCGTCCGTCGTTGAGTGAAATCGCACACCAGATCGTTTTCGTATCGTCGTCTTGGATGAATGAAACCTCTCCGGCATAGAGTCCGGTTTCTTTGAAGAATTCCTTAACAATTTGTTCGATCTGGGTTGTTTGCATAATGGTATGTATTAGAAGAGTGAAAGATGGATCGGGCCGAGTTTTCGTCGGATCAGATATTCCTGCACTGCTCCAACTATATTACTGGTAATCCAGTAAAGTGCAACTGCCCCTGAAAGTCTGGTACCGATATATATGATAAGGAGGGGAAGGACATATTGCATCTGTGTCTGCATCATTTTTGTCATATCTGGCTTTCCATCTGATGGGGCTGCCGACTTCGGCGTACCGCTAAATGAGATCTTCATCTGCATGAACTGCGAGAGACCGGCGAGAATCGCAAGAACGATGTGCGGCTTGGTGATATCTAGGAATCCCAAGAAGTTAGTATTGAGAGTACCCGGGTTGCCTACAAAAGAGTAGAGGAGCGATGTATCTGAGAAGCCGTGGAGGAAAACATAATACAAAGCAAAGATGATCGGAAGCTGGATAAGCATAACCAAGCATCCAGAAAACGGGCTTGTCTTCTGCTCTTTGTAGAGCGCCATCGTGTGCTTTGCCTGTTCCTGCTTGTCTGGGTGCTCTCGCTTGATTCGATCAAGCTCTGGCTGCATGCGAGCCATAGCAGTCTGGCTTTCGATAGATTTCTTTGTAAGTGGGTAAAGAACGAGCTTTACCAATATAGTAAGGAGAATGATAGCCAAACCTACGTCCTTGCCAGGCATGATGTTAGTTATCAATATAAGGAGGTTATAGAGTGGCTGATAGAGAAATGTGTTCCATATGTATTGCATCCCGCCATTGTACCTGAAATAGGGTGGTTTTCAAAGGAATTTGATATAAAAAAATAGCGCCTGTTGGTACAGACGCTACTAGAAACATGGTTAGTAGTAAAGCCTTTAAAATAAGGCTAGTTTGGCAATTTTTTCCTCGCGGTTAGTGATTTCCGTTTTCAGGTTATCTCTATCCTTATCAAATTCAGGGTTGCTATATAACCCAAAATTCTCTCCTTTTAAAAATGGCTCTTTTAGCAGTATTTCGTGAACCATAGTCCACGTTTTGTGCAGGCCGTCGATTTTTAATTGGATAAAATCCAAAGGCAACCCTCTTGTAATCGTTATATCATCAGGATCAATCGGCATGGGTACTTTTTTGGCATATTCCTGATCTAATATAGCGTATAAGCGCTTACTTACTGTTTCTGAGCTATCGAGCGGTGCTGAAAGGGCAATATTGATATTTGCCTCAATTGCCTTTACCGCTTCGTGTTGATAACTGTTGGGTAAGCTATTTTTAAGTTCAAACGTGGTTTTACGCACTGTCTTTGTAGTAAATGAAGCTTGGCTCCATTGGTGCATACGCCAGTCTGTACTATAGAAGGGGAAGCCGGTTGTCCATGTCGTTATAAGCGTAATCCGGCCTTTTACAAAAAGCACAGACGACGAGTAAAGCGCTGGCGCTGAGTCATTGAAGAATGAAGTAGTGCCAACGGTTGCTAATATGCTATCGCCTTTCTGGTATAGGAAGATTTTCTTTTCTACTACCGGCGAACACACTGCTTCTTCACTAAATGTGCCGTATTGGGGAAGAATTACATGTTCGGTTAATGAAACCGGCTGGCCTACATATTTATCAGGCTTAAACATTGTAATGCCTCTCCACTCGCCATGGTGCTGGTCGAGTACAGAGAAGAGGTGAGAGAAGATGGCAGTGTCGATAGTATGTTGATACATCGACTGGCCGCATACAGATACTGCAAACAAAAGTGCAGCGAATAGAGAGATCGCTTTTGGTTTCATAATTGGTCTTAAAATTTTAGGTTATTGATTGATTACATCATAACACAATTATGGTCTTTGTCAATAATATATATCCTTCTTTTGTGTCATCTCGACTAAGGGGTTGCAATTTCTCAAAAAATGTTCTATTATGCTTCCCATGTCATTTACGTACAATCCAAAAAAGAAAAAGCGCGCAACGACACACGGTTTTCTTGTCCGTACAGGTACAACTGCAGGCAAGAAGGTCATCCAGCGCCGCCGCCGAAAAGGCCGAGCAAAACTTAGCGTCTAACCCCCTAACTTCATGCTTTCAAAACAAAAAAGGCTTTCTGGCGCAGATATCACCCAACTATGGAAGGGCGGTAAGCCGACCGGAACGCCTTTTTTTGTTGTTCGCCATATAAAAACTGACGAAACAAGCTCTCGTTTTGCCGTTATTGCCCCAAAAACCATTGCAAAATCAGCAGTTTTGCGCAATTCCATCCGCCGCAAGTGGTATGCCTCCCTCAGACAAGCCTTGAAAAATAAGGCTCTTATGCCCGGTATCTATGCTTTCGTAATCAAAAAAGAAGGAATTTTAGCTATGCCTCAAGAGAGAATGCAGTCTCTTGAGGCCTTTTTCACTAGAATAAAATGAAATATATACTTATAGGCTTAATAAACTTCTATCAAAAGTACCTTTCGCCCGATCAAGGTCTTCCCAAGAAGCTTGGACTCACCCGGGGAGGGAACTGTGGTTTTATTCCCACCTGTTCTGAGTATGCAAAAGATGCTGTCACAAAATACGGGGCGGCAAAAGGTTCGTGGTTAGGTTTCAAAAGAATCCTCCGATGTCATCCTTGGCAGAAAAATCATTTTGACCCTGTGGAATAGTTATCCACCTTTTCCCCACAATATACACAGGTTGTGTAAAGTACCGGGATTACTCGGTCCGTACTATAATAGCGTCTATGGAAATAACCGACACCCGCGAATTATGGGCTCGATGCTTGAAAGATATCGAAGTAGAAGTTTCAAAAGCAAATTTTAATACTTGGTTCAAAAACACGGCCGTCATTCGAGAAGAAGAGGGTGTTGTGTTCGTTGGCGTACCGAATGAATTCGTCAAAGACTGGCTGATCCAAAAATACCACAAGCTTATTTTGAAATCTCTCATGAGTGTCGCTGAGCATATTCGCGCAGTGGAATACACTATTATGAAAGCGGAAATGCGCGTTGCGAAGCAGGCTGAAAACGCTGCTTTGCCAAAAACCGACGCTCCTCAAGAGCTTCCTCTTGTAGAAACACCCATCAACCGCGATGACAACCTCAATCCGAAGTACACCTTCGACTCATTTATCGTTGGCCCATTCAATGAGCTCGCGTACGCAGCCTCACAGGCCATTATTAGCAAGCCCGGACGCGCATACAACCCTTTCTTTGTGTACGGAAACACTGGTCTTGGTAAAACTCACTTGATCCAGTCTCTCGGAAACGCAGTAAAAGCTAAGTACCCAGAAAAGCGCGTACACTACATCACTCTTGAAAAGTTTGCTATGGACTACATCAGCTCTGTTCAGAACAACAAGCCGCATGTGTTCAAAGAAAAGTACCGAAAATACGACGTACTTATCATGGACGATATCCAATTCATTGGAAAAATGGAGAAAAGCCAGGAAGAACTGTTCCATTTGTTCAACACTCTCTATGAAGCAAACAAGCAGATCGTATTTTCATCTGATAAGCACCCAAACTTTATTCCTGGACTCGAAGACCGCTTGCGTTCTCGTTTCTCACAGGGAATGATCGTTGATGTTATTGAGCCAGATTACGAATCACGAGTAGCTGTGCTTCGCTCCAAGATCAAAGAGCGGGGGATTCCAGTAGAGGAAGGCGTTCTTGAATACATTGCTGCTTCAGTAGAGAGCAATATCCGAGAACTTGAAGGAAACCTAAACACGCTGGTCATCCAAACTCAGGTTCGAAATCGCGCCCTCACTCTTGCAGAAGTCAAAAACCTCATAAAAAACAGCGTTAAACCAAAGAAAAACATCTCTTCGAAGGAAGTTGTGAAGATTGTTGCTGACTTCTATAGCGTTGAAGAGAATTCAATCTATGAGAAGACACGCCGCAAGGAGATCGTGAAGGCGCGACAAATGGTTATGTACATCCTCCGAGAAGAGTTTAATGTTTCATATCCACTGATCGGACAAAAACTCGGCGGCAAGGACCATACGACAGTTATACACTCATGCGACAAGATTAAAAATGATATGAAGACCGATCCAGTATTGGTAAGTGAAGTAGAGCAGCTCCGTATCATGTTCAAATAGTGTGGAAATCCTTGGGATAAAAGATCTGATAGCTGTGTGTAAAAAATAAATCGATGTGGATAAAAAAATAAGATATGAACACTAAAATGTTTTCCAAAAAGTTCTACACAATTCAGTAAACGTAAAAAGAATAAAATACCCTTATAAAATAATCCTAGAAAAAGTTATCCACTAATCCACAGGTATAATAGTAGTAATAGTTTATATATATGAAAATACATTGCTCCAGTGAAAAAGTTAAGAACGCACTTATACACGCAGAACGCGTAACCGGTAAAAATCTTACATTACCGATTCTTTCATCTGTTCTTTGTATTGCATCAGGATCATCGTTGAAGCTTCGAGCAACCAACCTTAGTCTCGGTATTGAAATAGAAATACCTGCAAAGGTAGAGAAGGAAGGAGTTGTCGCGGTTTCGGGTGCTATTCTTTCTGGATTCTTTTCTAATAGCAAGATAAATGAAGAAGTAACCCTTGAACAAGTTGGAGAAACACTATTGGTAAAAACCAAGCAGGCAAAAATTCAGATTAAGACATTTCCATACGAAGACTTTCCTACCATCCCCACAGTTGAAGGAGAAAAAATAAAGATTTCAGCGAGCGCGTTTCTTGATGGACTTGAATCGGTGTATTACTCAGCAGCACAGACAGACATCAAACCAGAGATCGGCAGCATTTATATCTACCCAGAAGAAGACAACCTTACGTTTGTTGCTACGGATTCATTCCGACTCGCAGAAAAGAAAGTAAAGATAAAAGGATTATATGGATTTCAGCCAATTCTCGTGCCCTACAAAAACGTAGTTGAGCTTATGCGTCTTATTTCCGGACTTTCAAATGAACTCTCTTTTTGCATAACAAAAAACCTCCTTTCTATTTCTTTTGATGGTTACTATATTACTTCACGCGTTGTTGATGGAGTATTTCCTGATTACCGTAAAATCTTTCCAAAGGAAAAGACGAGCGAAATGGTTATTCTTAAATCCGATCTTATGAACGCGGTAAAGACCAGCACCCTTTTTAGTGATAAGTTCAATCAGATAACGATTGCTATTGATCCAGCAAACAAGAGCTGTGTTCTTACGGCAAAGAACAGTGACGTTGGAGAAAACGAAGCAACGCTCGATGCTGCGCTTTCTGGGGAACCAATCACGGTTGTGATTAACTACCGATACCTTCTTGATTGTTTGAACGCTATTCCTACTGACAGCATTATGTTTGAAGGCACTTCTTCAAACCGACCTCTTCTCGTAAAAGGCGTTGGTGATACTACGTTTACGTATCTTATTATGCCAATGAACAGATAGTCATATGGAAAACGAGCACATCGGCAACATGTTTGGCGACCTGCGAGCTCGACTGCAAAAGCATTTGTCTGAACGAGCAGCACTGACTACTATTATTTTTGAAGAAACAAAGATACGACTGACCGAGAATGATATTGTATATAAAAAGAATATACTCACTCTTAAATTAAATCCGATCAAGCGAAGCGAGCTGTTTCTAAAAAAAGAAGCGATCCAGAAAAGGATCGCTTCAGAAACAAGTCTTATTGTTTTAGAAATTCGCTAAGGTGTTGAATTAAAGGTTATTGTCGCTTCTCCTGAATTGAATACCGTGTCGTACGCAATGACTCGAAGCTCATTGACTGTTTTTACATTTCCGGTCGAGTCGGGGATGAATGTATAGCTCGTGGTTCCATTTGTTTGAGAACCTACATACGTGTTATTCATAAACACATCGAGCTTGGTAATCTGATACGGACCAACAGCGGAAATTGAAACAGTAAGCGGAGCAGCTTTGTTTACTGTAGTGCCGTTCTGAGGGCTCAGGATCGTTATACGCGGCTTATTTGCCGCAACATGTATATTGTCATATTCCGTTGGTTTTGCACCAGCTGGAGCGATTGGGTAGTTTCCGGCATGCGTTGCCCACCAGTTCTGAACAGCTGTTTCCCAGTTTCTAAACTGAGGATCATTTGCTGGGTTTGTAGGTATTGGTCCGCTTGGATCATTTTTATTTACCCAGTACAAGATGTCGTGAACATTCGGACTGATAATTTCTTTCTTTGTCTGCTCTGGAGTTTCTGCTGTCGCAAGCTTTCCAGTAATAGTGTCTATGAAGTAGCTGTCGCCACCCTGCCATGATCCGCGGATTACAGGCTTAAGTGAATCATAATTTGGATCAATAGCCGGCTGCTCAAACGGTTCGTTCGGAACATTCTTGAGAATCGTAGTCATGAATTCATTCCACGTTGGAGCGACCAAGAGGGCAGAAATCTTTTTAACCATAGGCGTATTGTCGTTGTTTCCGGCCCACGCACCTACTACCAGTGACGGCGTGTATCCAATGATCCAAGCATCTTTGAAGTTGTTTGTAGTACCAGTTTTTACAGCTACATCGTGATTGTCGACAACAAGCGCCGAGTGAGCGGAAAATTCCGGCTGGCGGGCGATATTGTCGGAAAGGATGCTGCTGATCTGCAATGCGGTTTGTTTTGGGAGCACTTCAGTTCCCGCATCGTCAGGATTGGATTGTTCAATAATATTTCCTTTTGAATCAGAGATAGAAATAATCGGTGTCGGATCGTGTCTGATACCACCAGTAGCAAATACTCCGTATGCCGAAGTCATATCAAGCAGGCGAACCTCCCCGCCTCCGAGCACAAGCGTCAAACCATAATCAGAAGCATTTTTGAGCGTGGTGATACCCATGTCGTTTGCAAGCTTGATGGCATTTTGAATACCGACGAGGTAAAGCGTTTTGACTGCAGGAACGTTGATAGATTGTCCAAGGGCGGAACGAATACTGATAGGTCCGCGGAAAATACCGTCATAGTTTTGCGGAGCGTAACAGCCAGTTGCATTGTTGGTGCCAGCTGTAGGTGAACAGCCAGTGTTGAACTGCGTCGGAACATCAAAGAGAACCGTTTCAGGAGTGTATCCCTTGTTGAAAGCGAGAGCGTATACAAACGGTTTAAATGATGAACCCGGCTGGCGTTTTGCCGTAACGATATTAAATTGGCCAGGAATTTCTTTGTCGAAAAAGTTTCGTGATCCAACCATCATAAGTATCTGGCCGTTGCGAGGATCGATTCCTACCATTGCCTGGTTTGAAGCATTGTTAACCTTGTTAGCAAGTGCGCGGCGAAGTGTGATTTCTTCTCCGGTTTGCTGCATGCTGTAATCAAGCGTAGTGATAACTTTAAGTCCTGTATTGAGAATCTCTTCGCCATATTTGTTTTCCAAATAGTCTTTTACGAAGAATACAAAGTGCGGAGCTTTGATGCCGCCAGCGTTCTGAGTGCTCCACACAACGACTTCTGCTTTAGCTGCATTGTATTCAGCTTCAGTAATAAAGCCGAGTTCTTTCATGCGGGTAAGGACAAGGTTCTTGCGAGCCTCAAGGAGATCAAGGTGTGTTCCAAATGGATTGTATCGGCTTGGAGACTGGGGAATAGCGGCAAGGTAGGCAGATTCTGCAAGAGTAAGGTCTGCTGCCTTTTTGCCGAGGTATGTTTGAGCAGCTTCTTCAACGCCATAAATAGTTCCACCATACGGAGCTTCGTTCAAATAGATCTGAAGAATCTGGTCTTTTGGAAGAGAACGGTCAACTTTGAGGGCGAGAACGATTTCTTTGAGTTTTCGGATGATGGTCTTTTCTTGAGTAAGAATTGCGTTCTTCACAACCTGTTGGGTGATCGTCGATCCTCCCTGAGTGTATGAACCGGTTGTAATGTTTACCAACGCCGCGCGGATAAATGAAAGCGGACGGAATCCTTTGTTGGTATAAAACTGAGCATCTTCAATAGCGACGGTGGCGTTTTTGACATAACTCGACATTTCGCTTGAAGGAATTTCAGTTCGCTTGATGTCTCCATGGAAATCATAGAGCAGGATTTTGCCAGTGCGGTCGTATATCTGAGTTGATTTTGGGATAGAGCGCTGTTCAAAGGAGCGAAGATCGGGAACTTGCAGGGTTGCAAGCCAGATGATCAGTATTCCTCCGCTTAAAAGGAACAGTGAAAGTGCGCCGATTAATAAATTTCGGATAATGGTTTTTCTATGGTGTTTTTGTGCTGGTTTTTGCTTGAGTAACATGGTTTTAATCATACCACATGCGTAAGGAGTAAATCGTGTTTTTCCGTGCTCGATCCGGAACCCAAATCCGTCTCTTGTATTCTTGCAAACACAAATGCCGCGGCTCAGGTTCCGGATCGAATCAAGAAGGTAGGCGCGCCGCTTATTAATAAAGACGCTCGAGGAGTAATTTTCTTACTGCTGCTACTCGAAAAGACAAAATAGGCCTTTTATGCTAAAGTTGTCGTATGAAAAACGCAGTAGATATAGAGGAATTGCTATCCCGAGGCGTGGGAGGATTTATCGATCCAGAAGGAACATTCAAGCAAAAGCTTCTTACTAATCCAGAAAAAATAGTCATTAAATTCGGTGTCGACGTTACCCGTCCCGATATGCATATTGGGCATGCCGTCGTTCTCCGCAAACTCCGCAAATTCCAGGAAATGGGCTGCAAGGTTATTTTCCTTGTCGGCGATTATACGACCATGATCGGTGATCCCACAGGCAAGAGCAAGGTTCGTCCTGAAGTAGACCAGCTCGAAGTTGAAAAAAACATGCAGACATACCTTACCCAGGTCAGCAAAATCCTTTCTACCGACCCAAGCGTTTTCTCATGGATTCGAAACTCAGATTGGTATGTTGATGTTGCTGATATCATGCCAGGCGCGGACTCAAAAACCGAGATGACATTCGAGAGAGACGGCGAGAAAAATACGTACCCGGTTGAGCCGAACAGTTTTATAGGCAAGGCCATCATCTACGAAAATTCCCGAATGCAGAAAACACATCTCAACCAGCCTTCAATCATTCACAGCGTGACATTTAGCCGAGTGCTCGGAACACTTCGACGCATCACGCACGCTCGATTGATCGAACGCGACATGTTCAAAGACCGTATCGAAAGCGGACAGGAATTGTACATGCATGAAATGATGTACCCAGTTCTCCAAGGTATCGACTCAAGCGTCCTCGCTACTATTTACGGCAGCTGCGACATGGAAGTCGGGGGAACAGACCAGACATTCAACATGCTAATGGGACGAGATGTTATGAAGATGAACAATCAGGCGCTTCAGGCAGTACTCTCATTCAAACTCCTCGAAGGAACCGACGGCAAAGAAAAAATGTCCAAGAGCCTTGATAACTACGTGGGCATTACAGACGAACCTGCTGACATGTACGGCAAGATCCTTTCGATTCCCGACACTTCGATCTTGAACTACTTCGAACTCTGCACATACACTCCGTACGAACGATTAGAAGAAATAAAACAGCAGCTCAGTTCTAGCGAAGTGAACCCGAAGAATCTCAAAATGGAATTGGCTCGCCAAATCGTCGCTGAATACCACGGCGAAGCGGCATCAAAAGCAGCGGAGGAGGACTTTGTTACAAAATTCCAAAAGAAAGAAATCCCAACAGATATTCCTGAGATCAGCGGACGAGGACCGCTGTCAGATCTCTTGGTTATCAATGGCATTGTTCCGTCTAAGAGCGAATTCCGACGACTGATCGAAGGCGGCGCAGTCACCAACCTCGAAACAGGGGAGAAGATCATTGACGCTGCATTTGAAGTTACAGAAACAGTTACACTGAAGATCGGCAAACTCACCTTTGTAAAAGTGCTCGCTAAATAGAAAACAAAAAGCTCACCAAGCATTAAGACCGATGGCTGCGGGGTACGAAAAATTTGCTCTTAAATTCGCAAATTTTTGTACACCCTCCGCCCTAGGTATCTAATGTTCAGTGAGCTTTTCTCTTTCCTGTTCTTAATAATTTCCGTCTTTGTCTTCTGTAAAGAAATCAGCGTCGAAATCCTCATCCTCTTCCAGATCTTCTGTCAGTACTACGCCGAGATCATCTTCTACTGCGATCGGGTCTTCAACTTCAAAAGCATCATCGAGGTTCGGGATTGCTCCTTCGACAACATCATCAATTATTGGTTCTTTTACTTCTTCATCCATGGTTCTTTTTATTGTGCCGGAAGGTTTGCGCCGGCAAACTACTACTAACGTGCTCCATTTGTATCAAATACAGATATGCACCGCAACACAATTGCGGGTTAAAGTTGTGGAAAACTAATATTTTTCCGAAGCGCTTGCGGTAAGAGCGATTGCGATCGCGTCCAATTCGTCATCGATCATCTTTTTTTCTCCCTCTATCTTGATCAATTTCGGCACCATTGTCATTACTGCGCGCTTGTCTGCTTTGCCATATCCAGTGACAGCTGATTTTATCTGAAGCGGAGAGTATTCGCAAATTTTTAGATCATTTTGGGTGGCGATATACAGGAGAGCGCCGCGGACTTCGGCAACGCGCATAGCCGTTGTCTTGTTTGTTTCAAAAAAAAGCGTTTCAATCCCGAGGCATTTTGGCTCATATTCTTGTATCAGCAGAGATACTCGGTCTCCAAGCAACTTCAGCCGTTCTGAAAATTCCAGTGTTTTGGACGTTTTAAAACATTCAGAAAAAAGCAGCTTCTCCTTGCCGCCTTTTTCTTTTTCTATGATGGCGATCCCGAGGCGTTCAAATCCTGGATCGATTCCCATGATCCTCATTCCGTTTCCTCCAGGTTAGTGAATACGGCCTGCACTTCATCGTTGCCTTCGAGGTCGTCTACAAGCAATTCCAATTTTTCTTTGTCTTCGTCGGAGAGGGGAATAGTCATAGTTGGCGCCCATTCGTTGTCAGTTTTGGCAAAACCCCACGTAACCGCGCCGATACCCGCAAATGCAGTTCCATGTTCAGAAAGAATGTGTTTGATTTCCTGCGCCGCCTTGTTTCGGTTTGTTGATAGCGCTTCAATGATGATGCCAACGCCGCCCGGTCCGTATGCTTCGTAGGTCATACGCTCAAGCTGCTCGCTCGCCTCAGTCGCTTTTTTGATAGCTCGCTCGATATTGTCATTCGGCATATCTACATCGCGTGCTTTTTGAATAGCCACTTTCAAGCCCGGGCTCTCGCGGTTGCCGCCTGACTTTTTGGCTTCAAGGGTAATAACGCGGACAAGCTTCGTGTAGAGCTTGCTGATAGTGTCGCCTTGCGAGGCCTTCTTTCCTTTTTTCTTTTCCCACTGAGAGTGACTCATATTGGTACAGCTTACAGAATTTACCCTTAATATTCAATGGGGAAGCATCTATTGACCATAAGTAAAAATAATGCTATAATACTAGCAAATCGCATGGGTGGTTTAGTTATATAAGCGGAGAAGTTTTTCTCAATTTATATAACTAAACCAACACATTGTCCTATGAAAACACAAAAATTTCTGTACTTCACGCTCGCTGCATGTTTAGCCTTTATCACGGGTTTCTTGTTCTACTATTGTGTAGAAGAAGCAAAACATGGCCGGCCATCAATGATAGCCGGTTTACTAATGATTAGCTGTTTTGCTACTACAATATTATTACTGATACCTTCCGTTTGGATTATCCCAGGCGCCGCTATGTTTGACGGGCCCGATGAGTGCTATGAATGGACGGACTACCTTACGTACCCTTTTTGGTTTGTGGCTTGTGTAATTCTCTGGTTAGTTTCTAACGCCATTAATCTGCTGGCAGCAATTGTGTTTTATAGTGGAGGCATAACATTTATTCTTGCTGTCGCATATTCGGGCCATATATTGAACAGCAAACCAGAAAATATCCTAGCAATAGTGATAGGCTCGGTTGCAACTACTACGATTGTTGCTGTTCTTGCTTGGTGGGGAAGCTGCCTCGGCATTCGGAGCAAAAAAGGACTTACACCGATAGAAATAATGCAAGAACTGGAAAAAAATCCGGTTCGCTAATACTAGTTAGTTTTATTGTACACACTTACGTTCTGGATTTATCTAGAACGTAATTTTTTTATGTTATTCATGAATAAGTAGACTTTTTGCTATACTCTCTTAATATGAAACGCGTCATTATTGTCCACGGCTGGTCAGGAAGTCCGAAGCGGGATTGGATTCCGTGGCTTACCAGGGAACTGTTGGCACGGGGCTATCAAGTAGAGGCTCTGAAAATGCCAATGACATACACTCCTCCGATGTGGCTGTGGATGTCGCATCTTCGCAACAAAGTTGGCGTGATCGACGAGGACACATACTTTGTCGGATACAGTCTCGGTACGCGTGCGATTATGCTCCTCATGCAATCTCAGGAAAACAAAGCGGGCGGCGCACTGCTCGTCGGAGCTTTCGCGGGCGGATGGTCATACGTATCATTTCCATACGGCTGGTTGGTAGGACTCGGTGCGCGAATCATCATACCTCGATGGCTGATAAAGAAAGTGAATTACAAAAAAGTTCGCGAGCTTTTGCCTCGACTGACGGTAATGCTCTCGGACAACGATCCGCTTATTCCGTTTGAAAAAAATAAGCAGGCATTCAAAGAACGACTCGATCCGAAACTTGTTGTGGTTTCAAAGAAAGGACATTTTATGTATGAAGAAATAGGGGAGAGTACGCCGGAGATTTTGGAAGAAGTATTAGAGCTATTGAAATAAATAAAAAACGCTGAATATTCAGCGTTTTTTATTTCTCTATAAAACCTTCAAAACCTAGATGTTCATATGCTTTCTTTGTCGCTGTTCGTCCACGAGGAGTTCGCTCGAGCAAGCCTTGCTGGATGAGATACGGTTCAACTACTTCTTCTATTGTAGCTTCTTCTTCGCTTGTCGCCGCGGCGATGGTGTTGAGACCGACAGGTCCACCGTTGAATTTTTCAATAATAGTCTGGAGAATATTCCTGTCAGATTCTGAAAGTCCCATTTCATCGATACCGAGGAGAGAGAGTGCGAGGAATACCGTTTTTTTATCGAGATCTTTTTTGTGAACTTGGGCGTAGTCGCGAACACGCTTGAGGAAATAGTTGGCGGTGCGGGGAGTAAAGCGAGCTCGCTTTGCAATTTCATCGACGCCTTCGTCGTCGATGTTCACGCCGAGGATTTTTGCTGAACGGCTGATGATTTTTTTGATTTCGTCATGAGAATAAAATTCAAGGCGGAAGACGCCGCCGCCGAAGCGCGAGCGGAGCGGAGCGGAGAGAAGCGCAATTCTAGTTGTGGCGGCGATCAAGGTAAATGGGGGAAGTTCAAGCTGAATAGTTCGCGCAGATGGTCCTTTGCCGATGATGATATCCAAAACGCCGGATTCCATGGCAGGGTAGAGAACTTCTTCCACCATTTTGTTCAAGCGGTGAATCTCATCGATGAAAATAATATCGCCAGGAGCAAGGTTGGTGAGGATTGATGCGAGGTCGCCAACTTTCTCAATAGATGGACCCGAAGTGATCTTGATCTGGCGGCCTGTTTCGTGAGCCACAAGGTGGGCAAGGGTGGTTTTGCCCAATCCTGGAGGGCCATAAAAGAGAATATGCTCCGCAGGGTGGTTTCGCTCCTTTGCGGCAGTCAAAAGTATGCGCAAGTTTTCCTTTATCGTGTTTTGGCCAATATAATCAGTCCAAACATCAGGACGCAGTGTTTGGTCTAAATGGCGATCATTAAAATGTTCTTGTTTTTCAGGGGTATCCATAGATTCTGAATCATCTGGGAAGAGCACTTGACAAAAAAGTTGAGAGATGCTATACTCTTCTCAGATCACATTATTAACAGCTTATACACAGAGTATACCACAGACGTGGCTAGCACTGTGTTTTTGCATTATGTATGATGTGGGTCACGTTCACAATGGTTCGAAAGAGGGTATTAATCTCTAAGCTATCAGCTCGTAAGGGTTTGTACGTATTCTGACAGGATGTTTTGGTTTCGACTGGAACTCTCCTTGACGGCTGCGATGCATACGCGGCACAGTCGCATATGGATGGTTTGGAGATTAATGCCTTTTTTTATACCTATTTTCGAAATTGACCTAAATCTTTAAAAAACCCAAATACAGAAACATGAACCAGAACGCGACACCAGACGATGAGACAATCGTTGCTGCAATGCAAAAAATCGTGCAATTTAAAAAAGAGGAAACAAAACACCTCGAGATTATTCTTGCAGGGATGCTTGAATACTATGAATTTAAAAACCCCGAACAATTATGCGTCACACTATGTGCCTACATGATTCTATCGGAAACACCTAAAGAAAAAGTGAAGCGAGTTTTACTGGAAACAGCTTTGCCTGAATACGAAGGAGGAAAGTTTCCTATTTTTGCCATTATCGCAAAAGCACTCGTTACGCTTCAGTATATGATGGGGTTTAAAGCTGAGATTTTGTTTGCTGGCAGGATATATACTGGTTTTTTCCATTTAACTGACACAGCTCTAAGCTTGCTTGAAGTTGGGCCAGAACTTTTATTGCCCGTTGCAAAAGAGTTCGAAAAACAACGCACCCTCTCTCAAACAGGTGACATTAGTTCACTGTGCTTTTCAATTGGCTTGGGACGATTGTTCAGTGAGATTGTAAAAAAGTGCTCGCTTCCGCCTGTGCTACCCGCCGAAGATGCAGATACATACATTCATCTGGAACCAACGGTATTTACCGATTATTGCTATGAGCATATTTACGAAAAACGCGAATAGTAACTACGATGTTATTTCTATAACTACCCGTTAGCCGAAAGGTTAACGGGAGTTTTTTTATTTCAACTAGCTTTTGACTTATAGCAAAATGAATAGTAAAGTGCGGACATTCAATCACTCGTTAAAAAACCAATATAAGACTATGGTAGCGACAATTACGGACGTAAATAAGGAAACACTCGAAGGAATTGCCGAACAGCAAAAGATCAGAGGTAGCGATGAGCTATTTATACTTGTTCCCCTTGGCAGCCAAACTGATCACCTTATCGCGCAACAGATTGCCAAACTTGGCGTATTTTGTTTGCCGATAGATCCTGCTTCGATTACAGCAGAAGATATATATAAGCTTAACCCCAAAGGAATTTTTATTTCCGGGAGTCAGGCTTCAGTAGGTGATGGGACGGTTTCATTCGATATGAAGATTTTAGGTTTAGGAATTCCTGTTCTGGGAATCTGTTACGGTGCCCAGCTAATAGCTAAGTATGTTGGAGCTAATGTGGTTTCTGCGACGCACCGCGAATTCGGCATACACCAGTTTACTGTTGCAGAAAGTAGCACTAAACTTCCAATTAATGAAAATATATTATTCGATTCACTGCCAAAAACCTTCAACGTGGTACAAAGCCACGGAGATAAAATAGTTGTGGATCAGGTGGACAACAATCTTCGCATACTCGGCTCAACCGAGCATTCTGAGGTAGGTGCGCTTCAATATAATCATTTAGTGGGAATACAATTCCATGCCGAAGTAAGCGATACCGAATACGGCTCTAAAATATTCGAGAATTTTATTTTCAAAATATGCAAAGCCCAGGATCGTTTTCCTGCTCAGAAAGTAGGTAAGCGGAAAATTGAGGAACTAGCAAAGCAAATTGACGGCAAAACCGTGCTGCTGGCACTGTCTGGCGGAAGCGATTCATCAATCTGCGCATATCTTTTAAAGGAGGCAAAGAAATTGTGTACATTACCAACAAGAATATATGCAGTGTACATCAAAGGCGTTGATCGCCCGGACGATGAAGCATATGTGAAAAAGTTTTTTGGTAATGAGCGTTGGATAGAGCTATATATAGTAGATGCAACGCAGCAAATTCTGGATTCTTTGAAAGGGAAATTTACCATGAAAGAGAAGCGCAAATCATTCAAAAGCCCGTATGGCGATATTCTGAATAAAGAAGCACAGCGCCTCGGCGCAAGATTTATTATGCAGGGAACACTATATACCGATCTTTCTGAGAGCGGCCATGGGTATGTGAGTGCTGGAGTGAAGAAGGCTGTAATAAAAGAGCACCACAACGTCGGCCACGAGTTTTGCGTGCCAGAACTTACCCCGCTTGATGACATGGTAAAAGATAATGCCCGCGATATGGGAAGAGAAATAGGGGTTCCTGAGGAACTCTTGGTTCGCCATCCATTTCCCGGACCAGGTCTTACTATCCGCATTATTGGCGAGGTAAATGCTGAAACGCTGGCAATTGCACGGATAATTGATTCTATATACATAGATGAATTGCGCAAACACAAGCTATACGAAAAAGTATGGCAAGCAGGCGCGGTTGTAACTGATATGGAAGTTTCTTGCCAAAAGGGCGATGGTGGTACTACTGGCCGCATGATTTGCTTATGGGCAGTATGGAGCGTAAATGGATTTACTGCGCAGTTCGCAGAATTACCGTGGTCATTCCTTAAAACTGTTTCAACAAGAATTACCAATACCGTAAAAGGTGCGGGCAGCGTTGATTATCGGATCTCTGATAAACCGCCTGCAACGATAGAAGTAGGATAAAAAATATTTTGTAACTAAATCAAAAAGACCTCCGGCAAAACCGGAGGCATTTTTTTATCTCATTTTATTTATCTGTCTCGAAAAGATCGACAACGTTCGCCACTTCTTCAAACGATGTGATGCCGCGGACGATTTTCACAACGCCGTCTTCTTTCATATCGAGCAAGCCTTGCTTGTCGGCAACGTGCTTTACGTCGCGTTCGGATGGGACAGTGACGATGAGCTTTTCCATTTCTTCGTTTGTGTGGATTGCTTCAAAGATACCGATTCGTCCTTTGTACCCAGTCATGTTGCATTTGTCGCAGCCGACAGGGGAGTACAGTGTGATCGGCATGTCAGGAGTAACTTCGTATGGCTTGAGATCTTTGCCGATTGTGACTGCATTTTTAATGATAGTTCGGAGCAAGTCTATCTGTCGCTGCTCGGGAGCTTCGACTGCTTTTCGGCAGTTCAAGCAAAGTTTGCGGCAGAGACGCTGAGCGAGCGAAAGCTTGAGAGCTGAAACCAAGATTTTTGGATTAACTCCAAGGTCGATCAGGCGGGGAACGACGCCGGCGGCTGAGTTGGTGTGCAATGTTGAGAACACCAAGTGTCCGGTGTTGGAGGCTTCGATGGCTGTCATGGCAGTTTCATCGTCGCGGATTTCTCCCACCATGATAACGTCAGGGTCCTGACGCATAGCGGCTCGCAAACCGGCAGCAAACGTATATCCTTTTTCATGTTCTACCTGTGTCTGCGTGATTCCTTCGAGGTGATATTCCACCGGGTCTTCGATGGTCATCATCTTTAATTCTTGAGAATAGATCTTCGCCAAGAAAGCATACAGCGTGGTGGTTTTACCGGAACCAGTCGGACCGGTGATCAAGATCAAGCCGTTTGGCGCATTGATCGCTTTCATCATGACATCGTACACCTTGGTATCGATTCCCATGTTTTCCAAGTTCACGCGGATGGATTTCGGATTCAAGATACGCATAACGATTCCTTCGCCGTATGCTCCTGGAACAATAGAGACACGCATTGAGATCTCATCTTTGCCGATGAAGATCGAGAAGCGTCCGTCTTGCGCGATGGCGTTTGACGTAAGCTTCATTCCAGACATGAGCTTGAGGCGAGAGTTCAAGAGCTTGTGTACTTCGTAGTTGAAATGATAGATGTCTTGGAGCACTCCGTCGAGACGCAAGCGCAATCTGACAAAATCTTCCTCTGGTTCAATGTGGACGTCAGACGCATCGATGGCGATGGCACCAGCCAAAATGATTTCGAGGATATGAGAAACCTTGTGAGAATCTTTTTCTTGTACCAATTTTTCGATGTGCTGCTTGATATCCTCAGTGTTGTGAATATTTTTTCCAAGTTCAACAATGGTTTCTCCTGAAACATCCATTCCTCCGACGCGGGCGCTCGTGGTAAGAGAAAGTTCGCCGTAGCGGCTCCATACTTTTTCAAGGCTTGCTTGCGAAACCATGTAATACTCCGGAGTCATGCCGCGCAGTCGCAGTTCCTCGGTCAATGTCTGGATTTCTGGACGTTCCGGCGTGCGAATGCCAATAAGGATGTTCTTTGCGAGCACTTTGAACGGCGCAACGCCATAGTCATGTGCTTCTTTTTCACTAACATAGTGCAAAGCATCGTTTTCAACGATGATTGGGCCAAGGTCGATGTAGGGGATGCCGTATTTATTCTCCGCGAGAATGCGGACAACGTCTTCTTCTTCGGTTTTTCGGAGGTCGGCAAGCTGCCTTCCTGATTTCTCATCGTCGAATTTAAGCATATATATAAAGGGATTATACCCCTTTTGGCAGGCAAACGCCTAGTACGAGGTCTATTGACAATTCCTTCAGATGTGATACAATAGCATAAATACCCAATTTCTCATGAAATCCCAGACGCATGCCGTCTGTTCCTATATATTCCGCTCATTTTTCTGAAAATCTAAAACTTAACCAATCATGAAAAACAAATTCTTTACTAAATTGCTTATGGCAGCGATGCTGTTCATATGCACAACAAAAACAAACGAAGTACAAGCACAAGTTGTTATTACTGACATAAAGTATGACATTGTTGCACGCAACCCGAGTGCTCCTACATTGGATGCATTCAAAAAAGATCCTACTACTGATATCAGTTGGTACGAGCACATACAATTCGTAATGAAAAATCAGCTTAGCTATATGCAAAAAATTGTTGCAGATAGAAAACTGTATTTGGAAGCTGCGATGTATAGCTATAACCAACACTGGCGCATTATGGGGCACTCAGGCCCTATCACAAGCCTTGATACCATGGAAGCAATACTTGCAAAAGGTAACCCGGTTATTGAGGAAAATTTTCCTGCTAACCAAATGCTAGTAGAGGCAATCAATGTTGCCAAAGCAAAGATACAGGTTTTCTATAATCCCGCTTATAACAAAGTGGAACTGATAGAACTTACTGGTCCAAGCGGTTACAAGATCTATATCTCGAAATATTCGGGAGTAGGCAAGGAGTGCTGTATAAATTTGGTAATAGACTTGCACCCTCGCAAGCCGTTACCGAAGGAAATACAGTTAAAGCATGACACCATAACTAAGTATATTACTCAAAAGGAGATCATCCATGATACCAAAGTAATATATGAAAGAGCTGCCCAGCAGTACGGTTTAAATTTTATATTTGAAATGCGTATTGGTGCACAGTTATGTTATGCAATGCCGATGCAATGCTACCAACAATACTACCCGCAACAATGCTGCCAGCCACGCTACATTATACCGTGTGGCAATCAACAGGTTGTAGCAGTACCAGTTAATCAAACAACCATCAACAATATTACGAATATTACTAATATTACTAATAATAATATAACTAATATCAATAATATTAATATCACTATCAATCACTATGAGGTGACTCAGACAGAGCGCCCCACAGAACCGAGAGATAGCACCAACACCGGCGGTGGAGGTGACCCAGTGACGGCAACCGATAATCACAACGATACAGGTGGAGGAGATCATCCCGATCCTGTTACCCCGACTGATTCTACGATTACCGGCGGTGGAGGAGATGGATTTGAAAACACTGGCGGTGCAGGCAAAAAAGAAAAGAAGAAGAACAAAGCCAAGCAAGAAGCCGATCCAAGCGACGAAAGCGGATGGGTTGCAACAGATTTACAGGCTCAAGCTGAAACAGTACGCAGTAGCTACACTGGTAGCCCGCAACCTGAACCAGCAAGTTATGTAGATGATGCAGGTTCATACAATGGCCCAAGTGACTTTTCTGCCAACAACATCGAAACTGCGCGGTATGGTGATTACGCACCGACACTGGAACAGCAACAAGCTGAAGCTGCCCAGTCTGTGAACAGAAATTATTCAGACGCTGCTGCAGCGTATAATCCGTATGATTATAATAACGGTTATAACCCAGGTTACACTGGCTACAACCCTAACCCGAATAACTTTCAACAACCACTTAATGGCAATTTCCAGAATCCAAACTATGGCAACACAAATCCGAACAACGGGTTTCAGCCGTACAACAATTCTGGTCAAACCCAACGTTCATTTGCTGATTCTTATTTTGCGAACCAAAATAATACATTCAGAAATAACGGTAACAATGGCGGTCAAACTACTAACAGCTTCACACAACAGGGCTTTACCCAAACTCAGCGTCCCGTGATGCAGAACCCTCAACCTCAACCAATCCAGCAAATGCAAATGCAACGGCAGCCTGCCCAACAGCAGACAATGCCAATGCAGCAACAGCGTGGAGGAGGTGGTCCACTTCGTTAAATTTTTGTTTTTTGTAGATCAATTACAGCAGTACGCTTACTTTTTGTAAGTCGTACTGCTCATTTCCAAGCTCTGAATTCCGATTGAGGGCTTAGAGGTGAGTCAAGGATAGTTATTAATAGTATTACGTATGCTTATTGACAAACGGTCAAGTAAGTGATACAATAGTAAACATGATAAACAGTATGAAAAAATATATTAAATACGCGGTTTTCGTTGGGGCATTTGCTCTTTCGATCGCTTTCGGCGCAGTTGCACACGCAGCTCCGCAGTTCAGCGCAGGTGGATCACCATACTTGCCGCTTGTTCAGGTCCAGGTTTGTGGACAGAACGGCAATGGATGTAACCCTGCACCATCAGCATATTCACCAAGCATCTCAGGCGTTCAGCCAGGGGACAATGTGTGGGTAATGCTCTATTACAATAACTCAGGTTCAGGCACAGCGACTGGAACAAAGTTTACGCTTTCTCCTCAGTCAACTGGAGTCGTTAATAGCCAGACATTCAGCGGAACACTTTCTGCTAACAATGCTCCGTCTATCAGCGGTTCAGCAACAGTGAATCTTGCCCAGGGGCAGACACTTACGTACTACTCAACAAAAGTATACGGACACAATTCAGTGTTGCTCTATAACACTCTCGGTAACGACCTCTTTAACGGAGGAGTATCTATCGGAAATGTTGAAGACTCAAGCAACTGTCCTGCAAGCGACACATTCTGTCACCAGGGTGTAGTTGTCGTAACTTACAAAGTTGGACAGACTTCAACTCCTCCTCCACAGTCATGTGCCATCACTAACTTCTCAGCAAGTCCTTCATCAATCACTGCAAACGGAAGCTCAACACTTTCATGGAGCACATCAGGCTGTGCATCAGCGATTGTCTCAGGAGGCATCGTATATGTTAACGCTTTGAACGGTTCACAGAATACTGGAACACTTCAGAACACGACATCATATACTCTTACTGCATACGGATCAAACGGTTCACCAGTTACTCAGACAGTAACTGTGAGCGTTAACCAGCAGCAAGCTTGTTACATCACAAACTTCAGTGCATCACCATCACAGGTTACTTCAGGATCAAGCGCAATGCTTACTTGGAGCACTTCGGGTGCTAACTCTGTTTCGATCTCAGGATTGAGCTACGGATACAACCAGGCAACTTCTGGTTCAATCTCAACTGGCGCGATCTACGGATCACAGACTTACACACTTACTGCAAACTGTCAGAATGGTACTACACAGGTTCAGACAGTAACTGTCGGAACTCAGCAGCAAGCTTGTTACATTAACTCATTCTACGCTTCACCTACGACTGTCGCTTCTGGAAGTTCTTCAACACTCTATTGGTCAACAACTGGTGCTACATCAGTTATGATCTCTGGCTTGAACAACAACTACAACCAGTCACTCTCTGGATCAGCTTCAACTGGAGCAATCTACGGCAGCCAGACATACTCGCTCACTGCGTACTGTCAGAATGGCGGTCAGAGCCAGGTACAGGCAATCACTGTTTCAGCTAACCAGCCAGTACAGAGCACACAGGTTTACACTGGCGCACCAACAAATGTCACTCAGACAAGTGCTCGTTTCAACGGTATCTTGACCCAGTCAGGTAGTCAGTCAACACAGGTATACTTCCAGTGGGGAGCAACGACTGCTTATGGCGCTACAACACCGTCAGAAAATGCTGGTGCAGTTCCATCATATTATTTCTGGAGTACAGTAAGCGGACTTGCTTCTAACACTATCTATCACTACCGTGCAGTAGCTGTTAATGCAAGTGGTACATTCTATGGTGATGACCAGTCATTCTCAACACTCCCAGCTCCTGTATACATTCCTCCGACAGTGATCACTGTCACTTCAGGCAACGGTTCTGGTTCAAACTTGGTTTCTCTCGCGGTTAACGACAACCAACAGATCAACGCTTGTGTCGGCAACATCGTAAATTACAATGTTACGTACAAGAACATTTCTGGACACTCATTGAACAATGTCGTTCTCCAGGTCCTCTTGCCGAAAGACGTTGAATTCCAGAGCTCAAATCCTGGCATCTATAATGCAGCTGACCACTCAGTCACGCTTGCAATCGGTACGCTCATCAAGGACCAGGCTGGTTCTATGAACATCACTGGCGTAGTTCTCCGATCAGCGGTAAATCGAAACAACGTTGTCGCTCAGGCTACTATTGCGTTTACAAACCCTGCAAACAATTCTCAGGAAACTGCGATCGCATACGGTCTTGGCAATACTACAAACTGTAACTCACTCGCTGGTTTGGCCCTCTTCGGAAACGGTTTCTGGCCTACAACCTTGATCGGTTGGTTGGCGCTCCTCCTCATCCTCTTGCTTCTCATCTACCTTGCTATCCTTCTCCGCCGACACTACCGTCAGCAGCCAGTTGGATACGTGAACCCTAACGGATTCAATGCTCGCGCAAACGCGAACAATGGTATGAGAAACCAGAATATGAATACAGCATCTCAGACTCCTCACTACGAGGATATGGACGTGCCGGTATATAACAACCACTAAGCCTCCAAACACATTATCATTAACGCCTATGTGACGATGATAAATGCCTATAAAACCCGCTCAATGCCGAGCGGGTTTTATATTTGTACGTAACTAGTTTATCAGCGAGCATTCAAAACCTAATGCCTCCAAGAACCACTTTCTCTAACCCTGCGGAGGCGTCACAAGGAGCGTATCTACGTACGTCATGCTCTTTGCCGCCAGTCCTCGGGTCAGAGAAAGTGGTTCTTTCCGGCTACGGTAGGCAATTTGGATCGAGCCGCGTGAGAAATATGAGCTTCAGCGATCAGGCGAGACTAAAATGTGCAGTGGTGGGTTTTATGCTATTCTAAATTCATGAAAAAAGTTTTCTCTGAGGCGCAAATCCCTGATATTGCTGAATTGGTAATTCAATATATCAGCAAGCATAAGAACAAAGACGCGGCGACCATTGTGGCGTTGTCGGGGGATTTGGGGGCGGGGAAGACGACACTGACAAAAGAGATTGCGAGACTTCTGGGTATTAAAGAAAAAGTCATCAGCCCGACGTTCGTACTGCGAAAGAGCTATAAGCTGGCACAGAAAGACTGGAAGCAGTTTCATCACATTGATGCATATCGGTTAGATAAGCCGGAGGAGGCTTCTAAGATCGATTGGGAGATCCTTGCTGGGGATGCGGGCAACGTGATCTTTTTGGAATGGCCGGAGTTGCTGGGGGAGTTGCTTCCGAAGAAGCATATTTTGATCAAGCTCACCCACAAGACAGAAACCAAGCGCGAGATAGTTCTGAAATAGGTTTTCCACAATCCTGCATTTGCAGCTTGACTTCACTGTACTAGTTTGCTAGTATGCTAGTACATATGAAATATAGGAATGCACAAGCAAAGAGCTGGCGAGCACACGATACATATCGTGCCGGTTTTGTGTGTTTCAATATATAGCTTTTACTCTCATATCGAGAACATTGTAACCGGCGGGATTGCCGGTATTTTCTTTTACAAATACATACTACTATGGATAATTTTAACGTACTGCGGAATTACAAACAAACTACTCCTCTAGTACAAGACACGTCCTGTACTCGTTGTCGCAGGAAGCATCGTAAGTTGGCACTTGCGATAGCAAAACTTGTTGAGAATCAGTATCAGGACGGCTGTGCGATTTCAAAAATTGCCGAGCTACACCAATGCGTGCATGATCTTACATCTCTTACCTTATTGCCGTTTAGGCAATTTTCAAACGCAACTCTTTTGGGACTTGCAGAAGCTTGTTTTTCTGAGAAACCGATTGAATTTGTAACAATTGCGAGTGGTGCTGTTATTGGAGAAAGTTTCGATATTCACTTAGCAAATAAGAGAATTCAATACCTGCTTTATGATTCTATAAAAAAGAATTTAGAAGAGGTGTTTGCTTTAAAAAATGTGAAATGGAACTATACTGTTCTACTTCCACTGAGCGCATCTTTTAATAAGCAAAATAAATCTTGGCAAGAGAACAAGCAATACATAGAGTCTTGTACAAAAGTTCCAGTTTTATATCCAAGTGATTTTTTTGATGATTTTTCGGGATTGTATGCGTCTGTGCACGCTAAAGTAACAGCAGGCATACATTCAAAGACAGAAGAGTTGCTTAAACATCCAACCATACAGGGTCAATTCGCAGTAACGGAAGATAAGATTAAGAGTGATGTGCGGGATTATGCGCTTTATGGACTGCTTTTTGAGCAGACAGCCAAACCTATCATACTTATCGATCTGCAGGGAAAAATATATCCTTATCAACAGCCGTATTATTCGATGCTTAGGACAAAACCACTTCCATTGCTGCCAATGCAGCATCTTGTGGCAAAAATGGAAAAGGGATTGCACTAGCTGCTACATCGTCAATTTATATTTTGAACCTGCTTCACGAGCAGGTTCTTTTTTTGTTGGATTGATTCTATGCGCTATAGTATATCCATGCCCGCAAAAAAATCTGACACAGAGCACAAAAAACGCCTTATTTTGCTTGATTCCCACGCGATTATCCATCGTGCCTATCATGCGCTGCCTGACTTCGCTTCGTCTGCTGGCGAGCCTACAGGAGCCTTGTATGGCCTCTCTACCATGCTGATTCGCATTGTGTCTGACCTCAAACCTGACTATATTGTTGCCTGTTACGATCTACCGGAAAAGACCTTCCGCCATGAAGCATATGACGCTTACAAAGCCGGACGTTCAAAAACTGATGAAGCATTGGTTGCCCAATTGATCTCTTCTCGAAAAGTATTTGAAGCGTTCAATATTCCTATTTATGACAAGCCCGGCTTCGAGGCCGATGACATTCTTGGGACGATCGTTGAAGAAATGAAAGACCGCAAAGATGTGGAGATTATTATCGCTTCCGGCGATATGGATACGATGCAGCTCATCGACAAGAAGAAAGTCCAGGTCTTCACTCTCAAAAAGGGATTGAATGATGTCATTCTCTATGACGAAGAAGCAGTGCTTCAGCGTTTTGGTTTCAAGCCAGAATTGCTGCCTGACTACAAAGGCCTTCGTGGAGATCCGTCTGACAATATTATCGGCATTGCCGGCATTGGCGAAAAGACTGCCACAACTCTCATTACTTCATTTGGCACTGTTGAAAATATATATAAGGTTCTCAAGAAAAACCCGGAGAAAGTAAAAGCTGCCGGCGTTACTGACCGCATCTTGAAGCTTCTTGAAGAAGGGGAAGAGGAAGCGCTGTTTTCAAAAACACTTGCGACGATCCGACGAGATGCGCCGATCGATTTTGTATTTCCTGAAAAAACATTCCGTGAAAATTTTGAGATGAGCCAAGTTGAAAAATTGTTCCGAGAGCTTGAATTCCGCAGCATTATCGAGCGAGCAAAGCGCGTCATGGCGGGCGAACCGAGCATGGGAAATAAAAAGAAAGAAGCCGCAGTTGAAACTATTTCCCCTGAGGAAGCTGAAGCTGATCCTGTACTACTCAAAAAGTTAACAATTGGAATGTGGCTTTTGAATTCAGACCTTAATGATATTAAGGCTGATGATATTTTGCACTTCCAAAATGCAGGAAGCTTTGAAGCAGCCCAAGAAAAGATTGAAAAAGCCTTGAAGGATAATGATCTTTGGCATGTATATGCAAACATTGAATTGCCGCTCATTCCTATTCTCGAAAATATGAAAAAGCAGGGGGTTCTTGTTGATCTCGACTACCTGAAGAAACTTTCTGAAGAATATCACAAGGAACTTTCAATTTTAGAGAAATCTATTTTCAAGCATGCGGGAAGAGAATTTAATGTAAACTCGCCAAAACAATTGGGAGAAATCTTGTTTGATGAAATGAAGCTTGTTTCAAATGACGGAAAGAAGCTCAAGAAAACTGCGGGCGGAGCACGATCGACTCGCGAGAGCGAGTTGGAAAAATTGCGCGACGTCCATCCTATTGTCGGGGAAGTATTCAAGTATCGCGAATTGCAAAAACTCCTCTCTACATATATTGATACAATTCCCGCACTTGCTGACGCTGGAGGACGGCTTCATGCTGACTTCAATCAGATGGGTGCGGTGACTGGACGATTTTCTTCTAACAATCCGAATTTGCAAAATATTCCCACCAAGACAGAATTGGGTAAGAACATCCGCAATGCCTTCGTTGCTCCGAAAGGTTCTGTGTTTATGTCATTCGACTACTCGCAGATTGAACTTCGATTGGCTGCGCTTTTATCTCAAGATGAAAGTTTGATAGAAATTTTCCGTTCAGGCAAAGATGTTCATGCGGCTGTCGCAAGCAGAGTCTTCGGAGTTCCAGAAAAAGAAGTGACTCATGAAATGCGTCGCCGAGCAAAAGTAATTAACTTCGGAATTCTCTATGGCATGGGTGTTACAGCATTGAAAGAAAACTTGGGAACAGATCGCGCGGAAGCTCAAGCATTCTACGACAATTACTTTCTTCAATTTCC
>CAZHJZ010000003.1:0-3060 GCA_964532495.1 uncultured Candidatus Saccharibacteria bacterium | reverse complement strand
ACGCCTGTTCCAATCGAGGTGGTAGCCCATACTGGCAAGCACTGGGGGGAATTGAAGTAGCCAGGCCCATGGTGTATAGTTACTAAATATGAAAATCGACAAAAGCTTCCTGGTTCATACTGTCCTCGGACACTCATATCTCGTCTACTTTGCCACTCTTTTGATAGGGCTTTTGATTGATACCAAATGGGCATATCACTTCAATGCGCCATTTCTGATTCCTGTCGGATTCGTACTCTTATTCCTCGGGCCGCTTCTCATTCTCTGGGCGCAGCAGACATCGCACGCCCTCGCGGTCAAACAGCTTACAGAAAACCCGCAAACTCATACTCATGATTTTTTCCGCGGTCCGTACACATTTACTCGAAGCCCGACGCACCTCGGACTTTTCCTCATGATCATCGGTCTCGGCTTTTTGCTGAATTCTATTTCCATCGTGGCAACTACGCTTCTTGCGTACATAGTTACTCGAGTTTTTTTCTTGGCAAAAGAAGAAGCGCTTCTTGAAGAAAAATACGGACACGCATATAAGGAATACAAAGAGCAGGTAAAGAAACTCTAATATGCTGTATCTTATTTACGGAACGAGTGCGACAAAGCGCCACGAAGCCCGCGCCCGCATTCTGGCCTCTCTCAATCTCTCTGCAGAAAAAATAATTTTAAAAAATAGTTCTGAGTCTACTGTAGCCGAACTTGAACAAGTCGCGGGAGGAGCATCGCTTTTTGACGATCAGCTGGTGCTCGCTTTTGAATATCCTTTTTTGAATGAATCATTCGGACAAACACTGCTCGACTTTGCTCCGCAGCTGGCCGCGTCAGAAAATATTATTTTTGTCATCGAGCGCGAACTTACCAAAGACATCGTCAAATCATTTGAAAAATCCGGAGCGCAGGTTGTTCTCTGCGATGAAGCTAAAGAGGCAAAGAAAAAAGACTTTAACATTTTTTCCATCACGAACGCTTTTTCTGCTCGGGACAAGAAGGGGACATGGCTTTTTTACCGTGAAGCAATTTTAAATGAAGAAGCACCAGAAGCTATCATCGGTATTTTATTTTGGTCTATAAAAAATATGTTCAGCAAGCGAATGTTCTTAAAATGGAATGAAGCTGAACTCAAGAACGCATCACGCGAACTTGTACGTATCGTACATGAAGCTCATAACGGGAAGTTTGAAATAGAAGAAGAGTTGGAGAGGTTTATATTGAAGAGTATTTAAATAATCACTGTAGCTTTTGTTACGGTGGCCGGAGCACGGTATAAAATTTGTGAGTTTACGAACAAATTTTCATACCTGCGCAGGCATTAGGTACTAAATGTTCATTGCAGTTTTATTACTGAGTGCTTATTTCATTTGTTCCTACACTTTGTGGCAGCACGACCCTGGTATGGGAGTTTTAATGTACCACGCCGGTCGCGATAATTTCCTACCGGAAATTAAAAAGGGCCTCGAGTATGAAACCAAGTGATGGTTGCATGCTCGAGGCCCTTGCCTTTTTTCGCACTAGAGTCTAAGTAAAGAACAGAGTAAACCGAGAATGTGTATTTTGTTTTATGTTGAAGGAACAGCGACAGAAGCTACATATAATGATTGTGCTTCTATGTATAGAGGTTTTTGTGCAAGTTGGTTGCCCTAAGTGGGTTACATTCACAAGCGCCCTATATGTCAAACTTATATATAGTATAGCGCACTTCAGTTTGACAATGCGAGCGTTTGGTGTGGATAACTTACTATCTGTTTCGAGAAATGCCAATCCAGGCAATAGTTGCAAGGCTTACGAGAGTTATGAGAGACATGAGCGGAATAGTTACAAAGCCGAATTCATTCACGTATCGCATAGTACATGAGACTGAAGCATCACAAGCAACGAGCGTGCTGCCGCCCCAATCGAGGTAATTGTGGTAGAGAGAGAAAATAATTCCAACGAAAGAAAAAGCGAGTGCGTAACGGAAGACATTCTTGTCATTGAAGATAAGTGCGACGCCGTACAAGAGGACTTGCGGATAAATAAATGCGCGCTGCCACCAGCATAGAGTGCATGGAGCATATCCGATGACTCCAGAATAAATAAGGCTGCCGATAACTGAGAACGTTGCGATACCAAGTCCGATCCAAGTGCTCCATCGAGCTACTTCAGCCAGAAGGGGGTGCGCTTTGTTGTAATACATCACCTGAAGGATAAGGAGTATAACAGTACAAACTCCTAAAATGAGAATAGTTGCCGCCGCAATGAAGTTGATTGTTTCAGTAAATGAAGTCATATGATTTATTTAGCAGCTGCTTCAGGGGTTACTGGAAGTGCGACTCCAGAAAAATGAGAAAGGTTTTCCAGGCTGACTTCTCCCGTCGTTCGTGAGCCAGCGACGAATGTCCACACATCACCAACTATTTTTGGTTCAGATGCGCTTTGAACAGTAAGCACTGGTGTCTGCTGAGTGAAGATCCATGTCTTTAGGAACTTAGAACCGTAACTTACGCAGAGCGTTGACTGGCCATCTGGTCCAGGCTGGACTTCACAGAGAGTTGGAGGAGTTGCGCTCGTAACTGAGAAATCTTTTGGATAGACCCAAGTTGGGTAGCTTTCGATCTTCTTGTCAGTACAGATGATTGTCTGGCCTTTTCCATCAGAGAGGGAACATTCAGTGTAGAGCCCCATCTTCTCGAGACTCTGTCGTGACATTTCAAACTGCTTTTCTTGAGCCTGGCAGTGAGGACACCAGAAGGCTCCATAGAATTTCAGGCCAGAGTCTTTGAGACCTTGTGCGAAAGGTGTAAAACGGCTTGGGACGTTAGATACTCGTGAGGCGATAATAAAGGCGATAATGACTACGATAACGATTCCGACGGTGATAATTATATTGGTCTTTTTCATATCTACAGTATAGTCAATTGGGCAGGGAACACAAAATTGATTTTTCGGGTAATATATGTTACTTTACATACTGTTTTAGTGAGTAGATAAAAGCACCCGTAGCTCAGCTGGTAGAGCAGTTGCCTCTTAAGCAAACGGTCGAAGGTTCGATCCCTTCCGGGTGCACAACAAAAGAAAAACCCGAACGAA
>CAZHJZ010000002.1:0-147365 GCA_964532495.1 uncultured Candidatus Saccharibacteria bacterium | reverse complement strand
TCATGAAAATCTATATCTCCCACTCCCGCAACTTCACCTTCAAAACCGACCTCTATCAACCTCTTCAAGATTCCAAGCTGAGTCTCAAGCATGCTTTTTTCTTTCCCCACGAAGATGAGCGGTCAATGAATACTCAGAAGGAAATACAAGATTCTGATTTGGTATTGGCTGAGGTTTCGTATCCTTCAACCGGACAGAGAATTGAGCTCGGCTGGGCAAGCGCGGCGCAGGTTCCGGTTGTGTGCGTTTCTAAGGAGGGAAGCAAGGTGTCAGGATCGTTACAGTATGTTACTCACAATTTTATTACGTATACGGATTCGGAAGATTTGGTTTTGAAGTTTACTGAATTTTTAAATGAATAATTATGGGAACATCATTTGGATTTAAAAAATGGTTCGCCGGCCTTTCACGAAAACAGAAAATCGTGCAGTCTTTGTGTTTGATTTTTTTCGCCGCGTTTTTTCTGGTATTTGCGATCAGTTCGATTCAAAATAGTCGGTATAGCAGGATCTGTAAGGAAATGGGAGGGTCATATCAAGATGCTACGAGCAGCACTTCCAGAAAAGTTCTTCATCCGATGGGTTGCTATCTCTCTGAAGAGAATTATAAAAATAACGAAGAGAAGATCGAGCAAATTAAGAAACAGTATTACCGCAGTCTTCCACCGTTTCACTTTTACCTGACCCGGAAGAGTTGATTTGATATACTAAATCCATGTCAAAGTTTCCCGTCCATGTAGCTACATCTCCAATGCAAGGCCAAGGTGTCTTTGCCGATCGTGATTTCAAAACAGGTGAATTAGTTTTGGAAATTGATGACACTCATGTCGTTACCGACGAAACGCAATTAACCCAAGAACAGCATGACTTCGATCTTGATTACATTGGCGACAAGCAGATCCTGATGCAATCTCCAGAAAAGTATATTAACCATTCGTGCGAACCGAATACATTTGTTAAAACAAAGAATGGAGTACGACAAGTCCTTGCAATGAAGGATATTTCTCAGGGAGAAGAGATCACCTATGACTATGCGGTCAACGGTGACAATGACGGAACTTTTTCTTGTCATTGCGGAAGCGAAAAGTGCAGAAAAACATACCAAGGGAACTTTTTTAAATTGCCAAAAGAACTGCAAATTCAATACCTACCATATCTAGATAGTTGGTTTGTAGAAAAGCACCATAATGAAATTAAAGCTATCTCACAATATTAATTTGATATACTAAACCCATGGAAACTATTTGGTACTCTGCACTATTTCTCACAGACCCACAGAAACTCATCGCTGATTTCCCACCGAAGCATGAGAAGGTATTTGCACACCATTCAACAATTGCCTTTAAGCCAGAATCGGCAGATGGCTTGGAAATGGGCAAACAGTGGAAGATCAAGGTTCTTGGCCGGGCTTTTGATGACAAAGGTGATGCGCTCTTGGTGGAAAATCCGAAATCAAAAAATGAATTTCCGCATATTACGCTTTCGTGCACTCTTGATACCGATCCAATTTATTCCAATGAGCTTTTGAAAAGAGCGGTTACTGAAAAAACAATCACCTATTTTGATGAACCATATTATGTCGATGCTGTTGAGGGGTATGAAACTATAGATAAAAAAGTTATACCTCAAGGAATCAATCCTTTTAACCACACACCAGGCAAATAATTTACGTCATGTATTTCATAATTGTACACAGAAAATATGTTAAATAAATCTCTTGTCACATTCACCAACGAACCCAAATACTCCGAACACGAAGTTGATGCCAAGTACAACACTCGTCGCAAAAACCTTTCTGCGCTTATGCCTGAGTTCATACGTAGTCATGTTCTCTTTACCGGTGTGCCAGTCTCGGTGACTTTTATGCACAGAGGTGTTGCGTCATTGGTTAGCGTTCTTGATACAGGTACAACAAAATACGTGCTTAAGATTCCATTGAAAGAAGTTGATTCCAAACTTGAAGCAACTTTTCTCAAAGCTTGGGAAAATGTCGGAGTGAAGGTGCCACATGTTTTTGAAGAAGGAGAGATTGGGGGACATTGGTATACACTAATGGAATTTATCAATGCCGAAACATTGAGCGAGAAATTTAAAAAAGAAGGAACGACTGGCGAGGGAACGTACCGCAAGCTCGGCGCGATTCTTCGTCATATGCATCAAGTAAAGACAAAAGGGTATAGCAATATTGTTAACAAAAAACACGAACCGGAATATTCAAACGTCACTGACTGGTTTGCCGGCGACAAGATCATGCAAGACCAGATTGCTTGGGTTCGACAAGAAAATCTCTATCCTCCGGAGGAATGCGGATCAATTGATCAAGCACTTCAGATTTTGAAAGAGAAACTTGGAGACAGTGATGAAACTATTTACTGCCACAATGATTTTGGCGCGGGCAATATGTTTGCCACAGAACCATATACAGTTTTTGATCCATGGCCAAGTTTCCAGCATCCATATATGGATTTGGCTCGAGCGATCTGGTCCACACTGAGACATTCCAAAAAAATGTCTGAACAGTATATCGAAGGATATTTCGGTGACGAAGCATGTGACAGAAAGCTTCTACATGCATTTATTTTCATTACCGCGTATGTAAAATCAAAATACATGGCACAGACTGGCGGGAAAGAAGGGGTTGTACCCATTACGGAGTATTTGAAAGCTAATAAGCATTATTTAGATTAAAAGTAGGAATTGAAGACTGAACATATCATTTCAATAGTATTGTAGTTTATTAATAATTGTTTGTGATAGAATAATTGCATGAAATCATTTTCACTGTCCGTAATGTACGTACTTGTCGCCGTGTCAGCTTTTTTGTTTTTACCGCATGCGGCATCTGCTATGAAAGTTACCGTTTCTCCTTCATCAGTTACGCTTCCGGAAAACGGAGGTTCGCAGGTATATACCGTACAGCTTGATGAGCCTATTATCGCTGAGTCAGGAGACGCCTTTGCTACAATTTCAATTACTTCAACTGATACCCGTGTAGTTACTTCTCCTCAAGTAATTAACTTTGACGCTACTGATTGGTTCAATACAAAAACATTCACTGTTACGACAATCGGTGATTTTATTCACAATACCCAGAATGAAGTAACGCTCAGTTTCTCAACATTTTCAAACTCAGAGTACTACAATGGACACCGAACCTCGGCTACCATTACGCTCGTAGATGACGACTCCGCTGGTGGAGCAGTCCTGCTTTTTGGATGCAAGATTCCTACAGCAACGAACTACAATCCGAACGGCGGCATACTGGCTGACGACACTACCTGCGTGTTTGCAAAAGCGGGCGATTGCGCGCCCGGCGCCGCATTTTCATCAGTCACTGGAGCGCGGTGTCCGAACAATAGCCCAAGTACTGCAGCAAAATTTACTTTCCAGAAGAATCTCAAAAAGGGAATGGATGATGCAGATGTCCTCCAGCTTCAAAAGTTTTTAAATACTTATGGTTCGCCCGTTGCGGTTTCCGGCACTGCTTCCCTGGGTAACGAAGTGACGACTTTCGGACAAAAAACTTTTGCAGCTCTGGTACAGTATCAAAAATCTCACGGTATACTTCCTGCAACAGGATACTTTGGGCCAACGACACGTGCACATGTGAATGCAATCCTAGAGAAGGAAAACTAGGCTTATAAAAATATGACTATGAGTATAGAATTCAGTTTATAAATTGTAATTTAGTTTGCTATATTGTACTTATGAAAATCTACGTCGTTCGCCACGGTCAAACTGAATTAAACGCAAAAGGTCTTATTACTGGAGGTCTTGAAGACAAGCTTACTCCAAAAGGGGAAGAACAAGCTCGGGCTGCGGTTGCTGAACTTCCACATACTATTAAGCGTATTTATAGCTCTTCATTGAATCGCGCTCGCCAAACCGCAAATATCATCAATGAAGCATTACAGCTCCCGATTTCATATCATGACGAACTGCAGGAAGTGAATTTCGGAGATTTGAACGGAACACCATATTTGGAAGAATACAAAGAAAAGCACCGATCTATGGAATATGATTGGAGGCAATATGGAGGCGAGTCAATGAAAGACGTGAAAGATCGAATACTTAGCATCTTGAAAAAGATAAAGGCGGAAAATGGAGATGGAGAAGCTTTGATCGTTGCGCATGGCGGTACAATTCGAATGCTGCATTTTCTTGAAACTGGACAAGTATTGGGAGAAGTTGAAAATGCATCTTTGAGTAGTTTTGATTTGGATACCATTATATAATTACATGTATGACAACATTAAACCCATGGATCAATTTTAACGGCAACGCCGAAGAAGCGTTCACTTTTTATAAGTCTGTTTTTGGCGGCGAGTTTTCGAAGATCGTCCGCATGAAGGATCTTGCTAGCGCTGAATTTCCAGTTGCAGAAAAAGATGCTAATAAAATTATGCAGATTGTTCTTCCAGTTGGCGGAGGCATGCTGATTGGGAATGATGTTCCTGAATTTATGGGCAAGGTAAATGAAAACGAAAACCGAAGCAAGATCCAAGTAAATGTAGATACCAAGGAAGAGGCTGATAGATTGTTTGCCGGACTTTCAGTTGGCGCACAGGTGGAAATGCCAATGGGTGACAGTCCATGGGGAACATATTTCAGTATGTTTCGAGACACCTATGGTATCGAATGGGTAATTGAATTCAATCCCAATAAATAAATCTTATCTATATAATCGAGTACCTACCTTATGACAATGCATGCATGGATTGACGCGATCGGATTATTTTTATTTATGATGGGTTTTGTCATTGGTCTTGGTGCGGTTACTGTCATTGATATTCATGGATTTCTCGGTAGGAAATCTTCGTATTGGACTGAAGCTACTACTCGAACGCATAAAGTTACCAAGCCTATGATCTGGGCTGGGATTTTTCTTGCTATACTCGGCGGGTTGCTGTTTTACCGATCTGCGCCATTTACAGGAATACCACTTGTTCATGCCATCATCGCTCTGTGTCTCATCGCAAATGGCTATTTCCTTACCTTCAAGGTCAGTCCGTTCATGCTGGCGCGAGAACAAGAAGGACGATCGGGAGAATTGTTGCCCGCACCTTGGCAGCACAAAATAATGATAAGCCTGATTGTATCTGACATTGGCTGGTGGGGAGGATTATTCTTGCTCGCAGTGTATATTTGTACTCATAAATAAAAAAGTATAGAAGCCACTCAATTAAAAAACCACCAATTGGTGGTTTTTTAATTGAGTGGCTAGCGGATAATGTTTGCGAGATGCAATAACACTAGAAATCCGCCGATCGAGAGAATGAAGATGCTCAATCCAACAGGGGAACCCCAGCTAAACCATGAGCCCCATGCTTTCCAAGGAAGATCCTGGTATGGATAGTTCTCGTCTGTCATTTGGTGATTCATAAATATGAACGTGTGGTTTGTAATTCGTCAGCCGCTCGACTACGGGCAACTTTGGAGTCCTTGCTTTTAGATTGGTTCCTCTTGAATGCCCCAAGGAAAGGGCGAGGAGATTTTCCAACAAATAGATTGTAGCGTATCTAAGCGGATACGTCTATTTGGTGAAAGTGCAGAGTTTGTAAAAATGATATACTGATTTCATGACATCTATAGCTCCAGAAACAAAACAAAAAATACTGGCATTTTTGAAAACCCAAAACCTTGGGGTTATCGCTACCAATTCCGCTACAAGCCAATCTCCAGAATCTGCCGTTGTTGGTTTCTCGGAAACAGAGAATCTCGAAATTGTTTTCAGCACTTCATCTGAAACTCGAAAGTATCAAAATCTGATGAAGCATCCTCATGTGTCATTTGTTATCGGCTGGAGTTTTGGAAAAGAAAACAAGAACGTTCAGTTTGAAGGGAAGGCCGAACTTATTTCAAATGACGAACGAGAGAAATATATGCAACAACATATTGGCAAAAATCCTGGTTCATCAAAGTTTGCCCAAGATCCCAAGCAATGTTTTTTCAAAGTTGCTCCATCATGGATTCGATATTCAGATTTTACAGTTGTGCCAAATGAAGTTCATGAGTTCGGGTTTGAGAGTTAGAAACGTTTCATATAAAGGTTTATTCATTTGCTATACTACATGCTATGACAGTACATGAATTTTTTATCAAGAGAGCCATCGTTTTCGCTTTTTTGATTGTTATCGGTCTCGGCATTTTGGCGTACAAAACTTTTTTCCAAACCACAGAACCGATCGTTTCTGAACCGACCACAACAATTCCCGAACCTACAGCATCGGTTCAACTCCCAACATTTACTTGGAGCTATGAAGCAGATGATTCGCTCAATCCAGACGGCAATCCGCAAACCAATGTTTTTCTCAGTGTTCGTTACTCGAACGGAACAACGAAGCGAAGCCTGATCGATACAACTCAAGGAAGCTGCAACGAGCTGTACGAAGCAGAACTCGACAGCGTCGCCGGTTCAGCAAACATTCAATGTTACTACGCGGGATTGGGATATGTATTCAAAATCACCAAAGGAGAAAAAGCATATCTTGTGCAGCGAAAAGAATTTGAGGAAGCATCTCCGGACTACGAGCCGGTAGTCACAGGATTTAAAATAATATTAGAAATTCCCTTAAATTAATATTCGATGATTGCTTTCTTCGCGGAACATCTTTACTTCCTCTCTTGCCTATACTTCCTTGTTTTTTTCGCGCTTTCGTTTTTCTCTATTCGAGATTGGAATACGCGTAAACGCGTGCTGATAATCAGTATTGTTTTTGCTGTATTCAATCTTTTCATCCGACATATGTATCTGGTGGATTGGTGGAATCCTGTATTCATATGGGAAAATATTCCGTTTGAAGATCCGCTTTTTAGTTTTGTAATTACTGGATTTATTATCAGTCTGTATGTTTTTGTTGCTAGGTATTTCAAGCAAATACAGACGACAATACTCACTCGATGGTACAAAATCTTTATTGCAGTAGGGAGTATCATTACCATGTTTGGTGGTTTTTACATACTACATCTTGGTTCATTTTGGGCGACGATAGCAACAATGCTTTTTGTAAGCATATTTGTTTTCCCTAAAACTCCCGAGATAGTAAAGAGTGTCCTAATCACTGCAATTTTGGTAACGCTCATTTCGGTCCCAGGCTACTTATATGGATCATATTTACAGCCTGGGTGGATAGAACAGTATTGGATTCTTGCTGGTCTGCCAGCCAAGCTGGTTCTCGGAATTCCACTTGGGGAGTATATCTTTTATTTCCTTGATACTTTTATGACTATTGCACTATATGAGATGTTGCCAAGAAAAAAGATATAGTGTTAGGTTTCGTCTTGTTATTTCGCGAATTTAGTTATTTCCTTTTTTCTTCTAATATCACGTGCTATAATTTTGGCACATGAAATTCCAAAAAATTTGCTTCACCGCTCTTGGTTTATTATTAGTTGCAACATTTATTACACCAGCATTTGCGGCCACCTTTCCGATAACTCAAACATTTTCCGGATCAAAGCCTGGTGACTGGGAATTAAGATCAAGTGCTGCTTGGAATACTACAGTTTCAGGAGATCAAACATTGCGGCTCACATCCGCCGGCACAGCTCAGAGTGGACTTGGATTTTACAACGACTCCTTTTCTTCGACTCTGGGTATCGTGGCGCAATTTAGATATTACGATGGAGGAGGAAACGGTGCTGACGGTCTCTCGTTCTTTTTAGTGGACGGTGACCAAGTTGACGAAACAAATATTGCAGCAGGAGCGGCGGGTGGCGCTTTAGGATATGCTCAGGAAACTACTGGCGGAACTCCAGGCATACCGCATGCGTATCTCGGGGTTGGATTTGATGAATGGGGAAATTATATCTCAGTTGAAGATTCGGGATTCCCAACAACCCCAGATACAGTTGTGCTTCGTGGTGCTGGAAATGGTTTGATTGGATATCCATACCTGACACATACTAACGTATCTTCAGCTTTCGGTCAGAGTATTGATGGCGGATGGAGAACAGCTCGAGTAACTGTCACGCCAGGATCTGGTAACGCAACGATTCGCGTTGAGATGAGCTGGGATGAAGGAGCAACATGGAACACAGTCATCAATGATTACGTATACAACGTCGCTCCGCCTACAAATTTGAAACTTGGATTTGCGGCAAGTACTGGAGGCTCTACAAACATTCACGCAATAGGTAACCTAGAAGTAATTCTTCCTGTTGATCTTCGAACGCAAGTTACGGTGCCGCCGAGCGGAACGTATCATCGAGGAGATGCATTTACTTACACATATACTGTCACCAATTTGAGCGCAAATAGTTCTTCCGATACGACTATAACCAACTCAATTCCTGTCGGAACTCTTGGAATCGATAATATTACATGGAATCTCACTTCAACTGCTGGCGGATCTGCTTCAGGTACTGGAGCGGATATCGGCACAATTCACCGAGCTATTCCTGGAGGTGCAACAGTAACTGTGGTGGTCAGTGGAACAGTGGGAGCGGATATATTAAGCACTACTAACCTCAATCACACTATAAGCGCAGTACCTGAATCAACAGTAAAAGATCCATCGACCGCAAATGCTATAGCTTCTATCAGTGTTACCACAAGTGCTCCAACACCAGCGCAGGCTTCACTTACAAAAATACTTGCATACGCTTCCAGTCATGGAACAACCACAGTACCTACGCTTACCGACTATACCAATGCAGGAATTACCGGCGTCACCAGCGATGAACTTTCAAATATCAATATAATTCTTGCCGCAAGTAATGCCACTACACAGGGACAGGTTCAGGCTGCTATCGATGCGATGTTTAACGGCGTACTGCCTGTTGCAAATGCGGGGAACACTGTAGGATCAGCGGTGGTTACAATGTCGAGCAATAATCTCCGGGTAGGCGAGACGGCAACTGTTACATTTATATTTCCAACTGCTCCAACTGATTTCACTGTTGGCGATATAACTGCTGAAAATGGAACTATCAGTAATTTAGCAGTGACTGGAGATCCAAAAGTATATACAGCAACATTTACACCGACAGCAGCAATCGCGATTGTAAATAATACTATTTCAGTTAGATCAAAAGTTGCTATTACAAAATACACAGGCGGAAGCGGAACCGATGTGTCATTTGATGGCGTAAACATGTGGGTATCTAACGGATACGGCGATGTTGTTCGCAAAGTCACACCATCTGGCGTTATTACAAACTATACTGGCACAGGAGCGCAGCCGTTTAGCATCGCCTTCGATGGCACCAACATGTGGACAGGAAACAACGCAGGGAATTCAGTAAGTAAGGTGACGTTGGGCGGAGCGGTTACTAACTATTCAAGCATAGGGCAAAATGTTTTTGGTATTGCATTTGATGGCACCAACATGTGGACATCGAACTATGGGGATAATAGTGTTTCAAAAGTAGCGCCGAACGGCACAAAAACAACATATACAGGAACTGGTGCAGGTCCATGGGGTATTGCATTCGATGGCACAAACATGTGGACTGCGAACTCTGATGGAAGCAGTGTGACCAAGATTACACCAAGCGGAGTCATGACAACGTATTCGCTCCCATCTACTTCATACCCAATCGGTATCGCATTCGATGGCACAAACATGTGGACGGGCAACGTGGGTACAAGTACAGTTTCTAAAATCAGCCCGGCTGGCATTGTAACTACATATGACGCTCCATCCAGTCCATACGGCCTTGCTTTTGACGGTACTAATATGTGGTCTGCGAACTACGGCGCGGATTCGGTTTCAAAAATTACTCCAACTGGTGTTGTAACAGAATATTCAGGAGTCGGATCAAATCCACGAGACCTTGCCTTTGATGGTACAAATTTGTGGGCAGTAAATGTAGGCAGCGATGATATTGCTAAAATTGTTCCAATGAACGGAGGCACATCAGCAAATTATTCTATCGACACCGTCGTTATTCCAACTCTAACTAATGGGGGAATGGTACCAGTAGAATTTCTTAATTCTTCTGTAACTCCATCTATCCCGACTCCACCTATTGCCTCCATTCAAACAACCTCTGCGCCAAAAACGCCAAGCTTGCCAGTACGGGACTTGCGGTCAGGAATGTCAGGTGAAGATGTCAAAGCACTGCAGTCTGTGCTTATTGCCCAGGGGTATTCTCTATCTGCAGGAATCACGGGATATTTTGGATCACAGACAAAAGCAGCACTCATTCGATATCAAACTAAAAACAAGATTACTCCTGCATCTGGCTACTTAGGCGCGAAGACTCGCAACCACATGAAATCTACGCAACTTGCCGCACTCTGGTGGTAATGTTTTTGCACAGATTTTACTGTTTTTGGCTGGTTCGATGATGGTGGGTTTGATATGATGTCTGTGTGACTATTCTATATCTCAAAGGCAGATCTTTTGCCGGCATACTTTTTTTACTGTTCGTACTTTCTTTTTTGTTTATTCCGTCGCATACATACGCTGCGTCTACATATAATTTTGAGGCTGATACTATCGGGCAAGTTCCCGCAAATACAACAGTAACTGCCGGAACTTTCGACGTTCAAAATGAACCAACATTGGGTAATTCATTGCGAGCAGTTACGCAAACTGGCGTTATTGCTGGAATATTATTTGATAACTTTGCTGGTTCAGCTGATCAATCAGTAATATGGAAACAGGCATATTCAAATGATCTCGGTCGTGGGGGATTTACCCTGCGCGCTCAGGCAACAGATACAAGTGTCGCAAACTCAGCCGGTGCTCGAATGGGGTATCTATTCCATGTCTATGACTCAAGCAACGTGTATATATGGCGAGTTTCTTCAGGAACATACACTCCGCTGTGGAGTGGTAGTTTGCCGAAATCACAGCCGCGCTGGTTTAAGGCAACCGCAATTGGCACTTCATTGAGTTTTTACTATTCAGATGACGGCGTTACCTATACGCTGCTTGGTTCTGCAACAGATGCGACCTACCCATCTGGTCTTGTTCAATACACAGCTGGATATGGAGCTGCAGTTGATCGTGACTATGTTGATGAGATTGTAATTACGGACCTTGATGCTCCTGCAACAGAATTTATTACTACTTGGAAAACAGACAATCCTGGAGTATCCAGCAGCAATCAGATCACTATTCCAACAACAAATGGTCTTACGTATAACTACAATGTTGATTGGGGAGATTCAAATACAGATACTGGTGTTACAGGGGCAATTACACATACCTATGTGACGCCCGGTACATACACAGTATCAATTTCTGGTGTTTTTCCAGCGATAACGTTTGCATATGCTGGTGATAAAAATAAAATACTCTCAGTTGATCAATGGGGCACGATAGCATGGGAAAATATGGCTGGTGCATTTTTTGGATGTACCAATCTTGCAATTACCGCCACTGATGCTCCCGACCTTTCCGGCGTCACAGATATGACATATATGCTTCGAGACAGCGGAGTCACTACCGAAGATCTGAGCGGTTGGGATACTGGATCTATCATTTCAATGATCGGGGTTTTTCAAGGAACAGCATTCAATGGAGACATTTCATCGTGGGACACTTCAAATGTGACTAATATGATTGGTTTGTTTTACGCTGATGCCGCATTCAACCAGCCGCTCAACTCTTGGGATGTCTCTCATGTTACTCGATTTGATTCGATGTTTACCGGTGCAGCTGCATTCAACCAGCCGCTCAATAACTGGGATGTATCAAGTGCGACAAGTTTTGATGGCATGTTTATGGGAGCTTCCGTATTCAACCAAAACATAAGCAACTGGAATACTGCCAATGTGACGAATATGTCTTCAATGTTTATGAGCACAAATGCATTCAACCAGCCGCTCAATTCATGGGATGTGTCACATGTTACCGGAATGGGTGGAATGTTTTATGAAGCGAACGCTTTCAACCAGCCCCTCAATAATTGGGACACTTCAAGTGTCATTGGAATGGGAACTTTGTTTATGGGTGCTGAGCTTTTCAATCAGCCTTTGGATAATTGGGATGTTAGTCATGTAACTTATTTTGGGAACGCCTTTCAAGGCACAAGCTTCAATCAAGACATCAGCGGATGGGATGTAAGCGCTGCAACTGACATGTATGCAATGTTTGCATACGATACAGCATTCAACCAAGACATCAGCGGATGGGACACACATAATTTAGTCAATTTAGATAGTGCATTCTACTTAGCTACTGGTTTCGATCAGAATTTAGGAACTTGGGATATTAGTCATGTAACTAATATGACTGATTTGTTTACCAATGTAACCCTTTCGAAGGCGAACTATGATTCGATGCTGACTTCTTGGGCAGCGCAAAATGTACGATCCAACGTCCCATTTGATGGAGGCAACAGTATATACTGTGCTGCCACACCTGCTCGTTTCAGCCTGGCTACAACCTATCATTGGACAATAGTCGATGGAGGAATGAGCGCTGATTGCCAAACTCCTCAGACGATCGTAAGTTCTGGAACAGGAGGCGGCTTGGTTCCTGTGGCTCTTAATACAGCAAAAGCTCCAGTTAGCATTGCGCCGCTTACCACAATTTCACTTGGATGCAACGCTACTATTCAGTACTCGCCGATTACGGGACAGAAATGCGCTACTGAAACTTCTGCAATCTCCGTTCCAGTACAATCTTCATTCATATTCTCTCGATCATTGACGCTTGGTTCGGATAACGAAGATGTGCAGCGTCTGCAAGTATTCTTGAATACGCATGGCTATCCGATTGCGCTTTCCGGAGATGGATCACTTGGAAAAGAAGTCACTCGATTTGGCAGAAAGACGCAGGCAGCGCTTGCCGCATATCAGAAAGCTCATGGCATACAGCCTGCAATAGGATACTTTGGACCAGTTACTCGCTCATATATCGCAACGCAATAATCTCTCAATGAGCAAAGCCAAGAAAACATCGGAAGAAAAAACATGCAGCCGTGGACATCAATACATCGGTAGCCGCTGTACTATTTGCTGGAACTACGAAAAATCAAAGTCACCAAAAAAGAAATAAATATATAGGACGGTTATCATCTGTTCTAGAACACTAATAAAAAAAACCGATACTCTGAGGTATCGGTTTTTTTTATTAGTGAGTACTTTAAAGTGCTTGGAGGGAAGAGCCGTCAGATAGATTTTTAGTGATCTGTGGTTCACCCTGGTATTGGATCGAGCTGCCGTCGCTTCCTGTAACATTCAATGTTTGAGAAGCGCTGACCTCTATGTTTGCTCCATCACGCGCAGTGATTGTTGCTTGCGATGCCTGCAAATCTTTTCCATCAAAATGCGATCCATCTTTAGCGCTGATGGTTTCTGTCGTAATCGTACCTGAAAGGGTAACATGCGATCCGTCAGAAAGCGTTGCGTTCAGTGTATTTGCAGAGATGGTCATATCAATATCGCTCCCATCAGTACTTGTGAGGGAAAGCGGTCCGCGCGTTGTCAAACTTCCTCTGAGTGACACCCCATCGTGAACAGTAATTCCAGATAAAGTCGGGGAAGTAACAGTAATAGAGAGCGGAGTATGCCAGCAGAACAATAAGCATCGATGATCGAACGGTACATTCTTGATTGAAAGTGTTTTGTCTGAAACCTGTGCACTAATATGGTCTATGTCATATCCTCTTCCAGAAATAGTGGCAGAATATTCAGTTCCCGGCACATAGGTAACATTGAAACCATCTGATACTGAAAGGGTAGAGAATTCATCGAGAGCCAATACTCTAGAAGTTTGTGCGTAGTTCGGATTGGTTTGCAATCGCTCGCCGATACTGACAGAAAGTCTTGAAATGGTGATTCCAGAAACGACTAAGCCTGCAAAGAAGAGAGCAAGGAGTGCCAATATTATTTTTGTTGAAAGAAAGGTTTTTTTATTGAGCAGACCAAGACCCAAAAAGAAGATGAGGATGCAAGGAATCAATCCTGCAATATATGAACCTGCGAGCGCAACATAGAAGAGAGTGCCGTTCATCATTTCGCCCATGCCGATCGGCATGAATGCGATTGGCGCTGAAAAGAGAAGAATGCCGGCAAGTATCGTTCCGCCTACTGCAAGTCCGAATCCGCTGACGGCAAGCATGCTGCCGATGATAACCCTAAACGCAGGGAAGATGCCGTTTTGTATGAGGTTAACTATCTCACGCAATACTTTGCCAGGAATTGACAGTATTTTTTTTCGCGTGCTTTTGCCGGAGTTCATATCGATGCTGTCTATTTTTTCTTTGACCATGCTGCTCATATTTGAAAGCGTAACAGGGTCTCCGCGCATCTCAAGCTTTTGAGAGGGCGTTGTGGCTTCTGGGAGCAGGAACCATAAAACAATGTATACAGGAATTCCAATGCCGTGAATGAATGCTGCGATAACAAATATCAAACGCATTACGTCAGCAGACACTCCGGTGTAATAGCTTAATCCCGATGCTACGCCAGCGATAACCGCACCGTCAGGATCCCGGTAGAGCTGCTTGCGATGTCCTTTTTTTGAAGAATGTGTTTTCTCTTCATGTGCCTCTGTCTCATCGAACTGATTGATCGTTCCCATATCTGCCGTAATCCTTTCTACGTCGGCAAGCGTAATTATCTTATGTGGAAGTTCTGAGAGGCGTTCTGCGATGCGTGATTCGATATCACCGACAATTTCTTCATTGTCTGGATTTGCAGCAAAATGTTCCTTGATCGAGCGTAGATAAAGTTCAAGCTTTGCGTATGCGTCTTCTTCAATATTGAAGAGTGTATGGGCGATGCTGATGCTGATTGTTTTTTTCATGTTATTTCAAAAGTGAGTTAATAGAGGATGAAAGTTCTTTCCAGGCTTCCTTCGACTGGGAGAGTGAAAGCTTTCCCGCGGGAGTAAGTGTGTAATATTTTCTTGGTGGCCCCGTTTTTGATTCTTCCCAAGCATATTCTAGCAATTCTTGTGATTTAAGCCGCGAGAGAAGAGGGTAGAGCGTCCCTTCGACGACCAGAAGGTCTGCCGCTTTTAATTCTTTTAATATATCCGAAGTATATGCCTTACCTCGCTCTATAATGAGCATTGCGCAGAACTCTATCATTCCTTTGCGCATTTGAGCATGTGCTTCGTCTGTAGTGCTTTTTTCCATAATTCAATTATTGCACATAGTACTATGTTATGCAAGGTACTATATAATGTTTTCAACATAATGTATATTTGCCTAGTGAAAGAGTACTTTTTATCCCAGAACTTGCAATTTTGTCAAGAATAGCGTAGTATCTTCGGTACAAGAAGCAATTAATCAACTAATACAAGAGTTTTATGGGAAAATTTGATGACCGAGGAAATCGTGGTGGAGGATTTGGAGGACGACCTAGCTTTAACAAGAAGCCATGGGAAAACAGAGATAATCGTGGCGGAGATCGTGGCGGCGACCGTGCTCCTCAGATGCACAAGGCAACTTGCGCAAACTGCGGAAAGACATGTGAAGTTCCATTTCGTCCAAATGGCGAAAAGCCAGTATACTGCAGCGACTGTTTCGGTGCTATGAAAGAAGGGAACAATCCTCGTGAAGAACGCGGTGGCGGACGAGATTTTGCTCCACGACGTGAATTCACTAACGATCGTCCAGCTGCTCCATATCAGAAGCCAGCTCCAGCCGGAGAAGACAAGCGTATCGACAATTTGGTTCGTCAGCTCGATATGGCAAACTCAAAGCTTGATCGCTTGATGGATATGGTTCGCGCATCTGGCCGACCAGCTGCTCCAGCAGAATCTGTTAAGGAAAAAGTTTCAGCTCCAGTTCCAGCTCCTTCATTCGGAAAGAAAGTTGAAGAAAAGAAGGCAGACAAGAAGGCTGCTGCTCCAGCAAAGAAAGAAGTAAAGAAAGTTGCTGCGAAGAAAGTAGTAGCTAAGAAGAAGAAATAATTTCTAAGCAAAAGGCCGGCGCGCTTCGCGCGCCGGCCTTTTGTATTGATTATCTTCGCTCCCGTCGGTCGTTGTACTCATCCTCGTCTTCGATATCGATTGCTCGCATGTCGCAAACAGGGCAGACGCCGTTTTCCATCGGGATTTTGCACTTCGGGCACATGATTACTTTTTCTTCTTCCATATGTTTAAAAACTATTCCTGTAATTCTTTAAGTATAGTATATACTTGAACTATGGCAAAAGGAGCTGTAAGAAAACGTCCAATCGTAAAAACTTCTGTGAAGTATTTTGCGTACATTCTCGAATGTGCTGACAAAACTCTCTATGTCGGCTCCACTAACGACCTTGAAAAGCGCCTGCACTCCCATAATAATCTCAAATCCGGAGCGCATTACACCAAGATCCGGCGCCCAGTTTTCTTGCGATATTCGGAAAAGCACAAAACGTATGCTGACGTCCGTAGGCGCGAAGGGGAACTGAAACGCCTGACAAGAGCTGAAAAATTGAAATTATGTGCTATAGTAACTCCACAACATGGCAAAAGAAGAAGCGATCGTCAGATTCGACAAGGTCACATTTGAATATAACGAAAATAAACCCATCCTCGAAGAGGTTGATTTTTTAATTCGCAAGGGCGCAAAACTCACGCTCATGGGACAAAATGGTGCCGGCAAAAGCACTATTTTTGGCTTGATCGCAGGCAAATACAAGCCTGAAGAAGGAATGATCAACGTCGTTAACGGCGTAACTATTGCAACTTCCCGCCAGGTGATTCCTCGCGATGAGCTCGATCTCAGCGTGCGAGACTTCTTTCAGAAATGCTTCTCAAAAAAGATTTACGATATCGATGTGAAGATCGATGAGATCTTGGAAGTGGTGCATCTTGTTGGACACGAGAAAGTGCACGACCGCGTCATTCGCACATTCTCTGGCGGACAGCAGGCACGTCTTCTTTTGGCATCTGCGCTCATACAAGATCCAGACTTGCTTTTGCTCGATGAGCCGACAAACAACCTCGACAAAGCTGGCATTGCCCACCTTACTGAATTTTTGAAAAACTATACAAAAACCGTTATGGTCATTTCTCACGATGCAGAATTCTTGAATTCATTTACCGAAGGTGTCGTATATCTCGATGTGTACACTCGAAAGATTGAAAACTATGTCGGTAACTACTTTGACGTGGTCAAGCAGATCACTGCCCGCGTAGAAAAAGAAAATGCAAAGAACGCCCAGCTCGCAAAACAGATTCAGGCAAAAAAAGACAAGTCCAATGAGTTCGCTCACAAAGGAGGACGTTTGCGTCTCGTCGCAAAACGCATGAAGGAACTTGCAGAAGAGCTTGAAGAAGAAATGGTTGATGTGCGCAAAGAGGACAAGACTATTCGTCCGTTTACGATCCAGACTCCTGCAGACATTAACGGCGAGATCCTCAAGATCAGTTCATTCACTCGCATGAAAAATGGCAAGATCGTGGAACAGAAGGCAAACATTACCCTCAAGAAAAACCAGCACTTGCTTTTGAAGGGCCCAAACGGCATCGGCAAATCCACACTCCTTGAAACACTGGCGAGCGGCAAGTCCGAAGGAGCCATCATTACTCCCGGAACAAACGTTGGTTACTACCGTCAGGATTTTTCTACTCTTGATTTTAACGACACTGTCTATCAGTCATTGGCAAAAGCTATGGAGCAATCCGGAGCAAAGGTGAACGAAGAATACCTTCGCGGCGTTGCTGCAGGATTCCTTATTACCTCTGAACTTATTAAAACACGCATTGGTAATCTCTCTGAAGGACAAAAGGGATTGGTGGCATTTGCAGGGCTTGTACTCCAAAAGCCAGGCTTGCTCATTCTCGACGAGCCGACTAACCATATTAACTTCCGCCATTTGCCGATCATTGCTAAAGCTCTCGACCAGTATCAAGGCGCCATGGTTATTGTTTCTCACGTTCCAGAGTTTGTGGAGCAGATCCGTATCGACGACACATTCGACTTGGAGAAATAGGTTTTGCTACAATATACGCATGAAAATGCTTCAAACAAAAACAGTAGAGGGCTACATCAAAATGTTCCCAAAGGACATTGCTGAACGTCTTACTGCAATTAGAAAGATCGTACAGAAACTAGCTCCTCAAGCAGATGAGGGTATCAGCTATGGAATGCCCTCATACAAGTTACATGGTCCGCTCGTATATTTTGCGGGCTTCAAAAATCATATCGGTCTCTACGCATTGCCTCAGACTGGTGTGGTTTTCCAAAAGGAACTAAGCAGCTACAAGACCTCAAAAGGCACAGTTCAATTTCAGCATACTGAGCCGCTCCCGCTTCCTCTTATCCGAAAAATAGTTACATATCGGGTAAAAGAGAATAAAGCAAAAAAGCCTAAGAAATAAAGGTTTTCATAGGGATTATTGCAAAACGAAACGAATTGAAGGCTCGTCAAGGTTTATAAAAATGTCACTTTGCTATACTCAATAAAGATTAAAGAGAGGCCGAAGTTATTATGTAACGAATTCGGAGTTATTCCGTCATCTAGTATGCAAGAAGCGGAGCAACAATATTTAGAGGCATATCAGGAGTACGCCGATCCAATATTCCGGTATTGTTTTTGGAAGGTAAGCAACAGAGAAGTCGCGAAAGACTTGACCCAGGAGGTGTTTGTTAAAACCTGGAACTACCTCGTAAAAGGCGAATGTATCGATAACTACAAAGCCTTCTTGTATCGGACTGCTCATAATATTGTCGTCGATCATTATCGACTACATACATCGGAGTCTTTGGATTTGCTTCAAGAAAAAGGTTTTGATCCTGGTGAAGATACGGTGGAGTCGCTCATTGATACCTTGGATGGCGCTCATATTATGAAGCTTGTTGGGTCACTTTCGCGAGAGTATCAAGATGTGATACAAATGAGGTATTCGCAAGGGCTTTCACACGCAGAAATAGCTGAAGTGTTAGGTGAAGGAGAAGGGGTAATACGAGTGCGGGCGCATAGAGGAATGAAAAAATTGCGAGAGCTTGTCAGCCGCCTGTCAGGACCGCTAGAGGACTAATATATATGAAATTTTTTAACCATCCTAAAAAAATATCAGCTAAACAGCTGGAGGATTCTTTTATTGTGACGCAAGAAGTATCATTAGATAGCGATGAAAAAGAATCAATGCTCGCTTCTCTAAAACTTCATATGAAGGAGAATCCACTTACTGTTGCACCCCGACCACGAGCCGTGCCAAGTCCTTGGCAGGCATATTCCTTGCGCGTACTCACGCCTGTAATGGGATGCTTTGTACTATTTCTTCTAGCGGCAGGAAGCGTATATGCGGCACAGGAGTCAATCCCGGGTGACATATTGTATCCAGTTAAAATACATATATCTGAAAATGCCGAAGAATTATTTACTATCGGTATAAAAGCAAAAGCAGCTCTTCAGGCAAAGCATGCCCTTACTCGCTTGCAAGAAGCAGAGCAATTGGCTCGTGAGAATAGGCTTGATGAAGGAAAGAAAAAAGATCTTACTTCTGCGTTTAAATATAAAGAAACTCAATTCAGAGAAAAGCTGAAGTTGCTGGCCCTTGAAGGAAATACAAAAGAACCTGAGGAAATGAGTGCCGATTTTAATGTGTCCCTTACAGATCATCAGACTATTTTGCAGGCAATCGCAAATGCTCGTTTGGATTCAAACAAGGAAATCACTGAAGTCGCGGCTGTTGTTCGAGATATTCTGGATGGAGACACAAAAAAGAATGAAACTGAGGTTGAGGCTAAATATCCAAAACCAGTTATACGCAAACCAGAATTCAAAGTAACTCAAGATTCAAATCCGCATTCAAATCAGCACACGAGCGAAATCGAACACCCAGATAATACGCTTACCATAACCCCGCCGTCAGATACAGCAGGCGGTCAGGCGGGAACTGATGTTGAAATTCCCGTTACTTCCGCGCCAGGAGTACTTCCACCAGTTGTAAATGCCGTACCTTCTGAAATTAATATTCCACCCGTTGTTCCTACTGTAGCTGTTCCGCCAGTTACGCCAAGCGTTTCACTTCCAGGTCTCGGCCTCTAATTTCATTTTTCAGTACCTCCGAGGTATACTAGAGATATATGAAGCGATTTTTGCTCGGAACCAGTATTTTTGCCGCTCTAGCTTTTAGCTGTACGGTGGTTTTTGCTCAGCAAACGCTTGAGCTTGCGCCGTCCCGAAATCAACAACAACCGATCCAGCAAGGTTCGAGGGCTTCTTCTCCAGCAGTTTCTAACGAACTATCAGTCATAGCGGAATGGGAAAAAAAAGTGGTTGCGAAAGTTCCACTGCCAGTAAAAAACTGGTTTAATTCTATTGATCAAAAACGATTAAGTCTTGGGTTAAAGTATGCTGCTCTTCGAGACAAAGCGGATGCAATAAAGCCTGCTTCTGTCAAAGTAAGTTCAGATAAAAAAGTAGTCGTAGAATCACCGAGTTCTGCGTACTATTTCTATAGCGCTCTCTCGTTCATATTCTTGAATGGCTATTTGTTTTACGGCATCATTTTACTGGCAGTATTTTTCATTCTTCGGTTTATTCTTCGCCGCTTAAACGTAATAGTCTAATATGACCTACCTGAGACCTTTATTTTCCATACTTTGCCTATTTTCAGCATCTTTTTTTCCTTATTGGGCAACGCTCATATTCGCATTAGTTGGTTATGTCTTGTTTGACTGGTATATTGAAGGAGTACTTGCCGTACTAGTAACTGACATAGTGTTTGGCAGTCCGCTCCTGCGTTTCCACGGTTTTTTGATGGTCGGAACTATGGTCAGTATCGCACTCTTCATTTTCGCTGAAGTAGGCAAGCAATTTACTCGCTATGGGAATTCTTAATTTTTTTGGAAAAAGGAATAAGTACTCGCACGCATTCGTCGAACCCGACGAGATTTTTTTAGATTCCCAAAACTTGCCCCAATTTGATAAGCAGCAATTCGAGGGCCGTATAGAAAAAGCCATCAGCAAAAAAACTCTGAAGGGCGTACAAGCTTTTTTCCTTATCGTATTTTTTGTATTCGGCGCACGCTTGCTCTATATGCAGGGAGTTAAGGGGAGCGCATACTATGCGCAAAGCCAGCAGAATCAGCTTGCACGCGAGCCTATTTTTGCAGAACGCGGAGTGATATATGACCGTAACGAAAACCTGCTTGCATGGAACGAAACCACGACTACCGATGAGGCATTTTCTCGCCGAGTGTATATCGACAAGCCTGGCTTCGGGCATTTGCTGGGATATGTCAGTTATCCATCAAAAGACTCTTCAGGAAATTTTTGGCAAACTGAATTTGTCGGAAAGAACGGCGTCGAAAAACAATATAACAATCTTCTCCGCGGGGAGAACGGGACACGATTGATTGAGCGCGATGTGCATGGCAAAACTACTCTCTCAAACCAGATATACAAACCAATACCAGGCGATAACGTAACCCTTTCGATTGATTCGCGATTGCAAGGGCATTTTGCCGAAGCTATTCACGCCATCATGCAGAAGTCTGGATACAAGGGAGGCGCAGGTATCATAATCAATATTGAGAACGGAGAAGTTTTGGCGCTTACGAGTATTCCCGAATATTCTTCGGAAATAATGTCGGCGGGAGATGACCGCGAAAAAATTCAGCACTACTTGAATGATGCAAGCAAACCATTTCTAGACCGTGCGGTCGGCGGATTGTATTCTCCAGGATCGATCGTGAAGCCATATATGGCAATGGCAGGGCTTACTGAAGGGGTTATTACTCCCAACACTATGATTGCTTCGCATGGAACGATCAGTATTCCAAACCCGTATGACCCATCTCGTCCTACGGTTTTCAAAGACTACCGACCAGATAACGGCGTTGTCGATGTCAGACATGCGTTAGCCTTTTCTTCAAACATTTTCTTTTATAACGTTGGCGGTGGATACCAATCTCAGCGTGGGATCGGCATCGACAATATCGGTAAATATTTAACGATGTTTGGTATAGGGGTGCCAACAGGCATTGATCTTCCAAATGAAAAGGGGGGAGTCATTCCAAGTCCGGATTGGAAATTAAAAAACTTTAATGGAGATCCATGGCGTATTGGAGATACATACAACACAGCTATCGGACAGTATGGCGTTCAGGTAACTCCGATTGAAATGGCTCGTGCTGTAGCTTCAATCGCAAACAACGGCACACTGGTCTCTCCGCACATTCTAAAAGACGACAAGACATTTGAAGCAAAAAAAACAACACTAGATTTGAAAGCGTCCTACTTCCAAGTCGTGCGCGAAGGAATGCGTCTTGTTGTGACTGATCCGCTGGGAACAGCTAAGGCATTGAATGCGCTACCGTTTAAAGTAGCGGCCAAAACCGGTACTGCGCAAGTGGGCGTTAACAATCAGTACATCAATGCGTGGGCGACCGGATTTTTCCCCTATGACCATCCAAAGTATGCGTTCGCCGTAATGATGGAAAAAGGAACTGAGGTTCCCTCTCCGGGTGCGGCAGCCGTCGCTCTCGATCAGCTCACCTGGATGGCGGAGAACACTCCTGAATATGTTGAATAATGTATGACCGTACGAGAACTGCACACAATAGAAGAACCTATTTTTGACGAGACAGCGACCCATCCGCTGCAGTCTTTTGCATGGGGTAAGATTCGAGAAACGACAGGACTTCCAGTCCGAAGATTTGGCGCGTACCAAGGCGAGGTATTGGTAGAAATATATCAGATGACCTTGCATAAAATCCCCGGACTTCCGTATTTTGTTGGGTATGTCCCTCGCTCTGTAATGCCGAGTGAAGCATTTTTGAAATACCTGCAAGAATACTGCAAGAAATATAAAATCATTTCTGTGCAGTTTGAGCCGAACGAAGAAGCTGCTAGTGCCACTCACGCGCATCCAATACTTCGCGTTTCTGCGACACCATTGTTTTATAAATATACTCGTGTCATCGATCTCTCAAAAACAGCTGAAATTCTCAAGAGCGAACTTGAAGCAACCACTCGATACAATGTAGGGCTCGCTGAGCGCAAAGGCGTTATTGTTTCTACCCAAGATACTGAGCAAGGGTTTGAAGATTTCTATTCTCTCTACGAAAGCACTACGAAGCGGCAGCATTTTGGCGGTCATACGAAAAAATACCACAAGGCGATTTGGGACATATTTTCAAAGCAAGGAATTTCTCATATTCTCGTCGCATATCTTGGAGGAAAACCGCTGGCAGCATGCGAACTTTTTTTGTATAAAGGCACGCTGTATTATACGTACGCTGGCTCCACTACTGAACACCGAAATTTAAAAGCGATGAATGCGCTCGTATGGCATGTTATTTTGTTCGGGAAAGAGCATGGTGCATCAAAACTCGATTTATGGGGCATCCTTCCGCCCGACGTCACTGACCCCAAAAATCCGTGGGCAGGTTTTACAGATTTTAAAAAAGGCTACGGAGGCAGCATTGTAGAAATGGCTGGAAGCTATGATTTGGTTGTGATGCCAGGCTTATATTTTGTCTATCAAATAGGGTACAAGCTTAGAAAAATACTAAACGGATGGTGCTAATCGAGCGTTCTTGCGAAAGAATTTCCTAAAGGTTTTCTTCATATTTTCTTGAGAGCGTCATTGACGATTTCCTCATTTTACGCTATAGTTGTGCCATGCAAAACGGAAAAAACTTTATCTCACCTGAAAAGAAAATTGAACTTGAGGCAGAATTAGCAGACCTCAAGGGTCCCGCTCGACAGAAGATTCTTGATGCCCTCGCTTTCGCAAAATCACTCGGCGACCTTTCAGAAAACGCAGAATATCACAACGCTCGCGAAGAACAGGGACGTCTCGAAGAACGCATTGGCCAGATCGAAGAGATCCTCCAGAATTCAGAAATTGTTACCAAGCACACGACCGCAGCAGTAGGTATTGGCTCAGTTGTCACTGTTCGCAAGGAAAAAGAAAAGGAAGAAAAGATCTTCACTGTTGTCGGCGCTCAAGAGTCAGATATGGCGCGCGGCATGATCTCTCACAACTCACCGCTGGGCGAAGCTCTCTATGAAAAAAAGAAAGGCGATGTTGTAACATTCGTTACTCCAAAAGGGGAAACAAAATACACAATCGTAGACATCAAATAATCATACTTGTCGCTCAAATCCGCTTAGTTTCCATACTAAGCGGATTTTGCTATACTCCTCCCATATGGCATCACTCGAAGAAATCCGCGCAACCCGCTTGGAAAAATTAGCAAAACTTACACAGGCAGGAATGGAACCCTATCCCGCGCATGTTGAACGAGACTATACGCTTGCAGATGTGCGCGAGAAATTCGCGTCATTGTCAGAAACCGGACAGACTATTACCATCGCGGGCCGCGTAATGGTTATTCGAGGACAGGGAGCGATCTTGTTCGCTGTTATTTTTGATGGAACGGACAAGCTTCAGGCAGTCTTCAAAAAGGACGATATGGAAGCAGCTCAATTCGATCTCTTTACCGAATGCGCTGACATGGGGGACTTTATCCAAATAACTGGAACATTGTTTACCACTCAGCGAGGTGAGTTCAGCATCTTGGCTAAAGAATGGAAAATGGCTTCAAAGTCATTGCTTCCTATCCCGACAGAATACTTCGGCATTGAAGATGAGGATGAGCGCTTGCGAAAGCGCTACTTGGATATTTTGCTCCATCCCGAACTTGCTGAAATGGCTCGCAAGCGCTCACTCTTTTGGAATACTATCCGCGAATATCTCCTGCAAAAGAATTTTATCGAAGTTGAAACTCCCGTACTTGAAAATACGACTGGCGGCGCAGATGCTCGTCCGTTCGCAACTCATCACAATGCGCTTAACATCGATGTGTTCCTCCGTATTTCTGCGGGAGAGCTCTGGCAGAAGAAATTGCTCGTTGCTGGAATCCCTCGAACATTCGAAATTGGACGCATTTTCCGAAACGAAGGAATGTCGAACGAGCATCTCCAGGACTATACGCAGCTCGAGTATTACATGGCATATTCTGACTATGAGGAAGGCATGGAAATGACCAAGGAGCTGTATCGCTTGATCGGGCAGAAGGTATTCGGAACGACAAAGTTTACCATCAAAGGATTCGAAATAGATCTTGCAGATGAATGGAAGACGTATGACTTCGTAGATATTCTCAAGCAAGAATATGGCATCGACGCTCTTGCCGTCACCGAAGAAGCATCTGAGACGAATGACAAAACGCTGGCGGAGATTATTGCCGCTTTCAAGAAATTCGACATTGAATACAAGCCCTCTGAAATGAATATTCAGCGCGGAGTTGATATGCTTTGGAAGCGAGTTCGAAAGTCTATCGGCGGCCCAGGCTTTTTGATTAACGTTCCGGTATATCTTGAACCATTGGCAAAACGAAATCGAAACAACGCAAAGACGGTAGAACGATTCCAGGTTATTCTCGCGGGCAGCGAAATGGGCAAGGGATTCAGCGAGCTTAACGATCCAGTTGATCAGCGCGGCAGATTCATGGAACAGCAGGCTCTTCGCGATGCAGGCGATGATGAAGCGCAGATGGCAGATATGGATTTCGTCGAAGCACTTGAGTATGGCATGCCGCCGGCATTCGGTTTTGGAATGTCAGAACGATTCATCAGCTTTTTGATGGATAAGCCAGTTCGCGAAACGCAGCTCTTCCCATTGATGCGTCCAAAAGAAGAAGGCGCTCCAAAGAAAAAAGAAACTATGCTCGCAGTAGCGGTTTTAAATTCAGGCATCGGTCTTGAAAAATGGCAGGAACTTAATACTGTTGCGCACCTCAATGCCGCATTCGGCGCCCATCTCGGAAAGCAGTTGTTTACGCAAGACACGATTACGTCAAAAGATAATGTTTCTATCAAGCTCAATACTAAGCAAGCTATCATCATCAAAGTCGCGCCGTCTTCGACGGCGCTCCAGTCGCTTGCTCGCGACGCCAAAGCCGCTAAACTTGAAGTAGACGAATTCACTCGCGAAATGATAGAAACGACGAACGACAAGAAGGTGATAGAGATGACTGCGGCAAAAAATTATGATGAAGTGGAATATCTTGGCGTACTAGTCTATGGATCAAAGAGCGAAGTAGAAAAGCTCACCGGTGACCTTGAGCGATATTCATAAAAACAAATAAAAGGATTTCAATATGTAATAAAAAACCGCTACCAAAGCGGTTTTTTATTTTGAAGGTAAGTGAACGATAGTTCACAAAAAACCCTTATTTATCCACAGTTTTTTGTGGGTTAGTTCTTTGCATTGTGGGATGAAGTGGAGTAAAATTAGTCTTAAGTGGGAAGAAGTGGGATATCTAGTTTTGTGAGGATTTAGTGCAAATGAGAGGAGATATGGTGCGTTTTATTGGGAGATGCGATAACGAGATTTACTAATGCTCATCGGCGAATACATACACACGCTCGACGAAAAGAACCGCATGTCATTGCCGGCTAAATTTCGAAGTGAGTTGGGTAAGAAGGTCGTGCTTGCTCCAGGGTTGGACAAGTCGATTTTCATGTTCACCGTCAAAGAGTGGGAAAAGATCGCCAGCCGTTTGGGCGAGAACTCAATGCTCCAAGCTGACAATCGAAGCTTCAACCGATTTATGTTCGGAGGAGCAGTTGAAGTTGATGTGGATGGAAGCGGACGCATCTTGGTGCCGGACTTCTTGAAGGATCGCGCAAGCCTCAAAAAGACAGTGGCTGTTATCGGCGTTCAGAACCGTGTTGAAATCTGGAATGAGAAGGTCTGGGCGGATTACAAGGCAGTGGTCGAAAAAGAAGCTGACCAATTGGCAGAGAAGTTGGGAGGGGTTGGGGTTTTATAAATAATTCGTTCACACCTTACTTATAAATAATTTTGATTCTCCGCCGCGCCCCGCAATTAAGGGCAAGGCGAGGGGCTCGCTTCCTCCGAATCAAAATTCTTTATAAGTGCGGTGTTACAAAATAACATTTATGGCGCACATTCCTGTCCTTTTAGAAGAAACAATTACTGGCCTCAACCTCAAGCCTGGAGCTATCTATGTAGATGGCACGCTTGGTTCCGGTGGTCACGCTGCTGCGGCATTTCAATCGCAGAAGAATGTGACGATCATCGGATTCGACCGCGAGGGCGATGCGCTCAAGCGTTCTGAGAAATTGCTCACAGCTCTTGGAGCAAAACCGATCTTGATCAATGACAGCTTTAGAAATATTGCTTCACAGCTCAAAGAACACGGTTTCACTCAGGTAGACGCAATTCTCATGGATATCGGCATCAGCTCAGTGCAGCTTGATGATTCTGGACGAGGTTTTACGTTTCAGAAAGATGAGCCGCTCTTGATGACAATGGAAGATACGATCATTCCAGATGTCACATTAACTGCTGCTGATCTGGTGAATACTTCAAGCGAATCTGCTCTTGCTGACATTATCTACGCATATGGCGAAGATACATTTGCACGACGCATCGCAAAAGCTATCGTTGAAGCTCGATTGATAGCTCCGATCAAGACAACGTTTGACTTGGTCAAAGTCGTCCAGTCAGCCCTTCCTGCGCGTTTCCAAAAAGGGAAGACCAATCCTGCCACAAAGACCTTCCAAGCACTCAGAATCGCCGTTAATGATGAATTAGGGGCACTGAGGCAGGGAATTGCAGGCGCGGTAGAAATGCTTGCTCCTGGCGGACGGCTCGCGATCATCACATTCCATTCTCTCGAAGACCGCATCGTCAAAAATGCTTTCAGAGAATTCCACACAGAGGGCATCGCAACCACGATTACAAAAAAGCCCATTGTTCCAACTCTCTCAGAATCACAATCAAACCCACGGTCGCGCAGTGCGAAATTACGCATCATTGAGAAAAAATAATATATGACAACAGCTGCATTCATACAATCACATACTCGCAATCTTGAAGAAACGCTCGTCTATAAGCGCGCTGCTTTGGTTTGCATCGGATTGATTGCTGTCGGGGTCATTTTATATGCGTACGCACTCTGTTCAACCATCCACTTCGTTATCGCTCGAGGATCGTCACAGAAAGAAGCACAAGAACTCTCAGCGCACATCGGTACTTTGCAGGTTGAATATCTCGCAAAAGCTCAGAGTATCAATTTGAATACTGGAGCATCGCTTGGATTGCACGAAGCGAACAAAATATCGTTCGTGAGCCGCGGAGCTTCAGCAGTGTCGAAGCTTTCCTTTGCTGCTCCACATGAATTCTAATTTTTCAACTCGATTAGCAATCGTCAGTGTTGTTCTCGTTGGGCTTGCGCTCTTTATTGTAGCCAAGCTTTTTCTTGTTCAGATAGTCCATCATAAGGATTATGCGAGCGCTGCAATTGGCGAATATACAAGCCAAGTGAATGGCCTCTATGACCGCGGTACCATTTATTTTACCCAGTCGAACGGTACGCTAGTACCAGCGGCAACGTTGAATGCGCGATACAAGCTCATTATTTCTCCGATGGAGATAAAGCCAGAAGTAAAAGAATCTGTTTACACAGCCTTGAATGCCGTCGTGCCTATAGAACGAAAAGTGTTTGATGCTGGCTTCGTAAGGGCGAACGATCAGTATGAAGTATTGGGTGACCATCTTTCTGAAGCAAACAAGAAAGATATTACCGCGCTCAAGTTGAAAGGCGTTCGTCTTGAAGACGGCAAAGAACGTTTCTATCCAGGAGGACGCATGGCATCACAGACGCTCGGATTCGTTGGATTCAAAGGCGACGAACTGATTGGCCGCTATGGCCTTGAACGTGAATACAATGATGTGTTGTCTCGCAACAAAAGTGATTTGTATGTGAACTTCTTTGCGGAACTTTTTACCAACCTGCACAAGACGTTATTCCGCGATCCGCATTCCGAAGGAGATATTATTTCAACAATCGATCCTGAGGCTCAGCATGCTCTTGAGCAAACGCTGACTGACGTTATTGCAAAATGGCATAACGACAAAGCCGGCGGTATTATCATTGATCCAAAGACTGGTGATATTATCGCAATGGCAGGTTTCCCTGACTTTGATCCGGGTGCGTATTCTTCTGTGAAAAACATCAGTTCATTCCAGAATCCTAACGTTGAAGATGTGTATGAGCTCGGCTCTATCGTCAAAGCTTTAACACTTGCTGCGGGAATGGATGCAGGTGTCATCAATGAACAGACAACATACAACGATACTGGCTGTATGAATTTAAATACGGAACATATCTGTAACTTTGATAAAACAGCGCGAGGCATTACGACCATGCAGACTATTTTTGATAAGTCGCTCAACATGGGTGCGACATTCGTCATGCAGCGATTGGGCAAGGAAAAGTTCCGCGACTATTTCGTAAAGTTTGGTCTCACTGAAAAAACTGGTGTCGATATGCCGGGAGAAGTGAGCAACATCATGAATAACTTGAAGAGCACTCGTGAGGTTGAATATGCTACTGCATCATTCGGACAAGGTATCGCTCTTACGCCTGTTTCTGCAGCTCGCGCTTTCTCGGCGCTCGCAAATGACGGCAAGACAGTATCTCCTCGCGTAGTGAAAGCAATTCGTTTCCCTGATGGATTTACGCAAGAGATCAAGCGGCCAGAGCCAGTGCAAGTCTTGAAACCTGAAACATCGGCTACTATTACTCGCATGCTTGTGCAGACTGTGGACACCAACCTCCTTGGCGGTACGCTCAAGCTTGAACATTATGCAGTTGCAGCAAAAACAGGTACTGCTCAAATGGCTCGAGAAGATGGAAGAGGGTATTACGCTGATCAATACCTCCACTCTATGTTCGGATATTATCCAGCATACAATCCTCGCTTCCTTGTGGTCCTCTACGGCATCAATCCAAAGAATGTAAGTTACTCATCACAGACCATGGCAGTGCCATTTATGGACCTCGCAAAATTCCTTCTTACGTATTATGATGTAGCTCCAGACAGATAACTTATGAAATCAACATTCAAGAACATAATAGTCAATATTCTCACATGGGAAGCCCGCATGGTTCTCAAGCGTTACAAGCCTAAAATCGTTGCCGTAACAGGAAGCGTAGGAAAGACTTCTACCAAAGACGCTATCTACATAGCGCTTGCTCCATATGTGCATGTGCGCCGCAGTGAAAAAAGCTATAACAGTGAAATGGGAGTACCGCTCTCTATTCTTGGCATGCCGAACGGCTGGACCAATCCTTTTATCTGGGCAAAGACGCTGATCGGCGGACTTGGGCTTATTGTTTTCCCGCACAAATATCCAGAATGGTTGGTGCTAGAAATCGGTGCTGACAAACCAGGAGATATTAAAAGCATTGCAAAATGGCTCAAGCCAGATGTCGTGGTACTTACTCGTTTCCCAGATGTACCAGTGCATATAGAATTTTTTGAATCAAAAGAGCATGTCATCGAAGAAAAAACCAGCTTGGCGCAGGCGCTCAAGGCAGACGGTCTGCTTGTTTTAAATGGCGATGATCCAGTTGTTTCGGTATTGTTCGGAAAACATGGCGCAGTCACAGCATTGTATGGATTTAATGACATGCTGCCTATCCGTGGAAAGCATTTGAAGTTCAGTTACATAGATGACGGTTTTGGGCACAAGATTCCGAAAGGCCGTGAATGGACTTTGGTAGTACCAGAGTACGAATATATCGTATCCATGCCATATATCATCGGAGAAAGCCATGTGACTGCTGCTCTGGCTGCATGCGCAGTTGTGTATGGTCTTGGTTTTGAAATGGAGAAAGCAGTTACTGCGTTGCGAGAATACCATACGCCACCGGGACGACTTGCGCTTCTCGCAGGATTGAATGGAAGTATTTTGATAGACGATACATACAACTCGTCGCCGATCGCTTCGCGATCGGCGCTCGAACTCTTGAAAGAAATTCAAGTCTCAGGTGGCCGCAAGATCGCCGTCCTGGGCGACATGATGGAACTCGGCAAATATACGCAGGAGGCACACGAACTTGTCGGAAAACAGATTCCCGAATCCTGCGACTTTCTCGTTACCGTTGGCCAGAGATCAAAGTATATTGATGAAGGCGCAAAAGAAGCGGCATTCAGTCTCACTCGCATAAAACATTTTGATACCGCAGAACAGGCAGGAGAATTTCTAAAGACAACGGTTCATGGGGGAGACATTGTGCTCATTAAAGGATCACAGAGCGTACGACTCGAGCGCGTTACCAAAGCATTGTTGGCTGATCCAAGCAAAGCATCAGAGCTGTTGGTCCGACAAGAGAGTGAGTGGGATAAACGATAAGAATCATATTGCTAGAAATAGAAACTTGCAAAAAGCCTTAGTATAAGGCTTTTTGACATTTAAGTGTAAATATGATATAATACTGACGTACAATTTCTTTAACAATGTTTCGCGCGATTGAATTGGTTTTTTCAGTTTCTTCAGGAAGTTGAAAAAACCAATTCAAATACACGCCATGGCAACGAAAAAACAAACACCAAAAACACCTCGATTCTCTCGGCCAACCAAAGAAACTATTTTGCTTGCAACGAGATTTCTGAAAGAGAATGTACGGGACTTAGCTAAGAACACTGTAGAAATATACCTACGTTTTCAGTTTAAAAAACAATTAGGAAAAGATCTGATTGCAGCAGGAATAGAAACAGTGGTAGTAACTAAAGAAGTTGTGTATCCAAACGCAGAAGGCTGGCCGGTACCAGACCATGCAGGTGGTATGAAAAGATCAATCGAAAGCATCTCGGAAGAAGTTTCTCAGCTTATTATGGCAGAAAAGACTAAGCACCGCGGACAGAGATTTGATAGAGGTACATATTGCAAAACAGATAAAAAATTAATTGGCCAGAAACCTCTGAAAGTTTTTATTGTTAAATTTCAGTTAAAAACAGAAGAGGATGAATCAATTAATAAGACCGTAGTTATTTTTGACGAAAATTGCAATCCGCTGCCGACATGGTACGCTGCGATTTTCTCGCCAGGATGGGATCCAAACTCCACGACTAGTATTGCGCTTAATAAAAGCCGGAGCAAAGACAATATGAACAAAATAATCGTTCGACCGATAGAACTTTGTTAGAGTAACGTGAAAGAAATAAGCAAATAAGCTGACATACCTAAGTATGCCAGCTTATTTTTTTTGTTTATAAGATGAAATATCTCTGTGACTAGTCGACAGGTTTGAATGTTACATCAAGGCGAGCGTTTTCCATGGTGACTGAAGTGTTGAATATCCGAGCGCATTCTTGAATGATAGTGCTGTCGGCCACTTGCCGAATTGCTATTCCGGCAGCGGGAAGTCTTGTTTTGGAAAAAGCGCTCTGTTCTGGATCTCGAGCGCCAAAGACTACTTCGCCAATTCCAGCGTCAATGATATGAGTCACGCAATCTATCATGCCCGAACGGGATCGTTTGCCGCATGGTTCAAGAGTTGCATAGAGGATTGTTTGCTTTGAAAGTGAAAGTCCGTTTTTCGCTGCTTCTGCAAAGAGAATGTCTTCTGCATGATAGACCCCATCGTCTGAGCTTGCTGCCGAAGCAAGAATAGTTCCATTTTCTACCAGGCATGCAGAAACCACTCCTCGAGGGTCTTTCGAGGTGGCAGCGACTGTGAATAGGTGCTGGAATATGTCCTGGTCGGTCATATGTTCAGCATAACAAAAAATACCGTATTTGAAAGGTTAGAAACGATAAGGATCAATATGTACTCGTTCGCAGCTGCCGTTTTCAAGGTTTAGGCTTGCTGTATAGTCCGAAGTGGAACCAGTGAGAGTAAGAATATTTTGGAACAAGGAAACTTCTAGATTTTCAGGTTTGGCTTTAAGGCATTTTTGCAATGTGATCAAGGCTTCTTGTTTTGGCGGAAGGGAATTGATTTCATGAAATCCTCCATAATCAAAAGAAAAATCAGAGCGGCCTTTAAATCGAGTCAGATGTATTTCGGTTGCATAATCACCAACTTTATAACGGTATATAACATGCTCTCCATTTTGCGCACTCGCGCCGCATTCAAATGCGAAATGCGTGTCGAAATATTGCTTTGATATGTTGGTTTTCGAAATAAATTGATTTTCTGCCTCTGTTACTATGGAATTTGCCGGATCGTGCAAATTGTAAAAACTTCCTTGTAAGCAGCTCTCACCAGAACTAAGGCTGACTGATGAATTGGCTGGATTTATTATGTAAGACAGTTTCGTTTTAAATACAAAAAATAAAATAACAATAATGCCGAAACACATGATTAGGAGGACTATGAATCTTCCTCGTTTTTTAGTTGTTGTAGGAATATCTGGAAGAGGGGAATTTGAAGAGGGGGTGGTTGTGGGTATCATGAACGAAGTATATCAAAGTATAGAGAAACAAGTACTGGTTTATGTTCAATACCTCATAGCTAGAGGTTTTGAAAATACTCGATCACTTCCTCCCAGTTTTGGACTCTAATGATATTAGAAGGCAATGCATCACTTTTATTCCAAAAGTAGTCTCCAAATAATAGTGAGTGGATACCATTTTCTGCTACAGCAGAAACGTGTTTGAGCTGGTCATCAATAAAATATGATGCCTGAATATTTTTAACCACATCACCTTTTGTTAGGTGAATGTTGGGTTGTTCGCTATCAAAAAATCCGCAAAAAATAATATCCTGAAAAATCGCGGGATAATGTTTCTCTATCCATTCATGTGTCAATTGATTTATTGAATTGCGGCGTGAGGTGACTGCAATGATGGTGAATCGCTCAGCTAGCTGCTTGAGAGCGGCATATGCACCATCAATAACAGAATATGTGGCAATGTATCCTGAAGCGTGGTATTCAGTAGCTCTGTGTAAGACTTCTGAATGCTCAATTTTCCAAATTTCTGCCCAGTGTTCTTGATAGTCGTCAATTGTTAAGTTCGTGCCGTACTTTTCGTTGCTGTACGCTACAAAAGCTGATGCATTAGCAGCAATTACATCGTCTATATCTATCGCAATGATCGGCTTATCTTTCATAAGTATGTTTGTGGTCACGAGTTACTAAGTCTGCTCATCTCTTCGCTTCCGCTCGGATTGTGCGGACTAAGTACTCGCGACCCCGCCTCGCCTGTCGCAGAGCGACATGGCTGCGGCTATCACAATCGCGGCTCCGAGCAAAGCAGTTTGCTCGGAGCCGTCTCTGTGATCCCACGGAGAGTCGAACTCCGGTTAACGGATTGAGAACCCGCTGTCCTAACCACTAGACGATGGGACCCTTCTTCGCTCGAGGCGAGCTTCGCAGGGCAGGCCTTTGATGGCACGGGTGTACGATACCAGAAAAAAGGTTTTTTTTCAATAAAAAATGCCCCGATGACTTTTGGTCATGGGGCGGGGAGGTATAGGACTAGTGATTGTGTTCGTTAACATAGCTTTCGCCGTTTGCAGTATTGCGAGCTTCCATTTCGGTGAGTTGGTGCTCGTATACGTAAACGACTTTCATGTCATTGTTCTTCTTCTTTTCAATCATAAGTTGGGAACTAATGAAATAAATGCTGTCACCGTCTTCAAGATATATTTGCTTGTCAGTGGTGAAAAATAATTTATTTTCGATAAGTTCAACTTTTTTTGATTCGGCAGTAACTTTCATCTCAGGGCTGTGCATTGGTGCTGGTCTGATTTCAAAGCTTTCTTGTTCCGATTCAACTAGAAGTTCCAGTGGGGCTCCTAGTATGCTGTACTGTGTAATCTCTTTTTTAAAGAATTCTAAAATATTGTTTCTAAGTTCGGGCAAATTTGCTTCAAGCAATTGCTCAATTTTTGGCAGGGTGTGTATCTGCACTGGGTTTACAAATATCTCGCTCATATGTTGTTGTTTTCTCTGATTTTGCGCTTCTGCAAAGCTTTTGTCAACATTTGACGGCTGTGGTATTATATATGAGTAGAGATAGACACCCCCAAGCGAGCTTGGCGGGTGAAGTTCTCGTCTATGTACTCCTAATTTATACTATTCCTATGGCACATAAAGATCAAAAACAGCAGGATTCGATCATCGTCAAAGGCGCTCGAACCCATAACCTCAAAAATATCGATGTAGAAATGCCACGAAACAAGATGGTGGTTATTACTGGTATGTCTGGATCGGGAAAGTCATCGCTCGCATTCGATACGATCTTTGCTGAAGGCCAGCGACGCTACGTTGAATCGCTTTCAGCCTACGCGCGACAATTCCTTAACCAAATGCCAAAACCCGATGTTGACGAGATCACTGGCTTGTCTCCGGCAATTTCAATTGACCAGAAGTCTCGCTCAAACAATCCTCGTTCAACTGTTGCGACAATAACGGAAATCTACGACTACCTTCGTGTGTTTTACGCGCGCGTAGGAAAGCCTATCTGTCCTGAATGCGGAACTGAGATCAAAAAGCTTTCTAATGAAGAAATCGTGAACTTTGTCATTGAGAAAATGCAAAGCTACATGAAAGAAGGCTCGAAGAAAAAGTCAGTTATGGGTGTGGAATGGAATGATGCCAAAGTGCATATTTATGCTCCTCTTGTCCGCGGACGAAAAGGGGAACACTATCAGATGCTTTATGATTTGCTCGGCAAGGGATTCTCGCATATTCGACTTGATGGAGCGATGAAGAATCTTCGCGAGCAGATCGTCCTCTCAAAGACAAAGAACCACAACATCGAAGTGCTTGTGGACGAATTTGGCGTGCATGAATTTAAGTCAGACAAAGATGCTAGCCGATTGCGACTTTCAGAAGCAGTCGAGCGCGCATTGCTCGAAGCTGATGGGCTCGTGATCGTTCAGTTTGACGGCCAGGAAGAATTCCTGCTTTCTGCAAAGTTCGCATGTCCGAACGACGGATTCTCATTCCCAGAAATCGAACCGCGATTGTTCTCTTTCAACTCACCGTATGGCGCATGTCCTACTTGTAACGGTCTTGGAACCAAGCATTTCTTTGGCGACGAGCCATGTGATGATTGCGGAGGCGCTCGATTGCGCAAAGAAGCCTTGAACGTATTCATCGGCGACAATCCAAAGACTCGAATCAACATTGTGAAATTTGCTTCTCAGTCTATCTTTGACGCACAGACATTTACGCAAGGTTTGAAACTTTCACCGAAAGATAAAGAAATTTCAGTTCCTGTCGTTCGAGAAATCGAGGCACGACTGCAGTTCATGCTTGATGTCGGACTTGATTACCTTACGCTTGATCGCCGTGCTAACACACTCTCCGGAGGAGAAGCGCAGCGTATCCGCCTTGCTTCACAGCTCGGCTCGCGTTTGGTGGGCGCTTTGTATGTGCTTGATGAGCCAACCATCGGTTTGCACCAGCGCGACAATGAGCGCTTGATTGAAACACTCTTGAACCTCCGCGATCTCGGTAATACAATCCTCGTTGTTGAACACGATGAAGACACTATTTACGCTTCAGACTATATCGTCGATATTGGACCAAAGGCCGGAGTGCATGGCGGAAATGTCATTGTTTCAGGTTTCTTGGATGATCTGCTTGCTGCAAAGAAAAATGACAGCGGCTCACGAACGCTTGGATATCTTCGTGAAGAAATTAAGATCCCCGTGCCAGATGTGCGCCGAAGCAATGACAAAGGTTCACTCAAAGTAGTGAATGGAAATGTATTCAATATCAAAGACATGAATGTTGAAGTTCCGCTTGGACGCATGATTACCATTACTGGAGTATCTGGTTCGGGTAAAAGCTCATTCATGTATGAGATCTTGCACAAGAACTTGGCTGCGAGACTCGATCGACGCTACCGTTCAAACAACCGTTACAATGTCGCTTCGTTTACAGGAGCGGAGTATGTTTCTCGCGCTATCTTGATCGATCAATCTCCGATCGGCCGAACACCACGATCAAACATTGCTACCTATACTGGGGCATGGACGCATATTCGCGATATGTTTGCCGCAACAGAAGAAGCTCGATTGCGCGGATGGAAGTCGAACCGTTTCTCTTTCAATGTGAAAGGTGGACGCTGTGAAGCTTGTGAAGGTAATGGAGAAATTGCCGTTGAAATGCACTTCCTTCCGACTGTGTATGTGACGTGTGATATCTGCGGAGGCAAGCGCTTTGACAAGGAAACCCTCGCAATCAAGTATAAGAAAAAGAATATTTACGATATTTTGGAAATGACCGTGGAAGAAGGACTGACATTCTTTGAAGATGTTCCCGCTATTCACGATCGTATTAAAACGCTTGGTGAAGTAGGGCTTTCGTATGTAAAACTTGGACAGAGCGCAACAACACTCTCCGGTGGAGAAGCGCAGCGCGTGAAGATCAGTTCGGAACTCTATCGACCTCATGTTGAAAAAACTATTTATCTTCTCGATGAACCAACCGTCGGACTTCACTATGATGATGTCGTGAAACTTCTCGAGGTGCTCCAGCTCTTGGTCACAAAAGGGAATACTGTCATCCTCATTGAACACAATATGGATATCATTAAATGTTCTGACTATCTTATCGACATCGGCCCAGAAGGCGGCGTTGGCGGAGGAAAAATCGTTGCCGTTGGAACCCCAGAAGAAGTAGCCAACAATCCGAAAAGCCATACTGGAAAGTATCTCAAAAAAGTGCTTCGTAAATAAAAAAAAGATCCTGAGCATTGCTCGGATCGATACGATGTAGAAGGTAAGTAGCTTTATTGAGTTTGTTTTTGTTCCTGTTTCCAGTTCCAATGGTCTAGCCAGAGCCAAAAAATAAGTAATGGCAGTATAAATACAGTACTTAAACACAGTATTGTATTTTCTGTAATTACAAAGGGCTCATTTCCGGGTCCAGTTAATGTTTTGGGGCTGTATCCTATGCTTCGTACGCATAGTAAATCAATACCAATCACTATTGCTGCAATTAAAAGTATTCTAATACTCTTTCTTAGCGTAAGATATTTTTCTGCTTTCATCCTTTATGATTTTAAGTTACGTAAAATGCGTCAATTAGGTTATTTATATTACAGATAAATAGTAATGTCAATAAGGCAAGAATAATCTGAAATCTCATGCGAAACCAACTTAAAGAAAGTTTTGTGAAATAGGTAGAAAAAAACGCACCTGTAAACAGGTACGTTTTTGCAATATATTAACAGTAGATAGTTACATGTATACCGGCGTGGTATCTTCGGGGCGTAATAAATAAGGTTTGTGCTTTGTTGGGTCAAATATTCTTGCTCCGCCTAATTCTGCTATTTTGCTGAGATCGGTGGTCATCCTGGAATATTCCACTAACTTATCTGGACTATTCACGGAAATGTATATCCATAAACGGTCGGTAAAAAGTAGAAATAACAAGTATCCCTGGCTATGAACTGCATCGCGCACATCTAACGGGTAGATGGAGTCTGCTCTGTTGTTAGCCATAAAATAGTAGTGGTCGTCGGGAGTGCGGTAGCAAATATATGGTACTGGCTGCTCAGCTGATTCTTTGGTAATTGGCAGCTTTGTCTGGTCAATTACTTTTGGATTTTCGCTCGACCATACAATATGGCCGTCGATGGTAAGGTATGAATACTGCATGGCTTACGTATTTTTTGAATGGTTAAGGAAATTATTCTTGTTCCGGAATGTGTTCAGTAATTAAAGAAACATATGGCCCATCACTGTCAGCCTCGATAAAAATTTTTATCTCCTTTTTATCGGCAATAATCATTTCTAACGTGCTGCATTGTTCCTTGTTAAAAGGTTGCCATTGTTTTTTTGAGTAATGGAACTTTTTTCCACCTGTTGTGATAATTGGAGCGTATACTTCAAATTTTCCAAAAGCATTTTTTCTAAACACCCGCGTAGTTTTGGTTTCAGTATGAGATTTAAACTCATCATCCAGGTGGAAGCTTGCAGGTTTTTCAATATGCAAAGTAATAGGAAAATAAGTAGAGTTCGCAAGTGAAAGATAGTATGCAATCATGTCAAAAAAACAATTGAGGTAAAAACCTAGAGAGCGCTTCTCGGGGAAGGTCGCAGAATGAGCTAGTAGTAGCATAGTTTTCTTATGTTTTTAAACGGTTGAGAAATAAGAGTATTTTACAGACTATAGTACATAAAATGAGACTGGTCAATGGCAAAATAAAACCGCCTAACATTAGTAGGGCGGTATTGTGAGTTTAAGGATAATCCTAATTTATATTGTATTTATTAGTTTTGTTACTGTATCACGTCGCCAACAGCGTCATGTTTAGTACCGCAGGATTTGCAGGTATATACGCTATCGGAGTATTCTGTTTCTCCTCCACAGTTAGTGCAACTGAGTTTAAACGGAGATAGCTCCGATGTGCATAGTGCTTTAACACTATTACTATCTGCAATAATTTCGCCAAATTGTGTGCGAATATCCATTGCCAATGTTTCATCTATTTCTAAATCCGAAGTTAAAACTACGCATTCATTGAGAAAAAGTGAGGTCTCTTTTCCCATTTGTTTGTCGTACATATTATCAATGGCAGTGCGCATGCTTGGTCTCTTTGCACGTGCTGCTTGTATAAGCGCATGTATTGTGTGGCTGTTAGGTGCATGGCGGCTGGTTATCAAAATTACCGCTACATCCATTTTCATCGAAGATGAGTTGTCGCCACCAATCGGGAATAACATTGCTTTTAAATGGCAGATAACAGCTAGTTTGTTTGAACGGGTTGGTTTCATACGTAGTATTGTTTTAGAAAATGAATTGAGAAATCTATTGATTTGTACTATAATACAGCCACCGTGACCAGTCAACAGCTCGCTAAACTCAAATTGCCGGATGTGCCAGGCGTATACTTCTTCCGAAAAGGGAAGGAGATTTTGTATATTGGCAAAGCCACATCGCTTCGGGACCGAACTCGGAGCTATTTTGCAAAGGATCTGATCGTCACTCGCGGACCAAGTATCGTTGATATGGTTTTTAAGGCGAGCAAGGTTACCTTTGAGAAAACTGAAACAGTTCTTGAAGCGCTTATCTTAGAAGCGAAACTAATCAAGGAACATTTGCCTTACTACAACGTCAAAGAAAAAGACGACAAGAGCTGGAACTATGTGACCATTACTCAAGAATCACTTCCGAAGATTATGGTTATCCGCGGCAAAGAAATTGATTTTGATTCTAAGACGGGTAATGGTTTTAAGCTCAAATCTATTTACGGACCATTCACATCCGGGGGTTCACTCAAAGAAGCAATGAAGATTATTCGCCGCATTTTTCCATTCATCGATACTTCTTCAATTAAAAAAGATAATTACCAGTTCTATCGCCAGCTTGGATTGGCACCCTCGATTGATCCAAACGAACCAATTGAAAAAATCCAGCAGGACGAGAATTGCAAAGCGTATCTTCGCAATATCCGAAACATACAATTGTTCTTTGAAGGAAAGAAAAAAAAGATTGTAGCAGAACTGACAAAGGAAATGATGTCATATGCGAAGCGGCAGGAGTTTGAGCGTGCGCATGAAGTAAAGCGCCAGCTTTTTGCCCTTGAACACATCAATGATGTGGCGCTTTTGAAGGAAGACCGATCATCGCCAGGTATCAAAGGCCAAGTATTTAGAATTGAAGCCTATGATATCGCGCATATGAGCGGCAAAAATATGGTTGGGGTTATGACGGTAACAGAAGATGGTGAGCCGGCCAAAAGCCAGTATCGAAAATTCATTATTCGCACTCAGACAGGGAGCAATGATACGGGAGCGCTTGAAGAAGTATTGTCTCGACGATTCCGTCATACTGAATGGGGAATGCCAGACTTGATTGCTATGGATGGAGGCGAGGCGCAATTGCGCGTCGGCAAGCAAGTGGTGAGCAGATATCAGCTTGGCATTCCCGTTGTTTCAATTGTTAAAGACGAGCATCACAAGGCGCGAGAAATTTTGGGCGATGAGGATATGGCGAAGAAACACAAGAAAACAATTATCCTCGCCAACAGCGAAGCGCATCGGTACGGAATCGCATTTCATAAAAAGAAACGCGCAAATAGTTTTCTTTCAACTGGAAGTGTGAAGCGAAGCGCGGTATAATCTATTCATGATACGCGTAGGAGTAATTCGCGGTGGCGTGAGTCATCAATACGATCAGTCGCTTGAAACAGGCGCGACTGTTTTGCAGATCCTGCGCGACTATTTTCCTGGCAGTTACAAAGCTGTAGATATTTTGGTTACCAAAGATGGCACGTGGCACATCGCTGGACGGCCGGTGGATTCCGCACAATTGAAAGATAGTGTGGATATTGTTTGGAATGCCCTTCATGGTGCGTATGGTGAAGACGGAGCGCTTCAAGCTTCGCTTGAAGCGCTCCAGATACCTCACACCGGTTCGAGCCCCTTTGCTACCGCGCTCAGCAGCAACAGAGCTGTCCTCAAGGCTAAGGCTAAAGAACGAGGCTTAAAGACTCGGGCAGAGTACGTTATTAGAGATTATCGATATGTTTCAGATACTGTTCTTGAAGTGTATCTAAAGGAACAAGCACAGGAAATTTTTCTGAAATTTCCAGGGCCATGGCATGTGATGAATGGCAGCTTTACTTCAGTTGCTCGCACTCGCAGCGAGCTGCTTGATGCACTCCGAACTGCTTCAGAAAAACCAGGAGATATTCTTATTGAAGAATATATAGAAGGTAAAGAGGCTTCGGTGTTGGTTGCTGATGGATTTAGAAATCAGAATGTATATACATTCATGCCTGTCGGTATAAAGAACCACAAAGGTGCTTCGCATTCATATAGCGATACTTTCTCAACCACTGAAAGTCAGTCGCTCCAAGATCATACGCGCTCGCTCTATCAAGATCTTGGCCTCAAACATCTTGCCGAAGCCCGCTTCACTATTACCCCGCGGCATACTTATATATCCAGTATAAGCACTGCACCTGCTATGGCTCCGCATGCACCGCTTCAGGCTGCGGTTAGCAAGATCGGATCCACTATCTCTGAGTTCGTTGATCATATTCTTAACCAAGGCCTCGGCAAAAATGTAAAAGAATAAGAATTTGCGCTTATGAAATAGTAGTGGCAGAATGCATAAATAGGTGGGGTAGATGAGTTGCAAAAATCAGGAAATAAGGTAGTATTATCGAAGTTCGGGATAAGTTACATTTCAAGGGCCCTTAGCTTAGTTGGTAGAGCGCCTCATTTGCAATGAGGAGGTCATCGGTTCGAATCCGATAGGGTCCACAATAAACAAAAAAAACGCCGTCCGGGCGTTTTTTTGTTTATATATATAGTCTCAGTGAATTTTATGTATATTTTATCGTTTTTTCATGTCGTATTACTAGAATTGCTTCTTTCCTTGTTTATTAGTAGTGTGTGTATACATATGATTACATTAGTACGTTTTGAGCGCTTGGCGCTGCTTAAGGTCGTATCACTCTCGCTTGCCGCTACCATGATGAGCGCCCCGCTCATCACTGTATATGCGCAAGAAGTTCCAATGGCTGCTGAGTCTCTCCGCAGCAGCGGATCAGTTTCGAAAGAACAGATTATTGCTCCACCGCTCCAAACAGTGGCATCAGAAGTTTCAGATAAAAAAATAGTAACCCTGGATAGTAAAAATATAGATATAGTTTCTGATTTAGAGCCAAAGCACACCGAGGGGCCGGAAGCTGCTCCACTGGCAAACGTACAACAACAGCAAGTTCAGCAGTCTTTGCTCGCGATAAATCCTTCAAATGGCGACAATCCACCTACTCCAGTAAAACAAGTAAAACCCGAAACTGACGCTTCGACTGGAGCACTTTCATACAGCCATAGCATAGTTGTGCCGCAAGGAAGAAACGGGATGACTCCCAGTATTGCTTTAAATTACAATTCACAGAGCGGCAAGGATGCTTCGCTCGTTGGGTACGGTTGGAATATAACTATTCCGTACATCGAACGAGTAAACAAAAAAGGAACCGAGACATTGTATTCACAAAATGAGTTTACTTCTTCTGTTTCAGGAGAGCTTGCAAATATCGCAGGGTCAACATACATGTCTCGCTCAGATGGTGGCGAGATGCTTAAGTATTCATATTCAGGAACATCATGGACAGTAACGGATAAAGCCGGAACTACATATACGTATGGAACAACAGCACAATCCCGCCAAGACAATCCAGCCGATACAGCGCAAGTTTCAAAATGGATGCTTGAGAAAACTCAGGATTCAAATGGGAATTCGATTGACTATACATATTACAAAAATGACGGGCAGATATACCCGGATACTATTACGTATACAAACGCTGCTGGATTGCCAGGCATTTATAAAATTACTTTCAGCAGAATCAGTCGCTCTGATGTAATCGAAAGCTACGCTACTGCATACTTGGTTCGTACTTCTTATATCATTTCCGATGTTCGGATTTATGCAAACAATATATTAAAAGGCAAATACATTTTTTCGTATACACAAGGGAATAACGGCCTGCGTTCTTTGCTTTCTTCGATAACTGAAACGAGATACGATGCAAACGGAACAGGAGTCACTTTGCCAGCTGAAGCATTTGCCTACAATTCCAATATTGATCAGACATTCAAAACCGCCAATGCCCAATCCGTACCAGGATTATTCCCAACTGACGTGCAAAATGGAGTGATTGTTGGCGATATCAACGGCGATGCCTATCCAGATGCTTTAAAGGCATATGAATGGACTGTCTACACATATACTTCAGATAAAAAAACGATGCTGTTCAATCCTACAACAGGCCTGTTTGCCCAAAGTCCTGCTTCATTCAATCCTCCAGCGGGGATTATGAATTACTCGGACGGCAACAGTAAATTTGATGGCGGCACTCGGCTTGTAGACCTAAACGGAGACCTAAAGCCCGATCTACTTCGAACACCGTACGCATACAACGCATCGGTGATGCCTGATGAAAATATCAACACTGGAGCCGGTTGGACTAATGTGCCGTATACACCTAGTAGCTCACAATACCCCAAATATACTTCGAATCCATGGTACTCGTTATTTACCCAAGACTTTAACGGCGATGGGTTGGTAGACTATTTACAAGACACCAATCCTTCTACTGGCGGATTGCCGATTTATTACAATACAACAACATCTCTCAACACTGGAACAAATTTCAATGTCAATGCAACGTTAAGCCACGCGGGAACTGGAACAGTGCCTCTCGCGTACACGCCAATTTTTTCTGGAAGATCTGATTACTTCATGATGGATATCAATGGTGATAAGCTTCCGGACTTTATACAAGCAAGCAGAAGCTTGAATAATTGCGGCAATTGCCAATACGTTTATACGGACAATGTGTATATTAACACCGGAACAAATTGGGTATTGGATAATTCATATATATTGCCACCAGACTTTTACTTTTTACAGAATGCGTATTTCGGAACTTCATATAATAAATTTGAAATTGCCGATTTCAATAATGACGGCCTCGATGATATCTATGTGATCGGCGACAGAATATACACAAACACTGGTAAAGGATTCGCTTCGCTCTATGTCACAAGTCCAAGTTTCACATCATCGATAAGTGCAACGGTAAACTGTCTGTGCCAGAATCCATACTTACTAATGGATATCAATGCCGACGGAGCGCAGGATTTTGTTGCGAATAACAATATTTATCCAAATACAAATACAAGCCCTAATGATCTTTTAAAAACGATTACGCTTCCGGCCGGAGGCTCGTATGGAGTTACCTACAAAAGCTCTGCACAGTACAAAGATCAATCAGGAAATTTACTAAACCCTTCACTTCCGCTTGTTGTTACCACAGTAGCAGCTGTGACAGTAAATGATGGATATGGCTCCAGCAGTACAACATCATACTCATATGCAGATGGATATTATTACTACGCTTCGCCATCCGATCGCAAGTTTGCTGGCTTTGGTGTGGTAACAGAGACGCGCCCTGACGCAATAATAAAAACATATTATCACCAAGGAAACTCAACTAATGCTGCTTTGGGTGAGCTTGCTGATAGCCGATCCAAAATAGGGAAACCATATCGTAAAGAAACATATAACCTTGCTAACAATTTGTATCAGACAGAGATCAGCCAATGGAATTCGGCACCGCTTTCAGCAGCCGCTGATTTCGTATATCTGTACCGAACTATTACTCTTCAATATGACGGATTGCCTACCCATACGGACACGGCGACAAGTTACAAGTACGATGCTTCTACAGGATTTGTGGCAGAACAGACGGAATTCGGAACGGTAATTGCAGCTTCTGACGGAACGTTTACCGATACAGGGACAGATAGGCGAAATTCCAGTTATGACTATGTAAGAAATGGCGTTACAGGTGTGATTGTTCCAATTTCTATTTCTATCAAAGATCAGTCTTCTCTAAAGCTTTCGGAATCAAAATTCTATTACGATAATGGCCCATTTAATTCTGTTACTAAGGGCAATCAAACAAAACAAGAACAATGGATAAGCGGAGCAACATATGCTTCTAAACAGAAGGCCTACAACACATTTGGAAATGTGACATCTGAAACAGACCCTCTCGGTAATGCAACTTCATATGTTTATGATTCATACAATTTGTATCCCGCAACAGTCACTAACGCAATTTTGCAGCCGACCAACTACGTATATGACTATGGAGTAGGCAAGGTTAGTTCAATGACCGATGCAAATGGGAATACATGGATGAGCAGTTATGATGGTTTTGGCAGACCGCTTACGGAAAGCATTCCTGATCCTGCTGGCGGAAGTTCTCCCGTTCTAAAAACAGCATATGTATATACTGACACTTCAAACAACGTACTAAAACAAACCACACAATATCTCGATGCCTCAAATGGCGTTGAAGCATACGAGTACTTTGATGGATTGGGCCGCAGCATTCAGACACGCAAGGAATCAGAAACTGCTGGGATGTTTAATACCGCAGATACTGTGTATGATTCTTCGGGCAGAATTCAGAAACAATCACTGCCGTATTCAAGCGGTGGCGCTTTGCGTACTCCTGCTATTACTATCGCAGCATTATACTCCGTGCGTTCATATGATGCTCTCAGCAGAGTCACATCTGAACAGAATAGTATTGGCACTACGACAAATACATATGCCGGATTTAAAACAAAAGTAACTGACCCTATGGGAAAAGTAAAAAACTATTTCCTCAATGCGTATGGAAAACTTATTCAAGTAGATGAGATCAATGCTGGTTCAACATACACTACGCAGTATCTTTGGAACGTTGCAGGACAGCTTGTGCGACTTACTGATGCGCTCGGAAATATCCGTGATTTCACGTATGACGGCCGAGGTAATCGCTTAACAGCGCAAGATCTTCATGCAGTAGGCGATACATCGTTTGGAACATGGCAATACGCGTATGATACTGTGGGCAATCTAATAATACTGACCAGCCCTGAAGCAAAAACAACTTACAAATACGATGGCCTCAATCGTCAGATCCAGGAAAACTACACTGGTGCAACGGGGACTGAGATTGCCTATGCATATGACGCCTGCGCCAATGGGAAAGGAAAGCTCTGTTCAGTAACGATGCTAAACGGTGTCAATACTGTGTATGGTTACGATAAAAACGGTACAATTGCAACCGAATCCAGAACGATTGGTACTTCCAACTATTTCACTTCGTATGTGTATGACCGTCAGGGAAATCAATCAGTGATTATCTATCCAGACGGAGCATCTGTTCGATATACATACAACACCGCAGGCTTGGTAGATAAAGCAGAAGCGAAGGAGAATGCAACGGCGTATGCAAACATTGTTTCAAACATTGATTATTCTCCAACAAATATGATTGCAACAATGGTGTACGCGAATGGAGTTACTACCACCAATACTTATGATGCAGCGGAACTGTATCGATTGAATTCGAAAAAAACTCTCAATTCTTCAAATATAACATTGCAGGATCTGACATATACGTATGATGTGGATGGCAATATTACCCAATTAGTTGATGCTTCAGCTACCAATGGAGCAAAGATGGCCAACTATACATACGACGATCTAAATCGTCTCTTATCGGCAACTATTACAAATGTTGCGCCTGGGCAGAGCGCGTATACGCAAACATATGCTTACAATGTGCTTGGGAATATTCTCTCCAAGTCTGATGTAGGTTCGTATTCTTACTTGGGTTCTACTGGTACTAGCTTTGCTAACCCCCATGCTGCAACAAGCGTCAATGGTACTTCCGTTACATACAATAGAAATGGTGACATGCTGACAAACGGTCAGTTGACTAATACTTGGAACTATAAAGATGAGCTTGTAAAAACAGTGAAGGGCTCAAGATTTATTTCATATCTGTACGATCACGCAGGCAATCGAGTCTATTATAATGACAAGACAAATACCACGCATTATCCGAACAAATATTACAATACAGTTGGAAGTAAAAAGACTAAACAAATATATGTCGGCAACCAGCTGGTAGGAACGATAGAAACTGTAGGGACAACTATTACTCCATACTATGTGCATACAGACACTGTGTTGGGATCAAATGTCATTTCAGATGCAGCTGGCGCAAAAAATCAGCTGCTTGATTATTATCCATTCGGCGAAGTGCGATTGAATGAACAGGCGACAGGATTCAATGAGCAAAAACAATTTATTGGGCAGGAGTATGATGCCGATACAGGATTAAATTATCTGAATGCACGCTACTATGGGGGGGATAGAGGTCAATTCATCTCTCAAGATCCAATGTTCTTGCTTATTGGTTCTCAAGATTTCAACAAAAAATGGGATACAAACTGGCGAAATTCAAATAAAAAAAAAGATCAGTTCAATAACCAATTTTTATTTGAATATTTATCTAATCCACAAAATTTAAATTCATATAGTTATGGTCTTAATAATCCGATAACTATGAGCGATCCAACCGGCCTATTTGCTTTTCAGCTTGGTTTAACAACTAACATCGGTTTGGGTGGCGAAGTTGGTAGTTCGTTTAATATAGGTTTTGCTTCTGACGGAACATTTGGTATATCAAAGTCTTTACATGGTGGTGGATTAGCCGGTGCAGATGCTTCGATTGGAATATCAGCAGGTTATTCAAACGCAAAAACTTGGAATGATACATTGGGAACCGAGAACTATGCTTCCCTAGGAGGTAAAGTCCTTCTTGGAGGAGATGTTACTACTAATTTTTCTGGCGGAAAATATTCTGGAACTGAAGTTGGTATCGGGATGGGAGCAAGATTGGGTCCAACGCCTATACCTGTAACTTTTAGCGGAGGTGTTAATAAAACAACTCCTGTATATCAGGGTAATATTTCTGGTATTATTAATGGTATGAAAAATGCGGTTAATTCTATAACCAGTGCCGTAAATCAAGGTGCTACAAATGTTGCAAACTTAATTAATAAATTAACAAAGTAAATTATGGTAAATACTAAAGAAAATAAATTCAGAGGCGGTGCTTGGATCGGATCTTGGCAGATTACTTGGCCATTTGTTACTTTAGAAGTTTGCCAAGATGAGCTAATTCTAAACAATCAATTGTTTAGAAAAAAATATTGTTTTACCCATGACCAAATCGAAAAAATAGAAATAAAAAAATATCTACCAATTGTTGCTCACGGTATTTGTATCATACCTCGTGATACATCAAGTGAAGATAAGTATTATTTTTGGTATTTGAGTTTCAAGTTTAATAATTTAACAAATGTTCTAAAAGAATTTGGTTGGCTATAAAAACTGAGTAATTCCATAGGAGCTCGTAAAAATCATTTTCTAGTAGAAGTGGAAGGTGAGGTGCTGAAAGAAAGTGGGTTAAAATTACAAAGCAACAAGATTCAGCTGAATGGACAGGGATTTTGGACGATGATCTTTACTGAGAAAAACTTCTCAAAGCTGTAAAGTCATGAGACGAAGTAGTTTTTCATCCGCTTGATATCATTCAAATTTGGAAAGACGAAAAAGTCTTCTTAGCTTACGATGATCAATAAAAAAGAAATACAATTCAATATACTTGAAGTATGCTCTGAAAGTGAATATGGTTCATGGGAGTTTTGGGGTAATGAGCAAGAAAGAACGGAGGCTGAAGCTAATCGTATAGCTGAAGTTGTAGTTGATTTGGTAAAAGAAAAGAAAATTTTTCCAACAGAATATAAATTTATTAACAACCGAAGTTACCAAGAAGTCCAACTTGACGAAAGTCGTCTCAGGAAAGAAGTAATCAATTCCTTAAAAGTAGAGAATATTGACTCACACACATGGTATTGGTTTTTAGCTACAAAAGAAGGCGAAAAAGAATATAATAAGTTATATAAAGAGTTGAAAAATAATGTTTTTTGAGTTTTATTGATATCTAATGGGTCAACTGATGATTGGTATTTAAATACCCATTCTTGCTAAATCTTCATAAAAAATATATTCTACTGCAGTATGAAACTCATCTCAGTAAATATTGAAGGAAACAAACATCTTCATCGCGTCATTCCGTTTGTGCGCATCGAGAAGCCCGATGTTATCTGCGTGCAGGAGATCTTGCTCGAAGATTTCACATTCTTTGGGTTGGAAGTCGGAATGAAGGGATATTTTGTTCCAATGGTCTATGACACATTTTCTCATGCGGGAAAACTCATGGGTCTGGGAATTTTTTCAAAATATGAAATGAAAGATATTCTCAAGCAGTATTATGCCGGTTCGGAGGAACAGGTAACCGTCATGGATCCTCACATGGGATATGATACGCATCTTCTTGTCCAGTGTGCAGTGCTCTCATGCGTTATAGAAATCAATGATGTGAAATTCAAAGTTGCAACGACGCATGCGGCATGGACACCTAACGGCGAAGTGACCGACTACCAATTACGCGATATCGACAGCATGTTCCTTGCGCTTGATAAAATCGGGCAGTTCATTCTCGCTGGAGATTTCAATGCACCGCGAGGAAGAGCGGCATTTGCGAAATTGGCTGAACGATATAAGGATAATATTCCGGAAAAATATACAACAAGTTTGGATCAGGAACTACATCGAGTACCAGGATTGCAGCGCATGGTGGATGGACTTTTTACTACGCCCACATATGTCGCAAAGAATGTCCGCTTGATAAGCGGCGTGAGCGACCACATGGCGATTGTCGCTGATATTGAATAAGAGAGCATATATACAATTTTAGATTTGCTTCATCGTTTGTTCATCGGTGATTTGTAGGATGAATATAAAATTCATCTAAAATTTTGCATATGAAAATACTTGCGCTCCGCTGTTTCTTTTTTATGAGAACTATTATTCTTATGGTTCTATTCCAGTACTGTATCTATCTCGTATGTCCGCATTCAAAAGAAGGGGAATTGCCCTTTCGAATGACATTTCGTGTACACCCCTGATTGAATGGTGACTCTTGCAGCGGAACGCTTCGCGTTCCGCTGCTTTTTCAAACATGGATTAGAATTTTGTCCAGATATTGTGGCCTCCAGTGAGAGGAGTATACTTGTCGATATGCAACACAACCCATTTGAGAACGCCCTCAAGCAGCTCGAGCGCGCAACCGCCCTTAAGCAGTTCAATGAGGCCTTTATTGCCCGTATTTCGCGCCCAGCACGCGAAGTAATGATATCTATACCAGTAATCATGGATAATGGCACCACGGTCGTTTTTGAAGGTTACAGAGTGGAACATAACAATGCTCGAGGTCCGTATAAGGGAGGTATTCGGTACCACCAGGATACAGACATTAATGAAGTTCGAGCTTTGGCCTTTTGGATGACCCTCAAATGCGCAGTTGTAAACATCCCTATGGGAGGTGGAAAAGGTGGCGTTACCGTAGACCCAAAGAAGCTTTCACCAAAGGAACTTGAAGCCCTCAGCCGAGGATGGACTCGCGCTCTTGCAGATATTCTTGGACCACAGAAAGATGTTCCGGCTCCTGATGTGAATACTACTCCGCAGATTATGGATTGGATCGCTGATGAATATAAGCAGATCACCGGTGATGCGACAGGCGCAGTTGTGACTGGCAAGACAATTGCAAACGGCGGATCACAAGGCCGGGGTACTGCAACAGCACAAGGCGGCTACTATGTTTTTAATGTTCTCCGTTCAAAGTTCAATATCCAAGATGGCGCAACAATGGTGATTCAAGGATTTGGAAACGCTGGCAGCCATGCAGCGGACATTTTTACTACTCATGGATATAAACTCATCGCCACTTCGGATTCAAAGGGAGGTATTGTAAAAGAAGACGGCATTGATGTGAAAGAGCTCGAAGCCTACAAAAAAGCTAACGGAACACTCGCAGGATTCCCCGGTTCACGGACAGTTACGAATGCAGAACTTTTGGAAGTTGAATGCGACGTGCTGATACCTGCTGCGCTTGAAAACCAAATTACTGGCGAGAACGCGGAACGCGTTCGAGCGAAAGTAGTTCTTGAACTCGCGAATGGTCCAACCACTCCTGAAGCAGATGAAATTCTCTACAAACGAGGAATTCCAGTTGTGCCTGATATTCTAGCAAATGCTGGCGGAGTAACCGTTTCTACATTTGAATGGGAACAGAATCTTAAGAACGAAAAATGGACCGAAGAGCAAGTGTTTGAAAAACTTACTAAGATAATGGAACAGGAAGCACTGACTATCTTTGAAAAATCCGTAGAACTCAAAACAGATCTTCGACGCGCTGCCTTCGTTGTTGCGCTCGAGCGACTCGAAAAGGCGATGGGCTATTAAAGTATAGATCTTTAGGAAATTGTATTCGAAAATAAAAAACCATCTGATATGTCAGATGGTTTTTTATTTTTTGTACTATACAGACTTCACTTTCAAATTTGTCTGCTTGTCTTTGTTTATTTTCGGAAGTCGGATCACAAGCAATCCATGCTTCTCGATAGCATCTGCTTCTTCGGCTTCAACTTCAGCCGGAAGGGAAATGGTTCGAGAGAATGAACCCCAGTACAATTCGCGAGTAAAGAAATCTTCATCGTTTACTGTTCGTGCCTGTTCTCGCTTGCCGCGAATGGTGATCATGTCCCGAGTGATAGTAATGTGTAGATCTTCAGGGCGAACGCCTGCTACCATTGTCTCAACATAGATATCATTGGTGTTTTGGTAAACATCGACTGAGAGCTGGCCTTCTTCTGCTTCTTCGTTCATCCATTCCTCCTTTTCATTTTTCTCGGCCTGCTTGATGCCGTGGAACATATTTTTTTTCTCAATAGCCGGCTCTTCAAATGTTTCTTCAAAATCATCTTCAAGATTGACGCTTCCAGTGAGCCGCTCGAAGAAAGATCGTTTTTTAGGCATGGTGTGTGATTGTTTAAAAAGTTTTTGCCGCTGGAAGAGCTGCTTGTATGCTGCTTACATACATTGCTTCACTCATACGACGAACCTTTTCAAAAACTAGAATACTGATAATGGATACTACCCAGAGAACAGCGAACACTTGCAGGAAATTTTCTCCGTTGTTTTTCATTATAAAAAAGTTAAAGACTGAGTGCAAGCCTACGGCGAGTGCAAAGCCGACAACAAGTGAGAAAAAACGTATCGATGCGGTCTGGAAAAAAGCCAATCCCATCATCAATCCCACAAAGCCAGTTGTAATCGAGTGAAGCAATGTTGAACCAAGGAAGCGCAGGTTGGTTGTGAGAAGCGTAACAGTTGTATCTTGCATGCCGATCGGCTTAATAAGATACATAGTGTTTTCAAGTGCAGCAAAACCAAGTGCCGCTGTCATACAGTACACGGGATAGTCGATCGGCTCCTCACAATATTTGGAAGCCCAAGCTATTACTCCAAATGCTCCAAGCTTCAGCGCTTCTTCACAAACAGCCCATGCGACTATCAACGTTGGCTGATTATGAAAGTGAGCTTCCATGAATTTTTCAAGAGGAACGACAAGTATCACGGCTAGCATTCCAGTAATAAAAGTGAGGGCTACAAGTCCGAGAGGAGGTTTCTTGATGTCATCTTCCTTGATCCAATACCACAGCCAAATAACAGACGGAAGTGTTCCGCTGACAAGAGCAAAGATGAATGTTCCTGGGTTTTGGATGAAGCCTGGATTCATGGATTAATCCTTGGAAGGCCAAGCAGTTACCATGAGGAGCCGACCATCGGTTTCGAGGGAACTCCAGATTTCTTCAGTAACGAACGGCATGAGCGGGTGGAGCATTTTCAAGAGATCATACAGCGTTGAAAGCAGGAACTGTGCTCGAGAAGCTTTTTCTTCCGCAGTTCCTTCGGTGAATACTTTTTTACTTTCTTCAAGGATGACATCGGCGAGTGTGTGCCATGCATAGTGATATAGTTTTTCAGAAACAAGATGGAATTTAAATTCTTCGTATTCTTTTGTAATCTCAGACTTGAAGGCAATGAATTCGTCATGCAATACTTTGTCCCGCTCGCTCCAAGCAGAAAATGATGCATCCAAAGTTACATTCTCTGTGCTTGAAAGTATAAAGCGAGTTATGTTCCAGATCTTGTTGCAGAAGTTCTTGTAACCTTTGATCTTGTCTTTTGAAAGGGAAAGATCAGTGCCTGGAGTATTTCCAACAACAAGTCCCATGCGGAGCGAGTCAGCGCTATAGAGGTCGCAGAGTTCAATAGGGTTGATGACATTTCCTTTTGATTTACTCATTTTCTGACCCTTTTCATCGTTTACCATTCCATGCAGATACACGTTTTCAAAAGCGATTTCGTTCTTGAGGTAGAGTCCGAAGATAACCATACGAGGGATCCATTTGAAAATAAGATCGCGGCCGGTTTCCATTACTGAAGTTGGGTGATAGATATCGACATCTTTTGAGTTTGGATAGCCGAGCGCAAGAAGTGTCCATTGGCCTGAGGAAAACCATGTGTCGAATGTATCTGTGTCTTTGCGAAGCATGCCGCCGCAATCACAGGTTGTGAGTTTGTCTTCAAGATCCGAATAGCCTTTTTTGCAAACTTCACAGATCTTTGCAGGAATAGGAATACCCCAAACGATCTGGCGAGAAATATTCCAGTCGATAGTATTTTCCATCCAGTAACGGAAGATTTTTTCGTAGTTGTCAGGAATGAATTTGATCTTGCCTGCGTTTACAGCCTCGAGAGCTCGGTCGGCAAGCGGTCGCATTTTCACAAACCACTGGTCTTTGATCTGAGGCTCGATAGTCGTGTTGCATTTGTAGCACACTTTGACGTTGTGAACATAGTTTTCATCGATCTTTTCAACCAATCCTTTCTGGGCAAGCTTTTCAATGATGAGCGGTCGAGCTTTGGTGATGTACTGTCCTTCAAATTCTCCCGCAATGGCAAGGAGTTTTCCTTTCCAGTCGATAACTTGTTCTTTGTCGAGATTATGTCGCATAGCAATATCAAAGTCAGTCTGATCGTGCCATGGGGTGATCGTCATGACACCAGTTCCGAATTCCATATCAATAGCATCATCTTTAATGATCGTAGCTGAAATCGGTCCGTTGATCCATTCAAGATCAATTTTTTGCCCATCTTGGTATTGTGCGTACCGAGAATCTTCAGGATGCATGACAACATACTTGTCGCCGAATTTTGTTTCAGGTCGAGCTGTCGCAATAGTAAATGGTCCGTATTTGAGGTAGTACAAAGGATCTTTCTTCTCTAAGAATTCTGTTTCCACATCTGAAAGGGAAGTCTGATGTTTTGAGCACCAGTTTACGATGCGATCTCCGCGATAGATGAGATCGTCCTTGAACATTTTGTCGAATGTCTGCTGAACGACTTTCACTACTTCAGGATCAAGGGTGAATTTTTCTCGCGTCCAATCACATGATGCACCAAGGCGGCGAACATCGTCTTCCATGAACTGCTTGCTTTCCATAGTGAAGTCATAAATTTCTTTATAGAGTTGTTCTGGCGGCATTTCAAAACGTGAGCGGCCTTCTTTTTCAAGTTTGCGCTCGTATACGATCTGCGTTTCAAATCCAGCATGGTCAGCTCCAGGCACCCATAATGTTCGCTTTCCACGCATGCGGTTGAAGCGGGTCATAATGTCTTGAACTGTTACGAAAAGCGCGTGACCAGCATGGAGGCGGCCGTTAGCGTTAGGAGGAGGCATGATGATAGTGAAGGGCTTTGCGTCTTCGGTAATGATGCCTTTTTCAATCAAAACATCAGGGTTAAAAAAACCGCTCTCTTCCCAGAGCTTGTAAATGGCTTTTTCCACTGATGATGGGTCGTAAGGTTTGAGAAATTTCTCAGGTATGTTGGGAGGGTTTTCCATAGGGATAATATAGCATTTATAAGGTTTTTTTCAATCTGCATAAAAAAACGGCTCCCAGGGTGAGGGAGCCGTTACAGGGCATTGATAGTGTTTTATAATTTTTCTCCCAGATATGGGCCGGTTTGTGTTGCAATTGCTTTTTGATAGTTTGTAGAGAAAAGTAATTTTTCTTCGTGTGATACTAAGCGTTCGAATTGTTTTGTTTCTTTGTTGTAACCTAAGTTAGTATCAACAGATTGGTTAGTATCTACCGGATGCAGGAAGCCGCATGAGCAGCCAATCGCTGTATGTCCGGAAGTGTCCTTCATTTCTACTGTTTCGCGGTAGTCGTTCGCTTTTACTTCGTGTAATTTGTTTTCTTTGTTAAGATCTGTTTTTTGAGTTGTCATGTTGTGCGTATTAAATTTTAAGAGAATATGTAAGATCTCACGTGTCTTACTCAACGGGTGAATTCGGGTGCCAGCCGAGAAAAGGCGGTATGTATCTTTTAATGAACAAACACCAGCTGTTTGAAGGCTGGTGTTTGTTTTGAGTGGATATCAACGCAAAGATCAGCTTTCAAACGAAAGGTTGACCACCACGACAATGTTGTTGATACCTCGATACATATATTCTTTATAGCAAGTACAGAAATTTTGTCAAACGGCGTTTTATAGTTCTAGGTTTCCTTGGGCCACTGGCTTAGGGAACTTTTTTTTACGCAGCGAGAGCATGTAGCCAGCAAGGGCGATCATGAGTGCGTTATCTCGAGAAAGGATTTTGGTAGGGAAATAGATTTCCATCTTCGGATCGAATTCTTTGCCCCGTCGCATCAGTTCCTGTCGGAGGAGCTGGTTTGCGGAAACACCGCCACCGACGACGATCGCCTTAGTTTTAAATTTCTGGACAGCTTTGAGTGTTTTAGTAACTAGTACTTCAATGATAGAGTCTTCAACTTCGCGCGAAATATCTTTCTTCCGAGTATCAGAAAGCGCCATGTTCAAATCGCGGATCGCATAGAGCACTGCAGTTTTGAGTCCCGAGAAAGAAAAATCAAAGTCACCAGAGTGGATCATAGGACGAGGAAATGAAAATTCCGAGAAGGCGAGCGTAGTGCGCCCTTCGTGTGCGAGCCGAGAAATTTCCGGTCCGCCTGGATAGGGTAAGTCGAGCATGCGGGCGATCTTGTCGAACGCTTCGCCAGCAGCGTCATCGCGGGTTGCGCCGACAATAGTATATTTGCCGATGTCTTTCACGAGGACTAACTCAGTGTGTCCGCCTGAAACAAGCAGAGACATCATGGGAAATTGGAAACTTTTGGCGTCTATCTTGAATTTCTTTTCCTCTGTGATAGCCACAGAAAGGATATGTCCTTCCATATGGTTTGTCGGAATGATAGGAAGATCAAAGAGCAGTCCAAGCGCCATGGCAAAGTTAATGCCAACCCAGAGTGTCGGCTCGAGACCTGGACCTGTGGTAACTGCGATCATATCTATTTTTGGGGCTTCGTAGTTTGTATAAAAATCCACCAAACTATTTACCATTTCTAGTTCGCGCGTCAGAAGTTTTGTAAGAGCCTCGAGCAACTTTGGTTTTATTTCAATTTGTTTTTTGCGTTTTTTGAGAAGCTTTGCGGTATCGAGGGCTGCAATAAAAAGCGGCACGATATTTCGCGCATGTTCTCGTTTTGCCATAGCAGGGAATACGCCGCCGTATTGCTGATGGAGTTCTGTCTGCGAGCTTAGCTCGTTCGAAAGTGTTTCAAATTGCGTAGATGTTTTTCCAGCAGTTGCTTTCAAAACAGCGATGCCGGTGTCATCGCAAGATGTTTCTATTCCTAAGATTAATGTTGCTTTTGCAGAAGCCATATTACATTCCCCGCAATACTTTAATATTTGCGCCGATAGAATTCAATCGTTCAGCAATCTCTGCATAGCCGCGTTTGATAGAGTATACATTTCGAAGCGTCGAAGTTCCTTCTGCCGCAAGCATTGCGATGAGAATAATCGTCGCAGGGCGAAGCGCTGGAGGACAAACAACCTGCGCGCCTTTTAGCTTTGTCGGACCATTCACATATGCACGATGCGGATCGGCAAGCATGATGTTTGCGCCAAGACGATTGAGTTCTGTAAAGTAAATTGCGCGGTTTTCCCACATCCAGTCGTGGATGAGTGTAGTTCCTTCGGCTTGAGTAGCGATAGGTACAAAGAAAGGGAGGTTATCGCTGTTAATGCCTGGGAATGGAACAGCATGGATTTTTTCTTCAGCCGCAGTCAGGCTTGAAGGAAGTACGGTGACATCAACAAGGTCAGTTTTGCCATTATATGAAAGGTACTTTTTTGAAAGGGTATATTTGAGCCCCATATCTTTCAATGTCAGCAATTCTCGGCGCAGAAAATCAATCGGACAGCGAGTAATAGTGAGTTTTGATTTGGTCATTACGCCGGCAGCAATCCACATCATTGATTCAATCGGGTCTTCGCTGTTTGAGTATTCAATAGTCTGGCTGATGGTCTCGAGGCCGTGAATGCGAAGCGTGCTTGTTCCGATTCCGGAAATACTGACACCGAGATTCTGCAAAAAGAAACAGACATCCTGCACCATATAGTTAGGCGAAGCAAAATGAATGATCGTTTCTTCGGGAATCTGAGCAGCCAGCAAAAGAATGTTTACTGTCGCCATATCGCCTGACTCATACATAGTAATTTCCTGTCCAGTAAGTTTGGTATGTGAGATCTGATACTCAGTTTCTGTTGTCTTGATCTTGAGACCCATTTCAGAAAAACCAACTTCATGCGCTTTGATAGTTCGTTTGCCCATTTTGCATCCACCTGAATGGGGAAGTGAAAATGATTTAATCTGTTTGCCGAGTGCGCCAAAGAAATACAGCGAGACTCGAATTTTTCTAGCTGCATCTGCGTCTATATTTTTGAAGTCATACTGTTTCGGCGGAGTAATTTTGAGGGTATTTTCTTTGACCCATTGAATATCTACGCCGATAGATTTCATCAGTTCGATCTGGCGAAAGACTTCTTCAATCTTTGGAATACCATTTAATGTAGTAGTTGCCTTGTTGAGCAGGGCAGCAGGAATAAGCGCCACTGCACCGTTTTTGGAAAAGTTAGTTTCGATCGAGCCGGAGAGCTTGCGCCCGCCTTCGATCTGGAAGTCTACTGAGTCGTCTGAGAGGGACATGATCTTGTGATCGAGCACTTCGCTGATTTTGCCGAGCTGTTCAACAGTCATGTTCTGGCCGCCTGATTCCATGCGGGCGACAGCGCTCTGTGAGGTATTGAGGGCCTTGGCGAATTCCGCCTGAGTCATGCCTCGCTGTTCGCGAAGCTTCTTGATCAGAAAGCCGACCTTCTCCTGTTCAGTAGTTTGTTTTTTGGGCATGTTTACTATTTTATATCATATATGATATAATTGCAATATGATACAAATCGAGCAAAATAAGGCCCTTGCCTCGTTATCCACATTCCGCATGGGCGGCATGGCGGCGTACTTTTGCAGCATCAATGCTAAGGAAGATGTGCTCGAAGCTTATACTTTCGCTCGCGAAAAAGGCCTCCCTGTTGTCGTACTGGGCGGCGGATCGAATACTATTTTTGCAGAACCCGGAATATTGAATGCTGTTGTTATTCAGATCGCAATTCCTGGCTATGAATTTATTTCAGATGAATTATTGAAGCTTGGTGCTGGAGAAGAATGGGATAGCGTTGTAATGCGAACAGTAGAAGCTGGCTATTCAGGCATGGAAGCTCTTTCAGCAATCCCAGGAAGCGTGGGAGGCACACCAGTACAGAATGTGGGTGCTTATGGGCAGGAAGTGGCAAACCTCATCGACTCGCTTGAAGCATTTGATACTACAACCAATACGTTCGTAACTCTTTCTAATAGTGAGTGCAAATTTGCCTATCGCGACAGTATCTTCAAACAAGAAGCAAAGGGACGATATGTCATTGTTTCAGTAACTTTCAAACTTTCTAAGGCACAACCAACCCCACCTAACTATCCAGGAGTAGCCTCATATTTTGAAAAGCAGGGAATCGCTCAGCCAACCCTGCTCGATATTCGAAATGCCATCATCGAAATCCGCAAATCCAAACTTCCTGATCCAAAAGAAATCGCTTCAGTCGGTTCATTTTTCAAAAATCCGTTTATTTCTACTGAGGCTGCGAACGCGCTTAAATCTAAATTTGAAAAAGCAGTGATCTTTCCCGTTACTGAAACAACTTCAAAAGTTGGCGCAGGCTGGATGATCGATTCGCTCGGTTTGAAAGGCCAAGAGTTCGGCAACCTCATGCTCTATCCAGGGAATGCTATGGTGATCGTCAACAAAGGCGGCGCAACCCCTACTGAATTACAAAACCTTGTTCTGGATATCCAGAACAAGGTTAAGGAAGCGTATGGAGTAACAATTGAGCCAGAACCTATTTTTGTTTCGTAACTTTCTTCGCTGCTGATTTCTTGATGTGGGTCTGAATCGTAGCTTCAATTTCTTTTGCGACAGCCTCAATCGGACGATTGCCGTTAATCTTTTTCATCTTGCCAAGTGTCTCAAAATAAGCGACTGACTTGGAAACTTGGTCTTTATGCCAAGCAATTCGTTTTGCAATTAACTTTTTATCATCCAATACTTTGAGAATTTCACGAGCGTCACCTTGTTGGCGGCTGAGTGAACGGTCATAAACCTGCTTATCAGGAAGAGTGATATAAAAAGCAATAAAATCCTGTTTAGCTTCTGTAAAGAGTTTCTTGAGCATCTGTGCTTCTGGCTTTAAACGAGGGTTACCGACAAAGATCAAATCTTTGTTCTTTGGTTTTTCATTGATCTGTGAGATCAAGAATTTTTTCATGAGAGGAACGGGGCAGGCAAGGCCTTTGCCGATCGTTCGTCGCGCCCAATCTCCGTCCGGACCTTTGGCTTTGATCAGGTTGCGAGAAAACTCACCAGAGAGTACGGGCTGGAGAGAGTATTTATCCATAAGGAATTTTGCTTGCGTATCTTTGCCTGATGCGATTTGCCCGAGCAAGATAATGTGAAAGTTAAGTTTTTCTTTTTTCATATGATGTGGGTATTGTAGCAAAGATATGAGATTTTGAAACTCCGGAGTCAGTATCATTGACGAAATGGAAATATTTGGTATAGTTTGGCAAAACAATTAAACTCATTTTATCTAAATATAAAGAACTAATGAAACCGAATCTGCAATCGTTTATCGATTGGGCGCATACGAACTGCCCATTCGCTTTTAAGTACGTATTTGTTGAAAACCAAATACCTTCGCCAACTAATGAAAAGTGGATTATTCCGCCAGGAGGAGAAGCAAGTTTTGGAGTTTTGGAATTATGCCTTAAAACCAAGAATGCATTAGATCAGTTGCTCACATTCCAAAAAGAAGTGACTGAGCAAAAAGATATGAATTCTTCTTGGTTTATGACGAGAGCTAGCAAACTTCTGCATGATAATAACAGAGAATTAAAACGCACTAATCAGCAGTATTTTATTTTGTACGCCAAAGTGATACATAACGTAGAAATTAATACTGAAGAAGTTGAATTGCTTAAAATCCGCTTTGCTGCGTATGAGACAATGTTTGATAAACAAGGAAAATTCAATATTGAACAACAGAGAGAAAATAAAGTATAAAAAATAAATTAAACCACCAAAACGTTACACGTATGAGCAAAATAGACGAAAAAGTACAAGCACTGCTGCTTAGCAATTCAGTAAACAAAGATATGGGATTTTTGGAACATGCAATGCCGTGGATCCAGCCCTTGATTAAGAGGAATAAAGTAACTACTATTGCATTACTTGCGTATGCAGCTTACCCGCAATTTGCAGGAAAAGTTGGCAAAGATCATGCATTTGACGCAATTTATGAAAAACTCTCTCCGGTATTTTCTTCATTAGGACTTAAGGTTATTATGCCTATTCTTAAACCCGAAAAAGCGCATCAGGCAATCGGTGTATCTGACGCAGTATTCGTAACTGGTGGTAATACCTTCTTTCTTTTAGATACGTTGATTAAGTTTCAACTATTGCAGGTATTACGCCAAAAGGTACTAGATGGATTGCCATATATTGGATGGAGTGCTGGGGCCAACGTTGCTGGCAAGACAATATGCACTACTAATGATATGCCTATTATTAAGCCAGATTCTTTCGATGGGCTTAATTTAGTTCCATTTCAGTTGAACCCGCATTTTCCAGATGAGGGCAAAGATGTGAATCCTTTAGGGGAGACACGTAGTGAGCGCTTATCCGAATATTGCGGCATAAACCCTGAATCTAAGGTTTTATGTTTGCGAAACGGTTCAGGCATTGAGATAAGAGAAGGTGAGATTAATCTATTAGGTCCTAAAAATGCTGGTATTTTTACAAATACAGGCTTAAGGGATGTGAATGAGTTATCATTACTTTTTAGTTAAAATAGTATAGTGCTAAAAATACGATACCTTGCTGCCAAACAGCAAGGTATTTTTTTATTAAATAATAAAAAAGGAAGGCCGTAAGACCTTCTTTTGAGCAGTAATGTAACTATATTTGTTTATTGTAATCCTAAGTTTTCTTCGTCTAGTATTTTGTTAACTTTATTTTCAAGATCTTCCGGTGCAGGAAAGGAAGTGGTGGATCCGCATTGTATTCTTAAAGAAGAAATAAGGAGCGCCATGGCTATATCCCAGCCTACAATTTTTGCTGCGGTTTCAATACCACTAGTTCCGTCCTGTTCAATAATCTTAGCGGCTTCCTGGTAGTCGGCAATGGTTAGAACTTTTGCAGATCTAAGCTTAACAGTAGGTCTCTGTACTCGGCCGCTGTTATTGATGAATTTGATTAGTTCATCAATAAAGTCACCTTTGTTTTCACGGTCTATTATTTCCTGAATTCTGTCTCCGTCAATTTCACAAATTTTAGTATTTTTGTTTGTAACTAACCCAAGTAAAAGGGTATGCAACACAGTAAAGAATGCAGAGAATTGGAAAATGGTGGCTGTTTTTGCCATGGTGCTGCCTCGCTATCTTTGCCTGTTGGTTAAAGCTATTTTACGGGGACTTGTTTATTGTTAAAGAAAAACAAAGCATTTCACAAAGATGAAGTGCTTTGTTTTTCTTTAACTATTTCAAGGAAACAGACTTTGCATACCATAGCATTAATCTTAGAAATGTCAAAAACTATATTTTACTACTTTTGACAAGAAGATAAATAAATGTTATATTAATCATGTTAAGAAATGACCAAGCAGTTTCCTAGAGACTATTTGGTCATTTCTTAATTAAAACCCCGTTCTTTAAAATGAAAAACAATCTAATCCTTTGCTTCGCACTTCTTTTATTTGCAGGCTGCAAGCAATCACATGGTACGATGAGTATTACTAAAGGGCAACAAATCATTGATCGCGCTGCACAGCTGTGTGATTATATTCCTGATGCTAATTCTAAAAAGCTGATAATCGATGGATTATCGCAAATGATAGTAGTGCAATCCGATAAGGATGGAAAAGCTAGCTATTCTAACCAAAAACAATTTGCCCTGCTGATTGCCCCTGATGCAAAATTGCATAAGAATAAAAATACCGTTACTCAAAAAACTGCGTTTCAATTTGATACCGAGACGATGCAGAAAACCCGGCATATAGTTATTTTGGTAAATGAAGACTTGGATTCAATTACCCAGGATTTGGATGCTCAGGCTTGTATTCTAATACATGAGTTCATTCATGCCTTACAAGAAAACGGGCGGTTAACCAGAGGTATTACTAATTCTGTTCAATACGCGTATCAGGACGAACAAGAAGCATGGAGCTCTCAGGTATATTTGTACGGAAAAGTTCACCCGGAAATTTTCCAGTACAAATGCGATTGTCCGAATCGGAGAGTAGAAACTACTCTGCCGCTCGATAATGCAGTAAGGAATTTTATTCTTTACAATTCATGCAAAGATACATTTTTGGAAACAATGTACAATCGAAACTAACAACGTGCTAGAAAGTTAATTACATACAATTGTAATTACAGAAATTTATACAGCCGTTCCTTTTTGGGGCGGTTTTTTTATTACATCATCCCGTGCGAAGCATTTGCAGGCGCGTCAGAGTACGTTGGCAAGAAAGCCAGCGCGAGAATGGCAGCAAGAACAGCGAAGCATGTACCAACAATGAATGAAGCATGGTAGCCGCTGACGAGGGACGCGAGATGGTTCATGCCGACAGCCATTGCATGATGAGTTCGTGAATCCGCAACGCTTGCAAGCAATGCAAGTCCGAGCGGTCCGCCCATCATGAAGGCAGTGTTGATCATTCCAGATACAAGTCCAGACTCATGCGGAGTTACTTCGCTCATTGCTGCAAGCAAGAGCGGGTTGAAAGCTATACCGCCGCCAATACCGAGCAATACCATGCTTGGGAATACATGAATAAAATATTCACCACCGACTGGTGCGCGAGAGAGGAGCAGTAAACCAACGGCTACTAGCCCCATTCCAACTGCAAGTGGGCGCTGGATGCCAAACTTAATAACAATCTTTGCTGAAATGCCCAGTGAGAGTAGCGCCATGATTGTATTGCCTGGAAGGAATGAAAGTCCGACATGAAGGGGATCATAACCGAGTACGAGTTGCAGGTATAATGCTGAAAGGAAGAACCATGAGAACATTGCCGCAGCCCAGAGCATGGCGATCACATTTGATGCAGCGATCGTTTTCTTTTTGAACAAGTGAAGCGGCATGAGCGGCGAGTGCACTTTTGATTCAACAAAAATGAAAATACCAAAGAGAATTACTGATGCGCCAAGCATGAGTAGTGTTTGTGTTGAAAGCCAGCCCACGACGTTTCCATTGATGATCGCATACACAGCGAGCAACAATGCTGAAGTTACAGTGACTGCACCTGCAATATCGAGGCGATGCTTTTGCTGATTGTCTTTGTATTCAGGAAGCAGTACGAGACAGAGGATGGCAACAGCGATCCCAACAGGAATATTTACCAAGAAGATCCAATTCCAACTGAGTGTGCTGGTGATGATGCCACCGAGTAGAACGCCAATAGATCCGCCGCCAGCAGAGACGAAACCGTACACTCCCATTGCTTTCGCTCTTTCTGCCGGTTCAGTAAAAAGATTCATGATAAGAGATAGGGCAATTGAGGCAACGAGTGCTCCGCCCAGTCCCTGGATGGCTCGGGCAATGATTAGAAAGAGTTGTGTGTGAGCTAGCCCGCAGAGAAGGGAAGCAGCACTAAAAATCCCAATGCCGATCAAAAAGAACTTTCGCTGCCCAAAAATATCACCGAGACGTCCGCCAAGAAGCAGAAATCCGCCAAATGTCAGCATGTATGCGTTCACGATCCAGGCGAGCGAGGTATCAGAAAAGCCGAGGCTTGCTTTGATAGAAGGAAGAGCGACGTTAACGATGGTTGTATCAAGCACTATCATGAGAGCACCGAGACAGAGAATTGCGAGGGTGAGCCATTTTTTGTTTGAAGTGGAATGCATAAAAAAATTACTATTATATTGAGTCTATTTAAGATGATTGATTATGATCTTAACTACTTTATCGGGCTCTTCATTTGTATTGTCGATTACTAGATTATTTTTTACAGGAGCAGATGTGGTGAAATCTCGAATCGCGAGTACTTCTTTGAGAGTTTTTTTGCTTGTAACTTTCATGTGTTTTTTTCTAGATTCCCCTGTAACTCGTTGTAGCAATGTCTTGTTGTCAGTCACTAAGTGAACAAATAAAACTTTTGCCCCCGCTTTTTGTAGCTTCTTCTCAAGTGTTATAAGGTATTGCGGGTCTGACAAGCCAGTCTTTGAAACATAGTCGTGTGCATATGTATGAGTAATGATGATACTCTGTCCGGCTTTGATAGCTCTCTCGTATAAATCATACCGGAGCTTTTCGATCAGTGGTGAAGACTCTGGGGTGCCTCGTTCAAAAATGCTCCATACAAGGTCATTAATAAGATGATTATGAGTAAGCTTGTATTGAAGTTTCTTTGCAAGTAGGGTGCCAATTGTTAGTTTTCCGACAGCAATTGCTCCGTAAATAATTATTGCAGTAGGCCCTGTTTCAGATTTCATAGTTTGATAATAACATTTTACTTATAGATTTAAGGGGATTGATAGGGAAATAAGAAGAATAGGGTAAATAGCCTTTAATTAGTAAGGTATATTTTACTTGACTTTATCATGATTTTATGCTATAGTACTACCAATGTTTGTTTCTTTGAAAAAGGTGTTTGGTTTACCAAAGTCGATTCCGTCGTTTTTGGTAAACCAAACATAATATGAAAAAAATAATCATCGCAATCATTATTGCAACAACCGCCGCTTTTACTGTTTACTATCACTCTGAAATCAAGAATCCTATGCCGGTGGTTACCGCCTTTGGGGTTCTACTTTTTGTGGGCTTAGGCCTTGCGCTTCCCGCTGAAACAACAGAAACCATTACAGAGAAATTCAGGATAACAAAAACAAGGTACTTTTTTGACGCGAAGCAATTTGAAAAAGAGTGGCTAAAGAGTGGTAAACCTATCTTCCGTGAGGTTATAAATACTTTATACCCTTATAGAAACTACTACGCAATTATGAAGAGGGTTGAAAATTCGGAGTATACCAGTAAAAAAACTTACTATCAGAGCTTGGTTGATGAAGCGAATAAACGTGGAAATGGTGAGTCCCGGATTGACTATTATCTAAAATTTTATCCTTCGATTGGAAGTTACCTTCAGGTAATAATTAGTTCCGAGTGGGAAACCAAAATTACCACAAATGTAATAGTAATGAGAGAGAAGCTGGCAACAGTTTGTTATTTCTGCGCTTTTGCATGGGTGTGCGTATGCCCGTTATTTTTCCTTTAGTTAATTATTTATATGTAAATTTGAATGGCCGGGCTTTCATTAGCATGGCTATTTTTTTTTTATAAAAGTGCGCGATAGAGGAGTCGAACCTCTGACCTACCCCACGTCAAGGGGTCGCTCTACCAACTGAGCTAACCGCGCAAATACCAGAACAAGATACACTATTTAAAGGTTTTTTTCAAGAGGCTTGTGTTTTGCTGGCTGAGGTATATTGTTAAGAAAAAGCGTTACTTATGAAGAAACATACCTTGATAATTACCCATCTGATAATGGATGAACAGTATATAGAAAATTTCGGCACACGGGCGCCATTAGAGGAATTCTTTTATTTAAGCCAAAAGAAGGCTGCAAAATTAACTGATGTTCCGTTTTACCCACTGCCGCTTTGCTTTAACCTTGAAGATTACCCGTTAGACGAATGCCCTACAGAAGAAGATCTTTGTGTAGGTGTTCTTGAGGATCTCTCTTCCTTACTAGAAATTGAAGAAGAAGATAAAAGGATATGTGCAATTGTAATGGTAGAAAGTAATAGATTTCAATTCTTCATAGATTTTTTTGAAAAGCAGTTTTCAGAATATGAATCATGGGATGTTGATATTGTAAAACTTGCAAATGATAAAGAAGTTCTACCCAAAAACCTGCACTATCTCCCAGGCAAGGTATATGAGTGGACTACTACAATTTGGCCAATTTACTTATACCCATATCAGGCATTTATAGATGACTGTATTTATACACGACCTGAGTGTAGGATGCGTCATTTTTTAGATGATGATCGCGTGAATATACAAAAAACAAAAATTAAGAAACAAAGAGTAAAAATAATACCCGAAATACGGGCACTTAAATTACATGGAAATAGATAATAGTTACCGCCTCCTGGGTCACCCCAGGCGGCATTTTTTTTGCGGAAGAGGAGAGATTCGAACTCTCGATGGGTTTGACCCCATGACGGTTTTCGAAACCGTTCGTTTCAACCACTCACGCACTCTTCCATGATTAAACGTTGGCATAATATCATGTTTCAGCACTAATATAAAGAAAACCGCAGTTTCGTGTAATCGAAACTGCGGTTATATATTAATCACTAATGCTAATATCTACTACATCGTAATACGGCTAAATTTTTCAGCTACCTTGTCTAAAGCAGAAAATTCAAGCCGAGTTCCTTGTACTTTAAGATAATAAGCAAATATATCGAGGTCCTTCATATTTTTTGGCCATATAGTATCCATGTAGTCGGATAGCACCTCGATTTCGTTATTCGAAATAAAAAAATCTTGTATGGTTGCTTTTGCGAAATCACCGTCAATATAGGGCTCATCATCATCGTCAAATTGTTGGCGAAGCTTGTTTGCGTTAAAAACAATCGTTTTAAATGTTCCATCCATATCGTGCAAGAATAAATTTGTCAGGGCAATTCTATAGAGCTGGCCGATGCGCGTTATCGGGTGATGCTCTTTGCTTGTATTGCTTGAAACGTAGATTTGGTACCGACGCAAAATTTTTAAGAAATCGCTGCTTGAGCGCAAGAACTTCTTTAAAACAATTTCATGCAGGATCGTCCCATCGCGTATTTCAGGAAAGCTGAAGATGGATTCAATTTCATCCGCTTTTTCAACAATATTTAGAATTGTTAAAACGCATATGATTTTTTCTTCGCTATATTGATTTCCTGCTAATGTTTTGTATATTTCCAAGCCTTGTTCGTATGTGCCTACACCAGGAGTTTTGGGAATAGTGTCCCAAACATCAAGTGTCAGGCGCAAAAGCAGTGGTGTCGTTCCGATTGATTTCGCCATGCCGTCTAAATCTGTATTTTGTTCGGTTATGCAAATCTCGTCTAAAATAGAGTAAATTTCACGGAAAGCGTATTCATCCAAGTTGTTTGTTTTCATAGTATAGTTTTTTCTTGTTATATATAATTTAAACGATATAGTCAAACACCAGAAGACGCTAAAACTTGAAAAAAACTAACTTTTCTGCTATAGTATTCGCGTTCAAATGGTCCCATCGTCTAGTGGTTAGGACAGCGGGTTTTCAATCCGTTAACCGGAGTTCGACTCTCCGTGGGATCACAGAGACGGCTCCGAGCAAACTGCTTTGCTCGGAGCCGCGATTGTGATAGCCGCAGCCATGTCGCTCTGCGACAGGCGAGGCGGGGTCGCGAGTACTTAGTCCGCGCAATCCGAGCGAAAGCGAAGAGATGAGCAGACTTAGTAACTCGTGACCACAGAAACTTTTAATTTTTATTTTTATGGATACTACAGAATTTATTATCTTAGCAGGAGGCAAGGGGACTCGCATGGAATCAGAGTCACCTAAAGCCCTTACCATGCTTCGTAACCAAGGATTTGTAGACTATATCGTTTCTTCGCTTGCTGGTATTTCTCCTGCAATCAATCCAATCATTGTCGTCGGCTATAAGCACGAAGACATTCGCGCGCATCTTGGCGCAGATCGGAGATATGTCCACCAAGCGGAACAGCTCGGAACTGGCCATGCTGTAGCACTCACTGAATCATCTATCAGTCCGTCAGCCGAGTCTGTGATTGTTCTCTACTCAGACCATCCTTTCTTGAAGGGAGAAACAATTAAGTCACTTCTTCAAATTCATCAAGAAAAGAAACCTGTTATTACTATGGCAACGACAAAAGTGCCAGATTTTTTCGATTGGCGTGCAAACCTGCAGAATTTTAGCCGCGTCATCCGCGACGAAGAAGGTAAAATTCAAGGCACGGTAGAATGGAAAGATGCGTCGGATGCTGAGAAAGAAATTCTTGAAGTAAATCCGTGCTACCTCGTATTTAACCGTGAATGGCTTTTTAATAAAATTAAAACTCTCTCGAAGAACAATGCTCAGGGAGAGTACTATTTAACTGATTTGATCAAGGCGGCATTTGCTGAAAATGCGCCTATTGAAACACTTCTGATCGATCCAATGGAAGCTCTCGGCGCCAACTCTAAAGAACAGCTCCAGGTTTTGGAAGATCTTTTTGATCAGCGCTAAGGCTTGATAGTTTGGGTTTCTTAGGTATAATCCAAAGAAAACCAACCTTATGAGCATTCTTTTATACCTACTGCGCTTATGCAAAATTTTGTATTACTACTACAGGATACGCAATGCTATCGACTTTCTGTATTTTGACTCAGATATCGGCAGAATTCTGGGGTGGAAAGAAGGTGTTGAGCATGATGAATCTTTTGTAAATCTGCGCCTGATACTGTTAGACATTTTAGTTGAATCGAAACACACCAAAGATTTTCCGATAACATTATTGGAGATGGGAGAAAAACCGCTGCCTGGTTATACGCTATTGTATGCATGGGATCTGTCGGTAAATTCTTTTCTACCAATATTTTCAAAACAGGAGTTGGTTCTATCGAAAGCTGTAATATGCGCCATACTTTCTGATAAATGGGGTGACCGCATGTACGCACAAATTTCTGAGGGGACGCCGATGTCTCCAAAGAAATTTAGATTGTTTATACGCAATCCCCACAACCCGAAAAAACCACCTTTCCACGCGGCTGTTCGCCAGTATCAATAGATCGCCCGGTGATAAAAATCGGCCCGAAAGTATTAGTGTAAGTATTTTAAAATTAGTTGTGTGAACCCTTGCTTTTCAGCAGGGGTTTTTATTTTGAGCTGAGTGTGACGTAAAGGTCTTCAAGTGCCTTTACTGAGTCTCCAGCTGCAATGTTGTTCTGGTGATACAGGCCGTTAGTGACGTCTCCAGCCGCCCAGATGCCCGCTACGGAGGTTTTTTGGGTCATTGGGTCAACGATGACTTTGTTGTATTTGTCGAGCTCTATGAAGCCTTTTAGGAACTCCGTGTTTGGGATCTGTCCAATCTCTATGAAGACACCAGTTGCGGCGATATGTTCTGCTTCGCCAGTTTTTGTGTGAACAATATCCATGCCGTTTACGAAACGTTCGCCGGTGACAGCTTTCATTTCAACATTAGTGATCAAACGAAGTTTAGGATTCTTGGAAAGTTTTTCGATAGTTACTTCATCTGCACGAAAAGTCTCGCTTCGGTTTACGAGTGTGACAGATTTGCAGTAGGCGAGAAGCTGAGCTGCTGATTCAAATGCAGCGTTTCCGCCGCCGACAACAATAACGTCCTGGTCAGTAAAGAGCGGACCATCGCATGATGCGCAGTAGGTGAGGCCTTTGTTTTCAAATTCAGCTGCGCCAGGAACTTCGAGTTTGCGTCGGCCAGAACCAGAAGTGATCAGAACAGTTTTAGTTTCGAATGTTTCGTTAGCATCAGTCATGACTTTGAATGTGTCGCCAACTTTTTCGATCTTAGAAACATTCTGACCTTCACGCACTTCCAAAATATCCGCTTTGTATTCAAAGACGTGAGCCTTAAGAGATTTTGCCAAATCAGCTCCGGAGATATGCGGAGTACCGATCCAGTTTTGAATGTCTTCAGAAACAGTAGATTGGCCGCCGAACTCGTAGGCGAGCATGAGTGTCTTCAAGCGTTTTCGAGACGCGTATACTGCCGCAGCGCAACCAGCTGGTCCGCCGCCAATAATGATGAGGTCGTTCATGGGGACTATTGTAGCATGATAGGCTGGTCAAGCAAAAAGACTATCTCTACCTGGTAACTGTTATTGACATAGCACTAAATTTATAGTAATTTAAGAAAAATATTTATTTTCCAATCAAACTCTAAAACCCTTATATTTATGCTGAATGCAAATCAACACCCGTTTCAAACGATTATTGACCTTGTTAAAAAAACTGGTCTGGGATTCAAGGAATTCATGTTCCGAACAAACATAGTTATTGATCACGTCCTTGATAGTAATGGCTATGTGGAGAAAAGCTTTCCTGGCGGCCTGCTCATTATCAAGTTTTCTGATGGAAACGAGCATCTTGGTAGCATGGCGCTTACCCGCAAACAAGTGAACGATATGCTTGAACAGATAGACCCAGTTAGTTGGGGGCTTCGCTACACACTTTCATTTAGCTTTGTTGATACTGTAGTGTTTAAAATAAAGGATGCTGATATAAAAATTCACTTAACTTTCTTTGTTTCAAAATGTGGAGTACTTGCTGCGCAAAGCGGCAAAGCCATAATTGAAGTTGTCCCTAAAAAGGATGACGATTGGTATAAAGAAGGCCTGCTGATTCCTAACAAAAAGTTAAAACAATCTAGTTACCCGAAATTTTACTTTACCCCAGTAAGAGAAATTGAAGGTATATCAGTGCGGCTGTTAAGCTGTTTAAAGGCTTTAAAACTTGAGTACGGTTGGCAGTTGCCAATAGTTACGATTGCAGATATGGACCGAACTGACGGTTTTGGTGATACCAGAAGGTCGGAACTGAGCACGTTCTTGCAAGAACGTGGTAGTGCACTGCATTGTCCATTTACTGAAGATGAACTTGTGTTGTTTAAATCTAAAACAACACACAATTTTAAACTGAAGGTTTAAGAAGCTTAAGAAATAGTAATTATATAAGTAACCCGAGTCATCTTTTGATGACCGGGTATTTTTTTTGCCAAACAAAAAACCGCCTAAGCAAGCGGTTTTTATTCCAGTTGTGCTCACACTTTGTGGCTGCACGAGCCTGGTCAAGGGAATTGTATGTACCACGCCGCTCGCGGAGACCTGCCTATCGGCAGGTCTTATTTCTTCGGTCGTCTTAGAAACGCAGGCACTGCGCTCCAGTCATCGCCAGCTTCATCGAGGAATGAATCGTCTTCGATAATAATAGTTTCAGTTGGCTTTTTGATGTAGTCGTTTGAAGGGAGAGAATTGTTGATCTCTTTCTTTTCTTCAACCGGAGCGGGTTTTGCTGCGGGCGGAGTAACTGTTTCTTTGACTGACTGGAATACTTCGCGGTCAGTAAAGAGAGACTTCTTTGGGAGTTCGCTTGCGAATCCAGTTGCGATAACAGTAACTTTGACTTCGCCTTTCTTTAAGCGTTCATCATGGATAGTTCCGAAGATAACTTTGGCATCTTTGTCGATTGCTTCGGTGATGACTTTAGCTGCTTCCTGGATCTCATGCATAGTAAGGTCGTCAGAACCGGAGATGGCAAAGAGTACGCCGCGTGCGCCGTTGATTGAAATATCGAGGAGTGGGGAATTGATAGCTTCAGTTGCAGCAGTAACTGCTCGGTTTTCACCAGAAGCAGAACCGATGCCCATGAGCGCAGTACCAGCATCAGCCATGATCGCGCGGATATCGGCGAAGTCTACGTTGATGATACCTGGAGTAGTGATGAGATCAGAGATACCTTCAACTGCATCGCGAAGAACATCGTCGCAAAGCGCGAATGCGTCCTTGAGTGAAGTATCTTTGCCTGAGATGGCAAGAAGGCGGTCGTTAGGGATGACGATGATAGCATCGACTTCCTTTGAGAGTTCAGCAAGTCCAGATTCTGCAATGCGCATGCGCTGGTTTCCTTCAAAGAAGAATGGCTTGGTAACAACACCAACGGTGAGAATACCTTGTTCTTTTGAAGCGCGTGCAACGATTGGAGCAGCACCCGTACCTGTTCCTCCACCCATACCGCAGGCGATGAATACCATGTCTGCACCTTTGATGGCGTCCTGAACTTCAGCTTTTGTTTCTTCTGCTGCGCGTTTTCCGACTTCTGGATTCATTCCAGCGCCAAGACCCTTGGTAAGGTTCTTACCGAGGTGGATTTTCTTTTCCGCGAGGGAATTGTGAAGATCTTGCGTATCTGTGTTCATAGCTATGAACTCGACGTTGCGGACCTTTGAAGAAATCATGTGGTTGAGGGCGTTCTTTCCTGATCCTCCAACTCCGATGACTTTGATTCGAGCGATTGTTTCGATGTCTGGGTTAATTTTTGCCATATAAGGTTAGGTGGGTTAAAAAGCACTTTGGGTGCCTGAATTGCTGGTAACTTTCCGTATCATAGCACAACGGCAGAAAAAGGGAATTGGCATCTGTAGCATTGACAAATTAAATAAATTGATACATAATAACTTAAATTTTAATTAACCAAAAACCTTTAAGAGTGAAAACACCAGGAAAAACATCCGATGGAGGAAGAAGACCTCATTCAAAGAAAAATGAAAAAACAAACAAGAGAAAAGAGTCTTCTAAAAAATCAGACTTGAAATCAAAACCTTTTGTTCACCCTGAATTAAAAAAGGACGAAGTATATAAGTGTGATATAGACACTCGTGGTACTACTGAGTATGAGCATTCCAGTGTATTTGACAGCCACTTACCTCGCTTTGCACACTATTACGCGCTTCCTAAAAAAGAAGCAATAGAAACAAATTTTTCAAAACTTCCGTTTAGAACAAAACGCCTAGGTAAGGTTTCTTTTACCAAAAGCGGAAAAAAAATGGATGATTTTCGTCCGGTGTTTGTTCAACAAACAGAATTAGATGAATTAGAAAAAAAGCACAAAAAAGATTTAAGCAAAGTACGCCGCAAATTCAAAAAGAAAAAAAAGAAAAAATAAGCATACGAGAGCATGCACGCAAAAGCGTTGCGAGGATTATATCCCGCAACGCTTTTTTTATGGCAAAAATTGCTTGAAAAATGACTGAAGGCCTTCTTTGATATTCTTGAACAATCCGCTAAAGGATGATTCGTCAAAGGATAGTCCTGAGCGTCGTGAGGTGACTGCAAGTCCGTAGGAAACGAACCATGATGAATCCCGAAGCTTGCCCTTTGCAATAGTAACCATTTCTCCGGAGCCGATTTTGGTTGGGAGTTTGAGGACTGAGCGAGCCATTTCTTCTATGAGCGGCAATCCGACGCCGCCGCCAGTCATGATGATGCCGGCAGGAAGAAGTTCGCTGCGCTTTATTTTTTTCAAATAATTTTCGATAAGTTCAAATATGTCTGATAGGCGAGCCTCGATGATTTCATCAAGCTTTCGCTTTGAATAGTTGCCATTCATAGTGGTGCCTATCTTGATGCTCTCAGCTTCTTCTAGAGGAATTTTGAGACCAAGGGCAATATCATTGGTGACATCAGTGGATCCGATTGAAAAAACATGGAGTCCTATCAATGCATTGTTTTCATACACTGCGAGTGATACGGTTTCTGCGCCGATATTTACGAGCGCAACTCCGACAGTTCGCTGACGTTCAGTGAGAGCGATGGCGCTTGCTGCAACAGGAGATGGGAGAATGTCGATCACTTCAACGCCTGCTTCAAGCAGCACAGCTTCAAAATCATCGAGGTGCTGTTCAAGGGCGGTGACATAGAGTACGCGTGTTTCAAGCTTGATGCCCTTCATTCCTTCCGGGCGACCCAGAACTTCTTTGCCATCGAGCTTGCATGCAAGTACGTTTGAGAAAATAATTCTTCGGTTGGCGAGCGTTAGCGCTTGCTCGCTTTCTTTGACTGCTTTGTCTACATCAAGCGCCGTGACTTCGGAGTCAGCTTTTGAAATGATTGCAGATCCGGAGGTAACATCGGACTTCAAACTTATGCCGCCGATAGACGCGACCACTTGCTTGATTTTGACTCCGCTTGCTTTCTCGGCTTCATACAAAGCTCGTCGAATTGATTTTAAAATTTCTCCGGAGTTGACGATGTAGCCGTGGCGCATGCCTTTTGACTCGGCGATGCCGGTACCGATGATAACGGGAAGCGGAGATTCTTTGAGGTGCTCAGAAACCACGACTCGAGTCGTGTGCGTTCCTATATCGATGCCGACGGTAATTTTGCGCATAAGGTTTGGTTCGAAAAAATGCGCTTCGCTGTGCTATTTGGTTTCTTTAATTCCAAATATTTTTTTGAAGCGGATCTCTTGTCCCTCCATTGTACTACCATGTTGCATTCCTTTCAAATGCAGCATTCCGTGGATAAGTAAAAAGCCGAGAAAATTTTTGTAATTCATGTCGAATTTTTTCGCGTCGCGCTTCACGCACGCCGGTTGGAGTACGAGTTCTCCAGATGTTTTGGTGAGTTCGAAACTGAGAATATTTGTCGCGTAATCTTTGCCGCGATAGGTGCGGTTGAGTGTTCGAGATGCAGTGGGTCCGACAAATGAAATTGAAAGATCGTACTTCTTTCCTAGTACGGCATCCTTCATAGCAACAAAAGGCAAGCTCGGAAGCTTGCCTTTTGTCTTGTTGACGATTGAAATTGTATCAGTGTCTTTCAAAGCGGGGAATTGATTAGCGGGCGTTGCTGCCTGGGCGGTGTTCCTTTTCCTTAGCTTTGCCCATTTTCTTCAACTTCTCGTTGATTTTTCGGTGTGTCAGGCGGCGGAGCGCGATGACTTTGAGTGAAAGCTTTGAAACATCTCGTTCCTTATAGCGTCCATTTTTGACTGCGTGAATAAGACCTGTGTCCATGACACGTCGTGAAAAACGGCGCAAGAGGGTTGCGTTGTTTTCGTTGCTGTTCTTTTTGACTTCGATAACAGTTTTTGACATGGGCATAATGTTAGCATATTTCCTATAAAAGGCAAGAGGCTGGTATTGGTTATCTGGAATATAGTTCCCGGAGAGCACTCCGTACTGCATGTCTGGAAGGGGACGCCATAAAATTTTGCTAAATTTTTGGCTCGTACTCGCGCCGTCGCGCTCCGTAAGCCCCTTCCAGACATGCAGTACTTCGTGCCTTAGCATCTCTATGCCATTTGTATTCCAATCACCACCATTTACCGTAAGAGTGGTAGATTGCTAACACTTATGGCTTTGAGATTTGATGGCGCGGCAGTGCTTCTCCTTGCGATGCTTGCGAGCAAGGAAAGCACTGCAAGCGCTCTCTGATTACTCTTATTCCAATTAACGATTACAACAAATCTTCTGGGTTCACTAATACTGTAAAAGAGTCCTGGATTGAAACAAGCCGCTGGCGGAGGGTTGCATCTATCGTATTTTTGCCGAGCGAAGGCAGCCACCATTCTTTCTTTGGCAAACGAATAAGGGCTACAAGTTTTGCGTGATTTTTATTCTCTGCGGATGCTCCGGTGAAAATATCAGGTGTCCATTGAGAAAGTTCAGTTGCCAAAGATTCGCGGGCTTCGTTAATACGGGCTTTAGGAAAATGTCCTACAACTTTTATTAGCGTCGCATGTGGCGGGTAGTTGAATTCTTCACGCTCTGTAAGTTCTTCTTTGTACCAGGCAAAGAGTTTTGGTTTTGAGGTGATAGTTAGAAGCTTGTCATCCGGATAAATAGTTTGAACAGCGAGAAGTTTCTCTGATTTTTCTCGAAGAGTAGTGATCAGTTCAACAATTCGTTCGGACACTTTATAACTTGGAATATAAAAGAGCGAGTCAAATGACGCTACGCCAATCATTGGTACTTTTTCGGTAAGGTAATGAAGGGCAAGTTCAGTCCCGACCAGAATGCTGTTAGGAGTTTTTTCGAATTGGCTTATGATTTGGCGAGCTTCTTTATCGTTCTTTACACTTGCTTTATCAAGGCGGAAAACTTTTGTTTCTGGGAATTTGGAGATACATTCATCAAATACGGTTTCAACTCCGGTTCCGTAGGCATGGAGATTCCAGCTCCCGCATCGTTTACACGCGCTGTCTGAAGGGGCATGGCGTTTGCAAGCTTTGCAGACAAAGACTCGCTTGTCGCCAGTTTTATAGAGAGCAAGTGTCGTGCCGCATTGCTCGCAGGTAAGTATTTCTCCGCAATCTCTGCACGCAGTCATACTTGCTAGTCCGTTGCGGAGGGCAAAAATAAAAACACGAGAATTTTTGTCGAGGGTGTTTCTCATTTCTTCTTCTATTTTTTCTGAAAGTACTCTAAATGTTGCGCGAGTAGCGCTCCGTTCCCTGGCAATAATTTCCTCACGTTCAGGAAGTTCTGGGTGGAAGGTGAGGGGCTGCGCTTCGGTGATTTCGTTCGCAGCATACCGTTCATAGGTTTCTGCGCGAGGTAGCGTGTCTGCAAAAAGGACGGACAGCTTGCGGGCTTTTCCGTACAATTCTAGAAAAAGCCGCATGTCTATAAAAGGAGCGACGACGCGACGGTAATTCTGAGAGCTTTCATGTTCGATCACAATTGTATCGAGGTCGTTTCGGGGCAATGTCACATATGAGGCTGTGCCAAAAATACAAATTGGATGTTCTGTTGTTCTGATCTTTGCGATGGCAGCGTCTAATTTCTTTTTAGTTAGACCGCTTCCGATCAGCACGCAATATTCTCCGAGGCCACGCGAGAGAATGGTGTATAGAGTTTCCGCCTCACGTTCCGTCGGGCACGCAACATACAATGATTTCTTTTGTGCAAATAATTCTCTGATACGAGTTTTGTACCAGCTTACTCTATCGTTTAAATCTGCAGCTAGTAGAGAGGGTAATATGGTTACTCCTTCTCGAGTTAGGATTGGTGTTTCTAAAATTGAATCAAATGCAGCTTCGGGGATAATATCGTCTGCGACTTTTGAAAACGGAGCGACGTAGAAATCTGACAATTCTTTAATTGCGACAAAAAGTTCCTTTGGGAAAGCAGTTTCTCCAAGCACCTTGGAAACTTTCTTGAGCTGATACGAAGCATTTTTAATATAGCTTTTTACATCTTCAATTGGCTTTGTTTCGGTAACAAGTGCGCGCATGGGCTTGTTTCGAAAGGGAACTTCAACAAGGCTGCCAAGAGGAATGTCTGTGCTGTGGAAATACGAAAGAACGTCCGTGCGGGCTTTTTTGGAGAGGGGGAGGACGGTGACCAAGTACATGAACACACAGTATCATACTAAAGACTTAGTTTGTAGGCTTTATTTTAAAAAATATAAAATTGACTTTTTAGAATAAACGTGTTTTTATTCATGAAATCTTTATTTTATAAAAAGTGACAAAGACGTAGGATCTTAAGCTAGCCTTGAAATTCTTCGCTTTTGTCACTTAAATAAAAAATATGGAAATTATTCTTAAAAACATCTTACAGAAAATTATTATTTTAGGATTTGCGTTATTGGTGTCATTAATTGCTATCCTTTCATTAGTAATTGTAGATTTTTCAATCGGCCGTACTGTTCAGTTTGTTCTGGAATCTCTTTGTATGGTTTCAGCTGGAATTGCATTTTTCTTCCTCTCAGTAAAACTTAATCAATATAGAAGGATCAAAAACAAAGTACTGTATGTAGCTGATATATTTGAAAATCAAAAAATTATCATAGTTGGTAAGATTCCAGATGAATCACAATTTAGATTTTTTGTTTTTGATGGTGATAGTGCTGAAAATGGAGATAATCATATTCAGCTTCAATTTAATAAATATGCTCTGGATGCTAATGGTATAACATTGAGAAATGGAAAGTATCTACGCAAAGGAGGACGGTTTTATAGGATCGAAAATTAAGGAGTACTGACAATATATTTGATTTTTACAAATATCTTTACTTTAAAGCACTCGCGGGATTAAATTCTAGCAGTGCTTTTTTATTTCCTTTTTTGTGCTATATTCTATCTACCTTATGGGGATTTTCAGCTCAAAACTCGGTATTGATTTGGGAACGGCAAACACGCTGGTCTTTTTGCCTGGAAAAGGCATCGTTTTGAACGAGCCTTCTGTTGTAGCTGTTTCGGAAATCGACAACAAAATTCTCGCGATTGGATCTGAAGCAAAGGAAATGATCGGAAAGACCCCTGAAAGCATTATTGCCTACCGTCCAATGAAGGATGGCGTTATTGCAGACTATCGTGTTACAGAAGCAATGCTCCGCTACTATATTTCAAAAGCACTTGGTAAATGGAACATTATGAAGCCTGATGTTATGGTTTCTGTTCCGGCCGGCATTACCTCAACAGAGCGCCGCGCAGTTGTTGAGGCAACGATCAAAGCTGGCGCAAAAAATGCGTATGTTGTGAAGGAGCCGATTCTTGCTGCGATCGGTGCAGGTATTCCGATCCATCAATCAAAAGGCCACATGATCGTGGACATCGGCGGAGGAACAACAGACGTTGCTGTGATCTCGCTCGGAGGAATCGTTGCGTCAACATCGGTGAAATGCGCAGGAAACAAAATCGACGCTGCGATCGCTGACTACATTAAGAAAACGTTCAACCTAGCAATCGGAGACAAGACTGCTGAGCAAGTAAAAATAGTTATCGGTGCCGCTATCCCGCTTGATGAAGAGATTACTATTGCTATCAAAGGACGCGATTACCTTTCTGGCCTTCCTCGAACTGCGCAAGTTTCTACGAACGAAATTGTAAAAGCAATCGACAAAGAATTGAAACTTATTATAAAGGCCATCAAGGATGTATTGCAGGAAACACCTCCCGAACTAGCATCAGATATTATTGACCAAGGAATTACGATGACCGGCGGAACCTCTCAGCTCCGAAGTTTCCCAGAATTGGTTTTCCGAAAGACAGGTGTAAAGGCGGTACTAGCTGACGATTCTCTCTACTGTGTCGCAAAGGGAACTGGAATCGCACTTGAGCATTTGGATACATATAAGAAAGCAATTCTTTCGAAGAGATAAAAAGTGCGCTAGTTCTGTAAGTGCGGGGTCATTCATCCGTCACAGTGTATATGAGGAAATTTCTTACTATTTTTTTTAAAACCTTAATCGTCATTTTCGCTATTATTGGCTTCGGCTTTACTGGCGTTTTTGTTGCAATGAAGTTGGGACTGACAAAGACTGCTGGATTGGTGGATACGCAGAATGATTTTTGGCAGACGTTTCAGTATCGTACGCAGACAGTTTCTGGAGCGGCGCCGAAGGCGCCGCTCGGTTCTTGGGTTACCAGTGACGAATGGTACACGCTTCGTGACGCTATCATGAAAGACAAGATGGTTATTTTAAACGCATCTGCCGATGCTGGTGTCGAACCACGCATGATTGTGACGCAAATTGTTGCCGAGCAGCTCAGACTATTCACATCTGAACGTGATGTTTTCAAGCAAGTATTTCAGCCGCTCCGTGTTCTCGGTACACAGACACAATTTTCTATGGGAGTCACTGGAGTAAAAGAAGAAACGGCACAAAAAATTGAAGAATACTTAGCAGATCCTCTTTCTCCATTTTATATCAACGATCATCTCGCGCACATGCTTGATTATCCGACGCCTCCGACAGGAGAAATGCGCATTGCTCGTTTTTCAGATCAGCATAATCATTACTACTCATATTTGTACACGGCTTTGTATCTACGAGAGATTACATCTCAGTGGAATCGTGCGGGGTATGACATTTCAAAGCGACCTGAAATTTTGGCTACGCTCTTTAACTTAGGTTTCAATAAATCGGTTCCGAAACCCAATCCAGCAGTCGGTGGTGCGCAACTGGATATCAACGGAGAAACCTACACATTCGGCGGATTAGCAGGTCAGTTCTATTATTCAGAAGAGCTTACTGCTGATTTTCCTCGAGCAGGGAAATAGTGCTATCATTGCTGCATGACGATCGCTGATATTTTTCGAAACGATAGCACGCGCTTGCATCACTTCTATATTATAGAAGGAGTGAACGAGGCTTCTACTCTGCAATTGCAGGATCTTCTTATTGCCAGAGGTAGTGGGTTTTCTCGTGCGCAAGTTTTTACGTATAGCACGCTTGGAGTGGAAGAAGCGCAGTTCTTGCGGCAACAGCAAGACCAATTTGCTCTCGATGGCGGCGAGCAATTTTTTATTCTTTCAGCCGCTTCAGTCACGCATGAGGCGCAGCAAATGTTATTGAAAATGTTCGAAGAGCCAAAATCAAACACGCATTTCTTTTTGCTGATGCCGGAAGCTACCGCAATACTTCCAACAGTGAAATCTCGTGCCCAAACTATCAGTATTACTCCTGATACGCTTAAGTATGCTGCTGAGGCTAAAGATTTTATTACTGCATCAAAGGATAAGCGTATCGCCTTTGTTGCTGAGTTTGTAAAATCCCACGAAGACGATGATTCATCCGGAGAGCTTCGCTTGCATGCATCGCAATTCGTTACGGCCCTTATTGAACTTCTCCGTAAAGACCCCAAAAACCTGATAAGCAGAAAGGACTTTTTTAAAGACGCTCTCGAGATGCGAGAGTATCTAGATTCGCGAGGGGCATCAGTGAAAATGATCCTTGAACACCTTTCATTAATTCTTTAAAACTTCTTTATTGCGTGGTTTTTTGTTTCCAGACTTTCTGCTATACTGTCCCTATATGGCATACAATTTCACATCAACCAAAGAAGAATTCAAGAAGATCGAAGAATGGCTTCGAACAGAATATTCAAGCCTGCATACAGGGCGCGCAACGCCTATCGTGCTTGATGGTATTTCAATAGAAAGCTACGGCAGTTTCCAGCCGGTCAAAAACGTTGCTTCGATTTCAGTTGAAGATCCAAAGACTCTTCGCGTAGTTCCATGGGATAAGACGCATACCAAAGAAATTGAAAAAGCAGTCCAGGCTGCTGACATCGGCCTTTCAGTTGCAACAGACGACCAGGGTCTCCGTATTATTTTCCCAATGCTTACTACTGAAAACCGCCAGCGATTGGTAAAAGTTTTGAAAGAAAAGATGGAAGATGCCCGCATCTCAATCCGCAAGGCTCGTGAAAATACTCTTGATGAGATCAAAGCTAATGAGCTTCCAGAAGATGATGAATTCCGCGCAAAAGACGAACTTCAGAAATTAGTTGATGAAGCGAATGCTTCTCTCGAAGCTGTTTTCCAGAAAAAAGAAACTGAGGTTCTAAACTAATATGTCATCCTTCCTTTTTATCATTGTTTCAATCCTGCTTTTCCTTTTTATCCTTTCAGTGCTAGTTATCGCGCATGAATTGGGACATTTTTTGGTTGCCAAGAAATGCGGGGTGCGCGTGGATGAGTTCGGTCTCGGTTATCCGCCTCGAGCAAAGAAGCTCTTTACCTGGATGGGGACAGTGTTTACTTTAAACTGGCTTCCATTTGGAGGTTTCGTGAAAATCTTTGGGGAAGACGGATCTGATCTTGAACAACTGTCACCAGAAGAAAAAAAACAGAGCTTCGTTTCCAAGCCAAAGCATGTTCAGGCAGCAGTACTTGTAGCGGGCGTGGTAATGAATTTTCTTGTGGGATGGCTTCTCGTAAGCGGGTTGTATCTTGCCGGAACTACTATTATTTTTGACGAATCACTTCCAGCTCGCTATCTCGGCAACACTCATTTGTTGGTTGAAAGCGTTGCACCTGGAACACCTGCAGATGCCGCCTCGCTTCGTTCTGGCGATATCATCCAAAAAGTAACTCGAACTACAGACGGCGCAGTTCTCGAAAAGAATACTCCGCAAAATCTTACCGCATTCATACGCGCAAGCGGAGGCGTGCCACTTGATTTCAATATTGATCGAGATGCAAAACTCCAGACTATACAAATTACACCCGCATTGAGTAAGAGCACCTCTGCATATATGATCGGTATCACACCTTCTCTTACTGGGCACATCAAACTCTCGTTTGGACAAGCAATTGTTCAGGGATTCCATTCCAGCGTCTATTTGATCAAGGAAACTGTGCAGGGTCTGGGAGATCTTATAACTCGCAAGGTAAGCTTTGATGCTGTATCTGGCCCAGTTGGCATGGTGAACATGGTAGGGAACGCCGCTCATCTTGGTGCGGAATATGTCATCCTCTTTGCTGCCCTCATTTCACTGTCTCTCGCGGTGATCAATTTGGTCCCTTTCCCAGCTCTCGATGGAGGACGACTCCTGTTCGTTATCATCGAAACCATCATCCGCCGTCCATTGCCCACAAAAGTCACTAACATTTTAAACACAGTAGGATTCTTTATACTCATCGCGCTCATGCTGCTGGTGACATATCACGACATTGCCAAACTAGTCATGAGGTAAATAAAAAAACGTTTCTCACTTGAGAAACGTTTTTGTTTTATAAAATGGCCCGTGTGCCTGTTATATTTTTAGCTGTGCAAATACTGTAGGGCATTTGTCTTTCATTGTTGCAATGATTTTACCATAGCCGGTGCAGTGTTTGTTTTTGCTAATACATTCATCAACGTTCTTTTGTACTGCCGCAATCAGCTGCGCGCAGTAGTGTCCGTCTGTTTCATCTGTGTATACGTGTTCAAGCAAAGAAAGCGAATTTTTAAAGTAAGGATATTTACCCAAAATATTCGTGTCGGTCACCGTAATAATTTCACTAAAGCTTGCTGCTAATATTTTGCGCTTAATCATCGCGCCAACATCGCCATCGGGGAAATTAATTCCATAACATTCTACTATCAGAGTGAGCATGTCATTCCATTGTGGAAAAACACTATCTTCAATCCTGGTAATCAATGCAAGGCGGGCGTCATTCGCTCGCTTTATTTTTTGTAGCTCAGCTTGTTTTTCTTCTGCTTTGCTGGCAGCAATTTCCTTCGTTACCTTGTCATCTCTGTACTCTTTAAATGGCAGCAGTAAGATTTCGGGAATAAGAAGGTACATAAAAAATGCCAGTAATGTTTTTGCGTCATCAACAAATTTGTCTTGACGGGAAACCGGGGTGTAGCTGTACTGCATAACGGGTTGGTTTTATTGGGTGGTAAAAAAAAATGATTACGCAAACAATAGAACACTTTTTGAAGTAAGTCAAATCATTGACGTACGAATATAGCGTGGTAGTGTTGGAGTAATAAATTCAAATCTAAAGAAACACATTTTTTAACCAACAAAAAGAAAACTATATGCCACTTGTTCTCAACACTACGAGGCGTAAGCGCCTCAAGAATCCGCAGTCAACTTACCAGCAACTTGGAGTAAGTACAAGCAAAAAAGAAGTACATAAAGCCGTTGCCCAGCTTGGCGAAGGTGAAATACCGTACTGTTTTTGTAAATTTGGATTAGACCTTGCAGGTGACCCAAACTATGTAACTTGCAGCCATGGAGACGGCAGCGGTTCCAAATCAATTTTTGCCTACCTGCTATGGAAGAAAACAGGAGATATTAGAGTTTGGCGCGGCGTAGGAATAGATGCAATGGCAATGAACATAAACGATATGGTGGCATCAGGAGTTACTGGTCCCTACATAGCCGTGATGTTTATAAACCGCAACAAGTTTTTTATTCCTGGCGAAGTAATTAATGAGATTATTGCCGGAGCAAAAGCATTTTGCGAGCATATGAAAAAATTCGGCATTCTAATAGATTATCGAACCGGAGAGACTGCAGACCTTGCGGACCAAGTTCGTACGGTAACAGTTGATATGTCGGTTACTGCCAGAATAAAGAAAACTGATGTAATTACTACTGAAAGAATTGCCCCGGGCAATATTATAGTAGGACTTGCATCGCATGGCCAAACTGAATGGGAAGAAGAAGAGAATTATGGCCCGGCATCAAACGGTTTTACCGGTTTTCGCCACGGCTTTCTCCATTCTGAGTATAAAACTAAGTTTCCTGAGACGTATGCCCCTGAGGTTACCGACAAAAAGTATAAAAAACTGATTTTTCGCGGAAAATATTCCGTGGAAGATATGCTTATTGGCGCAGAATCGCTTGGCAAGGTACTAACATCGCCGACTCGAGTATGCGCCCCGTTGTTTAAAAGTTTCCTGGATGACCTTTCTCCTAAAAACAGAAAGAAAATAACAGGGATAATCCATAACAGCGGCGGTGGCCAAACTAAAGTTTTAGGTTACGTACAACCTGGAATAAAAGTTGTTAAAAATTCACTTCACAATTTAGGGCTTATCCCTCCCGTTTTCCGTGCATACCAGAAAGCCGGAAAAATTTCGGAAAGGGAACTACATGAAACAACAAATGTAGGGGTTTTAAAAGAAGTATATTTTAGCGATAATGGCCTGGCACGGGAATTTATCCAACAATCTCGCGAACTAGGTATACATACTGATGTTATCGGCCGTGTAGAGGAAAATAAAAATATGGCAAAAAAAGTTTTGCTTATAAAGAGAGAAGACAATAAGTGGCTTTCGTTTACGAGATAATTTTGAGCGTAAGCGCGCATCCAACCATCAGCATGCACTGGGCAACCGGGCGTGCTGATTTTTTATTGCCTATTCTAAAAATCTGTGCTACTATATTCATATAACTTTTGATGCCCGTCAGGCATTTTTTATTTGTAGTAACCAGCATTTTATTTAATTATGGAAATTCGAAACATCGCCATCATCGCCCACGTCGACCACGGCAAGACCACCCTTACTGACAAGCTTATGCAGCAGTGCGGCATGACAGGTGAAGGCGTAACTATGGACTCGAACTCAATCGAGCAGGAACGCGGTATCACTATTTACTCAAAGAACACTTCGGTCAACTACAAAGGGACCAAGATCAATATCGTGGACACACCAGGACACGCCGACTTCGGTTCAGAAGTTGAGCGCGTACTTCGCGCTGTGGACTCTGTCCTTCTTCTCGTTGACGCTCAGGAAGGCCCAATGCCTCAGACTCGCTTCGTTTTGAAGAAGTCATTGGAGCTCGGACTTAAGCCAATTCTCATCATCAACAAGATCGACAAGCCAGCTGCTGATCCAAACCGTGTTCATGAAGAAGCCCTCGAGCTTTTCTTGGAACTTGGAGCAACCGATGCCCAAATTGATTTCACAACTGTGTATGCAATCGGCCGTGAAGGAATCGCAAAACGAAATCTCACTGACGAATCAAAAGATCTCACTCCGCTCCTCGATGTCGTTCTCGAACAGGTTCCTGTTGCATCTGGAAATGAAACGGGACCATTCCAGGCTCAGGTGTTCAACCTCGGTTTCGATACTTTCCTTGGACGTTTGGCTATTGCCCGCATTTATGGCGGATCAGTCAAAACAGGTGAAGCTATTTTTGTAAAAAAGCCTGACGGCACAACTCGTACAACTCGCATCACTAAACTTTTCACTTTTAAAGGAACAGTCAAAGAAGAAGCACAGGAAGCATCAGCAGGTGACATTGTCATCATTGCAGGTATTCCAGACGTCTATATCGGAGAAACAATCACTACTAACGCTGACACTGGCGTTCTCCCCGCTATTGCTATTGATGAACCGACTATCTCCCTCAACTTCTTAGTTAACGATTCTCCATTTGCAGGACGCGAAGGAAAATTCGTAACTTCACGACAGATCCGAGAACGCCTCGAACGCGAACTTGAAATCAACGTTGGATTGAAAGTTGATTTTGACAGCGATGCATTCTTCCTCGTGTACGGACGCGGCGAACTTCACATTGCAGTTTTGCTTGAAAACATGCGCCGTGAAGGATACGAACTTCAGGTCTCACAGCCTCAAGTTATCATCAAGGAAGAAAACGGACAGAAACTCGAACCATACGAAGAAGTAACTGTTGACGTTCCAAGCGTTTCTAGCGGAGCGGTTATTGAAAAGCTCACTAAGCGCCGCGGACTCATGCAGAACATGGTAGAAAAAGACGGTATCGTTCGTGTTATTTTCGAAATTCCAACTCGCGGATTGCTCGGCTATCGAAACCAATTCGTTGTTGATACAAAAGGAGAGGGAATTCTCTCATCACGATTCGTAGGCTTCAAAGCATACGCAGGCGAGATCAAGAAGCGTGAAGTTGGATCAATGACATCTATGATCGCTGGAAAGGCAGTATCATTTTCACTTGGAAATCTCCAGGAACGCGGTGTTCTCTATATCGAACACGGTATGGAAGTGTATGAAGGACAGGTTATCGGTAACGTTACGAAAGGCGAAGAAATGGCGGTTAACCCAACAAAGGGTAAGCAGCTCACGAACATGCGCGCTTCAGGTACTGATGAAACCATTTATTTGAACCCACCATTTATCCTCACCATCGAACGAGCCCTCGAAATCATGCAGGATGACGAATATCTTGAAATTACTCCTCAGTCAGTTCGCTTGCGAAAGAAGCTCTTGACAGAGCAGGCTAGAAATAAAGGTGGCAAATAAGCCTTATAATGTAAGGGCCAATAAGAAATTTGACTTAATATTATCTTATGGTAAACTGGAGTAACACAAATTTATTAGTAGTGAAATAAGTTATAAACAACACAAATGCCAAAAATTACATTTAAGCCCAAACAGGTCACCAAGCGAATTCTTTCACCGCTTCAGGACCGTTCGTACGACGTCATCGTCTCACGTTTTGGACTCGGAGAGAGTTCCGAGCGAAAGACGCTTGAAGCGATCGGAGATGCATATAACATTACTCGCGAACGTGTTCGCCAAATCGAAGCAACTGCGCTGAACGCCATTCGAAAGTCAGGCGAATACAAATCTGAAACTGATACGTTCGAAGAACTTCGAAACGTTGTCCGTGAATTGGGTGCGCTTATTGCCGAAGAAGAACTTCTTCCGATGATTGCGAAAGATGAAGCTACTCAGAACCACCTCCACTTCTACCTCGTTCTCTCTGACGCATTTTTGAAACACAAAGAAGACGAGCACTTCAAGGCTCGCTGGTCTATCGACGGAGCCCTCGCTGATATCGTCCATGGCTCACTCAAGAAACTTTACGAAGGACTTTCAAGCGACGAACTCGTTCCAGAAAGCGAACTTATCGGCCGATTCCTCGAACACTTGAAAGAAGTGAACGCTGAATACAAGACTGAAGAGGTTGCAAAGCGATGGCTTGGAATGTCAAAGAAATTGTCACGCAATCCGTTGGGCGAATGGGGCAAGTCAGAATCTCAGAACGTAAAGACTCGCGGAGTAAAAGACTATGCATATCTCGTTATGCGAAAGCATGGTTCACCTATGCACTTCCGTGAAGTTGCAAAGGCAATCGAAGCTACATTCGGCAAGAAAACTCACACTGCTACTTGCCACAACGAGCTCATTAAAGACAAGCGATTCATTCTCGTCGGCCGCGGCATCTACGCCCTTGCTGAATGGGGATACAAGGCTGGTGTTGTCCGGGATGTTATCGCCGAAATCATCAAGAAGGAAGGACCGCTTTCAAAAGATGATGTCGTTGATCGCGTAATGAAGGAACGATACCTCAAGAAGAATACGATCCTCGTTAACCTCCAGAACCCAAAATATTTCAAAAAGAACAAGCAGGGACTCTACTCTGCAGCTTAAATAAAAAAACGCCCTTGAGTGGGCGTTTTTTTATTGCGCTGCAAGGTATTTTATTGGTATACTAGTTCAATATTACTATGACACTCATTCCTCATAAGAAGCTGCTTGCTGTTTGTGTCACTATTCTCTCCGTCCTAGGATATGGAGTGGTCGTATTTTCAGCACAGCTGGCCGATGGGACGCTTCCTCCAAGCGGAGGATATAATGCTGGCGATAGTATTCTTCAACCGGGTTGCGCGCCAGGTTCATTAAATTGCTTTCAGAATTCGGGTATTTATATTGGACAAAAAATAATCGGAGGCGCAGCAGATCAAGTGCTGTATACAGATAATTCAGGAAACGTATTCGGCGATGCTGGTTTTATGAGAGATGCGGCGACAAAAGCTACTACAATTGATACCGCAACGAGTACGTTTTTTGCAGGAGATGTCAATAGTGCTGGAAATGGGACAGTTTTGTACCTTGATGACGGTGCTTCTACTGTAGGTGCAACCGCGGTTGATTTCGGGGTAAATGACGGCCAGTATTCTTCATTTTTCGTTCATGTGCCAGATGATCTTGTTCAGCTTGGTGATATAGATGATCAAAGAAATAGTACATTGATTGAAGTGAATGACACTGCTCAAACAATTATTGGCCGAACTACTGGAACTGTTTCTCTCGGTGATACAAATATTGCTGCGAATGGTACGAGATTTTTACTTGATGACGTAGCACGCAGCTTTACTTTTGGATCAACAACAACTGATAACATACTCGATATTTCTTTTGCAGGAAAACTTAACATTGGACTTTCAGCTGGAAAAAACACTTCCGGCACAGACAACATTTCTATTGGTAAGCAGGCGGGCATAGGCGCTGTAGGGGCAACCTATCAGCGTTCAGTCTCTATTGGCGCATTCGCAGGTACGAGCCAGGACGCACAAGGAGCCAATACTTTGATTGGCTGGGGGGCAGGTTCAACTCTTACTGGCGGAAACTCAGTAATGCTTGGTTATGAAGCCGGCGCAAACACTACCTCTCCATTTTCAAATGTCATTATTGGTTATCAGGCGGGAAAATTGAATAGTCTCGGGTCAAACAACATGTTTCTTGGAGCATTGGCAGGACAAAACAATACATCGGGTTCATTTAACGTAGCACTGGGTGACACTGCTGGAGCAAACAATGAAACCGGGAGTAATAATATCTTTATTGGATCAGACTCTGCTGCAAGTGCACCTGGCCTCAACGCTTCTATAGCTATTGGCCGCGCGGCACAGATAACCGCAAGCAATCAAATGGTTATCGGTTCAACTTTGTATCCAATCAACGATATGGTGATTACCGGTAGCGGTTTCACCTCATGTAGTGTCAACACGACATCAGGAGCAGGTATCTCTTGTTCTTCTGATGAACGATTGAAAAAAAATATTACTGATTTACCACCTTCAACCCTCGAAACACTCACGCAACTGAGAACAGTGACTTATAATTGGAAAGAGGGGCAAGATAGCGATACACACATCGGATTTATTGCACAAAACCTGCAGTCCATCTATCCACAACTTGTTTCAACAGCGCCAAATGGCTATTTGCAGGCAAACTACGCAGGAGTGACACCACTTTTAGTAGAAGCGGTTCGAGAACTTGATATTAAAATAAAGCATCTAGAGAGCTCTTCAAACCTCAGTGCAGATTCATTGATTTCTCAAGTAGCAACGTGGTTGAGCAGTGCAGGGAATGGTATCCAAAATATCTTTGCACACAAGCTCACTACTGAAAAAATCTGTGTAGCGGATGCGAACGGAGAAACATGCCTTGACCGTTCACAAGTGGATGAGATTTTAAGTTCACAATCACAGCTGCATTCATCCCAGCAGGTATCCAATCCAGTTCCAGAAGTACCAGTTTCAGAAGTTCAAGTTCCCGTTCCAGAAGTTTCAGTTCCAGAAGTACCTGAAGTCTCAGAAAATGCCTCAGTGGATTCTGCTACAGGGACGGAAGTCGCACCGCCGACTGAAAGTAACCAATCTGATCAGTTACCAGTTTCGGAACCATCCCAATGAAAATAAAAAACAATACAAACAGAGGAATAATACCGTTTATCATTCTTACTTTTCTTGGCATCTTGGTAGCGCTTTTTGCCATGGGGTATTTTACCGAACAGCATCCGTTCGGCTTGGGTAATTATAAAAAAATACTAAAGCTTGATTGTGGATTAACGTTATACGCTCCCAAGAAAGATGCTTCCGTATCTTTTCCTTATAAAGTATATGGATATGGCAATGGATGCGATTGGGAGCCTGTAAACGGAGTCATCGGCACAGCGACATTGCTTGCAGGGAATGGTCTTATAATTTCAAAAGTAGATCTTCCTGTATCAGCAGCAAATATAGCCGACGGAAAGCCGTACTATTTTGAAGCAACACTCAATCCTCCCGTTTCGTTCTTCAGCGAAGAGGGAACTATCATAATACAAAACATGCTTCCTGGATTGCAGAAAAAATATATTAGCATTCCTGTTCATTTCAAATCAGGTTTATAGTATACTTACTCCATGATTGGTTCCATCATTATTGCAGTTCTTTCTGTCATCTTCACCATCATATGGAAATTGTCCATCATTTGGGCGCCGCTCCTTCTTGGGTGGTTAGCTTTTTTCCTGTGGCACCACTTTGTGAGCGAACGATTTATCGGTGGCATTGAATGGAGCATGCTCGAAGTCACTATTCCTCGAGAAATGCAGAAGACACCGCTCGCCATGGAACTTTTCTTAACGAACGCTCTCTACCATATGAGCATGAAAGGCGTATGGGAAATTTATTGGCAAGGTGCCGTTCACTTTTGGTATTCCCTCGAACTTGTCGGCATTGACGGTAAAGTGCGATTTGTCATACGAGTACCATCACGTCTCAAGAAAATGGTTGAGACTCAGCTCTACGCCCAATATCCTCAAGTCCGAGTAACGGAAGTAGAAGACTATACACTTGCTATTCCTCGATACAGAAATGATGGCAACTGGTATCTCTGGGGCTGCGAGTTCAAACTTAAAGAACATGACGCCTATCCGATCAAAACATACAAAGACTATGGTCTTGATAAGGCTGGATTGAAAGAAGAAGATAAGGTTGATCCGATCACGCCGGTCATTGAATTTTTGGGCAGCCTCGAAAAAGGAGAGCAGGTATGGCTGCAAATTATTGTTCGACAATCTGAAAAAGGATATGTGAGCGATGTGCACCATGGCCACAAGGTAGGATTTATGGATGGATCTCAAGAGGAATTGGAACGATTGCTTGCGCCTTATAAACGTACGCAAAAGAACGATACGCCGGATGGATCATTTACTGCATCGTTCGATGCCCGTGTTCCTGAATATCTGAAAGATACCGTGAAAGGTGTCAAAGAAAAACAAGCAAAGTTAGTGTTCGATGTGCTTATCCGACAAGTAATCTTGGCTGATAAACGGCTTGTGGATATTCATACATTTAACAATACTCGCCGTGCTTCGCGCTTGATTTGGCGTCAATATGCTGACCCGGAGTCAAATGAATTCGCGCGTGTAAACTCAGCCCAATACGACTACCCATGGAGCGATCCGACAGGAAAGTTGTTGGAGAAATTGAAAGGCCGTATGCTTACGTACTATAAGCTCCGCACATGCTTCTATCCGCCGCTGCTCCTTTCGTTTAACTTTCCAAAACCGATCTCATTCTTCTTCCCATCCAATCCGCCGAATGTGTTCGTACTAAATACTGAGGAACTTGCAACCATCTTTCACTTCCCAGGTTTGGTTTCAGAATCACCATCATTCAAGCGTATCGATTCAAAGACCGCAAAACCACCATCGAATTTGCCTTTCTAATTTATGGATGAACTTCAGGAACATATGCCAATCGAACTGGAAAAGATCCCCAAGCGTCCGCGCTGGGGGACTCTTTTTGCAATGCTCGCTATTGGCGTTGTTATCGGCTTAGGCTTCTATCTTTCCTCCGCGCCTTCGGACTTTCCGACAAAAACATTTTTGAAAGTGCGCGATGGTCAAACGTTGATGGATGTTGCCGATAATGCAGAAGTGCTGCATTTGGTGCGTTCAAGCTTCATGCTTAAAATCGCAGTGAAAATATTCGGCAATGACAAAAAGCTGCAAAGCGGTGATTATTACTTTGATCGGCCAGTATCATTTTGGACAGTAGCTGAGTACTTGGCGACCGGAGATTTTAATATCGATCCAGTACGCGTCATCCTTTACGAGGGTATTACGAGGAAGCAGATGTCGGCACGGTTGGTAAAAGATTTGCCATATTTTGATACTGAATTTTTCCTTGAGAAAACAAAGAACGAAGAAGGATATTTGTATCCTGACACGTACTTTATTTCTCCTGCCGCTGATACCGACGAAATTATTCAAATATTGAAGGATACCTATGAAAAGGAAGTTGCTCCGCTGCGGCCTGATATTGCAAAGAGTAATATGACTGAACAGCAAGTGGTTACCCTCGCTTCTCTCGTAGAAAAAGAAGCTGCGGGTTCTAATGATCGCGCAATTATCGCAGGCATTATGCTTAACAGACTCAATAGCAACATGCGGCTCCAAGTGGATGCCCCAGTCTTATATTATTTGGATAAGAGCACAGTAGAACCTGAAGATCTGAAGATTGATTCTCCATATAATACATATTTGCGCGCTGGCTTGCCTCCGACAGCGATTGGCAACCCAAGCCGCGATTCTATAGCTGCCGTACTTCATCCGACAAAGTCAAACTATCTATTTTACTTGCATGATAAAAATGGCGTAGCTCACTATGCAAAGACATTCGCAGAGCATAAGCGCAATATTCAGCAGTATCTGATACACTAGTACGATATGAAACCGCAAGTATTCGCCTTTATAGATACCGAAACCACGGGATTGGATTATTTGCGCCACGAGATTATCGAAGTGGCCGGCATTGTCGTGCGGATTACCAATCCGAGCGATCCTTCAACATACGAAGTCCTTCATGAATTTGAATACAAAATAAAGCCCGAGCGTATCAGTGATGCAGACCCAGTTTCGCTCAAAATAAACCATTATGACCCGAGTCAGTGGACTGAAGCCCTGACCCGCACTCAAGCGATGAAGCTTGTTAATGAAAAAACTGAAGGCGCAGTCATGGTTGCTCACAATGTCGCGTTCGACTCAGCGTTCATGGATAAGGCTTTCAAGGATTCAGGCCTAGAAAACAAGATGCATTATCATCGTCTTGATACCGTTTCAATGGCTTATGCACTCTTGAGAAACAATGAGGACGTAGACCATCTTTCACTCCGCGCGCTCTGCAATCACTTCGGTATTGTCCAGGACAAGCAGCATGAGGCGCTTGCCGATGTGCGGGCGACAGTGGAACTGTATAAAAAGCTGATGCAGCTGTAATATTGACAATATACACAAAAATATGCTATAATACAGGCATATTTTTTCATTCTTTTACAACCCCCAGATGAGCAGACTGGTATACCAAACGGCAAACGCTTATGGCAAAAAACGCCACACTTTATTTCTCCATAGCATATGATGGAGACGCAAACAAATTACTAATTATTAAAAACAGTGAGAATTCAGAGCCGTTAGTCTTTGAACTACCTAATGGCGGACTTCCGAGCGCAAAAATGCCTCGTGTACTGGAAATGCAAAAACAATTTGCAGACTATGTACATATCGTATTTCAGAAAGAAGAAGCAACTGGCATTGCACAGAAAATTAAAGCTGTATATGGAACTGAGTATTCAAGTTCGGGTGAAATAATCATTTCAAATCCTGAACACTTACTTCGTAACTATACATTTAATCTTGATTTACTTATGGTTCCCATGAGTGAAGCGGAAATTCAATACTGCCATTCGCTTTGCAGATCAATACAAAAAACGGTAGAAATTACACTTACTATTGATTTAGATGCTAAAGTTGCTACGCCATATCCGTTTTTGAAAGTAACCCAGCTACCTGCATCACAAGGTTTAATAGTCTTCGATACTAAAAATATTAGTACCTGTCTCGTGCATTTTCCAAAACCGACACTCTCGCTTGAAGAATTTAAAAATACGGTTTTTGAAACGGCAAAAAAAGAAACAGAAACTATTTACGGGCTATTAAATTCCAGAGTTTTATTTTTCTTAGAAAAGAACCAGGATTTTGGAATTGTAAAAGAATTTCTAGATCCATATAAAGCAAAAAGAAAGAATATCCGCTGTTATTCAGACGAGTTTGAAAGTTTAGACGGACACAAGTTTTACCTTGAGTTACGTGTACATAACGGAAGATGGAAAATAAATCAATTCTGGATAGGAAACTCAAACATTCAACAAACTGAAAACTGCTACCATGAGTTTTTAGTTTATAAAAAATAAATATTACAAACCACAACAAGTATAACCTTCAACCGCCCTTGGCATTAGTCATGGGCGGTTTTTATTTGGCAAAATCGTACATCTCTAGTAATGTCTAGGTAGAAGTGACTAAGAAAAACCAAACCGTATACGTCGGCCTCTCAGGCGGAGTGGATAGCTCTGTCTCGGCCGCACTCTTGAAAGACCAAGGCTACAATGTCGTGGGTGTTTTTATACGTACCTGGCAGCCGGACTTTATCGAGTGCACATGGCGCGATGAGCGCCGCGATGCAATGCGCGTTGCTGCCAAGCTTGATATTCCATTCAAAGAGTTGGATCTTGGTGATGAATATAAAAAATACGTGGCTGACTACATGATCCAGGAATACAAGCTTGGACGAACACCAAATCCTGATGTTATGTGCAACCGCGAGATCAAATTCGGAGGTTTTAAAACATGGGCGCTCGCACAGGGTGCTGACTTTGTGGCGACTGGGCACTATGCACAAGTGCTCCAAAATAAAAAAGGCGAGTATCTGCTCGCAGTTTCAAAAGACGCAGAAAAAGATCAGACATATTTTCTATGGACGCTTACACCTGAAGATCTCAAGCATATTCTATTTCCAGTAGGGCATTTGGAGAAAAAGCAGGTACGAAAGCTCGCCGAAAAATATAACCTTTCAACGGCTGTCAAAAAAGACAGCCAGGGAATTTGCATGCTAGGAGCTGTTGATATGAAAGATTTCCTGAAGGAATATATTAAGCCTGTGGAAGGGAACGTGCTCAATGAACAGGGAACTGAGATAGGTATTCATCCTGGTTCGGTGTTTTTCACACTCGGAGAGCGTCATGGATTTACTATTACCGATAAAAAAGTGATCGGAAAAGTACTATATGTTGTTTCAAAAGACGTTAAGCATAATACCATTACTGTTTCTGAAAATCCTGCAACATCGTCTTTTGCTCAAGATAAAAAAGAGATCGTAATAGAACGAACAAACTTTATTCAGCAGGTACAGTTGAGTGAAAAGCTGCAAGCAAGGTCAAGATACCGAGCGACGCTTGTTGATTGCGAGATTGTTTCTATCGATGGGCACTCTGCCACTATTATTTTTTCACAACCTGAGGTTACGGCTTCTTCTGGCCAATCTCTCGTATTCTATAAAAAAGGCATCTGCCTTGGTGGTGGAATTATTGCGTGATAGAATAAGGCACATATGGAACACCACATTTTCGCCTTCAGTCCTTTTTTTAATGAATATTTGATCAAGCTCTTTCTTGCCATGCTATTCGGCTTGATTCTCGGTGTGGAACGCATCATTGCACACAAAACCGCCGGTATGCGCACATATGCCCTTGTGTCGATGGGAGCGGCACTCTTTGTAATTATTTCTGATGTCACAGTTGGGTTATATTCTGGATTGCCCGCATATAACCCAAGTGTAATTACTGCTGCCATTGTTTCTGGCATCGGCTTCTTGGGGACTGGACTCATGATTTGGCGCGATAAAGACCATCTTTCAGGACTTACATCCGCGACTAGTCTTTGGGTTTCAGCCGGTATTGGTATGGCTGTCGGATATGGCGCATTTGATCTCGCACTTCTCGCAACACTCCTTACACTATTCGTTTTTGTCGTGCTTTGGTTTGTTGAACAAAAAATCAAAAAACTCCCGATCTCCTGGGGAGAACAGACAGAATACGAAACGGATGCAAAAAAATAGTTTTTTGCTATACTCACAAGTATGCAATCACACGAAATTCGGAGCCGATTTTTAACCTTTTTCAAGAACAGAGGGCACGTTGTTATCCCTTCAGCCTCATTGGTTACTCAAGATACTGGAAATGGCGCAAACGCCACACTTTTTAATATTGCCGGAATGCAGCCGCTTATGCCGTATCTTATGGGCGAAAAGCACCCAGACGGCACTCGCCTCGCAGATTCACAAAAATGCGTACGAACAGTAGACCTAGATGAAGTGGGAGACGCAACTCACCTTACTTTTTTTGAAATGCTCGGAAACTGGTCGCTTGGGGATTATTTTAAACAAGATGCGATTGAGTGGAGCTGGATGTTCCTTACTTCAAAAGAAGAAGGATTGGGGCTTGATCCAGCACGCCTCTATGTGACTGTTTTTGGCGGCAGTGATGCTGTCGAGCGCGATCTTGAATCAGTTGAAATTTGGAAAAAGCTCGGCATGCCAGAGCATCGCATATATTTCAAAAACTCAAAATCAAATTGGTGGAGCGCAGGTCCAAATTCACCAGCAGGACCCTCAACTGAAATGTTCTATGATCTCACTGGTACCCTTGGCGACATGAGCCAGGAAGAATTTGAACTAGCTGAAGATGCCCAACAGGTTGTGGAGATATGGAACGACGTCTTCATGATGTACCGCCAAGAAAATGGCCAAGTAGCAGGAGAGCTTCCAGCACGCAATGTGGATACTGGTGCTGGACTTGAACGCGTAACGACTGTCGTGCAGGGCAAAAGCAATATTTACGACACCGATCTTTTTGCTGATGTAATGGAATACATCAAAAGCAATCAGAAAACTGAAGATCTTAAAGCAGCTCGTGTAATCTCAGACCACGTGCGCACGAGTGTTTTCTTGATAACAGACGGCGTGCATCCTTCAAACAAAGACCGTGGGTATATCGTCCGACGATTGCTCAGACGCGCTATTCGTTTTGCAGATATGCTGGGATTGCCAGAAGAAGCGCTTGCAAGCTTGGTCTCCATGACTATAAACAAATACAAAGGGGCATATCCTGAGCTTGCCGCACAAGAAAGCGAAACAGTAGCCGTAATACTTGATGAAGAGAGGAAGTTTCGTGGAATGCTCAAGGATGGTTTGCGCCAATTTGAAAAGGGAACTGATCCGTTCATTCTTTTTACGACGTATGGATTCCCCATTGAACTTACCGAAGAACTTGCTCGCGAACGAGGCACGGTGATTGACCGTGAGGCTTTTGATCAAAAACTCAAAGAACACCAGGATCAATCTCGAACTTCAAGTGCCGGTACATTCAAAGGAGGCCTTGCGAATACTAATCCAGAGACAGTGAAGCTGCATACCGCGCATCATTTACTGCTTGCTGCCTTACAGCAGGTCTTAGGCTCCTCAGTCAAGCAACGAGGTTCAAATATCACTGAAGAACGCCTCCGCATGGACTTTATTTTTGACCGCAAGATGACTGATGAAGAAAAAGCCGAAGTAGAAAGAATAGTCAATGAAAAAATAGCTGAAAAACTTGATGTTGTGCGCAAAGAAATGCCGCTTTCAGAAGCTCAAGCACTTGGCGCTGAAATGGAATTCGGAGCGAAGTATCCTGATGTAGTTTCTGTCTATTTCATTCAAGAAAAAGATGGCTCTCATTTCTCGAAAGAATTCTGCGGCGGCCCGCACGTTTCTAACACAGGAGAACTTGGCAGCTTTAAAATTCAAAAAGAAGAAGCTGTCTCGCAAGGAGTGCGACGAATCAAGGCAGTACTTCAGTAATGTGCTAGTTATACATTTGTTACCTGTTCTCGGTGGTGTATAATAAACGCATGTCTCTCTTTCGTTCTTCACCTAAAAGCAAACGAACGCTCATTTTCCATATCGGAAGCGAGAGCGTTATCGGAGCTTTCGTATATTTAGAAGAATTTGAAGGAAAAATCATTCCCGAAATACAACATGCTGTTTCAGTGGCACTTCCTGTTTCCGTAGAAGTAACAACTCCAGTACTTATAGGGTCAATGAATAAAGCATTGCAAGAGGTAGGGCTCATTATGGTGAATGAGAAAATTGGCTCACCAGATGAAATTCTCTGCTTCCTTGAATCTCCATGGTATGCGGCGCAAGCTCGAACAGTTCGAGTTATGAAGAACGTGCCATTTCTCATAAATGAAAAACTAATCACTGATCTGGTTCGCAGAGAGACAGATCTTTTTGACCGTGAAGAGCTATCCAGTTATCGTGCTTCAAATAATGAAGCAGTGCTTATCGAGCGGGAAATTACCCAAATCCGCTTGAATGGCTACCCTGTAGCTATGCCGTACGGACAAAAAGTAAAAGAAATTTCAGTTTCGCTCGTATACAGTATCAGTCCTAAAACTATCATTGATCAAATACGTACTATAATCGGCAATTCCTTTCACCGAAAAGATATTTCATTCCGTACCTTTGGTTATGCAGGAGCGCATATTACTCGCGATCTATTTATTTCGCATGACCATTTTTTGTTTATCAACATTGGCGGAGAAATGACGGATATTGTCTTGGTAAAAGACAATGCGTATGTGGAAACAGCTTCATTTCCCTGGGGTACAAACACTGTTCTTAGAATGTTTAGCACTGCAACTGGACTAACCTTAGAAGAGGCCAGGGCACGACTATCGCTTTATGCAACTGGCAGACTTGAAGCACGGCTGGCGGTAAAGACAAATAAGCTGCTAGACCCTATACTTGCTGCCTGGAATAGAAGCTTGGGTCTCGCACTAGAAGGATTGGCCTCTCAGTTTGCGTTACCTCAGACAATTGCCCTTGTTTCTGAATCATCGATGCTCCCATTATTCAAAGAAGTTGTCGCGCAAGAAACAATTGTTCAAAATCTTCTTTCAACTCAGCAATTCTCGGTAGTCCCGCTCAGTGATATTGAATGGAAGGATTATGTCAGGCATTTAGCTCCGCTTCACCCCAAAACGTCAATCAGTGCTTTGATGGTCGCGAAATATATGAGTAATAATAAATAACAACTATGAAAAAAGGATACTTAGGAGACATTCGTCCAATGACCCACCTCGGTGGATCGGTAAAGAAAGAAAGCGCAGCTCGGCCTTCGTCCGAGCTGCGCGAAGAGCGCGAAGTATATGAAGAGCCAGAATATCGCGAACCTTCACGCAAAGGACCTGGAGAAAATACCCCATCGCATTTAAGCTGGGGCAAGATAGCCGGCTTTATTGTTCTCGGTCTTCTTGTTATTGGCGGGGGCTTGTATGGGCTTTCGTTCTTGTTCCATGGCGCTACTGTAATCGTCACTCCAAAGCAACTTACTGGCACTGTAGATATTACACTGACTGCTAGCCAGTCTGAGGATAAGGCTTTGCACTATGAAGTTATGACGATTCCTGAAGTCAGAACAAAGGAAATTCCTGCCACAAATACTGAAACTGGCAAAATGAAAGCCAGCGGTTCTGTTGTCATTTACAACTTCCAAACTGTGAGCCAAGACTTAGTGGCTACCACTCGATTTGCTGATCCTTCTGGAAAAGTTTTCCGACTCCAGAGCAGCGTTACCATTCCAAAGAAAACAGTTTCTGCTGGCAAGGATGTTCCTGGTCAAGTTACTGCTACCCTTGTTGCCGATGTTGGCGGGGAAGAAGGAAATATCCCGCTTTCAGATTTTACTATCGTTGCCTTCAAAGGAACTGCTAAGGAAAAAACGGTATATGGCCGCGGCAAGACTGCCTTTTCAGGCGGAACTTCTGGAACTGTGTATTCGTTGTCAGATGCAGAATATAAAGCTGCTTCAGCAGAACTTGCTACTCAAGTAAACGGACAGTTGCAAGAAGATGCACTCAAGCAAGTTCCAGAAAATTACATGATTCTTCCAGACAGTCTTCAGTTCTTGCCAGATACTGATGCAAATTCAAAAAATAATCCGAGTCAGACATCTACAGTAACTGTTACTTACAGCGGCAAAGAGCGCGCTATCCTGATCAAGAAAGATGAACTCGCTCAAGAATTACTTAAGGCTATTCCAGGCAGCGAAGGAATCGATCCAAACCAAATAACTATTCTGGGAGAAGACAAGCTTGTATATGCGACAAGTACAGACATAACGAAAGAATTAGTGCCGTCAGACGTCACCTTTAAAGTGACCGGAGATGTTATCGCTGTGTGGAAGATCGACCAGCAAGCAGTTCAAAACTTGCTTGCAGGCAAAAAGCGAAGTGCGTTTTCTTCCGAAATGGAAAGTGTAACGGGAGTATCATCAGCAGAACTTGTCCTGCGTCCTTTCTGGATGAGTGTTTTGCCAAGCGATCCCGCAAAAATTACTGTCACTGTTAAACAAGCTACAAACTAGCAAGTTTGACCCTGCACTACGGAATTGCTACAATACTCCCATACATGGCAAAAGATCAAGGAGAAACAAAAATGGGAGTAGTCAGCGAAGCATTGCCGAATACACTCTTTAGAGTAGTGATAGAAGAAAATGAAATCCTCGCATACCTCTCAGGGAAAATGCGATTGCACCGAATCAAGATCCTCGTTGGAGACAAAGTTGAAGTTTTAATGGATCCATACGGCGGCAAGGGTCGTATTATTCGAAGAAATTAAAACACATTCTATCCTCTAGAATCCAATCATATTATGGAAGGTCATACGACTGGAGACGAACAAACACTGGAAGATATTGATTCATGGCAAAAGAAGGATTTTTATCAGCGACTTGGTGTTGCGAGAAACGCAACGGCTGAAGAAATAAAGAAGGCCTTTAGAAGGTTGTCTTTGAGGTATCATCCAGACACAGTTGAGCACTCTGGTAATAAAATTCTAATTAATAATTACCAAAAAGTTAGTGAATTGATCTCAGAAGCAAATGTTACTCTGGGTGATTTTGATAAAAAACTGAAATATGATGCTGGGGGTTCATTTACTGTAACCAAGGAAACATCAGCTCAAACAATGGAGGATGTTAAAAATAAGGTTCGTCAGTTAATTCAAAAACCTGATTTCAGTACAATGTCTTTCTATCTTTTTGTTAGCAAACTTAAAATGGAGGGCTTTAAAGAAGTAGAAATGGTGATTAACATGCCTGAAGTTCAAGCTCTTGCAAGGCACAGATGCCTTACAGAAGCCCGGAGTGCAGCTATATTCTACGATTACGAAATGGGTAACTGGGTTTCAAGTGGTTTTAACAGAGAAAGTATTGAGAAAGACCCAGAATTTAAAAAAATAATTCTTGATGAGGCAATAAAAAGGATAGAGTTTACTTCAAAAGATGTAAAATTAGGTAAGTTCCTTGCTGACTGGGAAAAGGTCGTTCCAGGCAGCAAGAATGAGGTGCTGTCTAGCCCTGAATTCCTTAGTAGCCTTATCGCTGCTGCATTTGATAAAGTCAAAAAGGGGCCTGATGAATACAAACAATTTACCGAAAAATTCAGTGAAATAGGTATCGAAAAGAGTTTTTTTGACGGGAAAGTGCTCTCAAGTTCTGAGATACAAAAATTCCTTATTGATGGGGCTCTTGCGATAGCCCTTTCGTGGGGTGACCCAAGACATTATGAAGCTAACATAGAAAAGTGGGTAGATGCAGGGGTAGATAAAACCCTTTTTGAAGATCAACATACTTTTGTTTTGAATGAAATCAAACGATTAATAGACAAAGAAAAAATGAATGAAGAATTTTCCTATCATTCGAGTAGTGCCGAGGATTGGAAAAAAATTGGTTTTCCGGTGGGTGAGCCCCTTTCAAAATCCCTAGAAACAGACAAAGAAAAGTTCGATAGAATTTTTGTTCTGACTGACAGGCTACATAATGTAGCGCGGCAATTTGAAGTCGCCCAATCTCTACAGTCTCTAGATCAGGTATTTAAGGCATGGTATAAGTACCAAAGCGTTTTCAAAGAGTTTGAATATATTGATTTACCAGAGACTCTTGGAAGTTTTTTGCATAAAGAAAAAGAAAGAGCTATGGAAAATATGGCATTGTATGGATTGCTTCGCGACCCCAAAATAATGAAGCTTTTTGAAGCATTACAGCAACTGATTAAGACTGATCTTGAATTATTACCTGAATTAGATACATATTTTATTAATAGACATGTTGAGTTTCAGTATAGTAAAGACCAATCTAAACTTACCTACGGCCAGTTCGTTGAAGATCGTTTAGTTGAAAAGATCAAGTCAAAAATAGACGATATTGTGGGCGGACTTTCGACTATACAAGAAGTTTTTAAGAGAGCTTCAGTTTAAAACCTTAATTCACAGCTAGCATATCGTGTGAGGGCTTGCAATATAATTAGAAGTAGTGTATATTGATTTCAGTTAGATAAATAACGAATCTGAGTAGGAAAATTAAGGGTAATTCCCTTGGTTTTCTATCTTTTTGTAAAAATATGAAAGTACGATCCCGAGTTCGAAAAATGTGTGATAAATGCAAGTTGGTTTTGCGAAAGCGACACCTCCGTGTTATTTGTGATAACCCTAAACATAAGCAGAAACAATAATCTATGAGAATCCTCGGTATAACAATTCCAAACGAAAAGAAGCTCTACGTAGCTCTTACAGCCCTCTACGGTGTCGGTATTTCCCGATCACGCAAGGTTTTGAAAGAAGTCGGCATCGACGAAAACCGCAAGGCAGACAGCCTTTCAGTGGACGAAGAGAACGCAATCCGTAAGATCATTGAAGAATTCAAGATCGAAGGAAACCTCAAACGCGAAATTTCAGCAAACATCAAGCGTTTGAAAGACATCAAGGCATATCGCGGAATTCGCCACATGCGAAAGCTCCCGGTACGAGGCCAGCGAACAAAGACTAACTCACGCACGGTTCGAGGCAATGTGAGAAAGACAATGGCATCAGGTCGCCGAAAGGAATCTAAGACATAATCATTTAATACCAACGTTTCAATTATCATGGGAAAGAAAAGAATCACAACTCAAAAGGGTACCGAAAGCGGCGGAGCACGAGCCTCAGGTTCACGTGCGCCAAAGAAAAAGGTCGTTGCAGGAACGCTTCACATTGAAGCAACTTTCAACAACACCAAAGTAGTCTTCTCAGACAAAGATGGTGCGACCCTCTTCTGGGCCTCAGCAGGTGCTCTCGGCTTTAAAGGTGCGAAAAAGGGTACTCCTTTCGCAGCTTCAAAAGTTGGCGATGTTATCGGTGAGAAGGCAGCTGCACTTGGAGTCAAGGAAGCAGATGTTATCATCCGAGGCGTCGGTTCAGGCCGCGAACCAGTTGTCCGAACATTCATGACTCACGGTATTGAACTTACTGGTATCAAAGATGAAACTCCAATCCCACACAATGGTCCTAAGCCTAAGAAGCCACGTCGCGTTTAAATCATATGGAAAAAAAAGCAAAGTATAAAATTGGACGAAGACTTGGTGCTGGTGTATTTGAAAAATGCCAGACTCCTAAGTTCCTTCAGTCAGTTCAGCGAAAGACAAAGACGTCTACAAAGCGTCCAAAGGCTCTTTCTGAATTCGGACAGCAGCTTATCGAAAAGCAGAAGATTCGCTTCAGCTACGGTATTACTGAACGCCAGCTTTCAAACTATGTGAAAGAAGCTGGATCAATGAAAGGATCAATTCAGGACCACCTTTTCGAAATCCTCGAAAGCCGCTTGGACAACGTTGTATACCGACTTGGACTCGCTCACACACGCCGATTCGCTCGACAGATGATCTCTCATGGTCACTTTACTGTTAACGGCACTCGAACAACTGTTCCTTCATACCGAATCAAGGTTGGCGATGTCGTCACTCCACGAGCAGGAAGCAAGAACACAGAACTTTTCAAAAACTTGAATGACCGCCTAAAGACTTACAAGCAGCCTGACTGGGTTACTCTTACCGAAGACAGCATCGAAGGTAAAGTGGTTGGAAAACCAAAAAACACCGAAGGATTCCTCAATATTGGATCAGTGCTTGAATTCTATAGTCGTTAATTTAATTGCGCCGATTAGCTACCGGCGCCAAAGCAAAACATATATATGTCAGACTATAACATCATTTTACCGTCAAAACCTCGCATCGTCTCTGAAGATGAGCGCAAGGGAACATACGAGATAGACAACCTCTATCCGGGTTACGGTCATACCCTCGGCAACAGCCTCCGCCGAATCATTTTGTCGTCACTTCCAGGTGCGGCTATTACGTCTGTCAAAATCGACGGCGTATCACACGAATTTTCAACAGTAGAAGGCATCAAAGAAGATGTCGTTCTTATTCTTTTGAACCTCAAGAAATTGCGCTTCAAGCTTTTGACTGACGAACCTCAGGTTGTCACTCTCTCAGCAAAAGGCGTCAAGGAAGTCACTGCTGCTGACATCTCAGCAACAGGACAAGTTGAAGTCTTGAACCCAGAGCAGTACATCTGTGAGCTCACCGATAAAAGCTCAAAGCTCAATATCGAAATCACTATTGAAAAAGGCCTTGGATTCGTTCCACGAGACATGCACCAGAAAGGCAAGGTAGACATCGGCACGATCGCCGTAGATGCTATCTTCAGCCCAATCCGACGCGTTGCCTACGAAGTAGAGAACATGCGATACGGAGACAAGACAAACTATAACCGATTGCGCATTATCATCGAGACAGACGGAACACTCACTGCACGACAGGCTCTCGAACGCTCAATCGAAATCATGATCCTTCAGCTCCAGGCAATATTTGACTTCAAGATAGACCTCGTTCAGTCAGATGTATCGACACCTACAGCAATGAGCGAATCAGCAAACAAGGATGACTCTTCAAAAGACAAAGAAGACGTTACAGACGTCATGAAGACTCGCATCGACACTTTGAACCTTTCCACTCGAACCTTAAACGCACTTAATGCAGCAAATATCCGAACACTTGGGGGTATTGCTCGCAAAAAGGAAGAAGATCTCCTCGAGATCGACGGTTTGGGGGAAAAGGGTATAGAAGAAATTAAGCGAACACTTGACCAATACGGATTGGCGCTTAAGTAATCAGTTTTTAAAGCATTATTATGAGACACCACAACAACGTACGAAAATTTGGAAGAAACAAGAACCAGCGCCGCGCGCTTTTGAAGGGTCTCGCTCTTTCTCTTATCAAAAAAGAAAGCATCCAGACTACAGAAGCAAAGGCAAAGGAATTGCGCCCTTACATCGAAAAGATGCTCACTCAGGCCAAGGTTGGCGGAGCAAGCGAACGACGTCTTTTGAACGCAAAACTTCAGAACAATGACGCAGCAGTGAAGATTTTGATCGACAAGATCGCTCCTCGCTATAGCGCTCGAACTGGAGGTTACACTCGCGTTATGAAACTACCAGCCCGCAAGTCGGACGGCGCCCCAATGGCAATAATCGCTTTTGTATAATTATACAAATTATCTATATGACACACACAATTGATGCAAAAGGGAAGACATTAGGCCGAACAGCAAGCGCTGTAGCAAAACTCTTGATGGGAAAGGACAAGGCAACATTTGAACGCCACCTTGTTACCGGCAGCAAAGTCAATTTGATCAATGTCGGACAGGCAAAGATCAGCAAGACAAAGCTCGATACCAAGACCTATGCTCGCTACTCAGGATACCCAGGAGGTTTGACCAAGGAAAAGATGAGCAACGTAGCTGCCCGCAAGGGATACGCTGAATTGTTCAAGCTTGCAGTCTACGGCATGCTTCCAGCTAACAAGCTCCGACCGATCATTATGAAGAATTTAACTGTTTCTGAATAGTATGGAAAAGAAAAAATACATCGAAACAACAGGACGCCGCAAGACATCAACAGCACGCGTACGAATCACTCCTGCAGCAAAGAACACCATTGTCGTTAACGACAAGGATGCAAAGGAATACTTTCCAACACGCGAATTGATCAAGATCATCTACGACGCTTTTACAGTCGCTAAGCCTGAAAAAGATTTCGAAGTAACGGTCAAGGTTATGGGCGGAGGAATCCACTCACAAGCTGAAGCAGTTCGTCACGGACTCGCTCGCGCACTCGTTGAACTCGACGAAACATTCCGAACAATAGTCAAGAAAGAAGGCTACCTCAAACGCGATCCTCGCGCTAAGGAACGCCGAAAATTCGGACTCAAGAAGGCTCGCAAGGCACCACAGTGGTCCAAGCGTTAAGCACTCTCACAAAAAAACACCTTCGGGTGTTTTTTTGTTTCGCAGGTAAAGGGTAAAAACACCTTGCCATTATCTGAATGAAGAGTAGTATGGATAGGTGGCCGTTATTATCAATAACTAGAGATTACTAATCATGCTTGAAATAATTGCAATCGTACTTTTGTTGCTTTGGGCGCTCGGATTTATCGGAGGATATGTTGTCAGCTCATTCATCCATATCTTGCTCGTTGTAGCTATCGTCCTTTTCCTTGTTAGAATAATTCGCGGATAATAGTTCGCTCACACCATGCAGTCAAATAATACAAATACAATACTTCTCGTTGTTATCTTGGTGCTCATTGTCGGATTCGGCGTTTGGTACTTTACCAAAAAGCCGGTCGCACAAAAAGAAGCTCCTGGTATCCATCTCGACCTTACGGGCGACACTGGAACAATGAAGAAAAACTAACTTTGTCTTAAAAAAAATCTCAAGCTACGGCTTGGGATTTTTTGATAATATGCAGAAATAAGGTAGAGTATCCCTATGAATATAGTATGGGATGTAATAGTGGTAGGCGGCGGCGCTTCAGGAATGATGGCGGCTCTTACTGCGGCCGAAAATGGCAAAAAAGTTCTCATACTTGAAAAGAACAAGCATCTCGGCGAAAAGCTCAATATCACCGGTGGCGGACGTTGCAACATTACCAACGCAGAGTTCAATGTTAGGCAATTCCTCAAGATTTACGGCAAGTCTGAGCCGTATCTCCATTCTCCTTTTTCACAATTTTCCGCAAAAGATACCTTCACTTTCTTTGAATCCCGAGGATTGCCGCTTGTAGTGCAAGCTCGCAATCGCGCATTTCCTAAAACAGAAAAGGCGACAGATGTATGCAACGTCATGAAAAAGGCCATTCAGAAAGCCGGCGTTACAGTAGAGACGAATGCAACAGTTACTAGAATCTTTCATGAAGATGGCAAGATCACTGGAATAATGGCCGGAAAGCAAGAGTATCAAGCCCGATCATATATCCTCGCGACTGGCGGACAATCCCATCCAGAAACCGGTTCAACCGGTGACGGATTTAAATGGCTTACTGATCTTGGTCATACTGTAAAATCTCCGACTCCTACAATTGTGCCTATTGCGGTGCATGAAGAATGGATAAAATCTCTCGCCGGCGTTTCTCTTTCATTCATGAAGATCAGCTTCTTTCTCGAGGACAAGCGCCAGTTTTCCAAAAAAGGGAAAGTGCTCTTCACGCACTTCGGCCTTTCCGGGCCTCTTATCTTAAATAGCTCTACGCAAGTCTCTGAATTGCTCCAGTCTGGCTGGGTTCGAGCTGAAATTGATGCGTATCCTGATACTGATCATGGAACGCTTGAAAAGCAAATTCTCAAAGTATTCGATGCAAACAAAAACAAAATGCTGAAGTCAATATTTAAAGAAATTACTCCGGAGGGAACATCGTATGCCATCATGACATTGCTGCAAGAAATAAATTTTGAAACAAAAGTGCACAGCGTATCAAAAGAACATCGCAAAATGATCGTGCACTTGCTCAAAGCGCTCCCTGTTACAGTAACAAACCTCATGGGATTTGATCGCGCAGTCGTAGCCGACGGAGGAGTGACACTTGATGAAATAGATACCAAAACTATGCAATCAAAAGTGCTCAGCAATCTGTATGTAACAGGAGACCTTCTTCATATCAACCGACCGTCTGGAGGATTCTCACTTCAGTTGTGCTGGACTACCGGATATGTTGCAGGTAAATCTGCTTAAGTATTTATCAAGTTTTCTTCAAACAAAAATAAAAAGTCCCCAATGAGTGAGGGCTTTTTACGAGAGAATTGAACTTATTTTCTGTATGAGTATAATGAGTAGCATGAATGATGAACTAGACCCAAAAGACCCAATACAAGCTGAAATTCCCGAAGAAGATACCGATGATGTCGTTGAATTCGTATTCAATGCCGACGGAGAAGAAGATCTCAAGGCCACCCTCAAGAAACTCCGCAAAGATCTCAAGGAAGCTCGCGCAGAAAAAATGGATTACCTCACTCAGCTTCAGCGAGAGCGTGCAGATTTTCAGAATTTCAAAAAAGGCGAGTCAGACCGCATTTCCCAAATGGGCGGTTATGTTCGAGAGAAAATGACAGAGGACTTACTTCCTGTATTGGACGCATATGATATGGCTTTCGCAAACAAGGAAGCTTGGGAGAAAGTAGAAAAGAACTGGCGCATGGGCGTTGAATATATCCATCAGCAGCTGATTAAAGTATTGAATGACAACGGTATCGATGAAATTCCAGCAAAAGAAGGCGATGCATTTGATCACAACCTGCATGAGCCGATTGAAAATATTGAAACGGAAGAAACTACAAAAGATCACACGATCGCAAAAGTTATTCAGAAAGGATATAAGGCGAAAGACAAGATTTTGCGTCCAGCACGAGTAAACATATTCCAATTGAAAAAGTAATAGTGTACAATAAAAGTATTAGCACCAAATAATCAACATAATTTTATGGCAAAAGGAAATAACAGCCAGCGAAAGGAGGTTAAGAAGCCTAAAAAGGCAAAGGAACCAAAGAAATAAAAATAAAACACCGATGAAAGTCGGTGTTTTATTTTTGAAATACTTTCATGAATTCAACTTCAGTTTCTTCATCAAGCGTATTCGTAACAAAGATAATAAATTCCGTAGTAAGCCCGAGATCTTTTTTTATATTTTTAAACAAATGTTCGAAAGGGTACATAGATATCCAGACTGAGTTCTTAAGGCAAACGAATCCTGCTTTCTTTAGTAAATAGCGAAGTGACTCTCGCTCGTTCTTACGCTCTTCAGGGAGATCAAGAATAATAATACGCCAGAACCCATCCCAAATAGGGTTGGGGAGCATGGAGCTTGATTCGAGGTTCAGGCTATGAGCCTTTTTCCTACCTTCTTTTGTCAGGCGGGCAAATTGTCCTTGTCCGGAAGGCAAGTTCTCGATCAGACCGGCCTCCCGAAGGCCCTTCAGAGAGCGTGTAATGGCGTAGGAAAGCTTTTTGTTGGTAGGATCAGTTTCCACCTTCTCGGCAAGTTCAGGCACTGAAATAGCTGGTTTTTCAGAGAGGATCTTTAAGATTTTTTTTGAATAGTCTTGCTTTTTCATAAATAGTGTGATATAATTGTCTATGAATGTAGGTCCGTAAGTTCTCGATATTCGGACGTGGTAGCGTTGTTCTTTTTAATGCCGATTTTTTAGGGCAACAATTATATCTATCAATCATTTATTGGCCAGCGTTCGAGCGCTGGCCATTTTTCTTTTTACCTAATATTTATTGGATATTTGACAGTATATCAGATATCTATATAATATCAACAGTTATTTAGTGGTCACGAAATACTTGTCAAAAGTTCTAGTGTTCTATATAATAGCTGTGGATAACTTTTAGCAACAACCATTAGAAGTAATTTGAGTAAAAACTATGAGTAAAATACTTGGTATTGACCTCGGTACAACAAACTCGGCCTTTGCTATCATCGAAGGTGGTCAGCCGAAAATATTGGAAAACGCTGAAGGCATGCGCACGACTCCTTCCATTCTCGCCCTTTCAAAAACTGGCGAGCGATTGGTTGGTGTGGTTGCAAAACGCCAGAGCGTTACAAACCCAAAGAACACTATCTATCAGATCAAGCGTTTCATCGGACACAACTTCGACGAAGCTGATGTTCAGAGCGACATCAAGTCAGTTCCATTCGACGTTCGCAAATCTGCAAACGGCGGAATTGAAGTAAAGTTCGGAGAAGAATGGAAGCGTCCTGAAGAAATCTCAGCGATGATTCTCCAGAAGATGAAAGCAGATGCTGAATCTCGCATCGGTGAGACGATCACTGAAGCCGTTATTACAGTTCCAGCATACTTCAACGACGCACAGCGACAGGCAACAAAAGACGCAGGTAAGATCGCAGGACTTGATGTCATGCGTATCATCAACGAGCCGACAGCTGCAGCGCTTGCATACGGATTTAACAAGAACAAAAACGAAAAGATTGCAGTATTCGACTTCGGAGGAGGAACATTCGACGTTTCAGTTCTCGAAGTTGGAGATGATGTTATTGAAGTGAAGTCATCTGATGGTGACTCACACTTGGGAGGTAAAGACATCGACCAAAAAATCATCAACTGGCTCGCAGACGGATTCCAAAAGGAAAACGGCATCGACCTCCGCAAGGATGCGCTTGCTCGACAGCGTCTCGACGATGCTGCTGAAAAGGCAAAGATCGAACTCTCAACTGCAGTTCAGACAGAAGTAAACATTCCATTCATCACATCTGGCGAAGCAGGACCATTGCACCTCGTTCGAACAATGTCACGAACAGATCTCGAAACATTGACTCAGGAATTCATCGACCGCGCAATGATGATCACTAAACGCGCTATCGAGGCATCACCATTCAAAGTTGGCGAAATCAATGAAGTCATCCTCGTTGGAGGACAGACTCGTATGCCAGCAATGCAGGCTGCGGTAAAAGCATTCTTCGGAAAGGAACCAAACCTCACAGTTAATCCAGATGAAGTAGTTGCTCTCGGAGCAGCAGTTCAGGGTGGAGTTCTCAAGGGAGATGTTCGCGATGTGCTCTTGCTTGATGTTATTCCGCTTTCGCTCGGTATTGAAACACTTGGTGGCGTTGGAACAAAACTCATCGAAAAAAACACTACCATCCCAACCTCAAAGTCACAGGTATTCTCAACCGCTGCTGATAACCAGACTTCGGTTGAAATCCATATCGTTCAGGGTGAACGACCAATGGCCGCTGACAACAAGTCTCTCGGACGATTTATCCTCGATGGAGTGCCACCAGCACCACGAGGCATGCCTCAGGTTGAAGTTACCTTTGATGTGGACGCTAACGGTATCTTGAATGTGAAGGCAATGGAAAAGTCTTCAGGAAAAACTCAGACTATCCGCATCGAAGCTTCATCTGGCCTTTCAAAAGAAGAAATCGAAAAAATGCAGAAAGATGCTGAACTTCACGCAGAAGAAGACAAGAAAAAGAAAGAAGGCGCAGAAACAAAGAACACTGCGGAAATGATGATCTTCTCAGCTGAAAAAGAACTTAAGGAATACGAAGCAAAGATTCCAGCTGAAGTGAAAGACGAAGTGAATGCTAAAATTACCGCTCTCAAAGGAGTAAAAGATGGCGCAGATCTCGAAGCTATTACCAAAGCGAGTCAGGAACTTTCAGCTGCTATGTCAAAGATTGGCGAAGCAATGAACAAGGCTGGCCAGGCAGAAGCTGGTACTACAGCTGAACCTCAGAATGCTGAGGTGAAGGATGAAAAGATTCGGGATGCTGAGACTAACTAGCCGGTAGGCTAGTTACCGCGCCCCGCGTGATACTTTTAAACTTTAGCGATCAAGGGCGTGCAGCCATTAAGTGTAAGTAGGACAGGATTCATTTCCTGATCCAAGCCTCAATACAAACACCCCGCAAACTATTTGCGGGGTGTTTGTATTGAGAGTATACTTTCACTATGAATAAACACTACTCAAAGGTCATATTATTTCTCGCACTTATAGTAATCGCAGGAGTTGCGTTGTATATACGTGAAAAAGTAATAGTACGCAATCCCGTTCTTGAGGAAGAAGCTCAGATACAAGAACCAACTGGATTTACGATTTCCTCAATAAAAAAAGAAACATTCAAAGATACTTCCAGTCCTGGGTTTGAAATCCATGGAGAATATCCCGTAGATATCTTTGGAGCTGACTATATCAAGGGCCGTATCTACGCGGAGCTAGCACAGTTCAAAGCAGAGAATGATCCAGCAAAGCTTACTCCCACACAATTGGAAGAATTCGGCCCCACCAAAGATCGTCAGTACAGCTTTATTACCCAATACAAAGCATATGGAAACGCATCATTTTTGACGCATCGGTTAGACACATACACGTACTCAGGAGGAGCGCACGGGGGTACGGTTGTAAAAACATATACGTATGATTTTACTGGAAAATCTATCGTAGCCACCGATCTCTTTGTAGATGAAGCAGCGATTAAGCGATTTTCTGAATTGGTACAGCAGCACGCCCTCGCACTTCCAGATTATAAGGAAGCTATCAACACCGAATGGCTAGCTGAGAGCGCTGGACCTGACGCAGGAAACTTTACGACATTCGCGTTTAATGGAAGCAATCTTGTCATTATCTTTCAGCAATACGCTATTGCCTCATACGCCGCGGGAATCATAGAAGTATCGATTCCATTTAGCGAATTGGAGGGAATAGTAAAGCCAGAATTTCTTAAATAGCGCACAATTCTATAGGTTTGACAAAAAAGGACGCAATGGATACAGTGACTGGAACAGCGTCCTTTTTTATTGTATTTTGGCGGCCATAGAAAACTTGCAGCGGAGTTTTTTCCGGCCACCAAAATACTTCATTATGCGAGCATTAAACTTAACAGCATTCTTTAACGAATATTGGAACAAAATCTGGGGAGGAAATACGCTTCCTCAATGCCAAATAGTTACGCCGGTAAATTTTCATTTGCCAGAAGATACAAAAATAGAAAAGTATTTTCCCATACAGTCATTCAAACTGCCGAACAAAACTCTCCATATCTGGATGGGCTTAAGCGAAGAGCGATTGATATTATTTTCTTCTGACGGCAAAGATTTTGTAGAGAAAAAGAACAAAATTATTTGCTACTATCTTTGGATACTTTCCAATAGGAAAGATTCTATACGTGAATGGGTTCACCATTCAATGCTTATGCAGCAATCACTTTTGAGTGATCCTGCAATTATTATTCAAACTGAAGTACGCACGCTTCTGATGCAAAAGATTGCATTGCCAAAACCACGAACATCCCGAAGAAAACGCATACAAGAACACGCTCATTAGAGAGCATGTATAAATAGTAGTACTACTTCTTAGTCAAAAGCTAAGAAGTATTTTTTTTATTCTCCGAGCTCAGGCTTTACGACTTCGATGAGTTTCAAGTCTGGCGATACGCCAGCAATACGAAGCACGTCCTTGTCTACTTTCTTGAGTTCTTTGCTTGAAAGATTGAATTGGTTGACGGTTGTCGAGAGGGCATTGCCAAGCTTGCTATGATAGTCTTCATATCGCTGAAGATGCACACCAAGTTCACCAACACGTTTAATGATGTCCTTTGCTGATTCCTCAATCTGCATTGCTCTCAACCCCTGGAGAACAGTCTGGAGATACGCCAAAAACGAAGTAGGCGAAACAATGATGACTTTATACTTGCTTGCCGCACGCTGGATGAGGTTTTCAGTATCTTCAGTGACAGCACCTATTTTGTTGATAATCAGATCATAATAAATTGCTTCATGCGGGATAAACATGAACGCGAAATCCATAGTGCCATTTTCCGGCAAGATATATTTTGAAGTTTCAACTATGCGATTTTTAAGATCGTTCAAGAATATCTTTTCAAAACGCTCTTTTTCTGCAGGATCTCTGGTTTCGCTGATGCGATTGTAGTTCTCAAGAGAGAACTTAGAATCAATCGGTATTACTTTATCTTTTACAAAAACCGCAGCATCAACAATATCTCCGTTTGGAAATCCGTACTGCATTTGGTAACTGCCCGGAGGCAAGACGTTCTTGAGAAGTGTTTCAAGGTAGTATTCGCCCAAGATGCCTCGCTGTTTTGGGTTTTTCAATATATCTTGGAGATCTTGCAGTTGATCGGTAAATGACATAACTTGTTTCTGGCCTTCAGAAACACGGGTAAGTTCTTCAGTTATCTCGCGGATAAGCTTGTTGGATTCGGTTGATTGGTACCGAAGGGACTCATTGACTTGCTTGCTTGATTCACCGAGCTTGCTATCTACCGTTCTTGAGAGTTCATTGATTTGCTGGAGAAGCAACTGCATGGCCGTATCGTCAGTCTTTTTTTCTTCTTTCCGTCTTAAGAAAAAAGCGCCAATGGCAAGACCAACGACAATAGATATGAGGGCGATGAGAGCTGTTTGCATGCAAGAAGTATATCATTATTTGATTTGCAGCAAAATTTACATGCTAATTCACAGTTTTTCCTTGGTATATCAAGGATTTAGACATATACTATATGTACATGAACCCAAGGCGCAGCATATTTGCCAATAAGTATTTTTTGCTATTTCTATGCATCTTTGCGGTAACAGGGTATTCGTATGTGGTTATGGCTGCTCAATTGCCGAACGGGACTACTCCGCCATCTGGAGGATATGCTGCAGGAGACAGCATCCTTGATCCAGGGTGCGCGCCTGGATCGTCTAACTGTTTTCAAAACATTGGCGGATGGGGATTGAACGGAAATGCAGGTACAACCCCCGGAACTAACTTCATTGGTACCACAGACTCACAGGCTTTTGTAATAAAAACAAATAATACTGAGGCGATGCGCGTTCTCGCTGACGGCAAGGTAGGTATCGGAACCACAACTCCTGGATATTCAGTACATGTAGCCGGCGACTTCATGAACACCTTTACGCACGGAGACGGCACAGAGACAAGGATGGGGAACAATGATAATTTCCTTGATGGTGGTGAACAATTCGCAGGAGTAACATCAGTTGATCCAACAGCCGGATATGTCTACGGAACGCTAAATGGAGACTTGAACGTCGGTTCAGGTAAGGCTGTTCAGAGTTTTCTTTTAGATTTTACGGGACAACAAACAACAACAATTGCAAATGAATGGAATGGTGGCAACCCACGAATTAAGCTTTTCTCAAATAACGGTATAAATTCAACTGGCTCAGTATTAACCATGCCTGCATCGGGTGGCATAAATTTAGCTTCAACTACAACTGGCGGCATTAGTACAGGAATTGAGCTTGATGGAAGTGGTTTTCGCTATAACTACGACGGAACATTCTTTACTATGCCGACAGTAGACGGCACGAATGGCCAAGCTATGGTAACTGACGGTTCTGGTCACTTCTCATGGGCAACGGTTGGCGGCGGAAGCCCAACTAATCCGGCTGCACCAGATACAAGCATTCAGTTTAATAACACCGGAGCATTTGGCGGAAGTAGCGATTTCACTTGGGACGATGGTGCAAAGTCTTTTCAAGTGGGAGGAACTGTTTCTACTGATAATATAAGTTTTAATGTGAAACCAGGGTTATTCCAGGTTTACAACAATGGTGCAACTTCAAACAATTCCTTTGGTATGGCAAATGATGGCTCTGTTCAGTTGAATTCCACCATGAATGCGAATACCGACTCATTTCTTGCCCTTGATGACAATGGCACAGCACTTTGGTTGAATGACCATGCGGCAAACACTTCAGTTGATATTGGCGGAAAAGTAAACGGAGGAAATACAATGGGTATTTTGGAAACAAGAAACCTCAATACAAATATGCGCTACGGCTTCACCTCGTTCAAGGATGATGCAACATTTTTCCGATGTAACGACAATATTCCCGGCGCTACTCCATGTGCCGACGACAGAGCAGTATATATAACAAACAATGGCGTATCTCTCTTTTCAAATAAAAATTCTGACGATATCAATAACTATTTGCGAAACAGTATTGATATTGTCGATGGAGCGATTACGCTTCGGTATGAGCAGGAACAAGGCAGCCCGACTACTCCTGGTGCAAACACATCGCTTATTATGAATAACAACCTTGTGTGGGATGGGGGCTTTGTTGGATTAGGGGTGACACCATCAACTGGAGACAAGCTTGAAGTATTTGGCGACATACGCGTCGGTACATCAGGCTCCAATGGCTGTTTGAAAGACTTTGCCGGTGGAATTCTCGGTGGAAGTTGTTCGTCAGATGAACGCTTAAAAACAAATATTCAGCCAGTAGGAAATGTGCTTGATAAGCTTGTACAAGTAAACTTAGTAACTTTTGACTGGAACGAACTAGCACAGTCTCGAGGTTTTATTGGCGGTATACCTCAACTAGGCGTGCTTGCTCAAAATGTTGAATCAGTCTTTCCAGATTTGGTTATCTTTGATAAGGATGGCTATCGACAAGTAAATTACACGCGATTAAATTTACTTAATCTCCAGGCAATCCGTGAATTAGATATTAAGATCAAGAACATAGAGAATTTTGATACAATAGGTGATAGCAGTTTCAAAACTACTCTCATGTCATGGCTCGGAAGTAGCACAAACGGACTCGGAAATGTTTCTTCAGACAAAGTTACTACTCACCAGCTCTGTGTTGACGGTCAATGTTTAACAGAGAATGATGTACGACAATTGATTGAACTTAAAAATCAAATCTCTGGACAAAACCAGGGGAGTCAGGGGCAACTCAATAATGATCCGGTAATACCAACTACACCAGAAGAAACTCCACCAGCCAGTGATCCTGAAGTAATATCTGACACTCAACCTCAAATGGAGACGGAACTTACACCAGAACCACAGCCGACGCCTGATCCGACTCCAGCGCCAGAAACAGATTCCACTATCACTCAATAAAAAAAACGCCTAACGGCGTTTTTTTTATTATTTTCCTAAATGAAACTTTAACGTATAGATCCAGTCTTCTTCACCATTAGGGTTTTGAATTTTTTGCGCAAGGAGCCATTCAAGATAGCTCGGATCGATCTGGGCAACTTCAACTATTTTCTTCCCGTTGTGTTTACCGAAATTAATACTAGAAAGTAACGAGGGGTTCTGCGAAATTTCTATCATCTTTGCAATAGCGGCGTCCTCATCGCCGCCAGTTTCTTTCATCATTGCTTCTAAAATGTAATCAAAAAACTTTTCAAGCACTAATACATCGCCAAGCGCATCGTGAGCCGCGGCTTCAATCTCAATTTCAAGAAAATATCTAAGATATTGAAGCTTGTATTGCGTGAACTTGGCTTCTTTGTCCAAATATCGAATGACTTTAAGCGAACAAATATACTGTGAGGGGTTAATTCCTTCCCGAATTAGCATTCCTTCATCAAACTGAGCATTATGACAAACCATAATAGTATTCGGGTCTTCTAAGAGAGCCTTGATGCGCGCGTAGTCGGGAGAGTCTTGAAACGCTGGCTTGTCTGCCACCATTTTGTTTGTAATGTGAGTAACAGCGCTAGCTTCGGCTGGAATCCGTAGTGGGGGTTTGAATAATTCGTTATATGTTTCTCCTTCAGTTATATACGCTAGCTGACAGAGCCGATCGTCAGGCCCAATACCAGTAGTTTCAGTATCCAAAAATACAAGTGTTTTCATGAGATGAATTTTATCACACTTTTTGCTATACTCTAGCCATGTCATTACATGAACAAATCAAAGGGCAGATTAAAGAAGCGATGATGGCAAAGGATGCTGTACGCTTGAACGTTGTCCGCGGACTTACAACCGCATTTACCAATGAATTAGTATCAAGTAACCGTACTCCGCAGGATATGCTTTCCGATGAGGAGGCACTCAAGGTCATTACTCGCACTGCAAAGCAGCGCAAGGATGCAATTTCACAATTTGAAGCAGCGGGACGCCAGGATCTTGCAGACGAAGACCGTGCCCAGCTCGAAGTGCTTGAAAAATATCTTCCAAAGCTCATGTCAGCTGACGAAGTCCGCCCATTTGCTGAAGCCAAAAAAGCTGAACTTGGCGTTACAGATAAATCTGGTGCTGGCAAGCTCACTGGCATGCTTATGAAAGATCTCGCTGGAAAAGCAGACGGCACTGTAGTCAAAGAAGTTGTCGATTCATTGTTCATCTAATTGTTAACTATCACCATGAAAGTAATTTTACATTGGATTATCTTAACCCTCGCAGTCATCGCGTCTCAGTATGTAGTGCCAGGCATTCACGTTGATACATTCCTAACTGCGCTTGTTGTAGCAGCAATTCTTGCGTTTATTAATACCATTATCAAGCCAGTTATCGGCATTTTGACTCTTCCGATCAATATCCTTACGCTTGGTATCTTCTCGCTCATCCTCAATGCGCTCTTCTTCTGGGGAGTTGCCTATGTCGTTTCAGGATTTACGGTTGCAAACTTCGCAGCGGCATTTTGGGGATCGCTCATTGTTTCAATCATAAACTGGATCGCGGGACGAGCTACTGAATAACCTATGCAGTTGATCGAAACAGCAACTCTGTTTGCCTCACACCACCACGTGGCGGTGTACTTTTTGATCCTGCTATCAATTATTATTGAAGGGGAAGTGGCGCTGATTGTTATCGGTATCCTTGCGCACACGAAAATTATTCCGCTTGAAATCGGCCTCACGCTAGCGGTTTCAGGGGCAACAATAAAAACTGTTCTTGGGTACTTGATTGGCGCCGGTATCAAAAAATACATTCCTCAGAATAAGATATTCGACTTTATTGAAAAACGCGTGCTGATAGCTTTCCCGCATTTCAAAGAAAAGCCATTTTGGTCTCTTTTCTTTTCGAAATTTATTTACGGATTGAATCATTTCACCATTATTTTTGCTGGCTACACAGGCTCCAAGCTCCGCACATACATAACGGCAGAAGTGGTTTCATCTGTCGCGTGGATAACAATAATGTTTTCAATTGGATATTTTTTCAGCCGCACAGCTTTTGCTTTCTCACATGATCTGAAGCGAGTAGCTCTCTATCTTCTGCTCGGCATCATAGCGTTCCTTCTTGTAGAGCGCATCGTTGGATTTATTATTGAGTACTTTGAATCAGAGGAATAATCATGGAACCAAAAACATACAAGCTTGTCACTCATAACCGTGATTTTCATATCGATGATATTTTTGCCTGCGCAATTCTTTTTAAAATTCTAAGAAAAGAAGGCGCGGCCTATACTTTAACTCGTACTCGCGATGAACAGCTCATTGCAGAAGCAGATATTGTATTCGATGTCGGCGGAATATACGATCCAGCGACAAAGCGATATGATCACCACCAAAAAGGCGGAGCGGGCAAGCGTGCAAATGGCGTTGAGTACGCGTCCTGCGGATTGCTGTGGAAGGAACTTGGCGTAATTCTCGCTGGTGACCAGGATCTTGCTGATCGCATTGATCACAAACTTTTGCAGCCAATAGATATGGAAGATAACGGTGTTTCGACGTACACTCCGACTGGAGATGTATCTCCATACACCCTCCGAAGCGCTCTCTACGCGTTTAGAACTACCTGGAAAGAAGAAGAAGCAGAGTTAGATGCTAGATTTCTAGAAATGGTCGCATTCGCTGAAAAAATTCTTGATCGAGAAATAATCAATGCCCGTGACAACCGCGATGCAGAAAGCATTGCTCTCGCAGCATACAACAATGCCGAAGATAAGCGCATAATCGTAATGGAAATCAACGCTCCGGCGGAAGATGTGCTCAAAGAGTTTCCCGAGCCGTTATTCATAGTCCGTCCAAACACAGACGGAAGCTGGCGCATGGTGGGAGTGGGAACTGGAACTAACCTCTTTGAACGACGCAAAGACATGCCGCAAGCATGGGCAGGGTTACGAGATGCTGAACTTGATGCCGCGACGGGAGTTACTGGCACAATATTCTGCCACAATGGACGCTGGCTGATTATCGCTAAAACAAAAGAAGCAATCCTAAAGCTTGCCAAACTGGCAGTAGAAGCATAAAGTACACTATATATGAAACTTGAAGGAGGATTGCCGCGTACACCAAAAAATCTAACTATGGAAGGAGCCGAAAAGGTTCTCAAGGAAAAAGAAGGCATTCTTAAAATGAAGCAGCCTGCAAAATTGCTTGAACAGATTCCAGATCATGAAGTAAAGTTTAAGCGCTATCAAAAATGGCTAGAATTGCGAACTCAAATCGCTGACTCTCGACAACCGTTATTGCTTTGGGATTACAAGGATGCGCAGCCCAAAGTAGACACAATCAATGCTATTTTTGGAGCTCCTGTTGCGAGTTTTACACCCGGCATGAGACAAGGAAAAGAGAGCTATAAGATAAAACTCGATATGGACAAGATGATTGGAACATTCAAAGACATCTTAACTGATGATGGAAAAGTACTCGAATCTCGCAAAAATATTGCGGCATAAAAATGAGCTCAAGCTCATTTTTTGCTATTTTTACAAAAATGTGTTAGAATTATATTTATATGGCATTCGTAGATGAAATAAAAATATCGGCAAAAGCCGGCAAGGGAGGCGACGGCGTTGTTCGATGGCGCAAAGAGAAATTCATTGCTAAGGGAGGACCTGCTGGCGGAGACGGCGGCAAAGGAGGCAAAATCATGGTGAAAGCCGTGCGCAATATGCATACCTTGGCAAAATACAGCCACAAGAAAGAATTTCGCGCTGAAGATGGTTTCCCTGGAGAAGGCCGCAGCCGACATGGACGAGACGGCAAGGATATTGTCATTGAACTTCCTGTTGGAAGCATCATTACGAACCTTGATACCAACGAACGCATCGCTCTTGATACCGATGGCCAAAAAGCTACGCTTCTTAATGGCGGGCGCGGCGGCATGGGTAATGAATTTTTCAAAAGTTCAATCCACACTACTCCGCTCAAGACGACAAAAGGAAAGCCTGGAGAGGAAAGTAATTTTCATATTGAACTCGAACTCTTTGCTGATATTGGACTGATCGGTCTGCCAAATGCTGGCAAATCGAGCCTTTTGAATTCACTCACAAACGCATCTGCAAAAATTGGCGACTATGCTTTTACGACCCTAGATCCAAACCTTGGAGAATTTCACGGATATATTCTTGCTGACATCCCAGGATTGATCGAAGGCGCAAGCGAAGGCCGGGGACTTGGAACAAAGTTCTTAAAGCACGTCAAACGTACACGCAAACTCATCCACCTCGTTTCATTTGAAAACGAACTCGCAAAAACTGGCGGCATGATGAAGGTCTACAAAGAAATCCGCAAAGAATTGAAAGCATATGGAAATGGGCTTGAAGAGAAAGATGAAGTAATACTTCTTACCAAGACTGACACCGTAGAAGATCCGAAAATAATCGCAAAGAAAGTAAAGGAATTTGAAAAGCTGGGCAAAACGGTTTTAACTGTTACGCTCTATGATACTGCTTCAGTAAAAGCTCTTGAGAAGGAATTGGCAGGAATGCTGAAAAAATAGACAACATGGTTTAGTTCCTCAGTCAAGTTATATAAAAACACGTTATTCTGTATACTGTTTTTATGGAAAAGCAGTACTACACAACTATCGGCCTCGAAATCCACGCCGAACTCAAAACAAACTCAAAAATGTTCTGCGGCTGCAAGAACGATCCTGATGAAGCCCGACCAAACGCAAATGTCTGTCCGGTCTGTATGGCGCATCCAGGTACGCTGCCTGTCATCAACAAGGAAGCGGTTCGCAAAGTAATACAAGTCGGTCTTGCGCTAAACGGCCAGATCGCTGACTTTACTGAATTCGACCGCAAAAACTATTTCTACCCTGATATCCCGAAAGCTTACCAGATCAGCCAGTACAAATATCCAATCGTCGCAGGAGGCGAGCTTCGAGGGGTAAAACTCACTCGTATTCACTTAGAAGAAGATACTGCGACTTCTGATCACGAAAAAGGCGACTACTCACTGGTTGATTTCAACCGTGCTGGAGTACCGCTTATGGAACTTGTTACAGAACCAGTCATTCACGATATTGAAACTATCGGTCTTTTTGCGCAAGAATTCCAGATGATCCTTCGATACTTGAATGCATCCGAAGCAAACATGGACAAAGGACAGATGCGAGTTGAAGTAAACATTTCCGTCTCGACAGAAGAGGGAAAGTTTGGCGTGCCAGTTGAAGTGAAGAACATCAACTCATTCCGCGCAGCAGAGCGAGCAGCTCTCTATGAACAAAAGCGAATGATTGAGCTCATAGAAGACGGCAAGATCAACGAGATTGTTAAGGAAACTCGAGGATGGGATGATTCAAAGCAAAAAACATTTTCTCAGCGACGAAAAGAAGTTGCGGAGGATTACCGTTATTTCCCAGACCCAGATCTTCCAAAATTAATGCTCTCAAAAGCATTTGATTTGAGCGCAATGAAGGCGGAACTTCCTGAGCTTCCTGCACAAAAGCGTTTGCGATACAGCGAACAGTTCGGAATCAAGCCCGAAGATACTGAAAGCTATGTTACAGATTTCGATCTTGCCGCATATTTTGAAGATGTAGTAACCGAACTCGGCGGAGATAAAGAAAAGATAAAAATAGCATCAAACTACATTACTTCAGACCTCGTAGGACTTCGCAAGAAAGATCCGGCTTTTGAATTCCCGCATGCGCACCAGCTTGGCGAACTTATCACTATGCTTGGAGAAGGAGCAATTTCATCACGAGCAGCAAAAGACATGCTCTTGATTTTGAAAGCAGAAGACCGTTCTCCTCGAGCTATCGCTGAAGAACGAGGCTTGATTCAAAAAGAAAATCCAGAAGAACTGAGAGAGATCGCGCAAAAAGTGATTGATCTCAGTCCGAAAATCGTAGCAGACTACAGAGGCGGTAAGGTACAAGCGCTTATGTCACTGGTCGGCATGATAATGAAAGAGACAAAAGGAGCTGCAAACCCAGCATTGGCAAAACAGGTTCTTGAAGAGCTCTTAAAATAACGTGTTTTCAACACTTATAAGTCTGTACGTATCTTTTATTACATTTTCAAGCCAAAATGTTTCTTTGCCACATGCGCCGATAATTGAAAAATGGCCATGGTATCCAGAGGTACCAACAGTTAAAGTTACGATAACACAACCAGCGGTAGTAGCTACGCCAGCTCCGATCAAAGCTGCACCAAAGCCAGAAATAAAACCTTCAAAAATTGTAGACCTTTCTGTTCCGCTTCGCTATCAGATTTACACGCTTTCGTGCGAATCGGCGAGCTTGCAGATGGCTCTTGAATATCGCGGCATCAAAAAAAGCCAAGATGAACTTCTAAAAGAAATCGGTATTAGCGACCCATACAAGAGTTATACAGAAAATGGAGTTATGATCTGGGGCGATCCTAACCTCGGTTTCGTTGGCAATGTTAAAGGATATTTTTCAAATGCTACCAATGGTATGCGCGGTGCAACGGGTTGGGGAGTGAATAAAGATCCTATTGCCAGAGTTGCGAGAGAATATCGCTCTGGCAGTGAAGCATATTCTGGATTTACTTCGTCAGATGTTATTCGCGAGCTTGATGATGGCAACCCAGTGATTTTTTGGCATGTTCCAGACTCATACGCAGCCGGAAGCATTACCTATCAGACACCGGCAGGCAAATCTATCAGATTTTTCCGAAACCATGTGGCCGTTATCTCAGGGTATAAAATAGTAGACGGGAAAACATCGTTTATGATTTCAGACCCTCTCTACGGAGAATATCCCCTTCAGCAGTCGACGCTTGAACGCCGTATGGCCAAATATGATGGCGATGTTGTCGTAGTACGCTAAAAAAGGGTATACTACCCGCATGACACAGACCAAAATCAAAGTAGCCATCAATGGCTTTGGCCGCATCGGCCGCGCGTTTTTTAAATTAGCTTGGGAACGCCCAGAAGTGGAAATTGTCGCAGTGAATGACCTTGGAACCTTGGAATCACTCGCATACCTGCTCCAATACGATACTGTATACCGAAAATGGAACCATGCAGTTTCTCGCGATGAGCACGGCCTTATTGTTGACGGAAAGCCCATCAAATTTATTTCAGAAAAAGATACAACAAAACTTCCATGGAAAGAACTGGAAGTTGACGTTGTTGTTGAATCTACAGGACTTTTTGCAGCGTATGACAAGTCTGAATTTCATATCACTCAGGGAGCAAAGAAAGTTGTTATCACTGCGCCAGCTCATGACGTAGAAGACGAAGGCATCAAAGGCGAGACAATTCTCGTTGGCGTAAACGAAAACAAATTCGGCACATGTGCGATCACTTCTAACGCTTCATGTACAACTAACGCTGCATCACCGCTTATTGCAATCTTGCATGACACCGTTGGTATTGAGAAAGCATTGCTATCAACTACACACGGCTATACAGCATCTCAAGCACTCGTGGATGGTCCTGCAAAGAAAGACCTCCGAGAAGGCCGTGCAGCGGCTCAAAATATCGTTCCATCTTCAACTGGTGCAGCTATCGCTGTGACAGAAGCATTTACCGATCTCAAAGGACTCTTTGACGGTATTTCACTTCGCGTGCCAGTTCCAGCAGGTTCAATTGTTGATGTTACGTTTATCTCAAAGAAAACAGTAACAGCGGAAGAAGTAAACCAAATCCTAAAAGACGCTGCGAAAAGCGACCGATGGAAGGAAATTTTCGCAGTCACAGAAGAGCCGCTTGTATCATCTGACATCCTTGGCGAAACACATGCATCTATCGCAGACCTCGCAATGACTCGCGTTGTTGGCGGAAACTTGGTCAAAGTGTTGGCATGGTACGACAACGAGATGGGGTATACGCACACTTTGGTTGAGCATGTAATCAAGACAGGCAATACTATTAACTAGTTATGGAAAAACAAAACTTCAACATAATCTTTGTTAGTGATCCAGATAAAGAAAAGCTTGTCGCTGAAATTTCTTTTGAAGGAAAATTCGGTGTTATGTTGACTCACGAAGCACCAGATGTTTTTGAGTTAGAATTTCCAGGGATTAATCTTGACGAAAATCAAGTGACACGGAAAATTCCATTAGAAGATTTTCTAGAAGCGATAGATACCGCGAAAGATGAATTAGAAAGTGGGCAAATCACAGAAACTCCTCGAGATGGTACAATAACGAAGTAAGGTATACGCACACCCTCGTTGATCATGTGATCAAAACAGGGCAGTCTATAAAATAAACATGAAAATCTACCTCGCCACAGATCATGCCGGATTCAAACTTAAAGAAAAAATTAAGGCTTATTTGAGTTCGATGATGGATCTTGAAATTGTCGATATGGGCGCACTGGAATTCACACCAGAAGACGACTATCCAGATTTTATACGTCCAGCAGCAGAAGCAGTTGCCGCCGATCAAGGAAGCTTGGGAATCATCTTTGGAGGAAGCGGACAAGGCGAGGCGATTGTAGCAAATAAAGTTCGCGGCGTTCGAGCTGCTGTCTTTTATGGCGAAATGATTCCATATGAAGCAGTGGATGTCGGTGGAACTTCCAGTAAAGATCCATATGAGATAGTAAAGCTAGCGCGATTCCATAACAATGCGAATATTCTTTCGCTCGGTGCTCATTTTATTCTCGAAAGCCATGCACAGCAGGCAGTTAAAGTATTTATTGATACGCTTTTTTCAGGGGATGAACGCCACGTTCGCCGAATTACCAAAATAGAACAATAAGACTATGATAGAAATTATTCCAGCAATCATGCCGCAGAATGTCGGTGAAATACGTACAAAGTCTTCCATGGTATTTACCTTGGTCAAAACTATCCAGATAGATTTCTGCGATGGCGTCTATGTTGCTACCAAATCCTGGCCTTTTAACGGAAAAGACGTAATGGCCTACAACGAGATCGTCAACGAAGAAACCGGCTTGCCATATTGGGAACAGGTGAACTACGAGTTCGACCTCATGGCAAAAAACGCATCTGAGCAGTTTGATCGACTTCTTAAAATTGGCCCCAACCGTTTGGTTTTTCATCTTGAAGCAGAAGACAACTTGCTCGGCTTTTTTGAAACAGTTGATCCGTATTACAAAGATTTCATCGAAATGGGCGTAGCGATCAATACAACTACTGATACAGATCTTTTGATTCCACTCCTTCCACATATCAAATTCGTGCAATGCATGGGCATTGCGGCTATCGGCAAACAGCGCCAGCCATTCGATGAACGCGTTATCGGGCAAATACTCAAAGTCCGCGCACTTGCTCCAAACATGATTATCAGTGTTGACGGCGCAGTGAACAAAACAACAGCGCACCCGCTTCTTGCGGCCGGGGCAAACAGGCTTGTCATTGGTTCAGCACTTTTTGACGAAGTAGATATTCAAAGCACGGTTGAAGACTTTCAAAACTTGAAAACAGATTTATAAGTAGTAATTTCTACTCCACTTTTTCCTACACTTTGTGGCTGCACGCGCCTGGTCGCTGAATTTTAATGTACTACGCCGCGCGCGGTAATTTACCTACCGGTAAATCATGATATACTTGGAAGTATATGGAACCACTCGACGATCTCAAAATCTCCGACCTCGCAATTAAGGCAAATGATATTCGCGAAAGTATTATTTCTATGCTGCTTACCGCGGGTTCCGGACATACTGCCGGGCCGCTCGGCATGACTGATATCTTCACCCATCTCTATTTTCATTCGCTCAAACATAATCCAAAGAACCCAACATGGGCAGATCGCGACAGAGTAGTGCTTTCTAATGGTCATATTTGTCCGGTACTATACGCTACCATGGCGCATGCAGGCTATTTCAGCACGACTGAACTGCAAACGCTTAGAAAATTCGGTTCTCGCCTCCAAGGCCATCCGCATAGAGAGTATCTACCAATGCTTGAAACAAGTTCTGGCCCGCTCGGCTCAGGCCTTTCACAGGCAACCGGAATGGCACTCGCTGACCGTATCGATAACGGCATGACAACGCACAAAACTATTTACGCACTTCTTTCTGATGGCGAGCATGACGAAGGTAATACCTGGGAGGCAGTACTTCTTGCCGGTAAAGAAAAGCTTCATAACCTCATCGCTATTATTGATCGCAACAATATTCAAATCGACGGATATACCGAAGATATCATGCCGCTCGGCGATCTTGGTGAAAAATACAAAACATTCGGATGGCATGTGCAGGAAATAGATGGCCATGATTTCAGACAGATAGACACTGCGATCAATACAGCAAAAGCAGTAACCGATAAACCGTCGGTCATCATTGCTCGAACTATCCCAGGCAAGGGAGTAAAGGAATTCGAGTATGATTTCCACTGGCATGGTAAAGCTCCAAACAAAGAAGAAGCAAAGATGGCCCTCGAAGAGCTTCGCACATTAGGAGGTAAGATTAAAAGCGAGCATAGATAACATGAAAAAACTTCTCTCTTTCATTTCATATTTTCTTTCACTTTTTTTTATCGCAACCGCATTGTGGTTTCTCCGCATAGTTATAGATATTCTTAATCCTGCGGCCTGCAATAACATATGGGGCAGCAACGTTTGTCCGACCCTGGTGGCTTCTGCTCCGTATGCTAATTACATTCCGTTTGCAATACTAGCTGGTTCGATCATCCTTTCATTCGTCTTTTATAAGCTTGCTAAGCACTTGAGTAAATAATCATGACAACTAAACGCGTTCCAAAAGGTTTCCTCATACGTCTCGATCAAGGGGAAGAGCTCTATCAAGCCCTGGATATTTTTGCGCTCCAGCACCAGATCCAATCCGGCCATATCTCAGGCATCGGCATGGCGCGAGAAGTTGAGCTCGGCTACTTTGACAGCGAACAGGCAGAATACGAACGAAAAACGTATGAAGAAAATCTTGAAGTTCTTTCCATTTCAGGAACCATCACTGAGCTCAATGACGCGCCGTTTTTCCATATCCATGGAGTCTTCGGAAAGAAGGACTTCAGCACTATCGGCGGTCATGTCATGAAATTGGTGACAGATATGACGCTTGAAATTTTTGTCAGTGATTTTGAAACGCACATCGAACGGGTCAAAGATGAGCAAACAGGATTAAAATTACTTACTTTCTAATATGCTTAACCCAAAACTAAAACTTAACCCGAAACTTTTCATGGATGACGTCGAGCAAGTACCGATCCGCAAAGGATTTGGAACTGGCCTCAAGATCGCAGGAGAAAAAGATGCGAATATTGTCGCACTCTGTGCAGATCTTACCGAATCTACTCAAATGCATGTCTTTAAAGAACGATTCCCGGAACGATTCATCGAAATCGGCGTTGCTGAACAGAATCTTGTCACTGTTGCATCTGGAATGGCAGCAATGGGCAAGATCCCATTTGCGTCCTCATACGCGATGTTTTCGCCAGGACGAAACTGGGAGCAGATACGCACCACAATTGCGTATAACGACCGCAAGGTGGTCATTGTAGGCTCTCACGCGGGCATCTCAGTCGGACCTGACGGCGGAACACACCAAGCAATCGAAGATATCGCGCTCATGCGAGTCCTCCCAAACATGTCAGTCGTTTCTCCATGCGACAGTATCGAGGCAGAGAAGGCCACACAGGCCATCGCACAGAATGAATTGCCAACATATCTTCGTCTTGCTCGAGAAAAAACTCCGATCATGACAACGAGCGAAACACCGTTTGAGATCGGCAAGGCGCAAATCTTTTGGGAGCCGGATCATGGCATCGCGCATGTCGGAGTCATCGCAACCGGAGCGCTCGTTCACAAAGCTCTGATGGCAGCTCGCGAACTCGAAAAAAAGGGAATTAAAACAAAAGTCATGAATCTTGCTACCATCAAGCCGCTCGATATGGAAGCAATCATCGCTCTCGCAAAAGAAACAAAGGCAATAGTCACGGTTGAAGAACACCAAATAGCAGGAGGAATGGGCAGCGCAGTCGCTGAGGTTCTCGCCCAGCAATTCCCAGTGCCCATAGAATTCATCGGCGTACACGACCTGTTTGGCCAATCAGGAACGCCTGAACAGCTGATCGAACACTATGGAATGGGACAGAGAAAAATCGAGGAGGCAATCGTAAAGGTACTCAACAGAAAAGGAGCACACTAATAATAAAAAGCAGCTACTCTTGGTAGCTGCTTTTTATTTAGTTTAAACCAATATTGATTTCGTCAGATTCTTGGGTTCTGACACTATTAATCATTTTATCCATTTCACTGAAAACATCTGGGAGAGCCACCTCAATTTCTTCCATAAAATCTTTACAAGTTTCTTCTAAACCATCTCGTGCAGTGGTCAATGCTTTATAGATTCCGTCCAAGCGAGCAGCTCTATCTTCAGGTTTTTCTTTACCATCACCTTCGAATCCTACTTCGACTTTCTTGTATAAATCACCTTTTACAATATCGGGATCTGATAATTCAGTTTCTATTTGCCTCATTTCCTTTTCGATCTCCAGGATGCTTTTGCGCATATCTTGATACTGTCTGAACAAAAAAAGCACTGCCTGTTCTTTACCGCTGCTATTTTCACGAATTCGCGTCCCTAATGAATTAATTATTTTCCCAGCCTCTATCGCTTCGGTGGTACTCATTACTATTTTGTTTGGAATCTTTTCGGGTTTCTTGCCTCCATCTCCTGGTGTTTCCATTCCCATATTAGAGTTCTTTAGGCTGATAATCTGCTGGTGCTTTTGCGAGCCATGCGAGCAATTCTTCTCGAGTAAGCAATCCTTTTTGTGCGCCAACATGTTGAACCACATTCATAGAGTTTACTGGTCCCCACATAATTGCTTCTTTAAGAGGCATTCCCATTCCCAGGGCAACTACGGTAGTAGAGGAAGTTGCATCTCCGGCCCCTGTTCGGCTGGTTGGCGGCTTTGGATCTGGATACATCGGCAATTTCCAAATTACTTCGTCTGTTTCAGAAGCAGTCAGTCCATTTGTACCATCAGTAATAACAACTATCTTAGGTCCGAGTTTTCGCATAGCAACATGAAGTTCCTTAAAATCTGCATGTGGTAAACTCAAAATACGCTGAGCCTCTTCCTTGTTGCAGAAAAAAGCATCAGTAGCAGCATATACATCTGCCAATTCTTCCTTACCAAGCTGCATCTGGAATGTTCCAGGCTGAAAGGCAAGTTTTACACTAGGATTTTTTTTAAGCCAAGCAATAAACTCATGATGGAAGGCCACAGTGCTCTTGCTCAGCGATGTAAGATACACCCAAACTGGCATATGACTTGCTAATGTTTCTTCGGGAACAATATATGAATACGGTTCTTGTTTTACTAAGATTGTTCGCTCGGGACCGTACTGAAGTACATACGCATTGTTTGTTGGCAAAGATGAATCTTTACTCATAAATAACTGCGAAACTTTTTGTTCTGCAAAATAATCCCAGATTTTTGCACCGTCATCATCATTTCCAGTGATAGCGAGGAGGGCAGAAGAGACTCCTAATCTACTAGCAGCAGTAGCCGCGTTTCCAGCATTTCCCACGCCTCGAACTACTTCCGCTCGCTTGTATGGAAGCTTGTCTCCAAATTTCATTGAAATAGTGCAATCTTCATGGTCTATATCGCAAGTAACATGAGCATCTTCAAGTTCAATAAATGTATCATTAAAGACATCGCCAATTGCCAAGAAATCAATCTTTTGTTCATTCATATACGCTTATTCTAGCATATGAATTCCGTCATGCTATACTTTCCAGATGAAATCAGTTGAACACAAACAAACCAGATTATTCCTAGATAGCGGCAACCCAGCTGAGACTGAGGAAGCACTAGCTATACTTGGATTCCTTGATGGTCAGACAACTAACCCCTCACTTGTGGCAAAAAACCCGCATATTCTTGAACTTAAAGAACAGAAGGCTTTGGATCAAACGGTAATATGGGACAAATATAAAGAAGTAGCTTTGGCAATTAAAGAAGTTATTCCCAATGGTGCCATTTCAGTTGAAGTTTTTGCAGATAGCGACACAACCCACGAAACAATGCTTGCACAAGGAAGGATTTTGGCTAGTTGGTTTCCTGGCGTATATGTAAAACTGCCCACGACTGAAGCCGGCTTAAAAACCGCTCAGATCCTTACGAGTGAGGGAATAAGAGTAAACATGACACTTTGTTTCTCCCAAGAACAAGCTGCAGCCGTACATGCTGCCACAAAAGGAGCTGCCCGCGATCAAGTTTTTGTTTCACCGTTTATCGGCAGATTGGACGACATCGGACTCGAAGGCTCAGATCTTGTTACAAATATTAAACGAATGTATCTAGATTGGAACAGCCATGTTTCAGTATTAGGAGCAAGTATTCGCAATCTTGAACATGTAAAAAAATGCGTAGATGGAGGAATCGATATTATTACAGCGCCGCTCTCAATTTATAAAGAATGGGTCGCCAATCCGGAACTAACTATTCCAGCGCCTACGCAGCCAAAAGAAAAGATCCCGTACAAAAACCTGAATGAAGGGGAGTGGAATTCATATAATATACAGCACGACCTTACAGATAAAGGTATCGAGAAATTCGCAAGCGATTGGAAAAACTTGTTTGCTTAGTTAGCCGTTGAATACTTGATAGAAATGCAGGAATCGAGAGGCGATTTCTGCTATTGCTTGTTCTCGAGTGAAAGTTCCTTCACGGTAGTTTAAAAGCGCTGCAAGGAAAATTGTTCTACCTACCGCGAAGCCAATGACACCAGGAACTTTTGCCCCAACCCGGAGCCATGTTTCTACTACTTCATCAGTTTCATTTCTCCCAAGAGAAATAATGCCGACATTTGAGCGTCCATCACGCTGTGCCGCCGCTACAACTTTTTGATAATCTGCTTCAGTGTACATTCCTTCTATTTTCCAAACATCAGGTTCTGTTCCAGCATCCTGCATTTCTTGTATCATTCGAACAGTTAAATCTGGGCGCAGTAGATGATCATATTTTGATTTGTCATTTCCGAGATCTGCAAGCTGTTTTTCTGTTGCAGGAACAAGGGCTTCATTAATCATTTTGTAGCCGTTTGCATGCGAATAGTCTGAAAGTTTTTTTAAGTTTCCTAATGTCTTATCATTCAATTCACGATTGCCATCGGGATTGTATCTGACAAGTACCTTAGTAAACTCTGGTTTCACTTTTTCTATCCATTCTTGCCAAGCTTCACCGTGCTCAAATTCAAAATGATCAATACCGCTGATCTCGGTACTTTGTAGAATGGTATAGCCTTTCTTTTTTGCATCGAGGAGAATATCGAAGCCAAATACATCATCAACGAGAATAGCAGAATCTGCCATGGATACGCCCTGTCCTAGCGAGGCTTCGTAACCTGCATATACTATTTTTTTATAATCAGAAAGCTGGCCTTTTTGATCTTCAGTAAGGGGTTCATGATATCCAAGTAAATTCTCAAAATATGACCTATGGTCAAAGGGGAGAATACACAGCTTTTTTGTATAGCCTAAATCGTTATTTTGCATAGGAAAAGTATAGCATTTAGGCTTATTTTTGGCCTTATTTTATATATTGACAAGTAGGCTGTAAAGTAGTATAATGTATAAAAGGTACACACATTGAAAAATATTGTTGGTTTTATCAAAGCCGGTCACGCCGTTTTTGATAAAACCAACAATCATGAAAAAAATAGCATTGAACACCGTTTACGCATTGATCTTCATTACTACTTTCTCGAGCTGCAGACATCATTTAGTTCCTTACTCAGACTCTCTGAGAGCCAAATACGGCTGGGAACAAAAAGATTTCGAGAAGATGCAATTCTATACATCTGGACCAGTTATATTGACCCGTGAGCTTACCAAAGCCCCGGACGATACCATCGTTGACGGTATCATAAAAGTAGTTGATGGAAAAAAAGTTGACCGTGTTGTCATCAATACCGTTACACCCGGCAAGATGTCATATATGCCATCTACCAAAAAATTCTTGATCAGTTTTGAACTGACCAAGGACCACTACCTTAGTTATGGAGAAAATCCTAACGACCCGAGCTTGCGCTTTACTTTGCTTGCTGACGGCTGGAAAGAAGACATAGGTAAAATCCACTACAACAAAAGAGTGTACTACACAGACACTCGCAGCCAGTACACATACCTTCTCGTTGACCTTAGACAATATCTAAGGCTAGAAGTTAGCCAAAGAGTTGCTAAGGGAAAAAAGTTTTCCCGGAAAAACTAATCAGTTCATCTCATCAAAATCGTAAATCCCTCGTACTTCATTGTGCGTGGGATTTTTTTTATTATTTTGTGCGGAATCGCTCGTTTGACATGAGGTGATATGTGTTATAGATTTGGGTCAAACTGTCATAAATTGTGATTCGAACTCATTTCCATAACCAATAAAAATTGTTACGTATGAACAAAATTTTGTATTTATTTTTCAGCAATTCTCAACATCCGAATTCGTTGACTGCGTTTGCGGTAGAAGTGAGGAGGGAACCGACACCACAAGAGACTGAACGTCTTCTTTGGCTGCTCAACCCCCATCCTTTTTCCAAATCACACAGTACGAATATCGCGCACTACATGCAGCCAAACAGGAACCAACAAATTGGGTTCATTGGACCTAACTTGCGGTTTGAAACACCGGAGTCTGAAAAGGCGACGGTTATCTGCCACAATTCTGGCATTGACTGCATCGTGAAAATTGAACAGTTTACAGCTTACCTGGCCGAGAAAAGCGATGTTGCATCGCTAGTAGCCGGAACGGTAGACCAAATGCGTGAGACTTACTACGAGAACGAATTGCCGCGGCAGTTAGTTCTTCAAACGGAATACGAACCGACAATCGTATATGACTTGCTCGGCAATGGACCCAAAGAATTAGAAAAAGCTAATACGGAACTTGGCCTTGCTATGGATGCTGCCGACATACAGTATTACTACAATATGTTTGCAAACATTTATAAAACAAACCCAACGGAGGTTGCCCTTGCCCATCTTGGCCAAGGCAATTCAAGCCATTGCCGGCACTGGGAGTTTGCAGGCATGTACATTATTGACGGAAAACAGAAAGAAATGACGCCGTTTGAATTGGTAAAAAGAACGCTTACATCCAAGCACACAAATGTCAAAGTTGCCTTTAAAGACAACGGCGGCGTGATTGCAGGAGGATGGGTTGAAGTATGGATGCCTGTAAAAGGCGTTTACCAAAAAGTTCGCTTGCTTGTAGATCACACAATGACTGCTGAAACGCACAACCACCCAACGTTGTTTTGCCCCGAAGCTGGAGCTAAAACAGGACCGGGCGGAAGATTGCGCGACAGCAAAGTTATCAAAACCGGTGCATGGGTAGGCTTTGGATTAATATATTTTCAAACTGGTTTGTTGAAAAACACATCGGGCTGGAAATATCCCAAAAACATGGCTCATCCACGCGCAGTTTTAACTGGCTCAATTAAAGGCGCAGCTGGCTACGGCAATCCATTTGGAGAGCCTACGCTTGTGTTTGGAAATGATGAGGTTGGAATCGAATTGCCTGACGGTTCAAGGATGGAAACAATTAAGCCGATTATTTATACCGGTGGCATTGGTTCTATACCTGCACGTGCAAAAGAAAAACAAGTGCCACAGGTAGGTATGCAGATAGTGCGTTTTGGCGGCAAGACGTTTGATATTGGGGTTGGCGGAGGTTCTGCATCGAGTATGGATGCCGGCACTAACAACGCCAAGCTTGATTTTAAGAGCGTACAGCGCGGCGAGCCGATGATCGGCCTCTGCGCAGCCAATGTAATTACTTTTTGTCTGTCATTGCTCGAAGATAATCCGCTTGAAAGCCTTGAAGATCAAGGTGCGGGTGGTGCTTCGAACATGCTGACCGAACTTATGGCACCTGTAGGAGGGTTTGTAGACCTGAAGAAAATTCGCAAAGCGGTTGAAACACTCAATCAGCGCACGGTATGGACTGCGGAATCGCAGGAAATTTACGGCGCACTGATTAAAAAAGAAAACATCCCGCTATTTATTCAGATCTGCAAATGGTTTAACTGCGGCTATGAAATTTTAGGTGAAATTACCGGTGATGGATTATTGCGCGTAATTGATACTACGCCAGGAAATAATCGGGAACCTGAAAGATTGGAACTTGAACATATACTGGGCAAGCTGCCGCAAAAAACCTATACCGATACAACCGTACGTAGAGATTTCCAGCCGTATGTTCTGCCGGAAAAAAGCGTACGCCAACATTTCGAATGGGTTTCTCGTTTATCAAGCGTTGCGTTGCTTACTTATATGGTTAACACTTTTGACCATAGCGTAGGCGGAAAAGTAGTTCAGGGGCCACGCGATGGCGTGCACTTACTACCAGTTAATACATACGGCATTCAGTCGCAAGGCTTTACTGGCCTAAGCGCTGTAGTTGGAACATTCGTTCGGAGCAATCCGATCGCAATGCAAATCGACGAAAGAGCTACTAGTAGAATGCTTGTGGCTAACTTACTGCTGACGCTTGCATGCACACATATACCTGGCGGCACTAGAAAAATAAGTACTCGCCTTAACTGGATGTGGTTCTTCAAAGCCCTAGGTGGAAAAGCCCGCTTTTATAGCGCTGCTGAAAGTTTAACTGAAGCAATGGTTGAATCAGAACTAAGTGCGAATGGCGGAAAAGATAGTTTTTCGCTCTCAACTACCTTTGATGGACAGACTGTCGCTTCAGCAGATACAGCAATCTTAGAAGCTGGTGCTCATATGAGCGATTTCCGTAAACGGATAACACCGAGCGTACAAGGCAACAAAGAACTGGTATACATTGATCTTGGTGGGGGCAAAGCTCGCATGGGCGGCGGAGCTCTCTACAAAAGTTACAATGCAACCGGCAATAAAGTGCCTGATGTTAAAATTACTGAAGCAATGAAATGCTTCAATCTTGTACAATTATTATTGCGCAAGAAAAAACTAACCGCAGGCATGGCTATACAGCCGGGCGGCCTTATCACTACGCTTGCAAAAATGGTTCTCTCAACCAACAATGGAATAACAGTAACATTGCCAGATGGCGTGGATGAGATTTCATTTTTGTTTAACGAGGAGGCCGGTATTGTGCTTGAATGCGCAAAAGCTAAAGAGATTATTACGTTAGCCAATAACCTTGGCTTAACTGCTTATGCAATTGGCAAAACAACAGTAGGCTGGTCAGGATTGCATATACAGAAAAATCCTTCCGGTAATAACGCAGTATTCAGCGCTTCGGGAGTAGAACTACAACAATTGCTACTGAAAAAAGGCAGTGAAATAGAAATAATGAACGGCGTACCAGAGAGACTCGCATATCGCGAAGCTGGCGGTAAATCAGGTATACCAACATACAAACTAGTGCACCAGCCAGATATGCCGGTGACATTCGAAACCAGACGAACCTTCAAGGTTGCCGTACTTGCGGCACCGGGGACAAACGGTCAGGATGAATCAGCATATATGTATGGAATGCTAGGTAGAAATCGTTTTGAAGTACACCATATACTACTGAGTAAACTACAATCGGGGGAAATTCCTGATTTATTGGATTTCCACTGCCTTGAAATTCCCGGAGGATTTTCCTACGGAGATGTGCTTGGCAGCGGCAAAGGTTTAGCTGGAAGCTTTTTGTTTAACGAAAAATTAAATAAAATTCTGAAAGATCTTATAGCCTTGCCGTATACGTTTGTTAACGGCAGATGCAATGGTAAGCAATGGGCAACGCTTGTAGGTTTGTTTGATGAAGACTTTGCGAAACTTGGCATTCAAGGCTCGCCTCGTATGACACATAACAAATCTGGCAGGTTTGAACACCGCCCAGTATCACTATATATTCCGGAAAGTAAATCAATTTTGTTCAATGGTCTTGGCGGTGCTGTTATGCCCGCATGGAGCGCTCATGCTGAAGGAAACTTCCGGCTTGAAAACCCAAATGACTACCAAAAATTGATGGATTCCGGCATGGTTACTGCTCAGTATGCAGGCTACAATGGCAAGCCAACTGATGATTATCCCCACAATCCAAACGGTTCACCGTATGGCATTGCGGGCTTATGTTCGCTGAATGGACGCATTAATTTTGAAATGCCGCACATAGAGCGATTCGCTACTAATAACCATATTCCGTACCTGCCTGAAGAATGGAGAAAGATAAAAACTCACATTTGGAGGCTACGCATTGAGAATATGTACAGATGGTTGGAACAGAATGTACCAGCCTAACTTAAATAGAGGAATTGATTTTTACTACAATCCGTTACGTTTACCAAAACGTGACGGATTTTTTTATGCTTTATTCTTTTGCATGATATACTTTATGCAATGTTTGAAGACCTCAAGAAAAATTTCAAAGGCGACATCGATGTCAGCGATGCTACGCTTTCTGCGTACAGCCATGATGCGTCGCTTTTTGAAATCCGTCCCCAGGTTGTCGTCTTTCCAAAAGACTCTGCGGATATACAAGTGCTCGTAAAATGGGTGAACGAAAATAAAGCAAAATACCCATCGCTTTCTATCACTGCTCGCGCAGCGGGTACTTGCATGTCAGGAGGAGCCATCAATGATTCCATCATTATGGATACAACTCGATATATGGGGAATATTCTCACTGTGCAGCGACTTGCTGTACCATATACAATCAAGCCGCTATTTGAAAATAGTAATGAAGTAACAATCGTCGGCGAAGCTCGCGTGCAGCCGGGATGTTTTTATCGTGATTTTGAAGCGGAAACGCTCAAGCAGGATCTATTGCTTCCATGTTATACCGCATCCAAAACTTTGAATGCCGTCGGAGGAATGGTGGGCAACAATTCCGGCGGGGAATTGACTCTTCGCTACGGCAAAACTGAGGACTATGTTAAAGAGCTGAAAGTAGTACTTGCTGACGGATACGAATACACTTTTAGCCCCATCACGCGCCGCGAACTATACAACAAAATTACTGAGCCAACGTTCGAAGGAAAAGCATACAAGCAAATGTTTGAACTCATCAAAGATCATGAGGCATTAATCCGCGCATCAAAGCCGCATGTTTCCAAAAACTCTGCAGGATATTCGCTCTGGCATATTCTTAAACGAGGAAAAACTGAAGACGAAGATGTTTTTGATTTTTCACAGCTCATCATCGGATCACAGGGAACACTTGGCATTGTCACTGAAATAGTTTTTAGATTAGTAGACAAACAAAAGAAATCAAAATTGCTCGTTGTGTTTCTTCCCGACTTTTCAAAAGTTGGGGAGATCGCAAACGAATTACTTTCTACTAATCCTGAAAGTATCGAGTCATACGACGACAAAACTTTTAAGCTTGCACTCAAATTCTTTACCGACTTTTTGAAATCAAAAGGAGTATGGGGGACTATCAAGTTCACACTCTCATTCATTCCAGAATTTTGGATGCTTCTTACCGGAGGTATTCCGAAGATGGTACTTATGACGCAATATTCTGGCGATACGGAACAGGAAATCGACGCAAAATGCCGCCTCGGAATGGAAAAAATAAAGCGATTTGGATATCAGTCGCGCATCACTCGCAGCGAAAACGAAGCAGAAAAATATTGGGATATGCGCCGAGATAGCTTCAACCTGCTCCGCAAGCATGTAAAAGGATTGCGAACTGCACCGTTTATTGATGATATTATCGTCCGTCCCGAGTTTTTGTCGGAATTTTTACCAAAGGTGAATGCGCTTATAGCTGAATACCCATCACTCATTTATACAATCGCAGGACATGCTGAAAATGGCAATTTCCATATTATTCCGCTTGTCGATCCTTTCGACCCAAAGCTGCCCATGATAGTTACCAAACTTTCTCAAAAGGTATACAGCCTTGTTTTGTCGTATCATGGATCTATCACTGCTGAGCACAACGATGGAATTATTCGTTCACCATTTCTACTTCAGATGTATGGCAAAGAAATATATGACCTCTTTGTTCAGACAAAGAACATTTTCGATCCGCTTGCGATCTTCAACCCGAAGAAAAAAGTTGGCGCCACTATGGAGAATATCGAAAAATACATGATTCCGCCGCATGTAGATGTTCCGCATAATTCATAGCAACAGATACCAATATGATTTTATTGGGTGCGCTTCGCCGCCTGCCCGTAGAAGGGTGCGCATAAAATCTTGAGAGATTTTTGCTCCCGCTCCTGCAGTCCGCGAGCCCCTTCCACGGGCAGGCGACATCGCGCACTGTCTCACCGCAGTATCCTCCTGTATCCTATATTCCTGCTAATCCTAACCTTGCATTTTTGGGTTTTTCTGCTAAACTATCCCAATATGTCAAATATCACAGCAACAACACGCGATCCTAAAGAAAATCTCGCTGCAATCCGAACAGGGGGCATGGTTCCAGCAGTTTTTTACGGCGCAGGCAAAGAAACAACTCCAATTAGCATTAAACAGAAGGAATTCGAGAAGGCTTTCAAGGAAGCTGGCGAATCTTCAACTGTCACTCTTACAGTAGGAAGCGAAAAAGTAGACGTTTTGATCCACGAAGTCCAGTTTGATCCGTTGAGAGGAACTCCTCTTCATGTAGACTTCCTCGTAGTCGACATGAACAAGCCAATCGAAGTGGCTATCCCGCTCGAATTCGACGGTGTGTCACCAGCAGTAAAAGGAAACCTTGGTACTTTGGTTAAAGTTATGCATGAAATCGAAGTTTCAGGACTTCCAAAACACATGCCTCACTCAGTAACCGTTGATCTCTCAAAACTCGTAGCGCTTCATGACCAGATCCTTGTTTCAGACTTGAAACTTCCAGCAGGAGTCACTGCAACAGCAGGACAGGACGAGGTTATTGCATCACTTGCAGCACAGGTAGAAGAAGTCGAAGATACAGCTACACCGATCGATTTGTCGAAAATCGAAGTTGAAAAGAAAGGAAAGAAAGACGAAGAGGAGCCAGCTGCGGAGTAATTCACGCCTCAGGCGAGACTTATTATGTGGAACTTCTTTGACCAACAAAAGAGACTTAAAACAAAAACTGCAAAAAGCGTTATCGCTTTTGCGGTTTTTGTTTTGGCCGTCATACTTCCACTTTCTCCGCTCGTATACGCCCAGCAAGCTCAACTAACTCAAGCGCAGATAGATAGAGCGAAGCTCCAAAGCGACCTTGCCGCCCTCGAAGCAGAAATTGCCCAGAAACAGGCAGAACTCAAGAATCAGCAGGGGCAATCACAGACGCTGACGAGCGATATTTCTCGTTTAAAGAAGCAAGTCGATACTGCCAAACTCAATATCAAGGCCAAGAACCTTGCTATTAGCGAGCTTTCAGGGGAAATCACTGACAAATCAAACGAAATCGAAGACTTAAAAGAAAAGATCGACAGCGAGAAAGAGTCACTTGCTCAGCTCATCCGAAACACTCACGCAATGGACCAGTCTACCGTAGTAGATCTTGTTTTGTCTGAACATTCCATCTCAGAATTTTACAGCGACGTCGCTGCTTTTGACTCGATCAAATTTGCAGTAAAAAATTCTATCGACGAGATCCTTGGCCTCAAGACTCAAACAGAAACAGCAAAACAATTGCTCGAAAAGAAACAGGACCAAGAGCGTGACGCAAAAGCTGCAATTGAAAAAAGCAAAACGCAAATTGAAAAAAACCAGGCTGAGCAGAACCAGCTTCTTTCAATCAGTAAAAACAAAGAAAAAGAATACCAGGCAATCCTCGCTGACCGCGCTGCAAAAGTTTCTGCAATCAAGGCGAAACTCTTCAGTCTTGCCGGAGGATCTTCAGCTATTCGATTCGACGTTGCTCTTCAGTATGCAGAGAAAGCTTCCACCGCAACTGGAGTAGATCCAGCATTCGTTCTTGCAATCCTTACCCAGGAGTCAAACCTCGGTTCTAACGTGGGAAAATGTTACTTGAGCGATACAACAAGCGGAGCCGGGTACAATCCAACAACGGGAAAAACATTTACCAATGTCATGAAACCAAGCCGAGATATTCCTCCATTCCTAGACATAGTAGGGAAGCTTGGCCTTGACCCCTTGAAGACTGCTGTTTCCTGTCCAATCCCAAGCGCCGGAGGATATGGAGGAGCCATGGGACCTGCTCAGTTCATTGCTTCAACCTGGAAAATTTTTGTAAATCGTCTCAAAACTGCACTCGGACATGATGCGAATCCATGGAATGCAGAAGACGCATTTATGGCCTCATCTATGTACCTAACTGACCTCGGAGCCGTCGGGACAAGCTATAGCGCTCAGATCAAAGCAGCATGTAAATACTACGGTAGCGGTGGTGCTTCATGTTCCTATGGAACAAGCGTTATGAAGCTCAAAGCATCAATCCAGAGCGATATTGACTACCTTAAACAGTATGGAATTTCAAGAAGATAAAGTCGCATCTTGCAAATCTTTGAAAAAATGCTATAGTAGCCCGGTATGAAAAAAGACATCCACCCAAAAGACTATCGCCAGGTTATATTTGAAGATATGACTTCCGGAGCTCAATTTCTTATCTACTCAACTGTACCTACAAAAGAAACTGGCATCTCGAAAGACGACGGCAAAGAATATCCTTTGTACCGTGTTGAAATTTCAAGCGTATCTCATCCTTTTTATACTGGAACTGAAGTTCTCCTTGACGTTGCAGGACGCGTGGACAAGTTCAAGAAGCGCCAGGAAGCTACTGCTTCAAAAAAGAAGTCAAAATAGCCAACCTGCTGATAAGCAGGTTGCCGCGAGCGGCGTGGTACTTCCATACTTCCTCGACCAGGCTCGTGCAGCCACTAAGTGTAGGAATAACGTATGCTAGATATAACCACCCGCGATGAACTTCGCAAAAACCACAGATTGAGCTACCTCGTCGACGAATACGAGCGTCTTGAAGTCGAAGAAGAAAAAGTTCGCGAAGCCATTGGCGACGACGAATCGCTTTTTGAACTTGGCAAAGAAGAGATCGAATCTCTAAAAATTCAGCGCGAGGCTATCGAGTCGCAGGTAAAACAAATCCAGGAAAGCGAGAAAGAAGAGGAGGAATTCCCGAATGAAATCATCATGGAAGTACGAGCTGGCGCAGGAGGCGACGAGGCATCATTGTTTGCATGGGAATTGGCAGAAATGTACCAGCGATACGCAGAAGGCCGAGGCTGGTCTTCAAAGATTACAGAAGAAGCAAAAAGCGATGTGGGCGGTTACAAAGAAGTCTCTCTTGAAATTAAAGGAAAAGATGTTTATAAGGATCTCCGCTACGAAACTGGCGTCCATCGCGTACAGCGAGTTCCTGGAACTGAAAAAAATGGCCGCATTCACACTTCTACTGCTTCAGTTGCCGTTCTTCCAATGAGAAAGAAGGTTAACTTTGTCATTGATCCAGGCGATCTTGAGATGGAATATTCACGTTCAGGAGGTGCTGGAGGACAAAACGTCAACAAAGTTGAAACAGCAGTGCGATTGATCCACAAACCAACTGGTATCGACGTACGATCGACATCTGAGCGCAGCCAGCTCGGCAACAGAGAAAAGGCTATGAGCATCCTTACCGCAAAACTCCAAGCGCTGAAAGAAGAGGAGGAAGCAAAGAAATATGCAGCTGACCGTAAAAACCAGATTGGAACAGGGGATCGAAGCGAAAAAATCCGCACATATAACTTTCCGCAAGACCGCGTGACCGACCACCGCATTCGCCAATCATGGTCAAACATCCCAGCTATACAAAACGGGCAGATCCAAAAGATCATTGATGCGCTCAATTCTGGAGTGGTTGGAGACGAAGCGGACGAAGACTAGGATTTAAAATCTGCGTTTATTGCTTTCTCTCGTACTTTTTGATAGAATAACGGCGCCAGATTAACTGGCATTTTCGCTTATTTGCGACGATATGAGCATGTAGTTCAGTGGTAGAACGCTGTCCTGATAAGACAGAGGTCGATGGTCCGATTCCATCCATGCTCACCCCGCCATGAAGGAGAAACAAGACACACAAAACCTCTGGCGCGACTCGCTTCTGGTTTTTACAAAAATCTCTGGCTGGGTGGTAACACCCGTCATCATCTGTCTTTTTTTAGGCAGATACTTGGATACAAGATTCGGCACGAAGCCGTTCATCTTCCTAGGACTGACTGCATTCGCTTTTTTAATCTCATGCTTTGGTATTTACAAAGAAACCATGCAATACATGAGAGACCTTGAGAAAAAAAATGGAAACAACACACGAAACAACGACAACAACGCATAATACTGAAACCACGCATGAAGCAACCACAGCTTCATCTGAGATTAAGCATGAGATAACTCTCTATGCTGAACCGGTAGCACATATCGGTACTTTTGCTATCACTAACGCCCTTATTACGAGCTGGGTTGCCGTAGTTATCATTGTTATTATCGCTCTCGCGGTAAAACTCCACCTCAAAAAAATACCAGGCAAGTTCCAGCATGTCATGGAAATAGTCTATGAACAGGGTCTCGCGCTTGCTGACCAAGTTACAAACAATCGCGCAAAATCCCAAAAGGTATTTCCAATCGTCATTTCAATATTCTTCTTCGTGCTCATCAACAACTGGCTTGGAATTCTTCCTGTCGGCGGATTTGGACTTGTAGAAACACATCACGGACTCTCTTCTTTCATCCCGTTCGTCCGAAGCGGAACGGCTGACATCAACACCACCATCGCTCTTGCTGTCATGGCAGTTATCGGCGCAAACGTTTTCGGTATCGTCACACTCGGTATCTGGAAAATGTTCAACAAATTTGTTAACCTTAAGGCGCTCGCAAGCATTCCTGGAAAGATTCGCAAGGATCCGACCATAGTGGTTGTAGCACCGATTACATTCTTCGTAGGATTGCTTGAAATCATCGGCGAATTTGCGAAGATAGCCTCTCTCTCATTCCGTCTTTTCGGAAATGTGTTTGCGGGAGAAGTTCTCCTTGCCTCAATGGCAGCACTGATCGCGTACTTTGTACCGATCCCGTTCTTGTTCCTCGAAATCCTCGTCGGCGTGATCCAAGCCCTGATCTTCTCAATGCTCACCCTGGTATACTTCACGGTTGCCTCGGATGATCATGAGGAGCACAACGAGGAACACGCACATGAATCAGAAACGGTGCACAACCTCGAAGAAGTAGCGTTACATTAAAAATTCATAAGACGGCTGGGTTGTGCGGAGAACAGCGTTCTCACTGCAACCCATCCGTTTTACGGAGTTGGTCAAAAAGATTATTAATTAGAACAAAGCACACACTATGGAAATGATTCCACTCGCAAAGGCGCTTGCTATCGGCCTCGGTTCATTCGGTCCAGCTATCAGTATCGGTCTTATCGGTTCCAAAGCTATGGAAGCGATCGGCCGCAATCCTGAAGCTGCTGGAAAGATCTTGGTTCCGATGCTTCTCGCTGCTGCATTCGCAGAAGCTGTGGCGATTTACGCTCTCGTTATCGCTTTCTCAATTAGCTAGTATCAAAGAAATCGGCGCCTGACTTCCTATCGGTCAGGCATCGGATTCTGGATATTATTCCGGAGTTAATCAAACAAACATACTATGGATTCACTCATTTCAACATTTCACATCGACTGGAAAATCATCATCGCTCAGATGGTGAACTTTGGCATTGTCTTCTTTGTTCTCTACAGATATGCAATCAAGCCGCTCGGCAAACTCATGGAAGAGCGAGGCAATACTATTTCAAAAGGACTTACTGATGCAAAAGAAAATGCTACCAAGCTTGCTCTCACTGAAAAGGAATACGCTGAAGCACTTGCTCAGGCACGCAAAGAAGCAAGCGAACTGATCACCGATGCAAAGAAAACTGCTGAAAGTGAGAAAACACGAATCATGGAAGCAGCAAAGACAGAAGCAAACAATATTCTTGCTCAGGGAAAAACTCAGCTTGAAGCAGACAAGGCAAAAATGCTCGCTGACGCAAAAACAGAACTCGCAGATATCGTCATCGCTGCAACTGAAAAAGTTCTTGAAGGAACAGTCAAAGGATCAGTTGAAAGCGCTCTCGTTACCAAAAGCATAAACGAGGTAACCGCATGACCAAACTAAAACCAAAAGACTTCGCTCAACTCTTGCTCGAGATTACCGAACAGAAATCTAATACCGGCCTCAAAGAATTCGTCGAACTTGTCTACAAGAAACGAATGCAAGGGGAAATGAAAGAGATCATTGCTGAATATCAGAACCTCTACAACAAGGCAAACGGCATCATCGAAGCAACCGTCACCACAGCAAACAGGCTCGATGAAGCATCGCTCAAATCTCTCGCCCTCTCGCTCAAACAAAAATACGGAGCAAAAGAGATAGAGGTTATCGAAAAAGTCGACCAGCGATTGATCGGAGGAATCAAAGTAAAAGTCGGAGATACGGTTCATGACGCAAGCCTCGGTCACGCGCTCAACCAGTTACATAAGCAACTAGCCGCATAAAACATATGACAAAAAATACAATTATCGAAAATCTTAAGAAAGAAATCACTGCCTTCCAGAAAACAACTGGCGGTGAAAAAGTCGGTATCGTCGCAGAAATTGCCGACGGTATTGCTCGCGTATCTGGACTCTCAGACATCAAGGCATCAGAAATGGTGACGTTCGCTGGTGGAGAAACTGGCGTAGCGCTTAACCTCGAAGAAGACTTCGTTGGTATCATCGTTTTGGACGACTACAAGAAGATCAAAGAAGGCGATGAAGTTCGCGCGACAGGAAAGATTCTTGAAGTCGGCGTAGGTGATTCAGTTATCGGCCGCGTGCTCAACTCTCTCGCTCAGCCAATCGATGGACAAGGTGCGATCAAAGTTACCAAAACTCAGCCAGTGGAAAAAGTTGCTCCTGGTGTGGTTACTCGTCAGTCAGTTGACCAGCCACTTCAGACTGGTATCAAAGCTATCGACGCACTCGTTCCGGTTGGACGAGGACAGCGTGAACTTATCATCGGTGACCGACAGACTGGTAAGACAGCTGTGGCTATCGATGCAATCTTGAACCAGAAAGGCCAGAACATGCTCTGTGTCTACGTTTCAATCGGTCAGAAAGATTCAAAACTCCGCAAGATCGAAACTCGTCTCCGCGAAGGTGGCGCAATGGAATACACTGTTATCGTTTCAGCAGGCGCATCAGAACCGGCAGCTCGTTCATACATAGCTCCATATACTGGAGTTGCGATCGCTGAATATTTCATGGATCAGGGTAAAGATGTTCTCATTGTGTACGATGATCTTTCAAAACATGCAGTTGCATACCGCGAAATCTCACTCCTCCTCCGACGACCACCAGGCCGCGAAGCGTACCCTGGAGACGTCTTCTACTTGCACTCCCGCTTGCTCGAACGAGCGTGCCGACGCAACAAAGAATACGGCGGCGGATCAATCACAGCCCTTCCAATCATCGAAACTCAGGCTGGCGACATCTCAGCGTACATTCCTACAAACGTGATCTCAATTACTGACGGACAAATCTTTTTGGAAACAGACCTCTTCTACAAGGGTATCCGTCCTGCGATCAACGTCGGTAACTCAGTGTCTCGCGTGGGAGGATCGGCTCAGATCAAGGCTATGAAAAAGGTTGCGGGTACTTTGAAACTCGACCTCGCTCAGTTCCGAGAACTTGAAGCCTTCTCACAGTTCGGTTCAGACCTCGACGAAGCAACAAAGCGCCAGCTCGAACGCGGAAAGCGCGCAGTTGAAATGTTCAAGCAGAGCCAGTATTCTCCAATGCTCGTTGAGCACCAGATCATCGGACTCTACGCATTGGTCAAAGGCTACATCGACGACATCGCTGTAAACAAGATCTCAGAATTCCAGGCTGGTCTCGTTGAATACGCTGAAACAAACGCAAAGACATTCCTCAAACAGGTTCGCGAAAAGCGCATGTGGGAGGATGATGGAGAAGCGGAATTGAAACAGGCGATTACGGACTTTAAGGCAGGGTTTGTAAAATAAAACATGGAAACATCCCAATTATCACTTAGAAAAAGCATCATGGGGTCATTCATAATGATCCTCGTTTGGCTGATCTATGGATTCCTTAGTTTTATGACTGGAGTTCTGGGTACAGAAGGAGATGTTGGGAAAGTTATGTTTTATACCCTTGATTTTGTGCAGGATTATGGAGCTTACATTTCAATCTTTCTTGCTGTTGTAACATTCATAATTATATTGATTACAATCATTCCTGCTATTAGCAATAAAAATACAGATCGTAGTGGAATCAGCCTGTTGTACTTATTCTCGGCACTAAACATTGCAATTTTATTCTTCCTTGCACCAGTCGTACCAGAAAAGACAAAAAATACTATGCCGGCAGATTGCTTCATCGTCACTAATAGTGGCCCTTGCTCTCCAAATAGTTATCGAGCTTACAACTTTAAGACACCATTTGCTTTTATCTCATCAAAAATTATAGGACAAAATTATTAAACCATGCCCGCAACAAAAGAAATCAAACGACGAATAAAGAGTGTGAAGAACACGAAGAAGATCACCAAGGCTATGGAGCTGGTGGCTGCTTCAAAGATGAAGCGCGCTGTATCAAGCACGCTTGCTTCACGCGCCTATGCGAAATACTCATGGGAGGTATTGGAATCAATTTCCAATGCTCTTGTTGAGAATTCACATCCGCTTCTCACACCTCGAGAAGGAAACCGCAAGCTCGTTGTTCTGGTCTCTTCTAACCGCGGACTCTGCGGAGCCTACAACGCACAGATCATTCGCGCAGTCATGCTGATGCTCCGAGAAAATCCTGACCAGCAAATAGACTTCGTAACCGTCGGACGCAAGGGCGACACAGCATTGCGAAGAATCGGACAAACAATCATCGCATCATTCACAGAACTGCCCGAAACAATTCACTTATCTCACACAATACCGATCTCAGAACTCATTCTCAATTTATATAAAGAAAACTCATACGACAAAATTTACGTTGCATACACAGACTTCAAATCAGCACTCTCGCAGAAACCTACGATCAGACAAATCCTACCAATCCAGAAAGAAGACATTAAGCGAGAGATTGATGAACTGAAGGAAACTGCTCCTCACGAAGCCGAAGAAAAGACAACATATCTCTTCGAACCGAGCTACGACACGCTAATCACCCAACTCGTAGACAAGATCGCCCGAATGCAGATGTATCAGATGATTCTCGAATCCGCAGCTTCAGAACAATCGTCTCGAATGGTAGCGATGAAGAACGCATCAGAAGCAGCAGGAGAAATGATTCAAGATCTGACCCTCGTATTCAACAAAGCGCGAC
>CAZHJZ010000001.1:0-200139 GCA_964532495.1 uncultured Candidatus Saccharibacteria bacterium | reverse complement strand
TAGTTATAAATATTTTATTCTGAGTATAAAAAATATATAGTATATAATGAGTAAACTACTCAGTAGTCGTTAAGGGAAGTAGAATAATATTAATCATTAGACATATTAATTATCTCATCATGAAAGCTTCCGAAAGCGAAACCCTCATCAAAAATATCTGGAAAAAATATTCCGACAAGGCTCCAACAAAGGCGCAAATTTCAGCAATTGTAAAAAAAGCTAAAGCGCAGTTTTCCAAAGCCGGCAACCGCGCAAAAGAAGCAGCATCTGACATCGAAGTTCAGATGAAGCGACATTTTGACCTTATTCCCAATTTGGTCAATGTTGTTAAGGGCTATGCAACACATGAGTCAGGCACTCTAGAGACGATCAATTGTCGCCTCTTTTGTTTTATCCTTATGATCACTAAGTCATATCTTAAAACCTTTGTTGCTGTTCTGGCTATCCTCACTTCAATTGTGACAGGAGTGTCGGTTGCTTCTGCCCAGGCACGTACGTACTCATACGGCCTTTTTGATCAGCAAATCCATATCAATGCTGATTCAACAATAGATGTTGCCGAGCTTGAGCGATTCAACTTTATCGGAGAGTACCATAAGGGATATCGTTCAATTTCAAAAAATAAGATTGGCAGTATCAGTGACATTTCTATTGTTGATGGTACGACAAAACAGCCGCTTGTTCGATCCAAGCAATCTCTTGAAAAGACTGATCCTTCAAGCTGGGGGAAGTACTATGTTTCAAATAGCGTGGAGGCAGCAAACGTTGAATGGTACTACGATGCAAAAGATACGACGCATGATTGGATCATTAGCTACAAAGTCCACGGCGCTATTGGATTCTTCGATACGTTCGATGAGCTGTACTGGAATCTCTTTACTGATCTTGAGGCGCCTGTGGCAAAAGCGACTGCTACTGTCTTTCTCCCGAGAACAACCGCCGATCTCCTTCCTACAGTCCCAGATACCGCAGGTTTGCGGTCGCATGCATATGCTACGACACCTGAGTCTATCGTTAGTTCTACAATTGTAAACGGTTCACAATTTTATTTTGAGTTCAAAGATATTCCCACCGGAGAAGATGTAACTATCGCTGCTGGTTTTCCTAAAACGATTGTTTTAAAAGCTGCCTATATCAAAGATCTGCTGTATTCATACTGGCCGTATGGACTGGCTGTTCTTATTTTTATTCTTACCGTTCTTTGGAGAATATTATATTGGTACTACAAGGAAAAGCGTCCTGAGGCCGCGCGTACGGTAATAGTTGAATATGCTCCGCCCGGCAATCTTCCTCCTGCAATGACTGATGTCATACTTCATGAAGGGCTGACGAAGCGCACCTGGCCTGCCACTATCGTGGATTTGGCTGTGCGCGGATATGTCACGATCGAAGAAAAACCAGCAAGCACTTTCTCAAAATTTGTGGCAGGCTTCCTTGTTCTTTTTTCTGGATTTGTGATCTTCGTCATTCTTATTGCCATCGGTGGCCGGTTTGGTTTCACTATTCTTCTTCCTGTCGCCGTAGTGGGTGTGATTTATATTGCAGTATGGTTCATGCGCATCATACAAAGAGGTAATTGGGATACAGCACTTTCTACGGCGCGGTATGGCATCAAGCGAACACAAAAAGAATTTGATGCTACGGTTAAAGACTATGAAAAAAAATTCCTTTCACTTCTGTTCAACCGCGGCGCACGAAACGAATTTATAGTTTCAAATAGCACAGAATATAGCACGATTGAACGCCAGGAATTGTTTTTCGGCATGAAAGCGCTTGAGGAAGAATTGCTTCTTGCAACCGAAACTGAGACAACTGCATATCTCGTAACATTTAAGAACTTTTTAAAAAAAAGTTGGGTGAGTATAGCCGCGGTTGGTCTTGGAGTGGCAAGCGTGTTCGTATTTGGGTTGCCTGGCCTACTAATAGGAGGATTACTCGGAATTTCAATTGCAGTGATTAATAACGGTTTGACTGATCCACGATTGAGTCCGGAAGGGATGGAATTGAAACGAAAGATTTTGGGATTCAAGCTGTATCTCAGCACTGCTGAGCGGTATCGCTTGCAAGGTCTTACACCAGAAACATTTGAAAAGTATTTGCCATATGCAATCTTGTTTAAAGTAGAAACAAAGTGGGCAAATTCTTTTGCCGGATTTAACATAGCTTCACCTACTTGGTACACGCATTCAGGATATGTATCCGGTATGTCTTCAGGGGGAGTAGGTTCATTTTCTGCCGCAAGTTTTGCGGCGGGATTCAGTACTAGTTTCTCGACAGCTTTCGCGAGTTCGGGCGCGTCAGGATCTTCAGGTTCTGGTGGAGGGGGAGGAGCAGGTGGCGGAGGCGGTGGTGGCGGAGGCGGAGCAAGTTAAAAGAGGTACCCCGTAGCTCATTTTGGGGTATGATATACTACTTTCTATGGCAACCTTATACACCCACCAAACTCAAAATATCACCAAAACCTGGCTTCTCATGACCACTTTTTTTATCGTGGTTATCGGCTTAGGTTGGTTCTTTAGTTACTACTATGGCAACCCAAGCATCCTTATCGGCTTTGCTATTTTCTCTATTGTGATGAATATCACCGCTTACTGGTTTTCTGACAGAGTCGTGGTTGCGCTTGCTGGAGCAAAGCCTGCTCTAAAATCCGAATTTCCTGACCTTTATAATATTGTTGAAAACCTTTCCATTACCGCAGGTCTTCCAATGCCGAGAATTTATGTTATTACAGATCCATCGCCGAATGCTTTTGCGACAGGACGAGATGCAAAGCACGCAGTGGTTGCGGTGACGACGGGACTTTTGCAGATTATGGAGCGCAGAGAACTCGAAGGCGTGCTCGCGCATGAGCTTTCGCATGTCGGCAATAGGGATATGCTAGTTTCAACTGTTGCCGTGGTGCTCGCAGGATTTGTTTCTATCATCGCTGATATTTTTTTACGATCACAGATCTTCGGTTTTCGAGATCGCGACAATCGTGAAGGCGGGGGAGTCATGATGATTGTGGGAATCGTTTTTGCGATTCTCGCGCCGATTTTTGCGACTCTCATACAGCTTGCTATTTCTCGCAAACGAGAATATTTGGCTGACGCATCGGGAGCGCTCCTCACTCGTTACCCGGAAGGTCTTGCAAGCGCACTTAAAAAAATCGGCGAATACGGCAAGCCAATGCAGCGCCAATCCTCAGCCATTGCGCATTTGTATTTGGCTAACCCAGAAGGTTCTGGCAGGTTTGCAAAACATGTTGGAACATTGTTCGCTACGCACCCTCGAATTGAAGATCGCATTCATGCGTTGCTTGGAAAATAAATAGAAACATAGTAAGGTACTATGCGTTGGAGAGATGCGTGAGCGGTTGAAACGGCAACCCTGGAAAGGTTGTATATCGGAAACGGTATCGGGAGTTCGAATCTCCCTCTCTCCGCCAAGTTAATTATGGACGAAATATCTAAGACAATACATGAGCAGGAACTTTCACTTTTGCAACCAGAAGTTCGTTTGTCATATGATGCCTTGAATGCTCTTCTTGCAGATGATTTTATGGAATTTGGTTCAAGTGGCTTGCGGTATGACAAGAAACAGACTTTAGAACAGTTACCCAAAAATGCAAATAAGGTTTCATGTACTATGGAAAATTTTGAATCGTATCAGCTAGCCGAAGGAATTGTTCTAGCGACATATAAAACAGAGAGATTGATTGATGGCGATTCTAAAAGCGCTGCTCTTAGAAGTTCTCTTTGGAGGAATACTGACAGTGGCTGGAAATTATTTTTCCATCAAGCAACGCCGGTGAATATAATATAAAAATGGTCATGATTTCCAAGCTCCCCAAAAAAGAATACGACATCATCTCTTTTGAAACTCCGAAACTTTTCAACTCGTGGCTGAAAAAAAATCATGACAAGTCTCCGGGGATTTGGATTAAATTTTATAAAAAGGATTCAGGGGTTCAGTCAGTCGTCTATGCCGAAGCATTAGATGAAGCGCTTTGTTATGGATGGATCGACAGCCAGTCAAAAAGTCTTGACGAAAAAGCGTATCTTCAGAAATTTACTCCTCGTGGTACAAAGAGCATGTGGTCAAAGCGCAATAGGGAGCATGTCGCACGGCTTAGTAAGGAAAAGCGAATAATGCCGGCAGGCCTAACGCAGATTGAAAACGCCAAGAAAGATGGCAGATGGGATGATGCATATGATTCGCCCAAGAACATGACGGTACCTCCTGAGTTTTTAAAACTACTCGCTAAGAACAAAATAGCTAACGCGTTTTACAAAACACTCAGTAAGACAAATACCTACGCTATTAGTTGGAGGCTTCAAACTGCAAAAAAACCGGAAACTCGTGAAAAACGGATAAAGACAATTATCACAATGCTTGAACAAGGGGTCACTTTTCATTAATTTTTTTTTATAGTATTAATCCCCAGGTTGGGAGATATTTCCTATGCAATATAAGGAAATAATTGGTATACTGAAAGGACATGCAACGCAAGTTTTTGGCAATAATTTTTAGCGTCCTCTCCGTACTTGGATATGGCGTTTTTGTCTTTGCTGCGCAGCTTCCAAACGGTACTACTCCTCCAACCGGGGGATATTCTGCCGGTAATGATAGTATCTTGGACCCGGGTTGTGCTCCACAAGCTGTTGACTGTGTAGTGGATCCATATTTCCTCACTACAACTGGAGCCTATAACTGGCTTGGAGACGGTGCGGGTGCTAACGGCGGTTCTCAGAACAATACTGTTTTTATTGGTATCGGAGCAGGAGACAACGCTGATGCGGCTGCTTTTTCTAACTTCATTGGTACCGACGCTGGTAAAAATGCAACAAACGCTAACCACTCAAACTTTTTCGGACAACTTTCTGGATGTAACGCTACTAATGCAGACAACGCAAACTTCTTTGGATTTCGCGCTGGTTGCGGAGCGGCCGAAGCTAACAACGCAAACTTTTTCGGAAACCAAGCTGGTGAGAATGCTTTAAACGGAGCGTTCTCTACTTACTTCGGTGATCACGCAGGTTTTGGAGCCACTGACGCACGGTATTCAAACTTTGTTGGTGCTCTTGCAGGAAATACTGCTGTTGGTTCATTTGACTCAAATTTCTTCGGTTATCGCGCAGGTGATGGAGCGACAAATGCGCACGACTCAAATATTTTTGGATATGAAGCAGGAGCTGGTCCAGGAGCATTAGGGGCGGATGGTGCGAATAATTCTAACCTTTTTGGTTATCGGGCAGGATACAATGCTCAAAGCATTGCGGATTTTCTTGGACCAACTGCCAATGGTTTGGGATTTAGTGGAGGCTCTAATTTTATTGGTTACCTAGCGGGATATGGAGCATCAGGAGCAGCTCAGTCAACTTTCTTGGGAGCGGAATCAGGATATCAAGCAAATCTCGCAACTGTCTCAACATTCATTGGGTATCGCGCAGGCTATATGACCGGATATTCTCCTGGTTCTATAACGAGCGGAGAAGGTGCTTATTCTTCGACATTTCTTGGTGCTCGGGCCGGCATGGACGCAATAAATGCCAGCGGAACAACAATCATCGGATTTGAAGCCGGTATGAATGCAACCAATGCCAACGACTCAACATATGTCGGTATCTATGCCGGAAAAGGAGCAACAAATGCCTCACATTCATTTTTCTTTGGTAATCAATCGGGTTTAAATGCTACAGGTGCATCGCAGGCAATCTTTATTGGAGAAAATTCCGGTAAAAGCGCTACTTCAGCTGGTGGCTCCATGTTCATTGGTATGAATGCAGGATCGGCCGCGGCTACTGCTCGCAACTCGATCTTTATCGGTAGAAACGCCGGCTATTCTGATACTATAAATAACACCCTTACAACGGTTACGTTTACTCCAGGATCAGGAACTTTCGTTCCGGGCGACACAGTACTCGGATCAATATCGGGGGCTAGCAATGTCATAGTTTCTGTTAATGGTACGACACTGACGTTTGCTAACTCAACAACCGTGCTATACGTAAATGGAGAAACTATTACAGGAGTAGGAAATGGAGCAACAGGAACAGTACTTACTAGTACGAGAGGTCAAACATCTATTTTGATCGGTGAGGACACAAATACTGGCGGATTTTCAAATAGCATCGCTCTCGGTACTGGTGCTATAAATAATGCGTCCAATGAGCTCATGTTGGGCTCGACGACTTTCCGAATTAACCAAATCGTTTTCAACGGCGGAATCGGCAACAGCTGTTCGATCGTAGTTGGTTCGGGCGTAAGCTGTTCTTCTGATGAACGTTTGAAGACCGATATTGTTCCACTTCCAAACAATACGCTTGAGCTGATCGATCAGCTTCGAACGGTCAAATACAAATGGAACTCAGGCGATGATCTTACTCAGAACCACATCGGTTTTATCGCTCAGAACATTCAGCAATTCTTCCCAGAGTTGATTTCTCAAAATGCTGATGGAATGCTCGCGGTAAATTATGCAAACATGACTCCGGTACTTGCTGAAGGAATTAAAGAGTTGAATTTGAAAATAAAAGGCATTCAAAATTTTGATACTACTGATACTACTTTTGCCAATAACTTAATAACATGGTTGGGCAACCAAGCAAACGGCATTGTCAAAATCGTTGCGGGCACTATTAAAGCAAAAGACCAAATCTGTGTTGGAGAACGATGTATCACTGAAGCTCAATTCAACGAATTGCTGGATAAAAATGGCATCAGCGGTGGGTCAAATTATCAGGGGCAGTTGCCGCCACAAGTCACTCCTCAAGAGGTGCCACCACAAGATCCAGTCATTGAAAATGTCCCTCCACAAGATGAGGGACAAGTCACTCCTCAGGAATTACCGCCGCAAGATGGGGGAACGAGCACTCCTCAAAGCGAGTAACCTAGCCTAATTATCAACAAAAAGTCAAAAGATCGTTATAACGATCTTTTGACTTTTTGTCAATAAATGCTACCATAGAAGTAACTGCCAAAAGACAGCCATTCAGATAAGAAACCACATTGTTTTAAAACAAAATACTCAATTATATAAGCATGAAATCAACCCTCTTAACCCCGCTTTTTGCGCTGATGTTTTTTATTGCGAGTGCTCAGGTGCCGCAATCAGTGCCTTACCAAGCGATAGCCCGGAATGCTTCCGGAATACCGTTTGCCAACCGAAACGTATCACTACGTTTAACCGTTAATAACGGTATTAATCCGGGTTTCCCTGTTTATCAGGAAACCCAGACTTCTGTTACTAACCAATTCGGACTGTTTACAGTCAGAGTTGGAGAAGGCAATCCAACCAATGGATATGTTTTTGCAAACATTCCTTGGGGAACAGGAAACAAGTATTTGCTTGTTGAATTTGACCCGAATGGTGGAACCGAATATCTAAATATGGGTTCATCGCAATTACAGAGCGTGCCGTATGCCCTCTATGCAGCGCATGCTGCGTTTGCGGATAATCCTGGCCCGACTGGACCAACTGGTCCCGCAGGTCAGATAGGCCCGCAAGGTGTACAAGGTATGACCGGCCCAGCTGGAGTTCAGGGTGTCAATGGAAACATTGGTCCCCGTGGTGCTACTGGCCCAACTGGTGCTACTGGCCCACAAGGAATTGCTGGAGCAACTGGTGTCACCGGTACTCAAGGTTTAATCGGCCCGCAAGGTTTGATTGGTCCAACTGGATCATCTGGAAGCACTGGTATAACTGGAGCAACTGGCCCGACTGGATCTACCGGAATTACTGGCGCTACAGGAAACACAGGCTTACAAGGCTTAGTTGGCCCAACAGGTAACACTGGCCCGCAAGGTGCTCAGGGTTTAGTTGGTCCGACTGGTGTAACAGGTATCGGAATAACTGGTGCAACTGGAAACACCGGACCAACAGGTTCAGGTGGAGGTGCTACAGGCCCGACAGGTCCTCAAGGTTTGGTAGGTCCAACTGGTACTAACGGTATCAATGGAGTTACTGGCCCGCAAGGATCTACAGGCATTGGCATTACCGGAGCAACAGGAGCAAAAGGCGATACAGGTTTAACTGGCAACACTGGCCCAACCGGTTCACAAGGTGCAACAGGAAACACAGGTTTGCAAGGATTAATTGGTCCAACTGGTAACACAGGTGTTACTGGACCGACAGGTCTGCAGGGAATTCCCGGAACAACTGGCGTACAAGGTGTACCTGGTCCTACTGGAGTTCAAGGCGCAATTGGTGTTACGGGAGCTACTGGTGCTACTGGCATACCAGGTATTGGTATAACCGGCCCTACTGGATTACAAGGTCCAACTGGTGCAGGTGGAGGAGCTACTGGCCCAACAGGTAACACTGGCCCGCAAGGTGCTCAGGGTTTAGTTGGTCCGACTGGTCTCCAAGGCCCAACTGGAAATACTGGCTTACAAGGTGTATCAGGAAATCCTGGCGCAACAGGTCTACAAGGACCAACAGGTAACACTGGCATTCAAGGTAATACTGGAGCAACTGGCCCGACAGGCTCACAAGGAGCAACGGGAAATACTGGTTTACAAGGTACTACTGGTTCTATTGGTGCAACAGGAGCTCAAGGCCCGCAAGGTATTCCAGGTGTAACAGGCTCGACTGGTCTACAGGGCAACACTGGCCCAACCGGTTCACAAGGTGCAACAGGCAATACTGGCTTACAAGGATTAGTTGGCCCAACTGGTAACACTGGTGTTACTGGACCAACAGGTCTGCAGGGAATTCCCGGAACAACTGGCGTACAAGGTGTACCTGGTCCTACTGGAGTTCAAGGCGCAATTGGTGTTACGGGAGCTACTGGTGCTACTGGCATACCAGGTATTGGTATAACCGGCCCTACTGGATTACAAGGTCCAACTGGTGCAGGTGGAGGAGCTACTGGTCCAACAGGAAACACTGGCCCGCAAGGTGCTCAGGGTATACCTGGACCTACAGGTGTTGGAGTTGCTGGCCCTACTGGACCTTCTGCCCCTATCTTAGGCTACGGTTCAAGAGAGGATACTACTATCAGAATTCGTAATATCATAACTGGTACGAATGATTATGTTATGGTAAGTATTACTCCTCCTGCAAATCCTGTTGGCTTAGAAACCTTAGAATTTACTTTCGAAGGAACATTTTGGGGCAATATTGATAGTTGCGGCATTGTCTTGATTCGCTTTGAGGATGCCAATCCTACTACAGCCGAAGCTTTTGTTGGTAGGTTACCGCAACGTGTTAGTGTCTGTAGTAGCATACCAACGGTGGTCAGTACTGGTGTTATACGGAGGACGTATGGTATGAATGTTAGTCCGAATTTGCGGATTCTCATTAAATGGAGCGGTGCACCCGGCACTACTGCATATGGCGCTGACGTCAAAATTACATGGTGGCGCAAGTTATAGCTAGATATATTTTAAATTTTACGGCACTCGGAGTTACTTTTTGTAACCCGAGTGTTTTTATTTTCCCTTTATTTACTTTTCATAAGCTATATGCTTTAATGTCCGGGTATTAGCTCGACCGGTCTCGGTGCGGCAATACGGTCGAGAACCAACATTTGTATTTATATCTACAATGGCAAAAAAACTCTACGTTAGCTCACTCGCTTGGGCTACAAATGATGACAGCCTCCGCAATGCATTCGCAGCTGCAGGAACTGTTACCAGCGCTTCAGTTGTCATGGACAAAATGTCAGGCCGCTCACGCGGTTTCGGCTTTGTCGAAATGTCATCTGATGAAGAAGCAGACAATGCGATTTCAATGCTTGACGGCAAAGAACTCGATGGTCGCGCTATTCATGTCGCAGTTGCACGTCCAAAGGAAGAAGGCGCTCCTCGCCGATTCTAATGTTCGTGCAGAAAGGCCGCCGGCTACGCCGGCGGCCTTTTGCTTTCCATTTTTTGAAAAATTCTTCAAACATAATCTGGCAAATTTTTTTTAAATACAGTATAGTTCTCACTACTTGCTGGAATGGCGGAATTGGTAGACGCGCTTGCTTCAGGTGCAAGTGGCCGCAAGGCCGTGGGAGTTCGAGTCTCCCTCCCAGCACAATGGAACACATTGAAGAAACAATACTAATTGACGGGCATGAAGCAATACTGAGCCATACGCCTGTTCGCATGCTTGATGAAACTGGCAACTATGCTGGCATGGGAACGATTGATGATGTTATAGATCAGGGGTTATGGTGCCGATCGGTTCATGTATGGATCATAAATCCTCGCGGTGAATTGTATCTCCAGCAGCGATCAATGAAAGTGATTAACAATCCTGGCAAATGGTCCGAGTCCGGCGGCGGATATATAGACGGCGACAAAAGCGAAGAGGAAACAGTGGCATCGGAACTGCAGGAAGAATTAGGAATTACCATCGATCCTCAATTATTTGAAAAAATCGGAACAGTCTCTCAGCTTGAAACAAGATTTGACGGTAAGATCGGCAAGCAATTTGTTTCTGTCTTTCTTATTGAATATGATTTTCAGAAAAATGATGCAATTGTTTCTGACCGCGATGTAAAAGGGACAATGAGCATTCATTGGAGCGATTTTAAAGCGCAATTGGAAAAAGGCGTGATCGACTTCGTCGATCACGCCGAGGAAATCTCACTTGTCCTTTCAGTAATTTCAAGCCGCTATCCCGCTCGCTGATTTTGCTTTTTACTATAAAAAACGTATCATACTCACATATGGCAATCCCCCAGCACGCAAAAAAAGTCTTTGAAGGCGTCATTTTTGATGTCTATCAATGGGAGCAAGAGCTCTTTGACGGGACGTTCAAAACCTTCGAGGCGATCAAGCCGCTCAATAATGTGATTGTTATTCCTCTCTTTAAAGACAAGATATATGTTCATAAAGAAGAGCAGCCCAATGGCCCGCCTTTTATCGGTCTGCCTGCCGGACGATTTGAAAAAGGGGAAACTGATCCTATTCTAGTAGCCCAACGTGAACTCCTTGAGGAAACAGGATGTACTGCAGAATCTTTTGAACTGCTGCGTTCAAGATCCATTACTGGCACAATGGAAAAAACCACCTATGTGGTTATTGCTCGAGAATGTACAAAAATAACTGAACCCAAACTTGATGCTGGCGAACGATTGCATGCGACAATGTTTCTTTCGTTTGATGAATTTATCGAAGCATCACAAGGCCCTGAATTTTCGGGTGGCGAACTCGCCATGGACTGTATGAAAGCAACCATGGATTATGAATTCCGCGAGAGTTTCCGCAAGTCGATTTTTGGTGTATAATTGCTCTGTCGCATGTAGTTTCAGCCGGGCGTTCGTTCGGAATGAATATTTTATAAATAAGTTTTAGTAAAAAAGGATATGTCATTTTACGCATTTACTGCTCTTTCAGCCCTCATCGGTGCTGTAGCTAGCATGATCATTGGTTTCGTTTGGTACGGCCCTCTCTTCGGAAAGAAGTGGATGGAAGTTATCGGGGTATCGCCAGCAGCCGCTCAAAAAGTATCACAGAAGGAAATGATTCCTGAGTATGTAACTAACTTTGTTGTCGCATTTATTCAGTTCTACGCTCTCGGATTTTTCGCAGCATTTATCGGAGGACTCACTGTCCCTGGCGCGCTTCTTTACGGACTCTTTGTCTGGTTTGGATTCACTATGCCAGTACAGGTTGGAAACGCTCTCTGGAGCGGCAAGCCAAAGAAACTCGCTTGGACAATGTTCGGACTTACAGCTGGTTACCAGCTTTTGAGCATCCTCGTAGGCGCAGTCGCTTGGGCACTCCTCTACGCAACAATCGCTTAACTTTAGATTTTAGAAAACCGCTCCATGGTCTATGGGGCGGTTTTTTGTTAGAATCTATATATGAATGGAAAACTCTGGTTTAGGGCAAAGCAATATGGATGGGGCTGGTATCCAGTCACTTGGCAGGGATGGTCAGTGCTTGTTTTATACATAGTCGCTCTTTTTGCCGCTACGTACTGTATTGATGCAGGGGTTGTTTCAACGCCTCGCTCCGTACTTAGTTTTGGAATTATCATTACCGTCCTGACAGTATTTCTCATTATCATCTGCTATGCGACTGGCGAAACTCCGAAATGGCGTTGGGGTAATACAGAAATTACTCCTAAGAAAGAAATTGAAAATGGAAATGGAAACTAATTCAGAAGAATTGTTGGATGTGTACGGCGAAGACGGAATGGAAACAGGGGAAGCACTTCCGAAATCAGAAATACATAAACACGGCATACTTCATAAAAGTGTGCAGATTTGGCTTTTGAACGAATCTGGACACCTACTCATGCAGCAGCGAGGGCTTTCAAAGAAACTTGATTCAGGAAGATGGGCGGTAACGGGCGGACATGTTGATAGCCAAGAAGAAAGCAAAGTTGCTGCAGCTCGTGAATTATATGAAGAATTAGGAATCGAAAAAGATCCTGAGGAATTGTTGTATTTAGGGTCTGTCAGAAATACTGCATATGTGGCTGATGATTTTACAGAAAATGAAATTCTAGATGTATATGTCACTGCTACATTTATCACACCGGAAGAAATACCAGAAAATAGCGAGGTCATGGCAACTAAGTATTTTTCTGTTGTGGAACTTGAAAATCAATATGCAAGCCTCAATCCGGATTTTGTAGTTCGCGCCGAAGCTTTCTCACTCATCAAAGAATACATTTATGGCCCAGGTCAAAACTAAAACTGAAATAGCGAAAATAAAAAAAGCCTGCGAGATCACCGATCAGATTTTCAAGAAGATCGTTTCGAACTTCAAATGGAAGACAGAGATCGAGCTTAGGGATTTTATTTCAGCTGAGATTAAAAAGCAGGGATTGAAGCCGAGCTTTCCTCCGATAGTGACTTCTGGCGCGAGAGCTGGAAATGATATTCATCCCAAATCAACAGATGCAAAACTGGAAGGTTTTGTGATTCTTGATTTTGGCGTGATATACCAAAGATATATGTCGGACATGACGCGGACGGTTTTCGTTGGTACGCCGACAAAAAAAGATAGAGAGCTCTATGACATGGTGTTACGTTCAAAACTCGAGTCGGAAAAGCTAGTGCAAAAAGATGTAAAGACTGCTTTTGCCGATCTCAAGGCACGTGAGGTAATGGGGGAATACAACAAATATTTCATCCATACGCTCGGCCATGGTGTCGGTACGCGCATACATGAAGCGCCGCGCATCTATTGGAATAGAACTCGTTCATACTTTAGAGAAAATATGATAGTTACCGTTGAACCGGGAATATATATTCCAAATACGCTCGGTATTCGCATTGAGGATACTGGAGTCGTTACCTCTCAGGGTTTTAATGCCCTTACTCTATCACCGCAAGAATTGCTTGCATTTCCTCTCGTAAAATAAGAGGTATTTGCTATACTTCACCTATGAAAATCTTTCGAATGATACTCCTCGCGATCTTGGTTCTACCAACTGCTGCGAGCGCCCAATACATAATGGATCCCTATAATCACGGTCCGCAGGGTGGCGTGATAACTCCAATGGGAACCCCTGGCAACGTTGGTACTCCAGGATATAACGGAATTGTTCCTGATCAAGGAATTGTTCCCGATGTTAATCCAAAACCGATCACCCCGAAAACTCTGACGACTCATATACTGATCGAAAAGAACGGAGTTGGTGATCAGTGCAAGGCTGGCGATTCAGAACCAGTTTCTTGGAATATAACCTTTACTGATCCGCTCACTACTAAGGACGAACTGATCTCTGTCGTTCAGACTGCGGCGCAAAACGACACTCGATTGCGAACAGTGCATATTCTTGATGACCAGATCGACATGTATTATCTGCAGCCTGCGAAGATCTGGGGCTTCATTCCTACAAACTATTATCTCCAAGTAAGTGCAAACGCAAACACGCTCCGTATCTCGCTCGAAAAACCAAAATGGCTCGGTCGTGCAAAAAATTCTCATGCTGAAGCCACCAGCGCATTTTCTACGTTTGTTCCGCAATATCTTAATGAAAAAACAGTCGCGCAATTGGATGGCGCAGATATTATCAATCGTGATGCGAAGATGATCGAGATAGTTTCAGCCATCATGTATCAGGTGCATGTTTCGCCGTATTCAAATTCATTCTTCGTCTGCTATATTATGCCGTTCTTGATTTACATTATTTTGATCCTGGTTCTTCTTCTAGTTGCGGTATGGTTTATCATCCGCCGCTTGCGAAAAGGAAGCCGATTCCTTGTCGCTAAGATTCACGCAGTTGAGCTCGGGGAAGACTCTTTTGAGACAGAAAATACCGGCGACCAGCACGTAACACACTTCAAGCTGCCAAAACAGTAATATGGTAGAATGGCTATATGCAGCCGTATAAGGACTATTTCAAAGGGAAAAAGGTGACCGTTGTGGGCCTCGGCCTTCTCGGAAAACGCCTTGGAGATATTCAGTTTCTTTCAAAACTGGGAGCTTTTGTAACGGTAACAGATATGAAATCTGCCAAGGAATTACAGCCCTCAGTGAATGCACTGAAGGGGTATAAAAACATTACATATGTGCTCGGCGAGCACCGCCTGGAAGATTTCGAAAATAAAGATATGATCTTGAAGGGCCAAGGGGTTTCGCTTGATTCTCCGTATATTGCCCATGCTCGTAAGAATGGAATTCCGATAGAAATGGACGAATCATTATTTGCGAAGCTTGCTCCAGGTGTACGCATGATCGGCATTACCGGTACTCGCGGCAAAACATATACCACCGAACTCATCTATCACATTTTAAAATTCGCCAAGAAGCGCGTGCATCTTGGCGGCAATATCAAGGGTACGGCAGCGCTGCCGCTTCTCACTAAAGTTAAAGCTGGCGATTTGGCAGTGTTCGAACTTTCATCATGGCAGCTGCAAGGGTTCGGCGAAGAAAAAATTTCTCCAGAGATTGCTGTCTTCACGAGCTTTATGCCAGATCATATGAACTATTACAAGAACGATGTGAATGCGTACTTCGAAGACAAAGCGCAGATTTTTAAGTATCAGAAAAAAGGGGATGTGCTGATCGTTCGTCCTGCAATGAAATCCTTAGTAAAAGGAAAATATAAAGGAAGCTTGGTCGTGGCTGATTCTGCAAGTATTCCAAAAACATGGCAGATCAAGACTCCTGGAGAACATACTCGTGAAAATGCCGCATGCGCAGTCGCAGTCGCTCGGTACTTAAAGATTCCAGAAGCAACGATTCGAAAAGCAGTAGAGTCTTTTAAGGGAGTTCCGGGACGCCTGGAATTTATCAGAAAATATAAAGGCATTTCTATTTATAATGATACGTGCGCGACTACTCCAGAAGCAACCGTAGCGGGGCTCGCTGCGCTCGCCCCGCTCGCACCCAACCACAAACTCATCCTCTTGGCCGGCGGTACCGACAAGGCTCTCGATGCAACTCCACTTGCAAAGGCTATCCCAGAATTCGTATCTACATCTGTGTTGCTTGCTGGATCTGGAACTTCAAAACTAATGTCGCTTCTCAAAAAAGAAAATTGTGAATATAGTAAAGAAGCCAACCTGAAAAAACTCATACAAAAAGGAGTGCAATCCGCAAAAAAGGGCGACATTGTTTTGTTCTCGCCAGGGTTTTCCTCATTTGAACTTTTTAAGAATGAGTATGACCGAGGAGAACAGTTTGTGAAGATAGTTAAAGAGTTAAAATAATATGGAACTAGACCTCAAACAAATCAAAAGAGTCTTCTTTGTCGGCATTGGCGGCATTGGCATTTCGGCTATTGCTCGTATGTTTTTGCAAGAAGGAAAAGAAGTAATGGGTTCAGATGTTTCAGAAGGGGAAGTGGTTACTGAGCTTCGAGATGCTGGAGCTATCGTAAAGATTGGACAGGGAATAGATCTCATTCCTTCCAACACAGATCTCATCGTCTACACCATTGCTATTGAAAACTATGATCCAGAGTTCTTTGCGGCGCTTCAATCCGGGTCAGTGCCTATCCGCTCATATCCGCAGATGCTTCATATAGTAACTGAAGGCAAATACACCATTGCGGTTGCTGGTACTCACGGCAAAACAACGACAACTGCTATGATCGCGCATGTTCTCAAAAATGCTGGCAAGGATCCAACTGTCATTGTCGGTTCATTGATGGTCAATGAGAAAAGCAATTTCATGGCCGGCAAAAGCGAGTATTTTGTCGTAGAAGCTTGCGAGTACCGCCGATCATTTTTAAATATCAACCCGAAAATTTTGGTCATAACAAACATTGAAGCCGACCATCTTGATTACTACAAAGATCTAGCCGACATCAAAAGCGCTTTTCGCGAGCTTGCTGAAAAAGTTCCGGAAGACGGTTATATCGTATGCAATGCGAATGACGAAATCGTCCGCGAAGTAACTGACGGATTGAAAGCGAAAATAATAAACTATCATGATTTTTATCATTCCCGAGAACTTCGTATTCCTGGAGCACATAACCAGGCAGATGCCGCAGCCGCAGCCGGCGCTGTCAGTATTGTTGGCGTAACTGCAGATATTGCAGATATCCACCTTGGCACATTTCCAGGCACCTGGCGCAGATTTGAATACAAAGGAGAACTCGCAAGCGGGGCACAAGTGTATGATGATTACGCTCACCATCCCACAGAGATTAGTGCAACTCTGCAGGGCTTTCGAGAAATTTATCCGTATGGCCAGAAAAAGATTACCGTCGTTTTCCAGCCGCATCTCTATTCACGCACCAAGCTTTTGCTCGAAGATTTTGCTGCGTCATTTAACCAGGCAGACCATGTGCTGATACTTCCAATCTATGCCGCTCGCGAAGTGGACGACGGCAGTGTTTCCTCTGAAATTCTAGCTGAAAAAATCCGCGGACATAAAATTGATGCTTTCGCATCGGAATCATTTCAAGAAGCTTTTGAAACATTGGAGCGAAGAAACTTGGATGCAAACGAAGTGCTAGTCACTATGGGTGCTGGAGAAGCATATCTCATTGGCGAGAAGTTGCTCAAAAGCTCGTAAACAGGTATTCTAATGTATATGATAGATACCACTTCACACCAGATACAAGAAGAAGAAATGAAGGCCGCACGTAAGGCTCGGATTGAGTCTTACCGGGGAGATTTGCGAGCGGTATTGCTCAAGAGGGATTTGATCAAAAAAGACGCTATCAAAACACTGGAAGAACAAAAAATTAATCATTTAAAAGCTCAAATAAGCTAACTATTATGCCAGGAAAAAGTGAAAATTTGTATGTAGCTAAGACAGAAGATAACGGCCAGATCGAATTGGCCGAAGGCAGCAAGGCTTCACCAGAAACCCCAGGTCCGTCAAAAGAACTCGCTGTTTTTAAAGAGGAAATTTCGGCTGCCAGAGAATTGCCGCCGATCGGGGCTGAAATAGCTAAAAAAGAAGAATCGTATGGTGTTGAACTTCCGCCCGAGAAGCGCCTTCAAATATTGGAAGCTGATCAGGATATTGAAAAGCAGCTCTTGCTGATCAAGTTAAAAGGCGAAGAAGAGCAGTATCTCGTCAATCACAAAGTTGTAATGGAACTTGAAGGCCGCTTCAATTCCACTGAAACTGAGCCAGCTCCAGTTCTTGCTCATATCAAAGAATTCTCTGACAAAGTCGGAGTGGAGGCAGGTGTATCGCAGGAACTTGTCGGGAAGCCATTTTCAAGCGAGACAAAAGCAATCATTGCAAAAAGCGCTAATGAGCGCATCGCGAAGTTTTTGCTCAATAAGGAAACTGGCAGATTCAATCCAGCAAAGAATGAGTCATTAGTTAAGCAGACCGAGCGTTATCTTGAACTGATCGGACAGGCACAAGCAGAAGGAGATATCGATCCAAACCTCACGGCTGAAGATCTTGCTAAAATGGTCAATGAAAATATCGACAAGCTTGCGTACCAGGATCGCGCGGCAGCTGAGAATATGTTTGGCGACCACGGTATTCGCCACCTCGTTGACCATAACATTAACGTATCTGAAAAAATATTTGACAAACTTCAAGAGCGAGGGCAGGCAGTGAAGGCAATTGATCGTTTGATGGCGCACCAGATTATGATCGATCATGACTTGGGATATGCCATGTCGGTTGTTCGCGACCGTGTGAATGCCGAAGGTATCAAAGGCCAGGACGCAGGGCACAACTTGCTCTCTGCAAAATTTACCGGCGAACGTCTCAAGAATCCAAACGATCATTTCAATAAAGTATTTAAGAAGTCCTTTGTCGAGCAGATTCACTCTGGTGAACTCAATCACGATTCGTCTTCTCTCGAATTTACTGTTGGTGATGACAGCGCTGAAGCTCGCCGCAAAAACCTTGAGTCCGCAATTCACTTGGCTGATAATACTCATGCGTTCGAAGACAAGCTTCCAGAGCTTTTGTATTCAGTGCCAGAAACGCTGAAATATATGCGTTTAATGAAAGTTGCAGGAGAGACAGGGGATACAGAAAAAGTTGAAGAAATCAAACAGAAATTGAGTGAATTTATTAATTCCAAAGCTGATTTTTCTCCTGATGACAAGGAAGCGTTAAATATGGCTATTAAGGGCGTGAATGCGGAGAGCTATCGATTTACTGTCGGACGCATTTGCGGAAATAAGCCAGAGTTTGAAATTACCGAAAATGGCAAAGTAGAAATTACTATTCAGGAGTCAGCTATTCACCGTGAGGTTATGGCCGTCTTTGATCAGGACGCACTCAAGCAACTGCAGAAATTTATCAAGGATCTTGGTGGTCCAAAGGATATTTCAGTCGATACAACATCAATTGATACAGAAAAAATTCTCTTCAAGCTTGCGACGGGAGATACTGAGAAAAGTGGCGAACGCAATGACTATCAGGAGCGAGTAATGTCCTTGATCTCTGAAGAAAAATTCCGATCGTTCGTAATTGCTGAATCTGATTTGTCCAACCAGCAGAAGACCCTTGAGGATTTGCTCAAGCTTGACCTCCAGCTCGGCGAGAATAGAAAAAAATTCTTAGCAGCAGGTGAAAAACTGAATGCATCTGACGGGCTTGAAATGTCGAAGTACGCGATCCAATTCAAAGTAGCTCAGATCCGTGATTTGCGACAATCAAAACTTACTGCGTATTTAGCTGAGTAATATAGTATGCATACACCTGATTCAAATGGTACGCCAGTTCCGCACGCGCATACCGAAGGTTCAACTAGTCATAAAAATTTGGCTCATGGTAGTGAGAATGTAAACTCGGGCGAGGAACTATCTCAAAATGCAGCAGAAGTGCGCGAAACAGTCGAACGGATTTGCGGCACAGATGTTTCTCGTTCAGCGCACTATCTCATGATTTTATGTGTGGTGCTACTCAAAGAAAAAAGTAGCAGTGTTTCTAGCTGGCAGGAATTACTCGTAACCCTCGCCACTGATCTTGGTGTGAGTGGTTTAACCAAGGAGTATCTCGTATCACAAGGCATTACTCAACCCGATGATCTAGACATCCTAATGGTAGACGGCATGGGTGATAAACATATCCTTGATTTGAAGAATAAGGCAATGGATAAGGTTACTAAAGACCAGTCTCTTTCTGAGCTAGCTACTGTCCTCTTTTCCCACTAAGGGCTTTCATTTGCTACAATATCCCCATGTCGACCGAAGCTTTCCAGAATGCCTATAGTTCGCTTAACGCTGCCCAGCGGGAGGCGGTAGATGCTATTGATGGTCCTGTTATGGTTGTAGCTGGTCCAGGTACTGGCAAGACTCAGGTGCTCTCGCTCCGCATTGCCAATATTTTAGTCAAAACCGATACGCCCGCATCGGGCATTTTATGTCTTACCTTTACCAATGCCGGCGTTTCTGCTATGCGAGAACGCCTCTTCGGCTTAATTGGCTCAACTGCGGGGACGGTTCGTATTACGACGTTCCATGCTTTTGCAATTGGCCTCATTGAAAAATATTACGAGCATTTGGATTTTGATGCTGCTCCGCAGCTGCTCGATGAGCGGGGCGCGGTTATTTTGGTAGATGAGCTCTTGCATGCAAATGAATGGGAATATATTCGCCCGCGAGGAAATGCTGCGCTTTACTTCAATGATCTTAAGTCATTGATATCGCTGTTGAAGCGCGAACGCATGTCGCCTGAAGATTTTTTGCGGGAAATAAATTCTGCAATCGAAACTTACAAGACAAGCCCTGAAAGTATTTCAACTCGAGGAGAATCAAAAGGAGAACTGAAAAAAGATATCCTCAAAAAAATAGAAGGATTGGAACGCACGCGGGAAGTGGTGAAGTTTTATGAACTCTACGAATCTTTGAAGCGAGATCGTGGATTGATGGACTATGACGATGTACTTGAATATGCAGTGAAGCTCGCGCAAACTTCCGAAGACGTCAGCGCTACATTGCGGGAAGAATATTTGTATGTGCTCGTGGATGAACACCAGGACTCAAGCGGCATTCAGAATAGCTTTCTCAAAGCAGTGTGGCAGGAGACAGAGCGGCCTAATATTTTCGTCGTCGGAGACGATCGCCAGTTGATATACGGATTCGGCGGTGCTTCTATTGAATATTTTCAAGAATTTAAAACAGCATTTGGAAAAGCAAAACTTATTACGCTGGTAGAAAATTACCGTTCTACTCAAAATATCCTCGATACTGCCGATGCGCTTCTTTCAAGCTCGCTTGCTACAGAGAAACTCAAAAGCAATCATTCGGAAAATCATTCCTTGGTGCTTGCTGAATATGCGTATCCTAGGGATGAGATTCTCGCTGCCGGACTTGCAATAAAAGAGCATATTGCAAAAGGGGCAAGTCCAAGCCAGTGTGCCGTGCTCGTACCCAAAAACAAGCACGTCCGCGCGGCGGTGAGCGTTCTTCGCGACATGGGACTCCCGGTCCGCGCGGACGAATCCGTCTCATTTTTCAATGTTCCCGAAACAGCCTGGTTTCGCCGCATACTTTCAGTTATCGTTGATCCGTTCAACGCGCACCCGCTCGGGCTGTCGCTTTTTGATCCTATCTCGGGCATACCTGCAATCGCCGCGCATACTTTTTTGCATGAGACCAATACCCGCGCGCTTTCAGTTGCAACACTTGTGGAAGCGCGCGGCTCCGATCTTTTTGGCGAGCTCAATCCTATTTCTTCATGGGGTACTACGCTCACTAATCTAATCAATGCCTCAACGACGACTGATATTTATTGCCTGATTCAAAAGATCGGCGATGAACTTTTTTTGCAAACCGCGACAGATCATGAAACATTGCTTCGAAGAGTGGAAGTGATCCGCACATTCCTGCATCTTGTTTTGATCAGCAATGAGCGTGACGCCAAACTGACCCTTGCTGCTTTCTTGGAATATCTCGATCGCCTTGAAAGCTATGGTGCGCATATTCCGGTAGCGGTCCTTTCAGGAGTTCAAGGGGTTCGTGTGCTTACGCTCCACTCGTCAAAAGGTTTGGAATTTGATTTTGTCTGGGTTGCTCACTTGAATGAAAAAACGCTTATGAGCGGCAAACGCATGGGATTTACCTTGCCAGAATCTGTGGAGTCGAGAATTGAAGCCAAAGATCAGGCTGTGGTAAAAAGGGAAGTCTATGTCGCCCTTACTCGTGCAAAGCGATTCTGCACGCTGTCATATTCTCGATCAAGCTACACCGGCGGCGATCAAGAATTGGCGCATGTCGTCCTTGATATTCCCGAAATACATTTTAGCCGCAAGTCGCTCGAAGATACTCGCGCAGAACTTGAAAAAGAAAACGCCCGATTGTATGTCACCAAGCAAGAAAACGGCACTGACGAAAAAGAATTGGAAAAATTAGTGGAGAGCGTTAAAGAGGGATACACAAAGACAAAAGTCTCCGTGACGCTCCTCAATAACTTCTTCGAATGCTCGTGGAAATGGTACTTCCGAAACTTTCTCCAGCTTCCTGAACCAAAAACAGAAAGCCTTATCTTTGGAACAGTTGTCCATGCTGGCGTTGAGCTCTTGCTGCTTTCTCCAAAAAAAGTTTCCGAAAAAGATATTGATAATGCGTTCGAGTCTGCGCTCGAACGCGAAGTGGTTATTGATGAAAAATTGAAGGCACGGATATTCAAGCAAGCGAAAATCGTCCTTAAGAATTTTGCCGAAACATATTTGCCGGCAATCGAAAAGAGGCGCGATGCCGAGCGTTCGATTTCGATCCGCGACAAAGCATTTCCGCATCTCACATTGTACGGAAAGATTGATCTGACCGAACGATTCCCAGATGGAACTGTCCGCGTTATTGACTTCAAAACAGGTTCTTCAAAAACCAGATCTACTATCGAAAAAGAAGATGCCGAAGGTCGCCTGTCGGGATATCTTCGTCAGCTTGTTATGTATTCATACCTTATTCAAAACGCTGAAAAAGAAACATCGGTTATTGAATCTCAGCTCCTCTATCTTGAAGAAGATCCAAAAAGCAAAGATGCCGTATATCGCACGCATATTGGCGAAGAGCAGATAGACTCGCTCAAGCGTGACATTAAAGACTACGATGCATTTGTTGAAAGCGGGGATTGGATAAACCGAGTATGTACCTTCAAGCCATTCGGCCAGCAGACTGAGTGCCCGTATTGCGCCCTCGCCGAGCGAATTTACAGTGTGAGTAAGCCGCTCGCCTAAGCCATAAATTGTGATATAGTAGGATTTATATGGCAGATTTGGAAAAGCGCGAAATTCACCATCACTATATAAAGTATGAGCCATCCGGCCACAACGGGCTTGGAGCTCACTTTATCGAACGAATGCCTTCTTCGGAAGCAAGCGAGCTTTTTGACAAAGCAAAGGGAAGCGACCATTCAATCGAGTTCAAGGATGGAAATGGCTGGCATTTCAAATTAAAATATTTTAATACCGGTTCTGAGAGTTACTATTTACTGACGTTCAAATATTAAACATATGGAAAATAAAAAAGGACAACTGCATCCGATCACCCTCATGACGAACGATATCGTTCGCATTTTTTCCAAGCTGGGTTTTGAAGTTGCGACAGGTCCTGAAATGGAAACAGAATGGTACTGTTTCGATGCGCTCAATGTTTCCAAAGACCACCCAGCTCGAGATATGCAGGACACATTTTGGATCAAGCAAACCCCTGAACAGCTTGCCGCATTTTCTGAAAAAGAAAAAAGCGATCGCCCGGTTTTGCGCACTCACGCAACTTCCGTCACCGCACGCGAACTAGAACGTGCAGTAAAAGAAAATACATTTCCCAAAGCAGTAGTTACTGTGGGCAAAGTGTTCCGCAACGAAGCGACAGATGTTACGCATGAAATGCAATTTTTCCATGTTGATGGATTTGTCGTGGGAGAAAACATCAATCTCGCAAATTTAAAAGCAACGCTCCTCGCTCTATACCAGGGTTTGCTTGGTGAAGATATTGAGATTCAGCTCCGCCCAAGTTATTTCCCATTCGTTGAACCAGGTCTTGAGGTTTGGATCAAATTCCGCAACCGATGGCTCGAGGTCATGGGCGCGGGAATGATTCATCCGAATGTTCTCAAAAACGCCGGTATTGATTCTGAGAAATATCAGGGATTCGCATTCGGCGGCGGAGTAGACCGCATCCTGATGGTGAAGTACGATATTCCGGATGTGCGATTGTTTTATCAGGGGGATTTACGAATTAATCAGTGGTAATGTCATGCAAGAAAAAGAACTATTTAATGCAATAGATGCAATTTTATGGACTGATTGGGATCCAATCAGTCTCAATGATAAAGATGACAAGGATAATGACTGGCCGAATGATGAATATAGAAGCTATGTTCCTAAGATACTGAAGTTGAAACAGAGCGGCGCTGACGAAGAAGCAATCGCTAAAGAATTGAATGCTCTTGCAGATAAGATCGTCGGTCCGGGAAAATCAAGTTCAATAGAACACTATAAAAAAATTGCTGCAAAAATAATCTCGCTTTAATTTATGAAAATCTCTTACGACTGGCTCAAATGGTATGTAGACGGCGAACTTCCGACCCCTGAAGCATTGGCAGATATTTTGACGTTCAAGCTCTGCGAAGTGGAAGGTATCGAGAAATTGCCGAACGGCGATACTGTTTTGGATTTGAATATTCTCCCGAACCGCGCGCATGATCTCTTGTCTCACCACGGCGTAGCTAAAGAAGTCGCCGGCCTTCTTGGTTTCAAATTCAAAGACCCAACTCCATATTACAAAGTTCCTGTATCCCAGCCGACTGAATTCAAAGTCGAGATCCAGACAGAAAACTGCCGTCGCTACATGGCACGCGTTGTTCGCAACATCAAAGTCGGTCCGTCGCCAGAATGGGTAGTCAAGCATCTCGAATCCATCGGACAGCGTTCGATCAACAACATTGTCGATGCGACAAACCTTGTCATGTTCGATTGCGGCCAGCCATGCCACGCATTTGACCTCGCAAAAATTGACGGAGGCATCCAGGTCCGACTCGCAAATCAGGATATGGATTTTCCAGTTCTTGGCCGAGACAACATTGTCGCAAAACTCAAGGCGACAGATATGGTTATCGCTGATCATTCAAAAGTTCTTGCTCTTGCGGGGGTAAAAGGCGGCCTTGATTCCGGCGTGACTGACGGAACGATTGATATCGTTCTCGAAGTTGCAAACTTTGCTCCCGTTCCTGTCCGCAAAACCGCTCGCCGATTGAACTTGCTTTCTGATTCAGCGAAACGATTTGAAAACGAATTGTCTGCCGAGCAGGCACCTGCTGGCATGCGCGACCTTTCTGCGCTCATCGTAGAAATGTGCCCGGAAGCAGTCTTCGAAGAAATCATCGATATCTACCCGAAGCCAGAACAGGCGCGTGCAATCACATTTTCAATTTCTAAAATAAATAAATATCTTGGCACCGCTCTAAGTGAAACAGAAATGGTGCAGCTTCTCACAAACTACGGATATATGGTTCCTGGTGTGGGCGATATCTGCACGCTTGCTGTTCCGTCGCTTCGCCTTGACCTGACTGGCATGCATGATGTCGCTGAAGAAGTCGCGCGATTGTATGGCCTCGACAAGATCGCAGCTGTACTGCCAGAACTTCCAGCGGTCTCAGAAACCGAGAATTATTTTTCAAAAGCTGCCGCAGTACGAACAAAACTGTTCGGAGAAGGTTACCGAGAAACAATTACGTACTCATTCCGTAAGAAAGGCTCTTTTGAAGTTGCCCGCGGAGTAGGAGATAAGGGAGCATTGCGAACCAATCTTCTCGACGGATTGAAAGAATCATATGAAATGAATCGCTTGAATGCTCCGCTCCTGGGAATTCCTGAAGTTAAGTTGTTTGAGATCGGAAACGTTTTTCCAAAAGAAGGGGAAGTAACACATGTTGCATGGATCGACAAAACAGGCGCAAATGAAATGGCTCTTGAGGAATATATTCAAAAGAATGCTTTGGTTGCTATCCAAGGATCATCGTACTCAAGCGATTTTGATCAAAAATTCATCCAGTGGTCTTCTTTTCCATTTATCACTCGCGATATCGCTGTATGGGTTCCAGAAACGGTTACCTCAGAAGAACTAAAATCACTGTATCAAAAGCATGGCACGAGCTTATTGTCTCGTGAACCATATCTCTTTGATCATTTCACTAAAGATGGCAAATCTTCATTTGCCTTTCGACTTGTTTTCCAAGCAGTAGACCGAACATTGACCGATGCTGAGATAAATCCCATCATGGAAAGCATTCAGGCCGAAATTGGAACACACGAAAGCTGGCACATACGGTAATCCACAATAGAAATAGGTAATTTATGGTATACTTTTGTGTACATGAGCCGTATTTATTATGCATATAAAAAATCGCTATCATTTTTCTTGATACTACTTTCCGTTCTTGGATATGGAGTAGTTGTTTTTGGTGCCCAGTTGGCTGATGGTACGCCGCCTCCAAGTGGCGGATATGTGGCAGGTGATAGCATACTTGACCCAGGTTGTGCACCTGGCAGTACGAACTGTTACCAAAATACTGGTTCAGGCTGGGGTTTGACTGGAAATACTGCAACAACAGCAGGTACCAATTTCATAGGTACGACTGACGCCGAGGATTTTGTAATTAAGACAAACAATACTCAATCGGATTATTTGGTCAAAATGGAAGCATTGCCTTCGGTAGTGCATATGCACCATATGTTGCTGCCGCTCCATTAGCATCTGGCAATAACTCATTTGCGCTTGGATACGACACGGCAGCCTCAGGCCTCGGTTCCTTTGCCGGAGGATACGGCGCTTCGTCATCAAACGAAAACAGTTTCTCATTCGGTATCTTTTCTCAAGCAACAGCCGCAGCTGCGGTAGCGCTTGGAAATGAAACAACAGCAAATGCAAACAGTGCCATGGCTGTGAACGAACACACTACCGCATCAGGCCAGCGCTCATTTGCAGCTGGAGACCGCAGCCTTGCTTCGGGAATAGCTGCTATGTCAATCAATGATCATACTATTGCTGCCGGCGCGCATTCATTCGCGCAGGGAACATCAACAACAGCATATTCATTCTCAGAAGCAGCAATGGGTGCCTTTAACACTACATATGCTCCGGTCTCTGCTTCCACGTTTGATGCAGCAGACAGACTTTTCATTATCGGAAATGGTGATGACGTAACCAACCTGTCTGACGCTTTCACTATTTTGAAAAATGGGAATGCGGCGCTTGGTATCAATAACTGGGAAGCGGATTCAGACGCAGCGGCAATTCGTTTGAAAATAAACGGGCGTCTCAGAGGTATTTCTTCTATGGAGGTTGCTTCTTCGACAAGCAGTAATCTAAATACATTTGAAGGCACCTTGACTGCTGCAGGCAATACAACCAATACAGCATACTCTGCTCTTTCGGGTTCGACGGTTTGGGATGGTGGCGCTTTTAATGTTTCTACTGCAGCGGGTACAGGTGGAATTGCAGGCATTACTGCTAATGTTGCCTCAAGCGCTACTTCATCTGGAACAATCAGTAATATGAATGGTATTAACTCTACGGCTATTCATCAAGGTTCTGGCAATATTGATAATTTGTACGGCATGAATAACCTGGCGGGAAATTTGGGCACAGGAACTGTTAATACCATGAAGGGAATTAACGGCAGTGTAACCAATTTAAGTGCAACCGGGGTCGTAAGTACTGCATACGGAATCAACAGTGTGGTTTCAAGTAACGTTTCGGGCGCGACCATCAATAATGCTTTTGGAATCGATGCCCGGGTGACAGTACAGAGCGGAGGTATTGTTAACGCTGCAGACGTAATGCATCTAACTTCGTTCATTCGAAATACTGGTTCGATTTTTAATACGAACGGAATCAATTTTTCTGCTGGATTACAAGGAAGTGTATATCAGCCAGGCATCGAAGCAATAAACACAGTCAAAGGTATAAATTTCAGCAGTACTTTTGATGGCGTAACAGACATTCCTTCTCTAACTGCTCAGGATGTCTATGGTTTGTACTTCAGCAGTGCGTCACTCCAGGCAACCGGAGGAGCGGAATATGCTTTATATATTAATGATGCAGAGGCACAAAACTTTTTCCTTACAGGTCTCCGTATTGGTGTTGATGGCGATAACAATAAGATTAGCAATGCTACCAGCGGTTCCGGAGCAGCTACGCTCTATGTCGGAACAAACACTATCGATACAACTGCTCCTTCAGACCAGCGCACAAAGCAGAATATAGTTGATACTGGCTATGGTTTGGACGTATTGAAAGATATCCGCGTTGTTGACTTTACATATGATCAGTCAATCATTAACGATAACGGCAAGCAGCATACTGGGGTTCTGGCTCAGCAAGTCGAACCTCTTTATCCAGAAGCAGTAGGTCATCGAACAGATGGATATATGATGGTTGATTACAAGACATTTATCCCGCTTCTTATCAAGTCAGTCCAAGAACTCAATTTGAAAGTAGCATCAATGGATACTCTCACCACGCCAAGCAATACTTTCTTGTCATCGATCAGTACATGGTTGGGAAGTGCAAGCAACGGTATCACGCGAATATTTACTCGAGAGGTTTGTTTATCAGAGGAAGGCTATCCAGACGAATGTATCACTCGAGCCGAGCTTCACCAATTGAAACAATTACTGCCACAGCAGCAAGTTTCAACACCAACACCAACACCAACACCAACACCAACACCAACACCAACACCAACACCAGAGCCCACACCAGAGCCTACTCCAGGACCTACTCCTACTCCTGATCCAGAAGTCATTCCAGTGGTTGACGATACTGTAACCGCAGAAACTCCGTCTGATGAACCCGCAAGCCCACCCGTTGAGCAAAGTCAGCCAGAGACACCTCCCACCCCCACCCCCACCCCTGCTCCTGTTTCTGAAATTTAATAAATCATCATAGTCAAAATACCCTGAATTATCAGGGTATTTTGTTGTCCCCTTGTAAAAAATGCATTTTTGTGGCATAGTGTAAGTCAGTCTCTACACCCTTTTAAACAACCCCATAAAAATTTTGTATGAAAAAAAATAACCTTTTGTTGGCAGTTGCCGCTTTGTTTTTTGCTATTTCTGTAAATGCACAAGTTGTTAACTTATTCAACGGTTTTGGCACTAGTGTTCCAAACCCTGGTGACAGCTTTTCAGTCAGGATTACGAACACTGATACATTTCCCAAAATGTTCTATATGTTAACAAAGTTCGATAAGCCAGGTGACTTAATTTTTGCTGATAAACCATCTTTCCTTAACCATATGATTGCCACTGGCGACCCTATGGCATATATAAGAGAATATGGCAGGATTGTAAAAAGTCCTTCCACTGTACACTGCAGAAGGCCTGCACCAAGCACCTACGGCATAAACGGATTTGATACATTACTTGCTCGCAAACAGTATTCTCCATGTGCGTTTTTCTTGAGCAATGCTTCGCAAATGTGCGGAGAGCGTCAGATTTTCTTCGATCATCTTACCAAGGAGACGCAAATGATTCCGCTGGATTCGCTTCGCACGGTGATTTTATCAGGCCATACTGTCGGTGAAGTGTTTCTTAACGGTGACACTATATTGAATGATCCAGATGATGGAGAACCGCGGTACCTAGATACAATTCCGGGTGTACCGCAAGATCACATGTCAGCACAAGATGTCCGGGAGCATTCGGAGTGGCTTGATTCATCACGCCGGTATTGTTACACAAAAGAAAACGGCGAATGTTACGAGTTATCTCACGTAACAAACAAATTTTACTCTGAGTTTTTTACTAGGGATCCAATCATATATGACGAGGTAAAACAATTTGAAAGTAGTGATATGGACGGTAAAATTATATTATTACCAGGCCAAACACTAACATTCAGTTTTGTTTCACCAGCGTTTATCATTGACACAGGGAACCCAGTGATAGCTCACGATTTTTACGAAGGCATGAAAATGACGGATAGTCTTGGGATAGATGGTATGATGCCATTTTTCCGCAACTTGTTTCCCCGCGCCCCAGACTCGGCGCTGCTAACCATTTTTACCCAATTCAATTTCCTTATTGTAAATGGAAATCAGTGGGAAATAAGTTCTTGCAACTTTTGGAGAGAAAAGTTTACAGTACACACTCATATTCCGGCACAACCGGGACAGGTAAATATTGGCCCCGATATGCGGATGCCGTTTATTTACATCAGTAGTACTGCAACAAACCCTTTCCAATTAGGCCATGCACCTGAAGATACAATCGTGCAGAATTCAAGGATTGAGGTGTTTAACCCCGATCCTTCAGATAATGAGTTGCAAATTTCAACTCGCGCATTGCAGTTTATTCAAGCGGGTAAAATCCCTGCTCAGACAACTGTAGATATGGAGTTGAGATACAACAATCTTATATATGAATTTTTTTCAGGTATAAGAGCTGAAATGTTCGGCGGCGATTCAACAACACTGAGAGTTGAAACATACCCAGCTATTGCCACGCCAACAAGCGTTGCTACAGTTGCAAAGACTACTTTTGCTGTATATCCCAGTCCAAACAATGGAACATTTACTGTTGCGTGTGAAGATTATCGGAATATCGGTATTATAGAGGTATACGACATTGTTGGTAAAAAACTGAAACCGGTTCGACTGACTTCCGGTCAACAACAAATGCAAGTAGACTGGCCAAAAGGAATGTACTTCCTAAAAGCAGGTAACAGTACTGCAAAGAAGATAATAATTGAATAATTAATTTAGTTTAGTGGATATATTTTTACAAAGCCAGCATAGCAATATGACTGGCTTTTTTATTAGTTTTCTATGTTCACTGTGCTAGTGTCTCTAAACACTGGTGATGGCGTGGCGTGGGGTGTTGCATGAATGCAGGCACTGATGGCGAAATTGTAGCAAATGAAAGTATTGTTGTAGATAACAATACGCCTATCGAGAACAATGTGCCGTAAGACGTCCCCTCAGAGACTCCGATGGAGTTAAAAGACCCTTATTTTGCAAGCTTAAAACCGGTATTTTGTACTGGTTTTTGTATTGAAAACATGCTATACTTTATAGGTACAAATCAACATTTCTGGTGCGCTTTTTTATTTTTATAATCAACACATACATATGGCCAAAGACGAATCGAAAGCTAAATACGGTGCCGAGCAGATCCAAGTGCTCGAGGGACTTGAACCTGTTCGAAAGCGTCCCGGAATGTACATCGGATCAACTGGTCCTGATGGTCTTCACCATTTGATCTGGGAAATTTTTGATAACTCTCGCGACGAGGCGATGGCAGGCCATGCGAACCGCATTGAGGTTACGCTTCTTCCTGATAACTTTATCCGCGTCGTAGATAACGGCCGCGGTATTCCAACTGATATCCATCCGAAAACAAAACTCTCAGCGCTTGAAATGGTCATGACCACGCTCCATGCCGGTGGAAAATTCGGCGGAGAAGGATCTGGCTATAAAGTGTCCGGAGGTCTCCACGGTGTCGGTGCTTCCGTTGTCAACGCACTCTCAATCTATACGAAGGTAGTCGTTCATCGAGATGGCGGTATCTTTATGCAAGAGTATTCGCAGGGTAAAAAGAAAGCCAATGTCAAAAAAGTTGGTTCTTCAAAATTGCATGGAACGATCACGACATTTTCTCCAGATCCAGAAATCTTCAAAGAAGGCGTAAAGTTCACCTGGAGCACGGTGGTCAACCACATGCGACAACAGGCATATCTCGTCAAAGGATTGAAGCTCACCATTATCGATGCCCGAGAAATGGACGCTGATACTCTTTTTAACAAAAAATTCTCACTTGATGATGCATACTGGTTCGGCGATCTCAACATCGAAGTCCCGTCATACTCGTTCTATTTCGAAGGAGGCTTGATGTCATTGGTCAAATACTACAACCAAGGATTGAAAGCGATTCAGGAAACCGTTTTTTATGTCGACAAGGAATTAGATAATGTCGGCGTTGAAATCGCTCTCCAGTACACGGATGAAATTGAAACAAAAATCGTTCCGTTTGCTAACAACATCCATACTCCAGAAGGAGGAACGCATGTTACAGGTTTCAAGACAGCGCTTACTCGCTTGCTCAATACCTACGGAAAGAAAAACAACCTCATCAAAGAAGCTGATGGCGGATTTACCGGTGAAGACGTACTTGAAGGTCTCACGGCTGTTATTTCAGTAAAGCTTGCTGAGATTCAGTTCGAAGGCCAGACAAAGGCCAAACTCGGCTCTATGGAGGCCCAGGGTGCCGTAGCAACGGTGTTTGGCGATGCTTTCGCAGCTTTCCTTGAGGAAAATCCAGATCAGGCTAAATCAATCATCAACAAAGCAATTCTCGCAGTTCGAGCTCGCAAAGCAGCGAAAGCAGCTAAAGACTCTATTTTGCGAAAAGGCGCACTCGAAGGAATGACGCTTCCAGGTAAGCTTGCCGACTGTCAGTCAAAAAGCGCCGAAGAATCTGAACTCTTCATTGTGGAAGGAGACTCTGCGGGAGGTACTGCAAAGACCGGCCGCGATCGAAAGACACAGGCTATCTTGCCGCTTCGAGGAAAGATCTTGAACATCGAACGAGCGCGCCTCGACCGCATGCTTGCTTCAGAACAGATCAAGAACCTCGTGGTTGCTTTGGGAACTGCAATCGGAGATACCTTCGATATTTCCAAACTTCGTTATCATAAAGTTATCATCGCAACCGATGCCGACGTGGACGGAGCGCACATTCGAACATTGATCCTCACGCTCTTGTACCGATACTTCAAGCCACTTTTGGATGGCGGATTTATCTATATCGCTCAGCCACCACTCTACAAGATCAAAAAAGGAAAGGAAATTTTCTACGCATATTCCGACGAAGAAAAAGTTGCTGTCATTGGACAAGAGAAAGATGTTGACCTTGATGAAATGATCGCCCAGGCAGAACGCGACGGAGGTGGTGAAGAAGAAGGCGAGGAAGTGGAGGTTGTCGAAGTGAAAGACGGCAAGCCTCGAGCTGTAAAAGTCCACATTCAGCGATATAAAGGTTTGGGAGAAATGAATGCCGAAGAGCTTTGGGAAACAACTATGGACCCAGCTCGACGCGTTATCAAGCAGGTGAACATTGAACTCGCAGCTGACGCAGACAAAGTCTTCGACATGCTCATGGGCTCCGATGTTGCTCCTCGCAAAACATTTATCCAGACGCATGCCAAGATGGCGGAATTGGATATCTAACACCCAAACTATATGAAACAAAAACTCGCTATCGTTACAGGGAATTCTCTCAAATTTAGAGAGCTTTCGCTGGCGCTCGGCGAGTTTTTTGATTGCGAGCAGAAAGTGCTTCCTGGTTATTTTGAGATTCAAGGGAAGCCGGAGGAAATAATTAAACACAAACTTCAATATGCTTATGAGCAGTTCAAAGAACCGGTGCTCGTAGATGATACCTCGCTTCACTTTGAAGCCCTAAAAGGCTTCCCAGGCCCTTATATCAAGGATTTTCTTGAATGTTTTAATCCGTACGAGATGGGAATGAAATTCATTGGATCAAGGATCATGCTTGTCTGCCGTCTTGGAGTTTATGATGGGCAGAAAGAACCAGTGATGGGTCTAGGCTCTATTGAAGGCGTTGTTGTAAAACCAAAGCCAGTTGACCCTGGCGCATGTGAATTTGATCTTTTCATCCAAGTAGACGGAACTGACCGGCCGATGCTTGAATTTACTCCGGAAGAAAAAAATAAGTTTTCGCATAGAGGAAATGCTGTAAGAGATTTGATTAGTAAGCTTAAGGTATAAAATTATGGCTTGCAAAGGCCAGAATTAATTATGAATTTGATATTATTTCTATATGGAACACCCGAATCTTGGAAATAAATTTAATAATCCTGACTATTTACCACAATCAGAGGATGAGTGGCTAAAGTTTGGTAAGTTTGAAACAAAAGTAATACCAATTAACGGAAATGAAATACGTTGTGCTGTTACGGTAGGTCAACCACAAGAGGCTGTAATTACAATGGTTGGTGGAATTCCTCGAGATAAGGAGCGTAGAGGGAAGTTGCCACTTATAAATAAATTATACGGACATCTGGCTCTCAAAATGTTGGAGCATAAAAAATCAGCGGTTTTATATAACCAGCCAGGTACTGGAGGCTCGTCGGGAAATTGGGACATAGAAAGCATGGAGTCTCGAACCGATACCCTAGTTCAAGTGACAGAGCATTTTTCCAAAGAATTACAATCTTCTAATGTACAACTTGTTGGGACTAGTGCTGGCGCATATATGGCAGTGGGTGCTGCGGAGCGGCTACAATCCCAAGGTATCGCAGTTTCAAAACTTGTATTGATTTCTCCAGCAGCATATCCAAAAGAAATCCAGAATATGCCATATGGAGAAGAATTTAAAAATACTATCCATGCATCATGGAATGTTGCTGAATCTCCCATTTTTGAAAAATTGAAAAACTTTGTATTACATGGTGGTTCGGTAGCGATTAGTTTTTTTGAAAATGATGATCCTCCGATTCCTAAGCATATACAAGATTACTATAAGAATTTCTCAGAAGAATTATCTCAGTCCGGAGGTAATATAAAAGTGACAATAATAAAAGGAGTTGCTCATAATTTTCGTAGAATGAACACCTCTGAAGGTGAGAACGCAGTAGATAATAATAGTATTCGAGAGACCGCACGATCACTTGTAAATTTTTTAACTAATTAATTATGCTAAAATTTTCAATTCCAGTCCAAGAAAATACTGTCCAATTACAAGGTGACTATATGTCCGACTCTACAACAAAGAATACTGTTGTTTGTTTGCATGGCGGGGGGGCAACAGGGCGGAGTCAATTTAATATATTACGAGGATTGTTGCTAGAAAAAAGTATTAGCTCGTTTTCGTTTGATTTTAGTGGACATGGAGAGACTGGCGGAGAAATGTCAGCTTCTTCGCTTCATCAAAGAGTTAAGGAAGCTACTATAGTAATCGAAAATCAAAAAATAACACAGCCGCTTTCAATACTGGCATCTAGTATGAGTGGCTATGTTGCAATCAAGCTTACTGAAATGTTTCAAATCGAAAATCTCATATTGTTGGCACCAGCTGTCTATGATGCTCGAGCATATGAAGTACTTTTTGGACCCGACTTCAGCAGTATCATACGAAAACCGGGTAGTTGGATTGAAAGCGATGCTTGGAAAATTCTTGAGAAATATACAGGCAATCTTCTTGTTGTTAAGGCTGAATCAGATGATGTTATTCCAGAAGAAGTAATTGAAAGAACATTTAATTCAGCACAAAATGCAAAGTCGAGAGAAATTATTACGATACCTAATGCTACACATCCTTTATTGCCTTGGCTTGATGGACACGCTTCTGAAATGAAACAAATTATTGAAAAAATATGTTACGTAATAAATGAGAAATAAGTATGTTTTACCTCCAGCAACCCGAATCATTTGAAAATTCCATTGAAGTAGTTGGCTGCTTTGTTGAATGTGATGGAAAGATTTTGCAGCTTCAGCGCCATCCAGACAAGCCTGAAGGCCTAGCATTTGGTAGACCAAGCGGTAAAGTTGATAGTAACGATATTGATAAAAAAAGCGCCATGTCAAGAGAACTTTTTGAAGAAACAGGTATTCAAATACCTCCAGAAAAATTTGAATATATTACTACATTCTATGTAGTAAACGAACCATTAAATAAGAACTTCAAATTTTATAATTACAGGATTAGATTTGAGGTGCTACCTGAAGTTAAAATAAATCCTACAGAACATATAGCATTTGCCTGGGTAACAGAAAAGGAAGCGTTTGAAACAAAGCTTATGGTAGAAGAAGATAAGTGTCTCAAATATTATTACGAAAATAAATAATCTATGTTTACAAAAAATAACAACACAATCACAGATTCGTTTTGGACAGAGCAGGATTGGCAGGATCTTGACCATGCTGTTACGGCCAAAGAAATGTATGCAGTAGCTGAACGGGTCTTGTCACGCATGCCAGAGGATATCGTTCAAGTCTGCGGGCCAATCGCTACTGGAGGCTTAGGATCTCTTGAGGCGAATATGCTAGCTTTCAATGCTCAGATCAAAAAACTTCAAGCAGAAGGCATTCATGTGTTTGATCAAATGCCATTTGAAAAACCGATGCAAGGTCTCAAGAAGGATTTAAAACCGGGCGAATATGCCTTTAGTATCTTAGATGATTTTTATTTGCCGCTGATGAAGAATGACAAGGTGAAGACATTTTATTTCTTACCGAATTGGGAAAGTTCCACTGGTGCAAAATGGGAGCATAATTTAATTAAAGAATTAGGGAAAGAAATAAAATATCTGTAAGAATATAAAAGAGCGGCGCCGAAGGCGCCGCTCTTTTATGAGGTATTACGCTTTGGTCTTAACTTCTTCGATTACCTTAGCGAGAAATTCATCACCACTTATCTGAAGTTTTTCACCACCTCGAGTTTCAATAGTGAGAATACCGCTTGCTGATTCTTGATCTCCGATAACGATCGTATATGGAATGCGTTGTGTCTTTGATTCACGAATACGCTTGCCCATAGAGTCTTTTCCGGCATCCAACTTCACGCGGATATCATTTTCCAATAACATGTCGTTTAACTTCTGCGCGAATGCTCCATGTTCTTCACGGATAGGAACGATGGTAACTTGAGTAGGAGAGAGCCATGTTGGGAAGTTTCCAGCGAGGTGTTCGATCATTGTGGACATGAATCGTTCGATTGATCCCATAATCGCTGCGTGGATCATGACGATCTGTTCTTTTTCTCCTTTCTCGTTAGTACATACAAGCCCGAAGTTCTTTGGCTGGTTGAAGTCGAGCTGGATTGTCGCAACTTGAAGTACTCGGCCAATAGAGTCATGCGCGATGAAGTCGATCTTTGGTCCATAGAATGCTGCTTCGCCGAGACCGTCCATCCAAGTCACGCCTTTTGATTTCATAAGGTTTTCAAGCGCACCTTCTGCTTTCGCCCAGACTTCTGGTCCGCCCAAATATTTTTCCATCTGTGAAGGATCGTGGCGAGAGAAGCGGACTTTCAAATCAAATCCGAATGTTCCGTAAAATGTTTCAATGATGTCCCAGATAGCCATTGCTTCAACCTCGATCTGATTTTCTCGGCAGAATACGTGCGCATCATCCTGAGTAATTGAGATCACGCGTGAGAGTCCAGAGAGTTCCCCAGACTGTTCGTCACGGTACACCATCGTTGTCTCAGCATATCGCTGTGGCATGTCTCGGTAGCTTCTAGGTTCGCTGTCGAAGATCTGCGTGTGATGCGGGCAGTTCATTGGCTTCATCGCAAAGAGATGATCCTCGCGAGTGTGGATCTTGAACAAATCGTCAGCGTACTTCGCCCAGTGGCCTGAAGTTTCGTAGAGTTCTTTTTTAGTGATGTGAGGGATAGTGACTTTTTGATAGCCCTTTTTCTTTCGAAGTGACCATACATAGTCATTCAATGCCTCACGAATGAAAGTTCCTTTTGGAGTCCAGAGGGGAAGTCCAGGACCGACGAGATCGGAGAAAACGAACAAGCCCATTTCTTTTCCGAGCTTTCGGTGGTCGCGCTTCTTCGCTTCTTCTTGTTGAGCGATGTACGCATCGAGCGCATCTTTTGATTCAAAGGCCAATCCGTAAATACGAGTCAACATTGGATTCTTCTCGTCTCCGCGCCAGTATGCGCCGGCTACGCGGTCAAGCTTGAATGAGTCCGCTGAAATTTCTTTGCCCGGATTTTCTGCATGTCCTCCGCGGCACAAGTCTTCAAATCCTCCACAAGAGTAAAGAGTGATCTTTTCTCCGCGGTCTGCAATTTCGTTTATGAGTTCGGTCTTGTATGGGTTACCAGCAAAGAGAGCGAGCGCTTCATCTTTGGTGACTTCACGGTGCGTGAAAGCAACCCACTTCGAAAGATTCTTTCGCATTGTTGTCTGGATTTTGCCGAGATCAGAGTCGCCGATTTTTTCGGTACCAAAATCCATATCGTAGTAGAAGCCGTTATCGACTGCAGGCCCAAGCGTGAGCTGTACAGCAGGGTAGTGAGCCTGTACTGATTGGGCGAGTAAGTGTGCCAATGTATGGCGGACTTTTGATAGTTCTTCTGGATTCATAGAATTCTATACTAGCATGTAATGTGCTGTTTTTAAAGGTAATTTTTTACGCAATTTAAAATTATCTAATTAATATAACATTGACATATCCCGTTTTTATTATATAGTGAACTGACATATTCCTTAAAACAAAGGTAGCGAATACCAAGGGCATGACCTCGTCGTGAGTTCGGTATTCGTTAACTTAAATACAGACCAAATGGAATATTCACCTCTTCTTGTTCACATTGCCAATGTGTATAAAACTGATAAAGAAAACATGGTAAAAATTCATTTTTTTGCTGAACTAGATCAAAGTTTTATCGGTTACTTCTACGCTTCCAATGGTAAAATTACTACATTTGATACCAGCAAAGGTTGTATCACTTCAACAGGAGCAATCGCGACTGTGGCAGCTCAAGCTTCCCTAAGAACGCTCAATGTACGAGAAATACAAGAATGCCTCGAAATGGTTAATTCTTCATTGCCAGAAAGCAGAAATTACAGCGATGAATATAGAATCATTCGCATATCGAAAGGAAATACACTTTTCGCCATTTCGCATAAAGGAATGTTGTATGTAAATAACGTAGAAATACGCAGAGCTGAAGATCCCTTTTTTCACATCGTAACCAATAATACTGAGAGCAACCGCACCCTGTATTCTTCCGCTTCGCCAATAGACACTTCTGGAGACGATGATGAACGCCCGGCGGCCCCATTCACTTCTTTAGCAGAAGCAGAAGCCTGGATGGTAAATAAACGCAAAACAAGAACAAAGAAATAAAATAATTAGTCCACCATAATTGGTATGTAAACCGCTTTGATAAAAGGCGGTTTTTTTATTTGCGTATTAGAGCACCTTCACTCCGTCGATCAGCACGCTCTTCTCTTCTTTTCGTTCAGAAACTTTCCCCTTAATCGCAATAATCGCGTCTACCACAAGCTTGTCGCCAAACTCTTTGAATACTTTTGGAAATACCACCGTCTCCATTGCGCCTGTAAAGTCAGCCATGCGCATGAAGGCCATCTTGTCGTTATTTTTTGTGATGACGATCTTAACTTCTTCGATGATGCCGGCAAATGTTACCGGTGCGTCCTTTACCAATTCCTCTCGGATTTTTTTAATGGTAATTCCATTTTTTTCGATCTTTTCTCGAAAGGCATTCAGCGGATGTCCGGATACGAATAGGCCGAGCAATTCTTTTTCCCAAATCAGCATATCTTTCTGGGCGGCTGGTTCGCCGGGCTTGAGGTTGAAGCTCGTATTGAAAAGTTCAGGAGAATCTCCAAAGAGTGAGATTTGGTTAGTATCTTTGGTGCTCTCGCGATTGTAATGGAGCATGTCTTCCATGTTTGAGAGAAGCTGGCCTCGTTCGCCGAAAGCATCCATCGCTCCGGATTTGATAAGCGCCTCTAAAGATTTCTTATTCAAGTTCTTATTCTTGATGCGATCGAGGAAATCACCGATCGTTTGGAATGGCCCGTTAGCTTTTCGTTCGGCGATGATAGCGTCAGAAATATCTGTTCCCAAGTTTTTGATAGTGTAAAATCCGAAACGGATCACGCCCGTTTTCATGTGTCCTGGCTGGGCAGGATCTTCTTTTGCGATATTTTCAATCACAGTAAATCCGCCAAAACTTTCGTTTACGTTTGGAGGCAAGACTTCGATATTCATCTTTTCACATTCATGGATGATTTCGGCAACTTTTTCCACATCGCCGGATTCAGCAGTGAGAATAGCCGTCATATATTCGACGGGGAAGTTGGCCTTCATGTAGGCTGTCTGGTACGATACGCGACCGTATGAAGCAGCATGCGCTTTGTTAAATCCATAGGCGGCAAACGGTTCGATCAGTTCCCAAAGTTTCTGGGCTTTCTTCTGATCTAAGCCATTGGCAATGAATCCAGTGAGCAATTTTTCTTTTTGCGCTTCCATTTCTGCCGGGATTTTCTTACCCATGGCTTTTCGGAGTTTGTCGGCTTCAAGCCAGCTATATCCGGCGAGCTTGATAGCGATCATCATGACATCGTCCTGGTAGGTGATAACTCCGTATGATTGATCGAGAATATCTTTCATGCGCGGATCGAGATATCGTACAAGCGAGTTGTTGTGTTTGCGCTTGATATATTCGGGAATCATTTCCATAGGACCCGGACGATACAACGCAACCATGGCATTGATGTCATGAATAGTTGTTGGGCGAAGCTGTTTGAGATATGCAGTCATGCCGCCACCGTTGAGCTGAAAGAGCCCCATGGTTTCTCCACGGGCAAGCATGTGGAATGTCGGCATGTCTTCGATATCTACTCGGTCGAGATCAACATCAATATTTCGGAGCTGCTTTACGAGCGTAACTGCATCCGCAAGAATAGCGAGGTTTCGAATTCCAAGGAAGTCGAACTTCGGCAATCCTACATCTTCGATGTAATGCATGTCATATTGAGTAATGATCGCGTCACCTTTCGGGTCGTATTGAGTCGGAGCAAATTCGTACAACGGTTTTGGGGCGATCACCACGCCAGCAGCGTGAACAGAGACGTGACGAACACAACCTTCCATTTTCTTGGCAAGGTCGATAATGCGTTTTGTTTCTGGTTCTTGTTTGTATGCTTTGGCGAGTTCTGGCACCATTTCCATTGCACGCTCGATCGTCATAGGAAAGCCCTGTGAGCCCATAGGGATCATAGTCGAAAGCCTGTCGCCAATTGCATACGGGAAGCCAAGGGCGCGCGCTACATCGCGCACAGAGCCTTTGGCCATCATGGTACCAAAGGTACCAATCTGAGCTACATGATCTTCTCCGTATTTGCGTTTTGCATATTCAATCATTTCACCGCGGCGGTTATCGGCGTAGTCCATATCGATATCGGGAAGCGACGGACGTTCAGGGTTCAAGAAGCGTTCGAAGGGAAGCTTGTACACAAGCGGATCTACGTTCGTAATACCGATCAAGTATGTAGTAAGCGATCCAGCAACCGATCCTCGAATATTTGTCAGGATTCCATTCTCACGTGCAAATTTCAAAAGATCTCCCACAACGAGGAAGTATCCGGCGTAGCCTTTTTGCTTGATAACGCTCAGTTCATAATCCAAGCGGTCTGCATATTCTTTTGTTACCTCGATCTCGCGGTATGCAAATCCAGCATGCGCTAGTTCGTGCAATTTTTGATCGGCAGTGATTCCTTCTGGCAGAGGAAATTCAGGGAAGTACGCCACGCCAAGTTCGATCTCATAATCTTCGCAGAGATCTGCGACTTTCATGGTATTCCCAACAGACTCAGGAACATCTTTAAAATAATCCAGTGCCGTCTTTTCATCAATCAAAGAAAAGTCATCTTTTGAAAATTCCAATCCCGCGTTGCCGTCACTTTGCGTGTTGATAGCAAGCAGCGTGTGGTGCGCCTCATGATCATCTTGGCATGGATAATGGGAATCCTGTGTTGCAACAGTTGGAATGCCATGTTTTGCCGCGAGCTTCACGAGATCGCGTCGCAGTTCCGGATCGCCAGGAATAGAAGGATGCGATTGGATTTCGATGAAATAATTTTCTTTGCCAAAAATTTCTTGAGATTCCCGGATAATCTCATCCGCCTTCTCCCAATTTCCTTTCATAATAGTCTGAGAAAGTTCGCCGCCCATACAGCCGGAAAGAGCGACAATTCCTTCATGAAATTCTCGCAAGATTTCTTTGTCCATTCGAGGCTTGTAGTAGTAGCCTTCAAGGTTTGCTTTAGTGACTAGGCGAATCAGATTTTTGTATCCCTGCAAATTTTTTGCCAACAGGATCATATGATAGTAGCGCTTGCCGCCATCCGTGTTTGCTGTCTTGTCATGGCGTGAACCTGCGGTGACATATGCCTCCACTCCAATGATAGGTTTGATGCCATTTTTTTTGCAGATCTTGTAGAACTCGATAGCGCCATACATGTTGCCATGATCAGTGAGAGCGATTGCCGTCATGCCATGATCTTTGGCGATCTTGACCATGTCGTCGAGTTTTGTAAGTCCGTCCAATAGGGAATAGTGCGAGTGGGTATGAAGATGGACGAAGTTAGATGCCATGTGGGTAGAGTGTACAGGTTTTGTGTGCTTACTTCAAGGCCAAATGACCTTTTAAATCAAGCGTAAAATGCTATTGACATTAACTGTGTTTGTGATATAATTAGCCACAAACGTACTTCATGTGTATTGGTTTAGTGACCCCATTCTTTTTCCTCATTTTTTGAAAGGAAAAAAGATGAAGAAGGCTGCGGTCACTAAAACGCAATACCGTGGCAAATAAACACATTAACGTACTCAAAAACGATACCAAAGACAAGAATATTCATGAACATTGGGTTCCCAAAGGGAAAAACATGAGCAGGAATAACAAGCATGGTATTACTACTATTGATTTGAAACGCCTATCAATTGAAGGTGACTTAACTCACGCTGTGATAGCGGCAGTTATTCAATTCAATATCGAAACTAAGCAAACCCAAGTGTTATTGGTGAGACACACCGATGAGACGCATGGCACTACAACAAGACTTACTGCAGGTTCAGGAGAGGAACATGAGACTATTGCTCAAACTCTTGATCGCAAAATGAAGTTTTTAACTGGCCTAACTCCAACCGAAGTGATTTACCTTTCTGAAGCAACGCGGCCAACCTCTCCTCAGGATCCTAAACGTATGAATGAGGACCACACCAAATTCGGGTGTGTTGTTACGGAATGGAGTGGTGAGTTGATCACCAAAGCACCAAAGGGAGGCGAAACCAGCGAGCCATTCTGGCTTGAGCACAATTTGTGCTTCACATTATTTAAGAACCACCGCCCGTATTTAGAAGACGCCATTCAATATATCCGGCACAATCTAAAAACAAAAGACATGTTTACCGATCTTTAATTGGTAAACGAGAGCATGCAATTTATTTAAAAACCGTTGGTCTATGATCAGCGGTTTTATTTTTTTATCCAGGTAGTTGCAGTTCCAAATGTTTGATATACTTAGTGGAGTGTTAATACGCCAAACGCCAAAATTTTTAATAGGCATCGACGAAGTCGGCAGAGGCCCGATCGCCGGTCCTGTGGCAGTTTGCGCACTTATCTGGAAGGATAGGGAAACTGACCCTCCAGCTCATATCAAAGATTCCAAAAAACTTTCTCCTCAAAAAAGAGAACAATGGTTCGAGCAGATTGAAGAATGGCGCGAAAAAGGCATTCTTGAATATGCTGTTGCGTATGTTTCTGCGGAAGACATAGATGTTGTCGGCATTTCAAATGCTATTCAGTGTGCTTTAGTCGAGGCTTTGGCAAGACTGCAGGCTGATCCGCAGCATGTGCATATTCTGCTCGACGGTGGATTGCATGCGCCGGAAGAATATCCGCATCAAGAAACGATCATCAAAGGAGACGAAAAGGAGCCGGTGATTGCTCTTGCTTCAATTGCTGCAAAAGTACTCCGCGACCAGATGATGGAAGAACTGTCCGATGTCCACCCTGAATATGGTTTCGAGAATCACAAAGGCTACGGCACGGCTGAGCATTACAAGGCCATCAAAAAACATGGTATCACTCCATACCACCGCAAGTCATTTCTCACGAGCGTCTTGGCTAAAGGGTAGTAATTGAAATACATATGGTGCGGAGCGTTCTCACAGAACTCTTATTTAAATTGCTCGTAAAACTTGCATTTATTATCTTTTCTGGTACTATAGCGGTATATGGTAGTACGAATGAGACACACACGTGCGCACACGGCTAACCGCCGTTCGCACCATAAGGTTAAGGGCGCAGCTCTTTCTGTTGACTCCAAGACTGGATCGACTCACCTTCGACACCGCGTCGACATGGCAACTGGCATGTACCGTGGCAAGAAAGTTATCGATGTAGTTGCGAAAGTTGAGAAGAAGCAGGCAAAAGCAAAGGCTAAATAAGCTTTTGCTTTTCGTTTTCAATATCTTTATTGACCTTCATTATTGTTCTTTTACTAATACTTAGTTCTTTATTGTTCTTTTATGGCAAATCGTCATCTTTCACGTTCAGTGATTCTCCAAACCCTCTTCGAGTGGGATTTTAAAGGTAAGCCAGACAGCGATGTCGAGGGTATTTTGAAGCGCAACTCAGAAGAGTTCGCTCCAGGTCTCGAAGACTTGCCGTTTATGACAACGCTCACTATGAACGTTATTCGCAAAAAGGATCTTATTGATGAAATTGTTGCAAAGGCTGCTCCAGAATGGCCGATCGACAAGATCAATGCAGTTGATCGAAATATTCTTCGCATGGGACTTGCTGAGCTTTTGTTTGGCGATCACAACGAAGTTCCTCCAAAAGTTTCTATTAATGAAGCGATCGAACTTGCGAAAACATTCGGCTCAGACAGCTCGTCACGATTTGTGAACGGCGTATTGGGTGCGGTGTACAAAGAACTTGGCGAACCAGGCAAAGACCAGAAGTCAAAACGACAGATGAAAGATGAGCCCGTGGACATCACCAAGCTCCCGATTGAAAGCAAGGCGGGCGCAGTCGTATACGCCATAGATAAGGGCGAGATTTACCTTGCCATGGTGCATGATGTGTTCGGCTACTGGACACTTTCAAAAGGAAGCGTTGAAGAAGGAGAAACACCGGAGCAAGCTGCGATCCGAGAGATCAAAGAAGAAATGAGCCTCGACATGAAGATTGTCGAAAAGCTTGGCGACGATGAATACGTCGCATCGCATCCTCAAAAAGGTAAGATCCGCAAGCAGGTGATCTTTTATTTGGGCGAGTCTTCGTACGTTCCAGTCAAACTTGAGTCAACCTCAGGCGGCCTTGATGACTGCAAATGGTTCTCATTGAAAGAGGTGACAACCCTCCACATGTATGATAGTGTGACGGCATTGATCGCCAAGGCTATTCCTATCATTACTGGAAAGCGCTAAAGTCTCTGGCGGCAAATTAACAATATAATCAAGGCTAAAGAAGCAAGAGTATACCAATAGTCTTACTCCTTTATCCTTTTATCTGCATGATTGATTTCTCAAAGTTCGAACAGGCGACACAAGTGTCGTTCAAAGACAAAGAATTGCTCCGACAAGCGTTTATTCACCGTTCATATATCAACGAAAATCCAGGCGTCAAACTTTCCCACAACGAACGTTTGGAGTTTTTGGGCGATGCAGTTTTGGAACTCGTTGTTACTGACTATCTCTATCGCATGTATCAAGGCGCTCCGGAAGGCGAGCTCACTGCATACCGTTCATCGCTCGTAAACGCAGTGGTGCTTTCAGATGTTGCATCTGAGCTCGGCATGAATGAATATTTGCTCCTTTCAAAAGGAGAGAGCAAGGATGGTGGAAAAGCCCGCATGAATATCCTAGCGAATACATTTGAATCATTTACTGGCGCTCTCTATCTCGATCAAGGATATGATGCTTGTGCAAAGTTCATTAGCGGCGCGCTCTTTGGACGTCTCGATGAAATCGTTAAAAAGAAATTGTGGCGCGATCCAAAAAGTTTGGTCCAAGAAAAAGCACAGGAATTCGTGCACGTCACTCCTTCATACAAAGTCATGGCGGAAAGCGGACCGGATCATGACAAGCATTTTACCGTCGGTATTTACTTCGGAAATGAACTGATCGCATCAGGAAAAGGTAAATCAAAACAGGAAGCTGAAACCAAAGCAGCTGAGGCTGCGGTGCAGGTGAAGAAGTGGTTTGACTAGGGATCCCGAACATCGTTCTCGGAGAAGCCTTCGCAGTACTTTATGATCGACTCGGCCCTAACCACAAAGGCCTCGCGCTCAAAAGTACTGCTCAGTCATCCTGAACATCTTCTCTCCATATAGATTTCAATCACCACTCTTACGGTAAAGAGTGGCGATTGTTTAAATGAGTATGGCGATAAGCTGTTCAGTGCGACGGTAGCGCTCTCCGAGGACGTGATTCCAGTTATCCCCGTTGGTATATTTACCTTTTCAGTGTAAAATTGAGCTTGTAATATGCTGATGTTAAAACGCCTCGAGCTCTCAGGTTTCAAATCGTTTGCAAAAAAAACGACGCTTGATTTCGATGCGCCCGTCACAGCGATTGTTGGACCGAACGGTTCTGGAAAGTCGAACGTTGTTGAGGCCGTCCGTTTCGTGCTCGGTGAACAATCCATCAAATCTCTCCGCGGAAAAGGCGGGGCTGACATGATCTTCAAAGGTTCCAAGGCATTGGGGTCTCTTTCGCGCGCGAGTGTTACCATTGTCTTTGATAATTCACGCAAAGTATTTTCATTGCCAAAAACAGGGGAGAAGGCACTGAACTTAGACTTCGATGAAATCTCTATTTCCCGCGAAGTGTTCAGCGATGGATCTAACACATACAAGTTAAATAATACTGAAGTTCGTCTCAAGGATATTTTAGAACTTGTGGCTTCGGTCAACATCGGCTCGTCTGGCCACCACATCATTTCTCAGGGTGAAGCAGACCGGCTTCTTTCGGCAAATGCAAAGGATCGTCGCGGCATGATCGAAGATGCTCTTGGCCTCCGAGTGTATCAGTATCGTCTCCGCGAGAGCGAACGAAAGCTCGATAAGACGCTTTCCAATATGAAAGAAGTGCAGTCACTCCGCCGCGAGATTGCTCCGCATATCGGCTTCTTGAAAAAGCAGGTAGAGAAAATAGAGAAGGCTCAGGAACTTCGCGTTGAACTCGGTGGCTTGTATCGAGACTATTTCACAAAACAGACTGCGTTCATCACTCATGAAAAGAACGGCCTTGAAGAAAAGCGAACTACTCTTCAGACTCGCATTACTGAAGCAGAAAATAACATCAAATCAAAAGAAGCTTCACACAACGCTCCAGTAGAAGACGCGGGAACTTCGCTCGAAGTTGCTCGTCTTCAGACTGAATACAACAAGCATCTGACCTCACAGGCCGAACTTACTCGCAAACTCGGACGAGTTGAAGGTTCTATTGCACTTTTAGAAGAACAACTGAACGCTCCAGAAAAAGAGCGCACTCCAGAAAACATCGCAGTATCACTTCAAGAAATTGAAGGATTGTTCACTGACATAGATCGAGAGCTCGCAGGATTACTTTCTCAGGATGATGTTGCGGAAATCCGCGACTCGATTACGCGCGTACGAGAAACATTCGAACAATTTATTTACTACCGAAAGACAGACAAAAACCAGGGCCCCATCGTTGACCGTTCCCATGTTGAAGCTCAAATCCAGACATTGCGGGATAGCATCCAGTCAGTTGAAAACGAGATCGCCGAACTTGATACTGCAAAAATGCAGCTTCAGACTGAAATAACAAAACTCCAATCAGAAAAGAAATCCGACGAAAGCGTCATTCGAGAGCAGGAGCGTGCGTACTACGAGCTCAAGGCAGCGAAGCAGGAACTCGAATCCGAACTCCGCATGGTTACGCTTGAGCGAGAGAATCTCGGCCGCGTAGAAATGGAATTTGAAGACGAACTCAAGCAGGCAAGCATCCTTGTCGGGCCTGAAGCAATCCGATTTACTCCAGGCACAGAGATCGCTCCAAAAGCCGAGCAAGACGAACTCAAGAAAAAGATTGATCGTATCAAATACAAGCTCGAAGATGCCGGTGCTCAAGGCGGAACGGAAGTTGTAAAAGAATACGAAGAAACAGTATCTCGAGACGAATTCCTCGCTCGTGAGCTTTCAGATATTGATCAGGCTATTACCGAACTGCGCGCGCTCATCAGCGATCTCAAGCAAAAGATCGATAGCGAATTTAAGATGGGTGTTGAAAAGATCAACAAGGAATTTACCAACTTCTTCTCGCTCATGTTCGGCGGGGGACATGCTTTCCTTTCAATTGTGGTGGAACACAAACGCCCAACCAAAGACGGCGATGAAGAAGCCGATGAAATACCTGTAGCAAATGACGCCGACTTCGAGTTTGAGCGAGGTATTGAGATCAATGTCTCCCTTCCTCATAAAAAAGTAAAAGACCTGCATATGCTCTCGGGTGGCGAGCGTTCTCTTACTTCTATTGCGCTCCTCTTTGCAATGTCGCAGGTCAACCCGCCTCCATTCCTTGTTCTAGACGAAACTGACGCCGCTCTTGATGAAGCAAATTCACGCCGCTACGGAGATATGATCGAAAACCTCTCTCACTATTCACAGCTCATTGTGGTTACTCACAATCGCGAAACAATGTCCCGAGCAAAAGTTCTCTACGGCGTTACAATCGGCGCTGATGGGGGATCAAAACTCCTTTCAATCAAGTTCGATGAAGCGGTAAAGATCGCAAAATAAATTCAAAAAAGCTCCCTAGTGTGGGAGTTTTTTTATATTGTATAAGTATTGACAATTAACAAACAGATGCTATAGTTTGAAAAATTCTAAACCAGTTCAAATGGATGCATATCGCACGTTTTGAACACAAAACCCTTTTTATGAAACATATATTTTCTTTTCTTTTTGCGTGCGGAATTCTATTACTATCTTCATGTGGTGGTTACGATAAATCTGATTTCAGGGTTGCCAAAGCCGGGGTAATTTCCCGTGTTCCTACTGCCAAAGGTAAAGCGGCCACTGTACTGTACTACGAAGTAGACAATAGAACTGGATTGCCGGTTTTGCGGGAAGATACAGCGAACATTATTGATAATGTAACTATGTACCTTACCCACGCCAAGATTACCTTAGCGGTTGGCGATTCAGTAGTTATCCATCGCGACCGTGATAAGCAAACGAAAACGTTTGATATTATCGGCGTAAAAGCTGGCAAGTATTCAACAGCTTATTTTGATAAGTACATGAAGTACTTGCAGGCTGATACCCTAAAGAAAAAGTAAGTACACACCTGGTTTTAAATGTAGTTAAACGCTTCTGTTTTTTCAGAAGCGTTTATTTTTTTTATATAGTATTAAATTGGGTAATAAAAATTGCCAAACCGATCATATGAAAGGTTTGGCAATTGGGGGGGGGGTAAGAGTAGTATTACTCTCGTTCTATATCTATATATGCTTCTTCGTTCACTTTTTTAAATGGAAAAGCTGAATGAATGTTTACGTTTTCGCACGTTACGTTTATCGTTCCGCCTGAAAGATTTCCAGTGTTAGTTATCCGTATCGTGATTTTGGCGTGTGATTTTGGTGTTAATGGCAAGCTTAGCGTTTTCTTGTCTGCTCCACTCAGAGATATATCCCTATATATTGGCATTCCGTCTACAAGGATCGTATACAGGTTCTCGCCGCCCTGATTGAAAACGAAATCAAGATGGTCGAGATTTGTTTTACGATACGTGGTGTTGGATTCAAACATTGGAGCGGGTTTTCCCGCATGGAACATTGATTCAACCATGTGTTCATTCAATTCGCCTTGCGATGGCGCGTTTTTGCCAAGCACTGCGAGGTAATATATTTGCGGGCCATGATGTTGATTGTTTACCGGGTTCTTAACGCCGGTAGATATCATTACAGGCAAATACAATGTTTGAACAGCTGAGCACCCGTTGTCTTCAATATCGCTGTATACGATTACATATAATTTATTGTAATCAGCTGGCGTTGGATTGATGATGGCTGCATTGTTGGTAAACAACATTCCTTTTTCTTCACCGAGAATGCACGTGCCTAATGTAAGCCCAACGGCGTCTTCGAGTTCCTTCTTTTGTTGGCGCGAAAGAGTATCAGTAGTGCGCTTCGCAGTTCCTTTGTTTGAACTGTTTGAGCTCATACTGATACTTACATGTTCAGATGCATTTTCATTCACGGTACTTCCGCCCGTATATTCAAATTCATATACTGTTGCGTCGAATTTCATAGCGAACTTCCCGAGTTCTTTTGACTTGAAGAACGGATCGGTGGAAACAACTGGAGCATTGAACAGCTTGCAGTTGCCTTTTGAATCCATATGAAATTTGTTGCCGGTTTCGCGGATCAGCTCAGGGTATTGGGCTGCCCACATGCGCATGTCGGCCAATAAGCGGGGGACATGTGCGAGGCCTTCGTACTTGTTGTAGCCAGGCAAAGCCCTGAAATCGGTCTGCGCATTGGTATAGAGAAAAGTAATCACTGCTATAAGGGTGGAGATGAGTCTTATTTTCATGGAAAGTATTTTTTTGTATTTATACACTGTTTATCCTTATTTGTCAAGGTATGGGGCATGGGGTAGTTGACAATAACTCACAATATGCTATAATGTACACAATAGCTCCAGATACCTTGAAAATGCTTAGAAATTGAGATTTTTGCACCGACTGGCGACAGTAGGTATAAAAATCTCAATTATCTAATTCAAAAACAAAAAAAAGAACAAAATGAAAAACTTCATCCTTTCAATCGCCCTGGTATTATTTTTTGCAAACGCAAACGCTGGAGGATTTAGCATGGCTAAGCCCGCAGATACCACTACCGCACAGCCTGATACAAAACTAGCTGACGAACCCAACAAAGATTGCCCGTGCAAAAACAAAAAAAAGCACACACATACTGCTGTTGCAAACACCAAAACACCTACCGATAATGGCCATTGCCGTGTACTTGATTGCTCACTGGTAAACATTGCTTCCGGTTTGGATGCACCATGCCAGGTAAGTGAAAAAGTATTTAACTGCAGTAATTCGCATGACAATACCGTGTATGCAAATTTAATTTCAGCGCAGGTTACTCAACGCACAACTAGTACGTTTCAAAGCTCGCTGGCACTTGCCGGTGCGCTAAGAGATAATTTGCGCTTAGCAACTGACACCCTTCGCAAAGGCGCTTGGGATGTTGCAAAACGCGATGGTTGCGGTACTGATTTAGTTTGGACACCGCTTGCGTATGATTTGGAATGCGAAGTTTTTGTTTATGGAGATTCAATCATAATGTTTGCCGGTAACAGTAACTTCCTTCGTAGAAGCGTTGCTCCTACGACCACTGCTACTGCTGCACCCATTACGGCCGCACCTGGTACTACCGGCGCTTCTGGTACAACCGGATTTAGCTCTAAGGGCTTAATTGGCGGTGTAATAGATATGGCTGGACATGCTATGTGGGGTAAGCCTGCTGAGGAATTATCCGGATTCGAAGCTGGTTCCGCCTTGTTGGTTATGGCTTTAGTTATTTTCGGGATTTTTTCTTTCTTTGCGTATTTAGTAAGGCAAGGAATGAATTTTTCCGCAGGACGCCGGTTAACACCCGCACGTGCTTAAAGTTAGTTTAGTTTAAATTAGTAAACAGTTCCGATTAAAACCCGGAACTGTTTTTTTATTTCCGAATCCGAAAATATATTTGAAAATGCTATCTCACCAGCTCAGGAACTTGCGGCTGAAACTGGTTTGAAATGTTGACTGTATACTTGTCATATCGTTTGAGAGATTTGTCGCGTGCGTCAAAGGTAACTTGGAGAAGCATGCCGCGCATTGTTTCAGCAGACATGGTTTGATCAAAAATAAAGTTTCCAAGCGAGTAGGCGATAAGGCCGCCATTGTATATTTCTACATCTTGAACGACATGCGGGTGCGTACCGATAATAATATTTGCACCGGCATCGATTGCTTTTTTAGCTAGTTCGGTCTGCCGCGTAGTATGCTCTTTGTATTCTACGCCCCAGTGGAATGAGACGATCAGGACATCTGCTTGTTTCTTTGCATTGGCGATGATCTTTGTAAAATCTGGATCGCTTGCGAGGAGGACACCAGAATCCATGCTTGTTGCGGCAAGCTTGTCTGGTCCGACATCGGTAAATCCGATGAAGCCGAATTTTGTTCCTTTGATTGTTTCTATGACAGGCTGAACGGCCTGTTCTTTTGTTTCTCCTGCACCAATGTATTTGAGGCCGGCATTTTCCATGCGCGCCATGCTGTCATCAAACGCTTCGTGACCCCAGTCTCCAACGTGATTGTTCGCAAATGAAAGGATGTCAAAGCCTGCTGAACGGACGTTTTCAAGAACGCTCGGATCCATGCGGAACGAATAGAGATCGTGGAGGTCGTCGCCCTTGTCTGACACTGGACCTTCGAGGTTTGCAAAGGCAAGATCGCTTTTCTGAATCAGACCCATGTTTGCGAAAAGCCTTGAGTAGTCGCCTCCAAAATTTTTTCTGACCGAAAACTTCACCCCGCGATCGAGCATCATATCTCCGACGAAGGTAAGCACGATGTTGCTTGAAAGATCGTTGCCGTCGGTGATCGTGACATTCTTGCTGCTTCCGTATACTACGCGGCTTTTGACGAAATTAAAGATTTTCATAGTGTCGGTGTAGCGGTCGTTTGAGCGAAGCACAATGATTGCGATGTTTCGTGTGCCGGCTTCTGAAAGGGGAAGCTTGAAGATTGCGACGTTTGATTGCCGCGCTTCGTCTGTCTGTCCGCTTTTACCGCCGATGTAGCCAGGCACTTTCATGAACTGGCTGATGTTTTTCCATGAGTGTCCTTGCGCGCTGTAGGATGGGACAAGAGTAATATTAAAAATAAACGGCCGGTCTTTGAAGATTGCTTGCGTCAGTAAAAAAAGATCAGATGCCGTTGAAACGTTTTTTGCGGAAAGTCCTGACGGATCGTCGTAGTGGGTTTTTGTCATGCCAAGCTTTAGTGCTTCAGCATTCATCTCAGACATGAAGGTGTCTCGTCCTGCGTGTTCGGCGATTATTTCTGCTGCGACATTGCTTGAAGGAAGGAGGAGGGGGTAGATGAGATTGGAAAGTGCGATCTTCTCTCCGACGGCAAATTTGTTGACGCTGTATACTTGCGTAGCTTTTTTTGAAACGGTAGCGAACTCGAATTGATTCATCGTGTCAGTCGATACAAGCGCCGTCATGAGTTTCGAAACAGAGGCGATAGGGTGAGGCACATCTTTATTGCTGTGAAGGATCACTTCACCAGTATCAAGATCTGCAACAATGTAACTTTCGGCTGTTACTTTCGGCAAGGTTTCTCCTGTTTCCGTAATGTACGTAGATTCAGATGAAAGCGTCTGCGGCTTGAGTTTGCTGTCGCTGTAGACTGAAACGCGAGTGTCGGCGTCAGACCAAACATATATAGTTTTAGCATCTTCGTTGGAAAGTCTAATGCCGCCGCTCGTGGTTTTGACCAAGCGGTTGTTTTTGTCATGTGGCTCACCATGGATCATGTAGTTTCCAAAGAGGTGCAGCGTATATGGGAAAAACGCACCGGCTTTTTCCGAATAGTATTCTTCTTGCGAGTCGATGATAGGGTAGCTTCCGCCCGGAGTTTCCCAAAATGAGCCAAGCTTTCCTTTTGCAAGAATGGGCATTGGTTCTCCGGCCAGCTGGCCATTCTCATATCGATTGAGCGCCATCGTGACTAAGTTAACGCGGATGAGTTTTCCTGTTTTTGCTGGTAGGAATGAATCGTCGGGAATATTTTCAAATGAGATATTTACGGGAACATCGGGGACGGGAATCGTACTTTCATTTGCAACTTGATATGAAGCCTTAGTGGATTCATTTTCTACAGCGTTCGAGGTTTTACTATGTTGAATGAAGGTTGCTGTGGCTGCTCCGAGTGCGACCACGCAACAGACGCCGATGATCAGTCGGTCTCGGTGATCTCGAATGAAAGTGTAGATTCGTTCCTTCATGAGGTTGGGTTAGTTTGCCAAACCGTAGTCGATAACTCGATCCGCAAGATCTGCGCGAAGCACTTTGATCTTGATCTGGTCGCCAACTCGGAATCGCTTCTTGGTCTTTTGCCCGACAAGAGCCATATCTCGTTCGGCAAGCTTGAACATATCGGTACCAAGTTCCTTCAATTGTATCATGCCTTCGGATTTAGTTTCGAGTTCTTCGACAAAGAGTCCGCGTTCAGTCAGGCCGGTGATAACACCGACGTATTCAGAGCCAATGCGTGTCTGCATATATTCAACCTGTTTGTATTTGATCGAAGCACGTTCTGCTTCGGCCGCGCTTCGTTCTCTGTCGGATGAATGAACCATCATGCGCTCGAAGTTTTTCTGTTCTTTGGTGCGGATTGGCTTGTGAGTAAGAATATGCTGCAACAGGCGGTGCACGACAAGGTCAGGATAGCGGCGAATCGGAGAGGTAAAATGCGTGTAGTCTTCGAAGCCAAGCCCGAAGTGTCCGATGTTTTTTGTAGAGTAGATAGCTTTTGCCATCGAGCGGATGAGAACGCTCGTGATCATGTCTTTTTCTGGAGCATGAGCGAGTTCTTTGAGAAGAGTATCGAACATTTTTGGCTGCAACTTTCCCTTGGGAACATCATAGCCGAGGCTTTCAACGAGGAATCTAAAATCTTCGATTTTTTCAGCGTCAGGGAGATCGTGAATACGGTACACGCCGATACCATCGCGTTTTTCTTCAGCTTTGAATACTTCAGCCACTTTGCGGTTTGCGAGGAGCATGAATTCTTCAATAAGCTTGTGCGTATCGCCGCGGACTTTTCGATATGCACGAAGCGGGACGCCGTCTTTGTCGAGTTCGAATTTTACTTCATCGGTATCAAGAATAAGCGTGCCTTCTTGAACGCGCTTTGCCAATATTTTTTTCGCCAAGGTGTCGAGCGTCTGAAGTTCAGTCGCCATCGGACCTGTTCCAGTATCGAGCACACCTTGGGCTTCTTCATATGAGAAACGTTTTGCTGAATGAATAACTGTCTTGCCATACCAGGTGCTCACGATGCGTGCTTCAGGATTGAGGGTAAGAATAGCGCTCATCGCAAGACGATCTACGTTTGGTTTCAAGCTGCAGAGATCGTTTGAAAGCGCTTCGGGAAGCATAGGAATAGTTCGGTCAACAAGATACACAGATGTTCCTCGCTGGAATGCTTCGCGGTCGAGGGCTGTACCCGGACGTACGTAATGAGAAACATCTGCGATGTGAATACCGACTTCGATATTTCCATCTGGAAGCATCCGAACTGAAAGAGCATCGTCAAAGTCTTTTGCATCCACGGGGTCGATAGTGCATGTTGGGATTGATCGCATGTCGCGGCGGCCCTGGATTTCATCGGGAGTAATTCCTTTTTGCGCCAACGCTTGAGATTCTGCTTCAACGTCTGCAGGGAAGTCGGACGGGAAGCCTCGCTCAAGAGCGATACCAACCATTTCCGCATTATTGTTTCCAGGCAAGCCTAATATCTTAGTTACTTTTCCTATTGGTTCTGCTTTGCTATCTGTCCATTCTGTGATCTCAGCAAATACTTTTTCTCCGTTCTTGGCGCCGTTTAGAGATTCTTTTGGAATAATAATTTGTCGATACATGCGAGGATCATCGGGCTTGAGTTGGAAAATGCTGTCAGTAAGTACGAGTGTACCAGCGAAACCGACTTTGCTTCGTGAAAGGACTTTAGTGATGCGAGCGGTTGAGTATCTTTTTGTCTGAGCATTCAAAACAATCTCCACTTGGTCTCCGTGGAGGCCCGTATTGAGATCTGTCGGTTCAACACTGACGTTGTCTTTCCATCCTTCGATGCGGACATTGCCGAATCCACGAGCTGACACGAGTAGCGTTCCAACGAGGGGAGCACCCGGCTTTGTTTTTGGGTGCGCGTCGCCTCGCTTGCCGAAAGGCCGCTTGGTAAATGATCCCGATTTCGAATGAGATTTTGTATGAGTTTGTTTTCCCTTAGATGTGCCGCTTTTTTGAATATGGCCGCTCACATGTTTTCCTTGTTTTTTAGGGGATGATGGTTTGTTTTTCACCTGTTTACTATAGCATAAAAGTTGTATGTTGACATTTATTAATACTCTGATAAGATGGGGCCTATGTTAATGATCAGATTACAGCGCATCGGCCGCAAGAATGACCCGTCTTTCCGAGTCGTCTTGACCGACCACAAAAACGCAGCCAAGAGCGGACGATTCCTCGAAATCTTGGGAACTTATAACCCTAAGGTCAAAGAGAACCGAACTTCATTCAAGATCGACGAGATCAAGCACTGGATGAGCAAAGGCGCTCAGCTCTCTGACACAGTCCACAACTTCCTCGTTCACGAGAAGCTTATCGAAGGAAAGAAAGTAAACGTTCTCTCCAAGAAGTCTCCGACAAAGAAGCGAAAGGAATTGAAGCAAGGCTAATAGGCAATAAAAAACGCGTTCCGAGAAATCGGAGCGCGTTTTGCTTTTTTTGTGCAATACATTTCTATTTCTAACTGGATGCTTGCGGGTCAAACACCAAGTTTCCATATGCCGTAACAGGTAACGTAAATAACGAATCAGTATGTCCGCATTTTCTGCCGTCTCTCTGTTCTTTGCCATATAGGGTTACCAGTAAATTATGTTCCTGGCGGTTTTCGGTGTATAGGCTTACTTCGGAGCCAATAATATTTTTCATAATACCACCGGAAATTGCCCGTGGTATTGGAACGATATCATCGCACAATATTGAAGCAAGCATATCGAACTGGCTAACGGTGTGGGTACTGCGTGTGCCGTGGCCGCTGTTGTGCGGGCGCGGTGCTATTTCGTTAAATAAAATTTCATCTGTTTCTTTAACGTAAAATAGCTCAACTGCAAGGATGCCGGTAAGGTTCAGAAATCGTGCGATTTTAATCGCAATCTCTTGCGCACGCATGTTGATAGTCTGCGTAATATCTTTGCCAGGAAACGTAGTTGTATCCAGCAATGTAGCCGGGCCTTTAGGCGTGCTCACTGTTTTGTGAGTATTCTGAAACGCAGGATAGCATACTACTTTTCCTTTTGAATTTCTGCCAACAATTACAGATAATTCAAAAGTGAAGGGTACTATTGATTCAACGATGCAGAGTATTTTTTTAATTTCTTCCCACTTGCTGCGTAGTTCTGCCAAGCTGTTTACTTTCCAGGCATTATTTCCATCGTAACCGCCCTTGCGCGATTTAAGAATAAGAGGAAATGCCGGAACATTTACTCCTTGCTCCCATGCCGCCAATGTAGTTTCCATAACATCCCAATAGTCAGGGGTTTTAATACCTATACTGTGAGCCATGTTCTTTTCCTTCAGCCTGTCTTGGCCAATTTCAATAACATTTGGCTCAGGGCAGATGTGCGTATGGTCTTTGAAAATTTTAAACGCGCTTGCAGGTACTGTTTCAAACTCAGTAGTAATACCTCCATTGCAGCGTTGGGCAAAAATGGTTAGCTTGCCGATATCAGTATATTCGCCAACAATTACTTCGTCAGCATGCGCATGCGCACAGCCTTCTTTTTGGTTGTCGAAAATAATGATGTAGCAATCTTTTGCCTTTTTACGCAGCGATTGGATTTGCATAAATGCGAGCTGGCCTCCGCCAGTAATCCCAAATGTTTTTTTCATATAAAAATGTATTGGTTAGAAAATTTCTTTTACCTTACCATACAACCTCGTTTTTTCAAGCAATTTCATTGACCGAAACTGACACTCACGGTATACTGATAACGTAAGCAGTGAGACAGTCGTTTGCTGCTTAAATTACAAGTTTACATATATATGAACGATATGATGGATGATAAGGCATTTCTCGAGTACGTTGTAAAAGCATTGGTAGACAACCCTAATGATGTAAAGATCGACCGCACTGTTGATGAAATGGGCGTATTGATCACTCTTACTGTTAACCCTGCAGACATGGGCAAAATCATCGGCCGCATGGGTAACACCGCAAAAGCAATCCGAACACTTCTCCGAGTCATTGGTATGAAGAATAACGCTCGCGTTAACCTCAAAATCAACGAACCAGAAGGTGGAACAAAGTCAGCAAATCCTACATCAGCAGTTGATGAAGCGATGGAAGACCTCAAGAACATCTAATTCAAAAGAATTGCAAAAATCCCCGAAAGGGGATTTTTGCTTTACATTTTGATGTTATGTGTTAATTTGAAAATAAACACATTTAAATAAAAAGACTATGTCGATAAAAACAGAACTAATCGCAGTTAAGTATTTTAACTCTAACGCTGGAGTTAATTACGAGAGCAATTACATGACAGCTATGATGGCTAGCGTGGAAGCAAGGACCATTGCCTTATTAATGTCAAAAAATAATATAAAACTAGATAAGAATTATTCGATGATGGATATCGGAAGCTCTACTGGTGATAAGTTATTTTCATTATTATCGAATTTTACCCAACACCCAGCGTACTGTCATTGCGTTGATGGTGCACCCAGGTTGCTCGAACTTTTGACTACTAATGCGGGAAGGATTAAGTCAAAATTGGTAACGGAATTTCATGCACACGAGGCAAATTTTTTGACTGATGAAATTCCCGTAGCCAAAGAGTCGATCGATGTACTTACTTCTTTTAGGACAATAAACTATCTGCTTGATATTGATATCTTTTTGAATAAGGCCATTTCTTATCTAAAAAAAGATGGAATAATGGTTATTGACCTATCTACACACGAGGGAAACGATATCGAATATTTTGCAGGTTACCATCAGGATCAATTTCTTCTGCCGTTTGCATATTTCCCGATAGAAATGGTTAATTCTAAATTAGATTCAATAGGGCTTGCAATTATTGACCAAAAATTTGGAATGGCCCAGGAAACGCCAGTTAAAAGTGGAAAAAATATTATAGACAAGCAAAAATATATGATTCTAAAAAAGAAATAATATGTCTTGCTGAAGAGACGTACAGACTATATGCATGGAACCCCCATGCATTTTTTATTTGCATTTTCCATCAAATCCTATAGTCTATAAGAACAAATGCATTTTCACATCATTACATTATTTCCGGAATCCTTCGACTCATACCTTGCGGAGTCGATTATTGGGCGTGCGATACAAGCAAAGAAAATAAAGATCAGCTTCTATAATCCTCGCGATTTCGTCACTGGCAAAAAATACAAAAAGGTGTGGCCTGACGGAAATGTGTCTCGCATTGTCGATGACCGTCCGTACGGCGGAGGCCCCGGCATGATCATGCGCGCTGAGCCAGTACTCAAGGCAGTAGAAAAAGCGCTTTCAAAAATAAATTCAAAGACAAGAAAAACAAAAGCTAAAATAAAAGTTATTTTTTTCAGTCCTACTGGAAAAATATTCGACACGGAATACGCAAAAGAAACGACAAAAAAATACACTGACGTTGTGATGATCTCTGGCCGATACGAAGGCATTGATGCTCGAGTGCAGAAAATTCTCAAACCCGAAGATATTTCAGTAGGGAACTATGTGCTTACTGGAGGCGAATTGCCAGCGATGATATTGATCGATTGCATGTCTCGCCAAATTCCCGGCGTGCTCGGCAATTTTGACTCGCGCGAAGAAGAGCGCGTTTCATCGCCAGAGTTTTATACTCGTCCGGAAGTCCTCGAATGGAAAGGGAAGAAGCACAAGATTCCTGAAGTTCTCAAATCCGGTGATCATAAGAAAATTGAAGCGTGGAAGAAAGGGGAACTTTAAAAATCATAAAAAAATAACCATTCACGTGTATGAATGGTTATTGTGAAATATAGTAGTAAGTCCTTTTAGAACTAAGTCTTCTTTTTAAGAAAATACTTTCCAAAGTTTATTTGGGTAATTGTTAGGTTTACGAATAAATATATAGAAAAAGTGGCAATATATGTTCCAAGTGCTGGCCATAAAATCCGCCAAGCACTCATTGTTATCACTTTGTTAGAAGTCAGCCATTTGTCAGCTGCCATGCTTGCGTCTATTTCAGGATAGAGATACACAAAACATAATATGCTCAAAATTGTAAGAACAAACAATTGGTCTTTGAGTTTAAAGCAAATAAAAACTGCAAAACATATACTGACAATACTTATCATATATATCCGCTTGTTTAATTGTATATCTATTTTGTTACACAGAATGGCGTGACCAGCTTCATGGCAAGCTACCGTTACTGCTGCTTCGGAAGAAGAATGATAAACATCTGGAGATAAATAGATTGTTCGTGTTTCATGTATGTAGTAATTACTTTCTTCGCGTTCTTGTATGGATACCCAAAAAATGTTTTTTTCTTCGAGCATTATTCGTGCTGCTTCAAAGCTCATTAGGGAAGTCGGTTTTTTCCCAAGCTCATCAATTTTTCTCGCTTCAAGCGAATGGTGGTTATAGGTGAGCCAGTCAAATGATAAGAATAAAAATATAAGGCTAACGACAAATCCTCCGAGAAAGGTATATATCTTAGCTACAATTGCAAGAAATCTAACAATATACTTCTTCATGGTGTGTATTTAGATTGTGAATTTTCCTTAAAATACCACATAAACCTATATTTGACAAGTATTTAGGCCGCTCTAACAGAAAAATATGAAGAATTCCTTGACTTTTTATCAAATCCGAGTAATATAGGACTTACTAAAGCACGAATGAGTTACGACCTCGCTTTGGTGTTATTAACACTAAAACGTATACATATCTTGCAGGATATAACCGCGTGCGCTCACTAGAAGAAAAAACCCCGGGAGTTTAGCCTTACTCTCGTCTTTTTTCGTTTAGCTTGCCCCGCTCTTTTTCCTCAGGATTAGACTTATTATGTCGAAAAGAACAGCGTTGCCCGAGAAGTACTTTGCGAAGTACAAAGAGCCATTGGCTCAGTTCCCGAATCTCCTCGAAACTCAGCTCGTATCATTTGCGTGGCTGGTTGAGAATGGATTCAAGGAAGTGTTTAAAGAGTTTTCACCGATCTCAGATTACTCTGGGAAGAAGTTCGAATTGAACTTCACTTCATTCACCCTTGGTGAGCCGAAGTACGATGAGCATTACGCAAAAGCAAACAAAGTGTCCTACGAAGGACAGTTGAAAGCTCGCGTCAAGCTCACAAACAAAATGTTGAACGAGACTAAGGAACAGGAAATCTTCATGGCAGATGTGCCATTGATGACTGGCCACGGTACATTCATCATCAACGGTGTCGAGCGCGTGGTCGTGCCACAGCTCGCACGTTCATTCGGTATCTTCTTTACTGAAGAAGAATTGAAGGGCAAGAAGCACTTTGGTGCAAAGATCATTCCAGCTCGCGGAGTATGGATTGAAATCGAAACTGACACTGACGGATCACTCGTAGTCCGCATCGACAAAAAGCGAAAATTCCCCGCAATTTCATTGTTGCGCGTTTTGGGCTTGCACACAGATGAAGAAATCATGAAGGCTTTTAAAGATTCTCCATTTGCTGACGCTATCAAGCTTCAGGTTGAAAAGGATCCAGCTAAGCAGCTCTCAGAATCATACACAGAAATCTACAAGCGCCTCCGCGATGGAGACCTTGCTACTGCGGAAAACGCAAAAGAATTCATCAACTCACTTTTCGGCACAGAACGATATGACCTTTCTCCTGTCGGACGATTCCGCTTCAACCAGCGCTTCAACAAAGATATGGATGCAAAGGAAATGGAACGCCGCACTATTTCAGCAGCTGACCTTGTTACTGTTTTGGAAAACGTCATGGTCTTGAACTCGACTCCAGGATCTAAGGCTGACGATATCGACCACTTGGGACAGCGCCGCGTGCGTTATGTTGGAGAATTGCTCCAGCAGAAAGCTCGCGTCGGTATGACTCAGATCAAGCGAAACATTCAGGATCGCATGTCTACTATTGATACAGGCACAACGCTTCCGATCGCTATCATCAACCAGCGTCCGCTCCAGGCTCGTATCAAGGAATTTTTCACAACCAACCAGCTCTCACAGTTTATGAACCAGGAAAACGTCTTGGCTGAGCTTGAGCACTTGCGCACATTGTCAGCACTTGGTCCCGGCGGTCTCACTCGTGAGCGCGCAGGCCTTGAAGTTCGCGACGTGCACACTTCTCACTACGGCCGCGTTTGTCCTATCCACACTCCTGAAGGTCCGAACATCGGTCTTATTCTTCACCTTTCAAACTACGCACGCGTCAATGATTTCGGTATCATTGAAACTCCGTACGTCAAAGTAAAGAACGGAAAGATTACAGATCAGATCGACTACTTGAATGCGCTTGAAGAAGAAAAATTCATCATCGCTCACGCAGGTATCAAATATGACGACAAGGGTGTTATCACTGACGACAAAGTTGAAGCTCGTATTCACACAGAACCAGGTTTGATTGAAAAAGGCAAAGTTGATTATATCGACGTTGCAACAAACCAGGCATTTTCTATCGCTACCTCAACTGTTCCGTTCCTCGAACACAATGACGCGAACCGCGCATTGATGGGATCGAACATGCAGAAACAAGCAACTCCATGTATCGTTCCTGACGTACCATACGTTGCGACCGGTATTGAAAAGATTGCTGCTCGCGAATCTGGCCGTGTTGCTGTCACTCGTGAAAACGGTGTTGTTAAAGCAGTTGATGCTCGACACATTATTGTCACAGACGACAAAGGCAAGGATCACCTCCACAAGCTCACAAACTTTGAACGAACAAACAACTTTACTGTATTCCACCAGCGTCCTATCGTTTCAGTCGGAGATAAAGTCAAAAAGAATCAGGTTCTCGCTGACACATCTTCTACTGCAATGGGACAGGTCTCTCTCGGACAGAATGTCCGCGTAGCCTTCATGGCATGGAACGGTGCTAACTACGAAGACGCGATCATTCTTTCAGAGCGTCTCGTTAAGAACTCAAAATTTACTTCTATCTACGTTGAAGAATACACAGCGCTCGTTCGTGATACAAAACTCGGACCTGAAATTACAACTCGCGATATTCCAAACGTTGGTGAATTGAAACTCAAAGACCTCGACGAAGAAGGCGTTATCCGCATCGGTGCTGAAGTTCGTGAAAACGATATTCTCGTCGGTAAGATTACTCCGAAAGGCGAAACAGAACTTACTCCGGAAGAACGCTTGCTCCGATCAATCTTTGCTGAAAAGGCTCGCGATGTGAAAGACACTTCAATGCGTCTTGAACACGGCAAGCGCGGACGCGTTATCGGCGTGAAAATCTTCTCACGCGAACAGGGCCACCAGCTCGAATCTGGCATCATTAAAAAAGTTGTCATCGAAATCGCGCAGCTCCGAAATATCTCAGTGGGTGACAAGCTCGCTGGACGACACGGAAACAAAGGTGTTATCTCAACAATCCTTCCAGATGAAGACATGCCATACATGGCAGACGGAACGCCAGTTGATGTCATTTTGACTCCACTCGGTGTCCCATCTCGTATGAACCTTGGACAAATCTTGGAAATGCACTTGGGTCTCGCTGCTGAAACGCTTGGCTACCAGGCTATCGTGCCAGCTTTCTCTGGTGCTTCAGAACAGGAAATCCGCGATGAATTGGTTAAGGCAGGATTGCCAGAACACGGCCGCGTACAATTGTACGATGGACGAACTGGTGAAGCTTTCGAACAGGAAGTTGCCGTCGGTATCATGCATGTCTTGAAACTGCACCACATGGTGGAAGACAAGCTCCATATGCGATCGATTGGTCCCTACAGTCTCATTACGCAGCAGCCGCTCGGAGGTAAAGCTCAAGGCGGAGGACAACGCTTCGGAGAAATGGAAGTCTGGGCACTTGAAGGTTACGGTGCAGCCCACACGCTTCGCGAAATGCTTACTATCAAATCCGACGATATCGCAGGACGTTCAGCGACATTCGATTCCATCATCAAGGGTGAAAAGATCAAGTCTCCAAACGCTCCAGCATCATTCTCAGTCATGTTGAACTACCTCCGAGGCCTCGCTCTCGATGTAGATCTCAGAAGTTCCAAAGCGGTCGAAGAATCCGAAGACGAATCGGAAGAAGCGTAATTCTCTCTACATATATATGAGCAATTCAAAAACAATCGACACAACTAATTTCGAGGATATCGTCCTTAAGCTCGCATCGCCAGATCGCATCCGCGAATGGTCATACGGCGAAGTCACGAAGCCTGAAACTATCAACTACCGTACTGGACGTTCAGAACGCGGCGGTTTGTTCGACGAACGAATCTTCGGTCCTGAAAAAGACTACGAATGTTACTGCGGAAAATATCGCCGAATCCGATATAAGGATATTGTCTGTGAAAAATGCGGAGTCGAAGTCACAAAATCAATCGTTCGACGCGACCGTATGGGTCACATCGAGCTCGCTTCACCAGTCGCACACATCTGGTTCTTGAAGGGCGTTCCATCACGAATGTCAGTCCTCATGAATATCCCTGTCGGCGAACTTGAAAAAGTCGTTTACTTCGCTGGATACATCATCACGAAAGTTCACGAACAGGAAAAGGAAGAAGTTGTAAAAAACCTCGAAAGCGAATACAAGTCAAAAATGAAGTCAGTCGCTGACGAAGAGACAAAGGAGAAATTGAAAAACCTCCTCTCAAGCACGAAGAAAGAAATCGGCGATATCTACGAAGGAAAAGTCTTGAACGAAATTGCGTACCACCACTTCAGCTTGAAGTACGGTACTTGTTTCGAAGCATCAATCGGAGCTGAAGCAATCTACACGCTTTTCAAAAACATCGACCTCGAGAAATTGAAGAAGATCACAGAAGTACAGCTTGAAAAGGCTAGTTCTATCGAACGTGAAAAATTGGAGAAGCGCGTTGCATTGATCCGCTCAATGATCCACGCTCACATCCGTCCTGAATGGATGTTCCTCACTGTTATTCCAGTTATCCCACCAGCTTTGCGACCGATGGTTGCTCTTGATGGCGGACGACATGCGACATCTGACGTGAACGATTTGTACCGACGCGTGATCAACCGAAACAATCGTCTCCGAAAACTCAAAGAAATCGGCGCTCCAGATGTTATCTTGCGTAACGAAAAGCGTATCCTCCAGGAAGCTATCGACGCACTCATCGACAACTCAATCGCAAGCCAGAACGACGCTCAGGCAATGTCTCAGTCACAGCGACGAGCATTGAAGTCACTTTCAGACAACTTGAAATCAAAGCAAGGTTTGTTCCGACAGAACTTGCTCGGTAAGCGTGTGGACTACTCAGGACGTTCAGTTATCGTCGTCGGTCCTACGCTCAAACTCAATCAGTGCGGACTTCCAAAACACATGGCGCTTGAACTTTTCCGCCCATTCGTTATCTCAAAGATTCTCGCAGGAGAACTTGCATTTAACATCCGCGGCGCAAACAAGCTCATTGAAGAAGGTGTTCCAGAAGTATGGGCAATTCTCGAAGAGGTGATTAAAGGCAAGTACGTTCTCTTGAACCGTGCTCCTACGCTCCACCGTCTCGGTATTCAGGCTTTCAATCCTATCCTTATCGAAGGTAATGCTATCCAGGTTCACCCACTCGTGTGTGCGGCCTTCAACGCTGACTTCGACGGAGACCAAATGGCGGTATACTTGCCGCTCGGAGAAGAAGCACAGGCTGAGGCTCGTGATCTCATGGCTTCAAACAAGAACCTCTTGAAACCTCAGTCTGGCGAACCAATCGTAAACCCATCACAAGATATTATTCTTGGATGTTTCTGGATGACCAAATTGATCGAAGGAGAAAAAGGCGAGGGAATGATCTTCTCAAACCCAAACCAAGCTATTACGACCTACGACTACGGCGCAGTTTCATTCCGCGCAAAGATCAAAGTGCTCGGTACAGAAAAGGAAAAGTACGCTCAGTTTGGCGGCAAGCCATTCGAGACGACTGTTGGACGAATCTTGTTCAACTCAGTTCTTCCTGACGACTTCCCATACATCAACGAAGAAATCACCAAGAAACGAATGTCTACACTCGTAGATGACTTGATCTTGAAGCACGGCATTGACGGTACTCCAGATGTGCTCGACAAGATGAAGGCGTTCGGTTACAAGTACGCTACAAAATCAGGTACTACATTCGGTATGGACAACGTTAAGGTTCCAGAAGGAAAGCCTGCAATCATCAAAGCTTCACGAGTTGAAGAAGAAACAATCATCAGCCAGTATAACGACGGTCTCTTGTCTCACGAAGAAAAGTACCAGAAAGTTATCGAAGTCTGGGAACGCGCAAAGAAAGAAGTTGAAAAACTTATTCCTGAAGCGTTGGCAAAAGCTGGATCAGTGTACGACATGGTTACTTCCGGAGCCCGCGGATCTATCGGACAGGTTACTCAGATGGCCGGTATGAAAGGTTTGATCATCAACACGCAAGGACGAACGATCGACTTCCCAGTTATTCCATCATACAAAGAAGGTCTTTCTCCAATTGAATACTTCATTATTACCCACGGTTCACGTAAAGGTTTGGCCGACACGGCTTTGAACACTGCGAAAGCCGGTTATCTCACTCGACGTCTCGTTGACGTTGCTCAGGATGTGGTGATTACTGAAACAGATTGCGGAACAAAAGAAGGAAAGTGGGCGAAAGCCGACAACGTGCTTGGTATCGAAATTCCAATTTCGAAAAACCTCCGCGGACGCATTCTCGCTGCTGATTTGAAAGACGAAAATGGAACATATTCATACAAGCGCGGAGCAATGCTTACTCGCGAAGATGCAATGTTGATCCAGAAAGCTGGTGTTGAAAAAGTCTTCATCCGCACTCCTTTGACTTGTAAGACAGCACACGGTATCTGTCAGATGTGTTACGGTCTTGACCTTGGACGCAACAAGCTCGTTGATCTTGGTGAAGCAGTCGGTATCATCGCAGCTCAGGCTATCGGTGAACCAGGTACACAGCTCACACTCCGAACCTTCCACGCCGGTGGAGTCGCGCAGCTCGACATTACTGCTGGTCTTCCTCGTGTCGAAGAAATCTTCGAACGCCGAATTCCAAAGAACCCAGCAGTTATTGCTCATGCAGCAGGTGAAGTCATTGAAGTGAAAGTTGAAGGCAAGGAGAAGACTCTCATTGTCTTGAATGACACAAAAGGCGACAAGAAATCAAACACAGTTGAATATCCAGTTCCATTCCGACGAACTCCTCAAGTTAAAGCCGGTGACCGACTTTTCGCTGGTCAGATTTTGACTGACGGTTCAGCCGATATCGCTGAGATCTTCAAATATGGTACGCCTGAACTCGCGGAAGAATACATCATCCGTGAAATCAACAAAGTGTACGAACTCCAGAGCGCGTCTATTTCTCGAAAGCACATCGAAATCATTATCCGCCAAATGTTCTCACGAAAGCGTATCAAGCACCCAGGCGCATCTGAATTCTCACCAGGCGAGATTGTTGAAAACATCGAACTCACTGAAGAAAACGAGCGCATTATCAAAGAAGGAGGCGATGAAGCGAAAGCAGAATCTCTCGTTCTCGGTATCTCTGAAACATCCCTTACAACAAAAAGCTGGCTCTCAGCTGCTTCGTTCCAGAACACGAACCGTGTCCTTATCACCAACGCAGTTCGCGGTGGAGTGGACAAGCTCCGTGGCTTGAAGGAAAACGTAATCATTGGACGCTTGATCCCAGCGGGAACAGGATTCCGCGGACCAATCGGACCAAAGGTAGAAAAGAAGGAGGAATAATTAATAAACAGGTAATAAATGTTCATTGAATATTTATTACCTGTTGCCTTCGGAGGTATGAAAATTTGTTCGTAAACTCACAAATTTTATACCGTCCTCCGGCGTCCCGTAGGCAAATTGTTGGTAGACAATTTGGATCGAGCCGCGTGAGAAATACAATTTTCAGCGATCAGGCGAGACCAAATTTTTCATTGATTTTTTACGGGTAGAACTCTGGGTTATGTGTCACTTTTGGCACCAAGCAGCTCAGGGCGCGGAGTTGCATACTATGGAAAGGGCGTTGCGGAGCGCGACGGCGCGAGCATCAGCCAAAAACTTCTCAAGGTTTTATGGCGTGTCCTTTCCATAGTATGCAGCGTAGCGCTCTCCGAGAACAGTAATCCCAAAAACCATGGCGAATACAAACGTGGAACAAATTAAAGCAAGACTTTCCGTTTCAGACGTTCTTTCGTCATACATAAAAATCGAAAAATCAGGCATAAACTATAAGGCCCGCTGTCCCTTCCATAATGAAAAAACAGCATCGTTCTATATTTCTCCAGGCCGCGGCAGCTACTATTGTTTCGGCTGCGGAGCAAAAGGGGATATCTTCTCGTTTGTTCAAGCCTACGAAGGTTTAGATTTCAAAGGCGCACTGAAAGTGCTTGCCGATCGTGCAGGAGTTCCACTCACTGGATTCAAAGCAGAGAACACTGATGAAAAAGAAAAATTATTTGCCGTCATGGAATCAGCAACTGCTTTCTATGAGGGCGAATTAAAAAAGCATCCAGAGGTATTGAAGTATCTTCATGATCGCGGGCTCACAGATGAAACGATTACCTCATTCCGAATCGGTTTTGCTCCGGACGGATGGAGAACATTGTCTACCCACCTTGCTGGAAAAAAATTTCCAGAAGCAATATTGGAAAAAGCAGGATTGATCAAGCAGACAGAAAAAGGATTTTACGATCGTTTCAGAAATCGCGCCATGTTTCCGATTATGGATTCAACGGGACGCATCATAGCGTTCTCTGGCCGAACAATGGTTACTGATGATGCAACGCCTAAGTACTTAAACAGTCCCGACACGCCGCTCTTCGACAAATCTTCAGCTCTGTATGGTATTGATCGCGCAAAGGAAGCGATTCGCAAGCGAGACTATGCGATCGTTGTCGAAGGACAGTTTGATCTTCTCTTGTCCCACCAAGCAGGTCTCATAAATACAGTGGCCGCTTCAGGCACTGCATTGTCAGACAATGTGCCAAGCGGGGATCGAGGAGTGACAAACTTGCAGATGATTTCCCGATTCTCAAAAAATATTTTATTTGGATTCGACGGAGACAAGGCTGGGATTAACGCCGCATACCGCGGTTCTATCCTCGCGCTCGGTCTCGGCATGGATGTCAAAGTGGCAAAATTGCCAACCGGAAAAGATCCCGCCGATGTTATCCGAGAAGACAAAGAGCTCTGGCTCCGCATTCTCAAGTCGACAGAACCGGCCGTTTCATTTTTCGCAAAGCATATAATGGAAACGGAGCGAGACGCGCGGGAGCAGATCAAGAAGATTCAGAAACTGGTTTTGCCGCTTGTTGTAAAAATACCGAGTGCGTTGATACGGGAACATTTCTTGGGCGATGTTGAAAAGATTACCGGAACAACGGTAGCCGCGCTTAAAAGCGATCTCAATGATATTGAAAAAGAAACAAAGGCAGCCCCAATCACGGAAGAAAAATCGGAAACGGGGGATCGAACATTCTCTCTTGCCGAACGCCTCTATGGTATTGTCTTCTGGCAAGAAGCTGCAACGGAACCGATAGTTCAAGCGTCTGTATTAGAGGACAAGCTCAAATCAGCCCTGGGAGGAGATAGAGCGATGCTTGTCCGAGATACGGCCCTCGAACGCAAAGAAGAGCTTATATTCGAGGCGGAAGCAGGATTCGGTGCCGATCAAAATCTGGAACGTGAATTTGATCTCATGGCTCGACAATTGCAGGTTCGCGAGCTAAAACGAAGCCTTGACGAATTATCCAGACAGATACGTGAAGGTGAAAAAACAGGACAAGATGTGAGCGCGCTACTTGAAGAGGTTCGAGAAAAAACAACAATTTTACATACGCTCGAAACCTAGAAGTACGTAGTTTTAAACCATTAGTAGTATATAATTTGGAAACACTATGAAAAAAACAAAAAGCAAAGAAAAACCAAAATTGAAAAAGAAGCCGGTTGTTAAAAAAGCTCCAGTAAAAAAAGCGAAACCAAGCGCTAAGAATCTTATTGCAAAGCGAAAGGCAAGCATCCCAAAGAAGCCTAAAACTGCAGTCAAAAAAGTTGCTGCTCCAAAAAAAGAAAAAATTATAAAGGGAAAAGAACCAAAGCTGAATGCCGCTGAACGAAAAGCAAAAGATCTTGAAGCCAAGGCGAATGATTTGATCGGCAAAGGCAAGAAGCGCGGTTTCATCACATACGATGAAATCCTAAAGACATTCCCAGATATTGAAAACAATATTCTTTTCTTGGATGAACTTTATGAAAAATTCAACGTCGCCGGCGTCGATGTTCTTGAAGGTGGAAATTTGCTTGATGTTGAAGCAACAGTAAAAGACCCTAAGCTCGGCAAGGAATCACATCAGTATGATTCTATTCAGATGTACCTCAAGGAAATCGGTCAGTATCCATTGATCCATGCAGCTCAGGAGCGCGAACTTGCAAAACGAATCGAAAAAGGAGATTTGGAAGCAAAAAATCTGTTGGCTCGAGCTAACCTCCGTCTCGTGGTTTCAATCGCAAAGAAATATGTTGGACGCTCATCTGACCTTACACTCCTCGACTTGATCCAGGAAGGAAACCTCGGTCTCTTTAAGGCCGTTGAAAAATTCGACTGGACTAAGGGATACAAATTCTCAACCTATGCTACATGGTGGATCCGACAATCAATCACTCGCGCCCTCGCCGACCAGTCACGAACTATCCGTATTCCGGTGCACATGGTTGAAACAATTTCAAAATACAAGCAAGTCTATCGCCGTCTTTCGCAGGACCTCGGGCGCGACCCGCTTCCAGAAGAAATTGCTACTGAAATGGGAATCGAAGTAGAAAAAGTTCACATCATTGAAAACATCAACCAAGATACTGTTTCTCTTGAACAGCCTATCGGCGATGATGATGAAAAATCTACTCGCGGTGAATTTATCGCCGACGATAAGATTCTTCGTCCAGACCAGGAGTCATCACGACGCATTCTTTCAGACCAGATCCGCGAAGTATTGAATGAGCTTTCACCAAAGGAACAGAAGATCCTTGAAATGCGATACGGACTGCACGATGGCGTTCAGCACACCCTCGAAGAAGTAGGCCAGGAGTTTGGCGTCACTCGAGAACGTATTCGTCAAATCGAAGCCAAGGTGCATGAAAAATTGCGCAATAACGATAAGATCTCACGATTGAGAAACTATTTCGACTAAGTAGATAGAAAAGCCCAACAAATAATTGCTGGGCTTTTTGTTTTTTCTTCTGGCGATGCCAAATTATCGGAAGATGCGATAATTGGTACTTTTACTGTAAATTATCAGAATTACCTGTTTGCTGATTAGCATTAGGGTTAACCAGTGATACTGAGCAATCTTTAATATTGATTGTGAGACTGTACTTTGCGGTCGTTTGCCCAAGTTCCCCTTGCTCAATTTCAAATGTAATTTCCAATGTATCTCCAGTAATAGTTACATTCTTCTCAAGTAAGTTGTTTTCCTGTAATTTTCTTAGTTCTCTAAAAAAATCTTGGGTACCATAAGTTCCTAATAGATTAAGCATAATAATTTATTTTAATGTATTTTTTTACATACATCTCGCTTGTATGTGTAGCGCATAACGGCGGGGAACTAACCCTCATTAGTTTTTATTTTTTTTGAGTGAAGGGAATGACGGTGGATTGAAAGAATTAGAAAAATTGAAATATTTTTCTAGCAATTCAATTTCTGGTTTTGTAAGTTGCTTGCGAAATTCCTCGATCTCTTTGACTTCCCTTGAGAAACGTAAAAGTTGCAAATGAATCAGCGTGATATGGGCAATAGCTTTTTGTAGATTTGCATGAGTCTGTGTTGTGGCCATCATTTGTTGTATTTTATTGTTAATGAATTTCCCAGCTTTCGCGTATGTTTTGGCGATCTGGCTATTGGATAGAATTTCTTCTGTGCAAAAGTCAGACCACAAAATAAAACACCCTTTTGTGAGGGCGTTTTGCAGATGACTCGAGATATTGAGTAGGAGATCTAGCAAGAAATAAAGCCGCCCTCGGTTGAGAGTTTCTTCGACTTCTTTGCTTTTAGGGTAAATATCATACTCATAACTATGTATTCTGAATATAAACTTGTTTAGCTTGTATGTCAATAGTTATGACTTGACTTAGTTTTCAGGTCTGCTATATTCAACCTATGGTAATGAATTACAAAAACATCCCGCTTTGCCCTTGCAAGCCCATCTCCAATGGAGGGTTGTCTTTTGTGTTCGCTCAGTCTGATAGGTAACTATCGAGAGAATATAAAAGAGAGTCCTTCAAACTGAGGACTCTCTTTTCTTTTATAACAAAACATTTTTAAACCACGTAAATTAAATTACTAATTATGAACGACGAACACAACCAGCAGACAAAAGACGCATTGCCTAAAACAGAAACATTCTCCGTAATACTTATTGGAGGAGCAGGCAAGGTAGGATTGAGATTAATACAAGCTATCCTTCGGTATAGAAAAACGTATTTAGACAAGAAAGTAATCATAACTGTATTGCGCGTACGGACTGAAGTTCGCGCTGACATGTTTGCAGACTTTGTGAATATTATTTTGAGAAGGCTTAATGTAATTATTTCTAGCGATTACAGTTTGCTTGCCAAAGCAGACTTAGTATTCCTAGGCATCCCGCCTAAAACAGAAGCTGCTGCTGCATTATTTCAGAAGGTTGGTACGTTTTTGAACCAGGATGATTATGTAGAAAAAAATAAAATTATTCCCATAATTTCTTATTCCTCAGGTTTTTCACTTTCTGCCATGAAAAGAGTGTTTCGTAATGACCGTATTGCCGATATTGGCTTAGTAAGCGCTACGCTTAACATAAACATGGATACTGGTCACGGTATCATATATGCAAGCCATCAAGCTAAAGACACTGTAGCAAAAGAAGCTTTGAAATTTCTCGAGCCTATGGCAAAAATTCGCCAGGCTAATGCCGAGATGCTTCCAATGTATATAGCCGGTGTTGGTTCAATGCTTGCATATGATATTGAATATATTCTGCGTCGTTATACCGAAGAAGGCATACAGGATAGAAACTTACCTGATTTATTGGTAAGTATGCAGCTAAAAGCCGAAGAATGGTATGGCGAAGAAAGAAACGAAATTGAAAAATGGCTCAACGGAAAAAAGAAAGGGTACATCGAATGCAGTATTCCAGATGTTGAAGCACAAGAACTAAGTATAGCAACATTCGTTTCCGCTGTTCGTTCATTGTTGGATGATTTTGAAAACAAAAACCCTCTTATTGAACGCAGGGATTCAGTTCCAACCAAAGATGGCTGTACTGAGCGCCAGCTTAAGAGGCAGCAGGAATGCAAATCAACTAATGATATGTGTGAAATCATACCAGATATGATTTCTAAAACGTATGAAGTTGCTTTGGGTATGGCTATTGATGTTCCGGTTGGAATGAATAGCTAGTAGCATTGAGACATATTTGAAATAAAACGCCACGGCATAAACCGTGGCGTTCTTTTATTTCAATTTGCAAAATTACAGCGTGCTCGTATCGAACTTCGGATTGATCTGTTCTTCGATGGCGCTATATGTCGCGTCGAGATATTTGAAGAATGCTTCATCTCCGCCTTGCTCCCATGCGCATTCAGCGGCTTGGGCTTTGATGTGTGCGTTTGCGTGAATAGAGAGAGGGAAGTGACGGAAGACCCATGCTACTTTGCCGTCGTATTCGGTAATGATCTTCTGGATCGTTGGGTGGACGGTTGCGCAGTATGGACATTCGAGGTCTCCGTATTCTACGATAACGACTTCAGCGTTTTTGTTGCCATAAAAATGGTCGGTAGCAGTAATTGGATCAAGGTTGATGGCTTCTCCCTTTGCTGTGCCTGCGATCAGCTGGTCGATAGCCTGTTTGAAGGCATCATGAGGATATGCACCAGGAAGCTGGATCTTTACCCCTGTTTTAACATCATATACGACGTTATACGGCGTTCCGCGCATGTCTTCGGCGAGAAGTGACATAGCTCGGCCTCCACTTTCACTGCCGGCCTGTATCTTCTCTTTGTAACTATCTGTGGCAGCACATACCTGGAGCTTTTTCTCATTCAATCCTGCCTTAGCGGCAATTGATTTTTCGTTTTTGGATGACATTGATGCCTGTCCTCCGCCTCGTGCAAAAACTGCTACGGCGATGATAAGTCCGGCCACGATAATGGCAGCTGGAATGCTTAATTTTTCAGTATTCATAGAGTATTTTTTTATTAATAACTACTCCAGTATACCACTGAAAAAAGCTCATGGAGAGCCTTTGAAATAGGCCATTCTTATGGTATAGTACTGAGCAGTGGAATTCGCCCGAGACAGCCTTGTATATGTGCTTCTTTTTGCTGGACTTTACTTCCAGGTTTTTATGCTACTAACCTTTCTCGGTTGGGGCAAAAAGCCTGTAGTCGTAAAGACAAAACGCGTATACGGCAGCCTGCCTGCGGTCTCAATAATCGTCCCGTGTTATAACGAAGAAAAGACGGTTGAAAAGACTATCGATTCTCTTCTTGCTCTCGATTATCCTAAAAATAAACTGTCGATTCTTGTGATTGATGATGGCAGCACAGATAACACTTGGAATGTCGTTTCAAAATACAAAGATATAGAAAACATAAAATTGTATCAAAAAGAAAATGAAGGCAGTAAATTCGCTGCTCTCAATTTCGGATTAGCTCGCGCAGAAGGCACTATTGTTGGCTGCTTGGACGCAGACTCTCGCGTTGATGTGGGAGCGCTCCGAGCCTCAGTGCGATCATTCATGGAAGATAAGGAAGTTATGGCTGTTATCCCAGCAATGATGATTGATACTCCAAACAAACTCGTTGAAAAACTTCAAAAAGTAGAATACGAAATGCTGACGTTTGGAAAGCAGACATTCGGAGCACTCCAAGCTATTTATGTTGCGCCTGGCCCCTTCGCTCTCTTCCGCATGGAGGTATTTGAAAAGCTCGGACCATATAAAGAAGCGCATCACACAGAAGATCTTGAGATTTCGCTTCGCATGGTGCAAAACGGCATGCGCATTGCGTTTGCTGCAAATTCACTCGTATACACAAAAGGCCCAGCAACTATTCCGGCCTTGATGCATCAGCGAGTACGATGGGTGTACGGCTTCATCAAGAATATGTATGAATACCGCTATATGGTATTCAAGAGCAAATTCAGAAATGTAGGTTTGATCTCTTTGCCAATGACAACCTTCGGTATTTTTTCCAGCGTCATTATGGTGCCTATTATTATATACTCTATGCTTCAGGGTATTTTTCTTTTTATAAAGAATGTCTGGCTGGTAGGATTTCACCCAAGCATGTTTTCGTTTTCATGGTTCTATGTAAATACGCAGCCGGCAACATTGATGGCTGTCGTGCTGTTTATTTTCCTTTTTACATCGATCATTCTCGGAAGAAAAATTTTAAAATCAAAGCGCCTGCTGTCGGCTGACATTCTGCTGATATTTACTTATTCATATTTCTCAATGGTGTGGACCATTCGGGCAATGTATAACGCCACGCTCTCTCGCAAGAGCACATGGAGATAACTTTATGGAAAAAAACGATTGGTTTAAATATATTGTCACTTTTATCTTGACCGCCGGCATTTTTGCAACGGTTTTTTATATCAGCAATATGCTTGACGCGAAGCGACTTGATGAAGTACGTTCCATCCAAGACAAGATCACGACCGACTTGCTTTCATCTGAGACGCAATTCGCCCTGCTTAACAATTCAAGCTGCAGCACTACTACAGACCCAACATCTATTCTGACGTCTGAGATCAGCCGCTTGTCGGAACGCCTGGGATATATGGAAGATCAGTTCGGCTCAAACAATCCGGAAGTTATTTCTCTCAAGAAAAATTATTCGCTCTTACTGATCAAGGATTATTTGCTCCTTTCTGAAATTTCTCAGAAGTGTCACACAAAAGCTGTATACGTATTTTATTTCTATTCATCTGACAATTGTGAGGACTGCCGCCGTGAATGGTATGTTATCTCTGCTCTTCGAGATAAATATCCGACTCTTCGCGTTTATGCATTTGATACCAATCTCGACCTCTCAGCGATTAATACATTGCGCGAGATGTATCGTGTGACTGACGTATTCCCAACATTTGCTTTTGAAGGGAAGACGCTCGTCGGCTACAAAACTGTTGAAGAATTAGAAGCATTTATTCCAGGAATTCAAGAGATCATTAAACAACAAAAAGCTGATAAGGAAGCCGCAGAAAAAGCAAACGCTCCCAAACCAAAACCCACACCTCCAGTGAAAACAGGCGATACTGCAAACGGGACGCAGGGCAGCACAGGAACGGCTACGACTGGCCAAGAGCCAGTAATACCGCCAGTTGAACAGGCACCTCAAACTACAACAGGAAACTAATATGCGCACGTACTTGAAACAAAATGGGCGCAAGATCGCCTTATTTGTAGTAATCGGAGTGCTCAATAGTGCTTTGGATTTTTTAATACTCAATCTGCTCTCATACTTTTTCGGCGTAGGTGCTTGGTGGTCATATACAGCATGGAAATCAATTTCATTCGCGTGCGCGCTCTTCCAGAGTTACTATCTCAATAAACGCTTCACCTTTGCAGACCGAGGCCGGGGCGTATTTTCACTTTTCGTTATCGTAACGATCGGAAGCTTCTTGATCAACGTTGCACTGTCTTCAGTCGTGTATCACATGATCGCAACTATCGGCGTATCTACCTTCTTGGCTTTGAATATAAGCGCATTGGTTGGCATTGCCGGAAGCATGGTTACTAATTTTATCGGTTACAATTATGTTGTCTTTAAGTAATTGGAAAAAGAAGCTCACGCCTAGCGTGGCGGTTTCTGTTGTGATATTGGGATCCCTGATTGCCCGAATCATGTATGTACTTGTGCCGACTCGTCCGAGCTGGGATGGAAGCGTATATCTAGGAATGGCGACATACATTGCCCATAGCGGCCACAGCGGCTTATGGGAGTATTTTAGGCCAGTACTATGGCCTCTTATCCTCGCACCGTTTTCTTTGAGCACGCCCGCATTTTTGGAAATAAGCGCTACTATTCTTTTAGTTCTTTTTTCACTTGTTGCTTTGTACTGTATTTATCGGGCAGGTGAGAAAGTAAGTGCATTTGTCGGAGTCGTAGCAGCTCTGCTTCTATCGTTTTCAACACCGTTTTTTGCATACTCGCACACTCCAATGGTTGAAGTTATTGAAGTCTTGGCTGTTGCAGCAGCTCTGTGGCTGTTTGTGGAAGGCAGAATATTCTGGCTAGGAATACTGATTGGCCTCGCGTTTACTGCTCGTTTTCCGCTTGGCATGTTACTGCCAGTTGCAGGGTTGGCATTGATAATCAGCGAGACACCAAACTTATGGAAATCATGGGATGGTTTTAGAAGCCTGGTATGGAAGGGCGTATACCTATGCCTTGGTTTTATAATTCCTGCATTTATATACTTCGCCTCAAATATCTATTTCTACGGCAATGCCTTTTCGGTGCTCTCAGACGCCTCAGGCATGATTACAGGCTTTTTATGGCTCTACCAGGGCGATAGCATGTTTTACCTTAACCAGATTATCAATCACAATCTCTGGGTACTTTGGATGCTCCCAGGCCTATTATTTGCGGGCATGAGCTGCGTTCGCGAAAAAGGTTTTGGAACTCAAAAAGGAAAAGCAATTATTTTTTCAATTCTTAGCATAGTGTTTTTCCTCATTTATTTTTCAATTCAGCCTCATAAAGAATTCAGATACATCATCCCAGTTATGCCAGCGCTCGCGCTATTGGCTGCGTATGGTTTTATTGGAATGTTTAAATCTGGAAAATACATACAGTATCTTGCTGGCGTACTTGGCGCCGCCACACTCATATGGATAGGTTCGAATATGTTTTATTTTGAGAATGATAAACTTGAAGTTAGTCAGTATCACTCTTTTTATACAGGACTGCTGGGAACATCGAATGCGACAGTGATAAGCGCCACACCCATCATAGCTCCATATTCGCATGTGTCATTAATACCCGCATACAATACCTGGGAACATTTTAGCGCTGTGTACAAGAAAGAGCGCTCTCATGCTCAATATGTTGCGTATGATACTTGCGAGCTTCATGCATGCACTCCAGGCCAAGAGACTATGTGCAAAGCAGAAGAATCTTCCGTTCGCGCCGAGATTGCCCAAAAAGAGGAAGTAATATTTCAAAAAACAGCAGGGTCGTGTACATTAGTCATAGCTCGAATCAAGAAATAATATGTTCCTATCAGTTGTCATACCTGCATACAACGAAGAATCGCGCATCGAGACGACGCTGCGCGCTACTTGCGAGTATCTAAAGACCAAGGGCTACGATTGGGAGTTGCTCGTCGTGCTCAATAACTGTACGGATAATACCGCCGACGTTGTTTCTAACGTAACAAAAACATACCCAGAGATCAGAATCCTGGATCTTGGCATCATTCCTGTGGAAAAGGGAAACAGCAAAGGAATGGCCGTTATTAACGGTATGCGTGAAGCTAAGGGCGAGTATGTTCTGTTTATGGATGCTGACAATGCTACGCGTATAGAGAATGTAGAAAAGCTTTTTGTGCCTCTTGCAGAATCTCTATCAGGACTGGCTATTGGTTCGCGGCACGTAACAGGATCGGTTATCGAAACTCCGCAAACGAGAGAACGGCAGATTTTGGGTAGGTTGGGGAATATGCTGATACAATTTCTGGTACTGCCGGGCATCAAAGACACTCAGTGCGGCTTTAAACTCTGCACAAAAGCAACTCGTGATATTTTGGTACACGAGTCATCCGCTCACGGCTGGGGATTTGATATTGAGCTCCTCCTTATCGCGCGGGAGCATGATATCCCAGTGTATGAAATAGGTATTACTTGGAAAGACATTCCAAACTCGAGAATCCATGCCAAGGCATATTTCGAAACCCTCCTTGAACTTTTTTCTTTTTGGAAACGGTTTCGACTATATGGATGGTTTTCAGAAAATTAAATAAATGTATAAACAATGAATATAATCTACTCATTCCTTAATTCAATCCGACAATGCTATTGGTTTGTTTTCCGTCCTCATACCCTGGGAGTGAAATGCCTCATCGAAAATGATAACCACTTCCTACTAATTAAAACATCTTATTCCGGAAATTATTGGACACTTCCTGGTGGTGGTTGCGGTCTGCGAGAGATTCCTGAGTTAGCCATTAAAAGAGAAGTTAAAGAAGAACTTAATATATACCTTGGAGACGTTATTTTATTGGGTACTTATAAAAGTTCCATTGAATATAAGCAAGATACTATTTCTTTGTTTTATAGTAAAACACACGAAAAAAGATTAAGTAAGAATCATGAAGTATCCCAAGCAGAATGGTTTCCCATTAATGATTTACCCAAGGATCAATCGAGAGCTTTAAAAGAAAGTCTTAAGATATTAAAAAAATAAAACCCCGTGTGTGGGGTTTTATTTTTTTTATTGGAGCCGCTTCCCAGATTCGAACTGGGGACCTTCAATTTACAAAATTGTTGCTCTACCAACTGAGCTAAAGCGGCATGTGCTCCACGGGGAGCTGTTGGTCGCACTGGTTACTCTTCTTTCTTCACGCTACGTTTCTTCTTGATGATCTTTTCCTTGTATTCGCCGATCGTATTCAAGAATGATCCCTCAGAACTCATTTCCTGCCTAAGCTTTCGCTCATGGCTGGCTGCTTTCCGGTGGACGCCTGATACTATAGCATCTAATTTCATTTTTACAAAGTACCCAACCTTAATCGAGAACTTGAGGGCGTACAACACGGATTTGCGGGTACGCGCCTCAAGCCACGAATAAAGAGTATTTTTGTAGGTTGCTATGTTCGTTTCCGAGAGAGGATTTTCCACTTCAGGGTCGTATTCAAACGCTGAAATCTTGCCCTTGCGCAAAAGGTAGGCCTGGTAGGTTACTAATCCGACGAGGGATATGAGCGAGAGTACGAATAAAGTGAAAATGACGATCATAAATATTACTTAATGCTTACGCGAGTGTAGTTATCAAGAGTAGCTTTTCCTTGTTCGAGGAGCTTTGCGATCGTGAGATCAGGATTCTTGAAGAATGGCTGGTCCATGAGTGTAAGGTCCTTGAAGTAGGCGTTCACTTTTCCTTCGAGCATCTTTGCTTTGATGTCTTCTGGCTTTCCTGAGTTTTCAACTTCTTCTTTGAACAAGTCTTTTGCCTTTTCGATCATGTCAGCTGGAATGTCTTCACGCTTTGTGTATTCAGGACGCATAGCAGTGATCTGCATTGCAATGTCCTTTGCGAGAGCTTCGTCGCCTCCTTTGAGGGAAACGATAGCGCCGCTTTTACCGTCGTGAATGTATGATCCGAGAACGTCGCCAGTGATTTCAAATGCCTTTCCGAGCTGGATGTTTTCACCAACCTTCTGGACGACAGGAGAGATCATGTCTGGAGCAGCCTGCTGCATAGCTTCGATACCGTCGTTTGAAGCTTTCTGAGCGAGAGCTTTTGCGAGGTTAGTGAAGTCTTCGTTTTTTGCAACGAAGTCAGTTTCGCAGAGAACTTCGACGACAACTGCTTTGTTGCCGTTTCGTTCAACAGTGATAACTCCTTCAGATACTTCGCGGTCAGATTTCTTGGCTGCGATTTCGCTTGATTTCTTTTTGAGGATCATGAGCGCCTTTTCCATGTCGCCGTCAGCCTCTTCCAATGCTTTTTTGCACTGCATGACTGAGACGCCTGTCTGGTCTCGCAATTCCTTGATTTGTTCTGTTGTGATTGCCATATATGTAAGGTGTGAGTTAAAAAGAACTACTTGATAAACGCACTCGGACCGCTACGCGCACTTATCCGTTTGAAACGCCGCTTCGGTATGCTGCAACGATCGTTTCAACGATGTATGCAATGCTTGATACTGATCCGTCATTTCCGACGATAGGGTATTCAATGCCCTTGATGTTCGTGTCAGTGTTCGCAAGAGCGATAACTGGAACTCCCAACTTGTGAGCTTCGGTAACTGCAATGTGCTCGCGCTTTGGGTCGATGACGAATACTGCGTCAGGCTTGCCTTTCATTTCAACGAGACCTGAAAAGAGCTTGTGCATCTTTGCGATCTCTTCGTCGATGAGGAGGCGTTCCTTTTTGGTGTACTTGTCGAGTTCGCCAGCTTCTTTTTTAGCTTTGAGATCAACGAGGCGAGCGATTCGCTTCTTGATTTCTGGCCAGTTAGTGAGAACTCCACCAACCCATCGTTCAACGATGAATGGCTGAGCGATCTTTTCTGCGCCAGCTTTGACTGATTCTTTTGCTTCTGGCTTAACGCCTACGAAGAGGACTGTTTTGCCTTTAGCTGACAATTCCTTGACGAAATTTGTCGCTGCTTCGAGCTGCATTGCTGTGTGCTCGATATCGATAATGTCCACCTTGTTCTTGGTAGTGTATACGAACTTTGCTGTCGACGGATGACGACGAGTCTTTGAATATCCGTAGTGAGAACCCGCTTTAAAGAGGGCCTCGATAAGTGTCTGATCTGACATACTTCTGTTTCTCTCTCTGAGGTCTATAAGCCTCAGAGTTAATTAATAAAAGGCTTTGACAGCCTTGCTCCGTTTTTAAGCATTTCAGCTAATCTACAAAGGGTCCCGAATAGAGGGAAGTCCTTCACGGAGATGCCGCTACTATAGCTTAAAATTCATAAAATAGCAAGCCATATAAGGATGTTTTGACTTTTAAGCCAAAAAGGAGTATAATGCTAATAAATTGATTCGGAACCCCTTTTACACACACCATAAACCTTGAACACGCTATGAAATTCTTATTGAAAACGCCTTTAATTATTATTGGCCTTATTATGTGCCTTATTTGGCTCTTTATGACTCTCTGCAAAAAAATCTTTGTACTTCCACGTAAACTCTTCCAATTATTTGGAGTTTGTATGCAAATACTAGGATTTATCATCCGCTCTATTGCCCTCACACTAACTACCATTTCAGAAAACAAACAAGCTGCATATATGACACTGCGAATCGGTCCGATCATCGGCCTCATTTTTCACAGTGCAGCTAGTTAGCAGTATATTTTTTTGTTTCTAATTTTTTGGTTTTCGTATCTCCCTCCTAACTCCCTTGGCTTCGGCTGAGGGACTTTTTTTTACCCCATACAGCCATACAGGCATGAGGATGCTATACTGGGGAATATGAAAATCACTTCAGCAACCTTCATAAAGGGTGTGACGCAGGTACCCGGAATGCTTCCTCCTAAATTGCCGCATGTAGCATTTATTGGACGATCGAACGTCGGCAAATCCAGTACGATCAACAGTATTACAAAGGTAAATGATTTGGCGGAAACAAGTTCATTTCCTGGCAAGACAAAAGAGATCAATATCTTTTTGATTAATGAAAAATTTTACCTAATCGATCTCCCGGGATACGGCTTTGCGAAAGTTTCTCTTGAGGAGCGCGCAAAACTGCAGGCGCTTATCAATAGCTATCTTTTCAATTCTTCATATGAGCAATCAAGTGTCGTTATGATTATTGATGCCGTCGTTGGTCCGACAGCAGATGATCTTGATATGCTAGAAGCTCTTGAGCAGCATGGGAAAAATATTATCGTTGCAGCAAATAAGATAGATAAGATTAAAGCATCGGAATATCACAAGCAGATGAAGAAAATCCATGACAAAATCGGGCGGTACGTGGTAATTCCGTATTCTACAAAAACCAAGAAGGGACTAGGGGAATTGATCGATGCAATTGCCGGCTAAGGGGAAAACTTTTGCTTGCTTATTCCCAAGCAGACATTCTGTGCTATAATCCAGTTGTTACCAGATAATCATACATTTGCTCAAGCCTTCGGGCGGCGGCAGAAAAACATTTATGGCAGAAAAAAAGACAGTGGCAAAGAAGGCAAATTCAGCTTTCATGAAGCCAATGAAATTGAGTGCAGAATTGGAAGCAGTCGTTGGAAAGGGTCCTATGCCTCGTTCAGAAGTTGTTAAGGCTCTCTGGGTCTACATCAAGAAGAACAATCTCCAGAATCCAAAGAACAAGCGAAACATCGTAGCAGATGCAAACTTGAAGGCTGTATTCGGAGGCAAGGCAGAAGTCAGCATGTTTGAAATGACAAAATTGGTTTCAAAGCATCTTTCATAAGTACAAATTTGAACGTGAAAAAGCGGCACAGCATGTGCCGCTTTTTCTTTTTTCATTGCTTCAAAAAGTGGTATACTTGCTTCATATGAAATCAAAAACAAAAAGCCCTGAGCCAAAGCCAGAAAAAGGTTTTCCAGCTCGCGAAAAGAAAGATTTTAATCTCAAGCATCCGCCGGCTCTCAAGCCAAAAGGAAAGCGCGCGAAATAGGAGTATGGAGGAGATTGTTTCGCTTTTGCGGAAGGACGCCGTAGGCGTCCTTCCGACTGACACCTTGTATGGCATCGTTGCCAGCGCTTTTTCAAAGCGAGCGGTTGATCGTATTTATGAGGTGAAGGGAAGAGACGATCATAAGCCGTTCATTATTCTTATTTCCTCACTCGCTGAACTCAAGAAATTCAGCATCACTCTTACTGCATCGCAAAAAAAGTTTTTACAAACGGTGTGGCCTGGACCAGTGTCAGTGATACTTCCGTGTCCGCAAAAATCATTTGCGTATCTTCATCGTGGAAATAAATCCCTGGCATTCCGTCTTCCGCATGATGCATTTCTCCATACGTTGCTGAAAAAGACGGGACCGCTTGTGGCGCCTTCTGCAAATCCACAAGGGAAAACTCCTGCAACTACGGTCGCAGAAGCCCAAGATTATTTTTGCGACCAGATGGATTTCTATATTTCTGGTACGCGCAAAAAGGGAAAGCCGTCGTCTATTGTGGATCTTACGGGAGAAATCCCCGTCATACTTCGCCAAGGAGCCAAGAAAATAAAGGTTTCCTGGTTTGACTTTTAAAACTGCCGGTGGTTCAATTAGAGAAATATTTTAAAACCTCAAATTTCGCTCATGAAAGAAAATCCTACCTCCCGGTCTTTTTTGCCTACTTTCAAACTTTTCTTTTCGACTTTTAAAAATAGTATATTCGCATTCCTTGAGTGGTATGCAGAAGTATCTGTACGTGTCGTCGGTATTGTCCACTGTATTTGTATGTATTTGATATACCTCTTTTTATTTCCGCCACAAGCATACCTCAACACCGACCCCGAAACGCTTAAGTTGCTTTGCGGATGGGGAATTGTTTTGTGCATTATAAGCTTTGTTATTTACTTAGGATTGAAATCTGCTTCACAGGCAGCAAGACCTTACTTTGTAAAAAATAAAGCCCCGGAAATAGTACAGGTAATCCGCACCTCGCATTTTGAAGAAACAGGTGTAGAGACTGTAATACAATCCGACGGTACGAAAGTAAAAACTTTCCATCGGGATGCTACTGCAACTTCGGAGACTGTTCCGTATAACCCATATGGCAGCCCATTCCTGCACATTAATCACGCTAATCAAATTCAATCAGAAAATTAGCAACCTCGCTTTATAAAATTAAAATAGCATCTCGCCTTACCGCGGATGCTATTTCTTTTTGTCTGCCGGTTTCTTGAGGCTGCCGATTTCCTGAATGAGGGCCTCCAGGTTTTTTTCTATGCGGCCATAGCGCGCATCGTCGTCTTGGTCATCTTCGGTAATGTCTTCAACATCTTCTCCGATTTCCTCGACATCTTCTTGAATTTCTTCGACGTCCTCTTGGATTTCATCGACATCTTTTTCAATTTTTTCAACGTCTTCCTGGATCTCGTCGATATCTTCTTGAATCTCATCAATGTCTTTTGACACTGCGTGCAGCCTGCGGCCTTGGCGATTCACTGACATTTGGATAAAAATGGAAAGATAGATTGCTTCAAGCGAAACAATTGTTGTAAGGACGAGCAGTATCTTGTCGAAACTGATGCCGAAAATCATCAATATGAAAGCAACGAGGAATAGTATCGTGTGAACGACAAGTGACTGGATCGATCCGACCCAGCGTGTTGCGCGGATCGAAAATCGTTCAAGCGGTGAAAGTTGTTTGAGGGGATCTGGATTCATGGTTGAGTCTCACTAGTGCGTGGTGTATGATGAGAATATATCACTAACACACCTTATTTTATATGAATGAACAACAAACTCCAAATACGCATAATGCAAAAACAGCCCGCGTCGTGAAGTGGGCATTGATCGCCGCTATCGTTGTCGTGCTCAACCTCTTCTTTAACTATGCAATTTCGTTGGTGTACAAGCAGCCAACATTTGAAAAATTCTGCCCAATAGAATTAACATCAAAGACATACACCGACAAGATCATGTGTACTGAAGCGGGAGGCCAATGGACTGAGAACACATACCCAGTTACGCCCGACGAAAGCCGCGTAGACAATCCAGTCAAAGTTGCCGGTTACTGTAACGCCACATACACGTGCAATCAAGGATATGTTTCTGCAGAAAGCGTGTATAACAGAAATGTATTCATCGTCCTCGTCATTCTCGGTATCCTCTCGCTTGTGTTTGGAACATACATGACAAACTATTCAAGCGTAGTCTCGCTTGGATTTTCACTCGGCGGAGTGATTTCGCTCATCATTGGCGCAATGCGCTACTGGAGCAATATGCAAGATGTTCTCCGTGTTGTGGTTCTAGCCTGCGCGTTGGCAGCACTAGTGTGGATAGGTATTCGAAAGATAAAAGACTAACAACTCCGCAAAATAAAAATGCCCCGCGAAGAATATTCGGGGGCGTTTGTTTTTTTTGATGCTAGTTCTAATGTGAGGATTGGTTTGTAGTCTCCCTAAGCTTTAGTGGGGATTGAATTCTTTTCAACAGGGAAGCGGTATACAAAAAATAAGTATCCAAGCCTGTTTATAATAAACCCAATCAAAGCTGCAGCACCAGCTGAACCGAAATAAATTCCTGTTTGCGCTGGGTCAGAGCATGTAAGCATGCTTACCGTACCTCCCATTGCAATAAAATATATTAAGGCCGGCGTTCTGCCAAATATACCTATTACTATTCCAATTCCGCCAACTAAATACGCGGTTTCGTCAAAGTTGAAATCTGGCAGATAATATATTCCAGTTATAGCCGCGCCCAAGCACATTCCACATACAATCGAAATTAACCAAGCAAATACGCTCCCTATCATGCTAAATGAGTGACGGTCGCCATCATGGTTAATTTCAAACCTTGTAAAGTGTAGTCCAAAACAAAGGCTTGTTAAAAATACTAAGATTGCCGCATTCAATGCAGTGTACGCATATAGCTCTGAGTGATGTATTGCATACTTATAGTATGCAGCAGTTGTAGGAGCTGCCTTAATTGCTGGTAATACAAACCAGCAAAAAGCAAATACAGCAAAGAATGTTCCTAATGCCCGGCGTATTGATTTAATCAATAGGGCTAAAATTGATTCGGTCGATTGTTTCATTTTTTGTTTTTAAGGTTGCTTTCTAGAAGGGTGTCTGCGGCCCGGATTTCAGAATTGAAACTTGTTAGCATTATATCACGTATTAACCATGTGGTCAATACATACAAAACTTTATAAATTCTCTATTCATTAATCTATATATGAAGAAACCTATTATTGAGAAAATAAATAAAAAAACAGCCTGAAATATAGTATTTCGGGCTGTTTGTATTTTTTCTATAGCTATATTACTTGAATATCATGCATCCGTTTTCACAGTAGTATTTACCAGTAGCAGGGAATACCATCCAGGCATTGAAGTTAGTGTCGTATTTCACAACCATGGCACCATCGGTTGATAGAAACAAATTCGGCATCGTCTTGCTTATGAACCTGAAGTTGCCAAAATCTTTACTAACATTTGCCATGACGCGCATAAGCATGTTAACTGGCGTCATTGTTCCGATTGTGGACTGAACTTTGTCGCGGCTTTCAGTGCTGGTTGCTCCTTTAAATGTAAGCGTTGTTTTAGTTTCCGGTGTTATGTACTTGTTGTAGAAAGTTAAGTAGCTTTCGCGATACATCATCTTTTCAGTACCTTCATAAGAAGTTGTGTACTGGGCAAAAAGTGAAGCATTTACAAAAAGTACAATGGCGGTAAGAATGAATTTCATAATTTTGTGATTTTAAAGGTGTTTTAAATTTAGTTTCGGTCTCGAACGTTTCTGAAATCTCAGTACTGATTCTTGATAGTATTATACCATATATACTATGTATAGTCAATATATAGAAAAACCTTATAAATCCTGTATACTTTGACCTATATATGAAGAAACCCAAGGCATATGATCACTCGTCGATAGAAAAGCATTGGCAGCAGAAATGGCAGGCCGACAAGACCTACAAGACTGAGGCGAATTCTAAAAAGAAAAAGATGTATGTCTTGGACATGTTTCCGTATCCCTCAGGAGCGGGACTTCACGTCGGCCATCCTCGCGGCTACATTGGTTCTGACGTCTATGCTCGAATGAAGCGTATGCAGGGTTTCAATGTGCTGCATCCAATGGGATACGACGCATTCGGACTTCCAGCTGAGCAGTATGCAATCCAGCACAAAGTGCATCCACGAAAAGCAGTTGATGAAAATGTGAAGACGTTTGAAAAGCAGATGTCTATCATTGGCCTTTCATATGATTGGTCTCGCAAAGTAAATACGACAGATCCTGAATACTACAAATGGACGCAGTGGATATTCCTTCAGATTTACAATGCGTGGTATGACAACACAAAACAAAAAGCTCGACCGATTTCTGAGCTCGTTTCTATTTTTGAGAAAAAAGGAAATGCTGGCGTTGATGCTGCCTGCGATGCGAAAATGACATCAGTTTTTTCAGCAAAGGAATGGAAAGGTTTTTCAAAGCTTCAGAAAGAAAACATCCTGATGCAGTATCGCTTGAGCTACGAAGGGTACAGCGAAGTGAATTGGTGCCCAGAAATGGGCACGGTTCTTGCAAACGATGAAATTGTTGATGGACCAAACGGACCAGTTTCAGAACGTGGCGGATACCCAGTTGTGAAGAAAAGCATGCGCCAGTGGTTCATGCGTATTACTGCGTACGCAGAACGATTGCTGCAAGATTTAGATGGGCTTGATTGGAGCGAGCACCTCAAAGAAATTCAGCGCAACTGGATTGGACGAAGCGAAGGCTCGCTTATTCCATTCCAGATCAAGGCGGAAAAAAATCATCCGAAGCAGGTTCTTGTCGGTACTCGAAATGAGGCAAAAGTAAAAATGCTCCGAGAATGCTTCCCGAAAGATTCTGGTATTGAACTCATCAGTTTGAATGATATTCCGCCTGTTGATGACTCAAGCTTAGTGGAAGGCCAAGACTTCTTGGAAAATGCAAAAATGAAGTCGGAATTCTATTTCAAGAAAACCGGCATTCCGACGCTTTCCACTGACAATGTGTTTTGGGTTGAGAAGTGGCCGAAGGACAATCAGATCGTCATACATATGCGCAAAGAAGCCGGCAACGGAAACGACAAGACAAGCGATGAAGATGTGATCGCGTTTTTTCAAAAGTGGCTCAAAAAAGTCGGTGACTCAAAAGCACGATTTATTTTTGGACTTTCATATACCGATGAAAACGGAACGAAGACAACTTCCTCTGCTCAGCGAGAATACAAATTCCAATCAAAGCGAATTAAAGGAAGTTTTTGGCAGGGATACCCAACAGAATGTTTGTTGGTAGATGCTGAAACAGGCGTGTGCAAAGGCAACCAGACAGTGGCTGAACGCTACAACGTCTTTATGTCATGTTTGAAAAACGAAGTACTACCATGGATAAAACTTTCCGAATCGGTTGATGTATTTACCACTCGCGCAGATACATTGTTTGGCGTGACCTATATCAGCATTGCTCCAGAGAGCGATGTTGTTTCAAAGCTCCAGCCTCATGTCTTGAACTGGAAAGAAGTTGAAAAATATATCGAAGATGTAAAAAAGAAAACTCCCGAAGAGCGAACAAATGCTGACAAGGAAAAAACAGGCGTTAGATTGCTCGGAGTTCATGCAATCAATCCTGCAAACGGAGAACAGGTTCCTGTGTGGGTTGCTGACTATGTGCTCGCAGGATATGGAACAGGAGCTGTGATGGCTGTGCCAGCGCATGATGAGCGAGACTATGCATTCGCAAAGAAATACAATCTGCCGATAAAGACAGTCGTTGAAGAAAAATTCTGGGAAGACCGTGGCGGAGAAGATGGCATTAGAGCAAAGGAACCATTCATTAAGCGAACAGCTGCTGCAGCTATCATTCGAAATCCCAAAGACAATACCTACCTCACGACTGATTGGAAGGATTTTGTTATGCATGGATTAGTTACCGGAGGTGTTGAAGATGGCGAGGATCTTGTTGAGGCCGCAAAGCGGGAAATCCAAGAAGAGACTGGCTATAAAAATCTTAAGCTCGTCAAAAATCCTAATATCGTACTTAATAGTTTCTTCTATCATCGTATCAAAAAGCAGAACCGCCATGCGCGATTTTGTTTCTTGATGTTTGATCTTGTTGATGAGTCTCGCGATCCTATAGATGAAAAAGAAGCAGCGATCCATAGTGTTGTCTGGAAAACATTGCCGGAACTTGAAAAGAATTACTTCACTGTCATCGAAGGCACTCGCGCTCTTGATCTCATTAAAAATCCTGATTATATTTTCACTGACGACGGCATGCTGATTGATTCTGGAACATTCAGCGGATTGGATTCTCTAGAAGCTCGCGTACAGATCACCGAAGCTGTTGGCGGGAAATTGGTTACGAAATTCAAGATGCGTGACGCTATCTTTGCGCGCCAGCGATACTGGGGCGAACCTATTCCTCTTAAGTTGGACGCAAAAATCGGCCAGATTGTTCCGCTCAAAGAAAAGGAACTTCCGCTCAAGCTTCCAAATGTCACTTCATATGAACCGTCTGGAAACGGCGAGAGTCCGCTTGCTGGAGTAAAGGCTTGGGTAAAAGAGGGATATGAAACAAACACAATGCCAGGCTGGGCCGGTTCATCATGGTATTTCTTGCGTTACGCAGACCCTCTCAACAAATCTGCGTTTGCTTCAAAAAAATCACTTTCATATTGGTTTGGTAAAAAAGATGGCGGCGTCGATATGTACGTGGGAGGCGCTGAGCATGCGACAGGACATTTGCTGTATTCTCGTTTCTGGCATAAGTTCTTGTTTGATATGGGATACGTGCCTTCAGCTGAGCCATTCAAAGCTCTTCGCAACCAAGGAATGATTGGCGGAGCAGATGGACGAAAAATGTCCAAGCGATGGGGGAATGTTGTAAATCCTGACGATGTAATCAAAACGTACGGAGCAGACTCTCTTCGTGTCTTTGAAATGTTCCTCGGTCCGTTTGATTCGCATTTGCCATGGAGCACGGAGGGCATCATTGGCTCACGCAGATTTATTGAAAAAGTGTGGCGTTTGCAATTCAAGGTTTCGGAAAAAGGGAAGACATCTCCTGAGGCGGAAAAAGTATTGCACAAAACTATTAAGAAAGTCGGCGATGATATCGCGGGGTTCAATTTCAATACCGCGATTTCAGCAATGATGATTTGTGTTAATGAAATGGAAAAATCCGAAGCTATTTCTGCAAAGGATTTTAAAATGTTTTTGCAGATCCTCGCGCCGTTTGCGTCCCATGTTACCGAAGATCTCTGGCATGAACTTGGAGAAAAAAAGAGCATTCATATTTCTGGCTGGCCAAAATTTGACCCAAAGAAACTAGTAAGCGATACAGTGAAGATCGTTGTTCAGATTAATGGGAAGATTCGCGCAGAACTCACTATTCCTAAGGAAATGCCCGAAGAAGAGGTAAAAGCTCTGGCTCTCAAAGACTCCGTTATCGTGTCTTGGACTGAAGGAAAAGAAATCCGACGAGTTGTCTATGTTCCAGGACGTCTTATTAACATCGTAATATAGCAGCCCCTTGCATTTTAAGTTATACTTACGGTGTATCCATGTAATTTATCCTATTTAATTTTATGCACGAATCACCAAAAGCAGTTTTTTTTGATACCATCGCGTCCACTCTCCTTATCGCAGTACTTGGCTTAAGCCCGCTCTTTTTTATTCCGTATCTTGGATTCGGGGTATTGGTAGGCAAGTCATACTTCATTGCGCTCGGCGTTTTGATAGTCTTTGTGACCTGGATCATTGCTCGTCTCGTGCAGGGCGTGCTGACGATTCCAAAAACTCCCGTATTGCTCGCCGGGCTTTTTCTGCCGGTGGCTTTCTTGATCTCCGCCTTTTTTTCACCAGCATGGAAAGTTTCATTGAGCGGATTATTCCTAGGAAGCGGCACTGTTGTTGGAATAACGATACTTGTTCTGATTTTTGCCGGTTCAGTTTTCTATATCAATAGCGAGCAAAAAATCACACTGTTGGTGAAAGTTGCGGCAATTGTCACTGCTGTCATTACTGTCTTCCAGTTAGCATACTTGCTGGCTGGACCAGGGTTGTTATCTGTCGGTACATTCTATACTTCTGTTTCTAATGTAGTTGGAAAGTGGAACGACCTTGCTCTATGGTACGCAGTTGTTGTACTGGGTGTCATGGTTGCATTTCAATTTTTCCCGCTTGCTCGACGTTCAAAAATCATAGCGCTCGTACTTGGCATTTTTTCATTCTTATTCCTTGCTATCATTAACTTCACCATGCTCTGGGCGGTTATTGGGTTTGTCGCGCTTGTGGTGTTTGTGTATTCATTGCTCGTGTTTCGTGCGGGAAACGAAGAGCTTGGCTATCGGTTTCCAACTGCACCATTTATTATCTTGGTTCTTTCGCTTTTCTTTTTCCTTGCGAATCCAATTATCGGAACATTTGTCGGCCAAACCTTTGGGGTCGCACAGACAGAAGTCAGACCATCCATCATTGCCACTGGCCACGTTCTCGGTCAGACAATGCTCCATCATCCAATAGTTGGTGTTGGACCTGAGCGATTTTCAAATGCATGGTTTCTATATCAGCCTTCATCCATCATCCAGTCTGGATTCTGGAACGTTTCATTCCCAGCCGGATCTGGCTTTATTCCTACCGTACTTGTTACAACAGGTATCATTGGAGGCCTCGCACTGATAGCTTTCCTCCTCTTATTCATTCTTGGCGGAGCATTTCAAGTTTTGAAGGGCAGTTCAGATCGCAGGACACATGCATATCTCGTTTCTTCGTTTGTGATTGCAATATTCTCATGGATTATCGCATTTCTCTATAATCCTGGCGTTGTTGCTTTGGCGGTGGCGTTTGCGTCATCTGGAGCATTCTTTGGCATCTTAAATACAAGCGGCCGCATTCCAAATCGTCAGATTCATTTTTTGAAGGATCCTCGGCATAGCTTCTTTGCTATTATGCTCCTGGTGTTGTTCCTCCTTGGTTCAGTGTTTGTTTTGTTTACCGGCGCAGAAAAATTTGCTTCACTCGTTCTATACTCGCGCTCGCAGATAGCAACTAAAAACAATAACTATGAAAGTGCGGTAACGCTTATCGCTAAGGCAGATGCTCTGTCTCCTTCCGATGTATATGAGCGAGCTCAGTCGGGATTAGCTATCGTCGGTCTCAATAAGCTGTTCTCAGATCAATCGCTATCTAAAGATATCGTAAAATCTGAATTCCAAAATATATTCTTGAGCGGGGAAGCAAGTGCCGGCAAGGCTGTGGCGTACGACAAGACAAATCCGGATAACTGGACAAACCTTGCATCGCTCTATCAAAATGTCATTCCTCTTCAGATTCCAGGCGCATATGATAATGCCAAGGTTGCTTTGAAAAAAGCATCCGATCTTGCTCCGTTCAATCCTGATATCGAGCTATTAAAAGCAAAGCTCGAAATTGCTAACAAGAATAACAGCGGAGCAAAAGAAATAATTCAAGCCGCACTTGTTAAGAAGCCTAATTTCCTTGATGGAATCTTTCTCCTTGCAGAGATCGAGGCAGCAGCGGGGGATAGCGCAACCGCTATCGCGCAGCTTGAACAACTCGCAAGTTCAGATTCTCGCAATGCTGTGGTTTTCTTTAAACTAGGCGTTTTCAAGTATGATGCAGGAGATTACGCTGGAGCAGTTTCCGCGCTCGAGCGCTCAGTTACCCTTGATAGAACAGTATTGAATACCTATTATGTCCTCGGCTTGGCGTACTTTAAAGTTGGCAACGTGGAAAGCGCGAAAAATATTTTCAATTCAATTCAAAAAGCGCTTCCAGAAAATGAAACAATTGCTAAAATTGTCGCTAACTTAAATGCAGGCAGGGCTCCACTTGATGGAATGCAGACAGATATTTCTCCAATCCCAGAAGAAACTCCTGCTTCGAAAGATGCTCCCAAAAAAGCGGGCGAAATAACAACTCAGAAGCCTAAAACAAAATAAGCCATGGTTCGACGGCTCTTTGATTTAATACGCAAGCAATACAGCAATATTCACGAAGCTGCTCTTTTGCTTGGTATTTTTTCACTGACATCGCAGTTGCTTGGCTTGGTTCGTGATCGCGCACTGGTGTCCCATTTAGGTCCGTCGCTTTCTCTCGATGTTTATTACGCGGCATTTCGCGTTCCAGATGTTGTGTATACGGTACTAGCTTCTCTTGTTGCGGTTACTGCTATCATTCCATTCTTGGCTGAAAAAGATCAAAAAGGCGGACATGAAATAGCGCAGGCGTTTATGAATCGCGTGTTTACCGCATTTCTTTTTGCTATGTGCGCGGTGTGTTTGGTATTGGCTCTTGCCATGCCTTGGATTGCGCATATCGTCGCTCCGGGATTTCCTCCTGAGGGAATATCCATGCTCGTAACGATGAGCCGCATAATGCTCCTGTCTCCAATCATACTCGGCTTGCAGAATCTGCTTGGTAGCGTAGTCCAAATGCATAAAAAATTCTTTGTGTATGCACTCGCTCCTGTCATGTACAATTTGGGTATTGTCTTCGGAGTATTCGTACTGTATCCGATCTTTGGCTTGTACGGATTGGCATACGGTGTTGTTATTGGAGCGATCTTGCACTTAGGAATTCAGCTGCCGACAGTAGCGCAGTTAAAATTCTTGCCGCGCCTTACGACAGAAATAAACTGGAGAGAGCTTTGGACTATTATCGAGATCGCGCTTCCTCGCACGCTCACGCTTGCCATGAGTACGATTATCACGCTGGTGCTTACTGCGATCGCGTCTGGTCTTTCTTCGGGCAGCATTTCCATCCTTACCTTCGCACTCAATCTCCAGACAGTTCCTATTCAAATGATTAGCGTGTCATATGCGATCGCAGCGTTTCCAAGTCTTGTTGAAAAATTTACAGCAGGGAAGACGGAAGAATTTTTGGGACTGATACGCTCTGCGTCGCAGCAGATTATCTTCTGGTCATTGCCGATTACAGCGTTCTTCATTGTAATGCGCGCGCATATCGTACGCATCGTGTATGGAACTCAAGCGCTCACGTGGAACGATACTCGTGTTACGGCGGCACTCTTCGCAGTCCTTGCGCTCGGTATCGTTGCCCAGAGCTTGTCGCTTGTCTTTGTACGCGCCTACTATGCATCAGGAAAAACGGCGAAACCATTCGTGCTTACGCTCGTTGGCGGTGTCGTGACCTGCGCGCTCGCGTATTTCCTTACTCATACCGGTAGCAACACTGACACGGCAACGGTTACCCGAACAGCACTCCGTCTCGTCGGCGTCATGAATATCTCAGTTATTGGGCTCGGCATTGCATACAGCGTCGGACAGTTTGTAAGCTTATTCTTATTCTGGTTTTTCTTCCGCATTGATTTCGGTGCGCACATTCTTCGCACGCTCTGGAAGACAGTGTGGACATCGCTTATCGGCGCTATCGTCCTCGGCATTGCTTCGTATGCCACTTTGTTTGTTCTAGGCGATCCGATGGTAACAAATACATTTATCGGCGTATTTATACAAGTAGTAGTGGCAGGAGTGGTGGGATTCGCTTGTGCGGTATCAGTACTATATCTTATGGGCAGCGAGGAATTGGCTACGTTCTCAAAAGCAATCCACTCTCGATTCTGGAAATCCGACGTCATCATCCCTGGTCAGGAAAGTTTCGAATAATTTGAATTTGCAAGGTTTCTTGCTAGACTTCCATCATGTTTTCTTTCAGCAAAATCTGGAAATACCTTTGGCCGCAGATAAAAAAGTTCAAGTGGTCTTTTCTGCTTGTCTTTGGAGGATATGCAATGGGCATTATTTTATCAAATATCCTCAATCCGCTTATCTACAAGCAGATCATTGATTCCATCTCGGCTTTTCCGAGCGGGCAGGTGACGCTCAAGTCTATTTTTACCCTCGTCTTTATTGCGATTGGCGTTCGTTTTATCTACAACTTCTTTTATCGAACGGCTGATTTTGCCATGACGTATTTCCAGAGCAATACCATACGCGAGCTCCATCGTTTTTCATTTGCTACGCTCCTCGACCACTCATATCATTTCTTCAGCAATAATTTCACCGGAGGATTGGTTGCCAAGGCAAAGCGTTTTAGCCGCTCATTTGAAAATGCTCATGATCTGTTCGTCTACAACATCTGGTTTGCTTCAGTCGAGCTTGTCGGTATTTTTGTCATTTTATTCTGGCAGGCGCCGCCGATCGCACTTTTTCTATTTTGCTGGATCTTCCTCTATGTTTGCATTACGATCGCGTTTATCCGCAGAAAAATTAAGTTTGATATCCTTGAAGCGGAAGCAGATTCAACGGTAACAGGAAGCTATGCTGATGCGTTCGTAAACATAATGAATGTCAAACTATTTTCAGCTAAACATCGCGAGATGAAAATGTTTGCCGAGGTAACCGAGCACGAAAAGGCGAAACGTGACCGCGCATGGGGATTCGCAAACTGGCAAAATCTTTTTCAAGGCTTTATGACCGTGTTCTTGTACAGTTCTGTTACTTTCTTGTCTGTGTATCTGTGGTCAAAAGGAAAAGTTACAGTTGGGTTGATCGTGCTTGTTCAGCTCTATATGGATAGCGTCTTTGACCAGCTCTGGAACTTGGGCAAGTCGCTCACTCGCTTAATGAAGGCTCTCACTGAAATGCAGGAGATCGTTGATATTTTTGATACAGTGCCGGATATCTTAGATCCCCAGAAGCCAGAAGAGTTACAGATGAATGACGGCAAGCTTTCTTTCAACGCAGTATCGTTTAACTACGAGGGTAACGCTGATGTCTTTACGAATTTCAATCTTGACGTAAAACCGGGCGAACGCATCGGCCTTGTCGGACATTCAGGCGCGGGCAAATCAACCATTACAAAACTGCTCCTCCGGTTCGCAGACGTATCAGGAGGCAGCATTACGGTAGACGGACAGGACATTCGAAACGTGACTCAGGATGATCTGCGCGGCGTTATTTCCTATGTGCCTCAAGAATCAATATTGTTCCACCGTTCGATCAAAGAAAATATCGCCTATGGAAAGCCAAACGCGACTGATGAAGAAATTATTTCAGCGGCGCAAAAAGCTCACGCTCATGAATTTATTTCTTCGCTACCAAAAGGATATGACACTATGGTGGGCGAGCGCGGCGTCAAACTCTCAGGAGGCGAACGCCAGCGAGTCGCAATTGCCCGAGCAATGCTCAAGAATGCGCCGATCCTTGTTCTCGACGAAGCTACAAGTTCGCTTGATAGCGTAAGCGAATCATATATCCAGCAAGCGTTCGACGAACTCATGAAAGGGAAAACGACAATTGTTATTGCGCACCGACTAAGCACCATTCAAAAGATGGATCGCATTATCGTGCTTGATAGCGGGGCAGTGGCTGAAGAAGGAACTCATAAGCAATTGCTTAGAAAAAAGGGAATTTATGCGGATTTATGGGAGCATCAGAGTGGGGGATTTATTGAATAAGCTTTGTTTGACAAGTCTAGATACTCATGCTAATGTGCGTGAGTATTTTTCTTTAAAAAAAGTTATGTAATGCTAAGTCCGGGAAAGTTTCGCGGGTTTTGCATTACATAACTAAACCCTTATTTTGTATGAAAACTGATATATTGCAACAATTCGAAAATGAAACAAATAACGAAGGAACAACCTATATACCGGGATCGCTCGCAATGCTGAGTCGCCCTGCACAAAATGGTAAAACCGACTTGTCTCATTTGTTTCCCGAAATTAAACCAGAACACAGAAACATTGATGCCAGATTTCAGGCGCTCATGGATACGCTTGGTGAAAATTTTTTTAATACTGAAAAGAACTACATGTACTTTCAGATTAAGGAAGATCCAAAACCAGAACGTAAGGCCGTGACTTTGTATGACCGCATGCTTATAAAAAGGTTGCCGGTTGTTCGTACTTCCACTGCTGCAGAAATTAGGGCGAACATACAGTTTTTAGCCACAACTGAAGAAGGAAGAAAACTGCTGCAGATTCCCGAAGGTGAAAAGGAAGTGCGCATTATACTTGGTTGGGTTTTGGATAACGGCAGGATTTATTGCATTTATATGGAGTATGAACTGGAACATGGCGATCACTATGAAATTGATTTTCATTATTCGCCGTTGGACCGCCATAGCCACCATCAGCCTACAGGCTTTGCAGCTGTAGAATAATAATTTAATTTATAAACTTGAAAAACCGAGGACCTTTGCGTCCCCGGTTTATTTTTTTACCAAATACCTAGCTTTTTCAACGTTTTTTGCTATAGTAGACCACATGGAGGTAACTCACATCCGCAATTTCTCAATCATCGCCCATATCGACCACGGCAAGTCCACACTGGCTGACCGCATGCTTGAGATCACGGGAACAATCGAAAAACGAAAAATGATGAACCAGGTTTTGGATAACATGGAACTTGAACGCGAGCGCGGCATCACGATCAAGATGCAGCCCGTGCGCATGCAGTACGCAAGCGGCGGAGAAAATTATGTTCTCAACCTCATTGATACGCCAGGACACATCGACTTTTCATATGAAGTTTCGCGCGCTCTCAAGGCTGTGGAAGGCTCTATTCTCCTGGTTGACTCTACTCAAGGAGTTCAGGCGCAAACGCTTACCACGCTCGGTATGGCTCGCGAGACGGGCCTTGTGATTATCCCAGTCCTTTCGAAAGTGGATTCACCGCTTGCGCGCATCGACGAAACTAAGCTTGAAATCGCCGCTCTGTTGAATATTGATCCTGACGAAGTATTGGAAGTTTCTGGAAAGACGGGGCAGGGTGTAGACGAACTCTTAAAAGCAGTGATCACTCGCATTCCGCCGCCAGCAGAAGCTGAGCATACTGACGCACTTCGTTCACTTGTCTTTGACTTCAAATATGATGATCACCGCGGAGTTATCGTGTACACGCGTCTTTTTGACGGCGCTGTTAAACGAGGCGACTATCTGAAGTTTGCTGTTTCGAATGAAGAATTCCAAGCGCTCGAAGTCGGTATTTTTGCTCCGGCAGAATCTCCAAAAGACAAACTCATGGTAGGCGAGATTGGCTATATTGTTACTGGTATTAAAAAGCCGGGTATTGCCTCAGTCGGTGATACGATCATTTCATCAAAGCGACCGCTTCCTGAACTTCCAGGGTACATGCAGCCACGCCCAGTTGTGTGGGCTTCTGTGTATCCAGAAAGCCAGGATGATTTTCCGGGACTCAAGCTCGCGCTCAGCCGATTGAAACTTTCTGACTCTGCATTTTCATATGAAGAAGAATCGTCCGGATCTCTCGGCCGCGGTTTTCGCTGCGGATTCCTGGGTATGCTGCATTTGGAAATCATTACTGAGCGCTTGAAGCGAGAATTCAATCTTGAACTCGTCATTACCACTCCGTCTATCACATACTATGTTGAATATCGAAACGGCAAGAAAGATGTTATCTATTCTCCCCACATGTTTCCCGATGATGGCGTGATTGCCAAAGTTCGCGAGCCATGGGTTTCGATCAAGATTATTACGCCGGCAAATTACCTTACCGGTCTGATGCCCTTGCTTTACGACCATGAAGCTGAGATCGGCGACACCGAAAACTTCGGTGATAACCGTTCAGCTCTCAATCTCAAAATGCCGCTTCGAGAAATGATGCGCAATTTCTTTGACGAGCTAAAAAGCGCCACTTCGGGGTATGCTTCTATCTCATACGAAATCGGAGAGCTTCGTGATGCTGATGTTACTCGAATGGATATCATTATTGCGAACGAAGTAGTTCCTGCGTTTGTACGCGTCATCTCTCGCAAGCGCGCTGAAACTGAAGCTCAGCAAGCCGTAGAAAAACTCCACGCCATTTTCCCTCGTCAGCAATTTGAAATGAAAGTACAGGCGGTCGCACTTGGCCGTATTATGTCATCCCAGACTATTAAAGCATTCCGTAAAGACGTGCTGATGCACGGTTCAAAAGTTGTCGGAGGAGGAGACATCTCACGAAAGAAAAAACTCTTGGAAAAGCAGAAGCGAGGTAAGAAGAAGATGCGGGAGACAGCTAAATTGTCTATACCACATGAAGTGTTTCTCAAAATGATGCGAAACGGGGAAGAATAACCTGCCGATAGGCAGGCTGTCGCGACCGGCGTGGTACTTCTAAAATTCTGCGACCAGGGTCGTGCAGCCACTTAGAAATAAAATTCCACTGAACGTTAATTGCTCCGAATATATTAAATAAAAAACCGCCCTTACGGACGGCTTTTTATTTGTGCTGTTATCTAAAGATACTTGGAAGGTACAAAAGGATCATACTAGCGATCACGAGTACGACGACGATGCTCCAAACGATCTGAATCTTCTTTTTGTGTTTTGGATTGAATAACATAATTGCGAAAGCATACGTAACAACGTATGATAGTTAAGCTGATAGCCTCGGTGAGGACTACAGCACTATACACAATATGGCTACTTTTGAAAAGAGGAAAAAATTCAAGCATTTTTTGTTCAGCCCGCTCGGCGTGCTTGTTCTTGGTGTTATTGTGATCTTTCTCGGATTCTCTGTATTTTCAGTATTTCAGAAAAGGGAAGAAGCAAGAACAAACGCAAATACCGCACAATATGAGGTTTTGACGCTGCGAGAAAGTGAATTAAAGACTCAGGCCGAAATAGATAGGTTAAATACCGATGCTGGCGTAGAAGAGGCCATTCGAAACAAATACCGTGCAGCCAAGCCTGGAGAGGGTCTGGTGGTTATTACAGACAACAGCCGCACAGCGTCTGTAGCGCCTGCCACGCCTGTAGCCCAAAAGAAATCATGGTGGCAGACCTTTACCTCAATGTTCAAAAAGCAGTAAAAACCGGCTTCTTTTTATAAAATTGACAGCAATGGTATACTATAAGAGTTAGTAATTAAGCGAGACGATTCTTATGAAGAAAGTAACTATCTATTCAACGCCAACCTGCCATTTCTGCCATATGGCAAAGGAATTTTTCACTGAAAAGGGTGTAGCATTTGAAGACATCGATGTTGCATCAAACCAAGAAGCACGTGCTGAAATGATCGACATGACAGGCCAAATGGGCGTTCCAGTGATCCGCATCGAAGACGATGTTATCATCGGCTTCAACAAGCCAAAGATTGCCGAACTTCTCGGAATCGCGGCCTAGAGAAAAAAGCCAAAATAGTTTAGAATGCAAAGGCACCGTACTGGTGCTTTTTGCTTTGTCCCTGTAGTTTAATGGATAGAACGGCTCACTCCTAACGAGCTGATCCAGGTTCGATTCCTGGTGGGGACACAGTTTAATCGTAATGTGTGTATCCTTGTGCCTAAGAGTGGTATGAGTTAGATATCTTTATCAATTTAACTCTTGTACGCTAGGCTTTGTACAGTTTAACTGGCCTCTCTGTAGTGTTTCGTAGAGGAAGATTCCTGCCGAGTAGACAGCATTGAAATATAACGGCATTTATGCTACGATGCCATTTATGGAACCTGAAATGCAGCAAAAGGTCACTGAGCTTCTTGAATTAACCAAGGAGAACAATATGATGCTTCGCAGCATGCGCAGGCTCCAGCGATGGACTTCAGCTTTCAAGGTAGTATATTGGCTGGTGTTGATCGGTGTGGCGGCAGGAGCTTTTTATTTCCTCCAGCCATATATGGCTCAGTTCAAGTCGTTCAGTTCAGCGTGGCAGAACAGCGACCTCAAAGGTTTCTTTGATCAGAGCCAAAATAAATAAGAAAATGCTTGGGTAGCTCAGTTGGTAGAGCGCTCCCCTGAAGAGGGATAGGTCACCAGTTCGACCCTGGTCCCAAGCACAACAGATTTCTCAATTAAAATAAAAAAAGCCAACCTATTCAGGCGGCTCTTGTGTTTTTGTTTTCTGGTCTTCGGGAATACTTACGGAGGTGGTTCCTTCTATTCTATAGATAATGTAATTATGTTCAATTTCTTTTGGTGGTGTAGTGGAAGCACTATCGAACGCTTGAATGTTTTCTAAAAATTCTTTTTCCGAATAATCAAGATATTCGAACTGTACAATAGTTACAACATTGGCGGCAGAACCGCAGACTGATGCTGAAATTACATTGCAGCCAGGGATTCCTTTTGCGGTAAGCTTTTCTTGAAGCATGCCCTTGAAACGAGCTTGGTATTCGCTCGCAATATCGTACGCTGTCCGGTCTCTATAAATGATTACGGCCGGGCGTTTTTGTTCTTTGCTGTAAAATTCTAAAACTTTTTCTACTACTGTATCAAGTGCTTTCAAAAAATATTGTTCGCCTTCACCCCAGGTAAGGGAAAGGGAAGTGGCGGCTGCATCATTTGAATCGGTATTTAGTACATACACAATATCTCGCTTTGAATCTTTCATATTCTAATTTTTACAATGGACAAATTTCCCTCATATTACAATAAAGTCATGATTAGTCAATTTTAGGCACTGAAAGTATAGAGAGATTAGTCATTTGTAGTAAAAGGTATGCTATAATTTCACATAGAAATGGCACGGCTTAATAAAATCCAATTAATCAAATACGCTCCGCCGCCTCCTGAACTTCCTGAGTTTGGCAAGGTTACGACCGAAGACGTGTCGTTTATTGGACGAACCAACTATGTAGCCGCTTTGGAAGAAAAGCGCTATGTTTTTGGTATCAAGCGCGTTGACCGCCGCCGTCACCTCTACATCATCGGAAAGTCCGGAGTCGGTAAATCCAAACTTCAGGAACTTATGGTGCGCCAGGACATCGCTCAGGGTCATGGTGTGTGCGTCATTGACCCGCACGGAGAATTTATTGATGACATTTTGGACTTTATCCCAAAGGAACGCGTTGAAGATGTCTGTATTATTGATCCGGGCGACATTGAATATCCAGCTTCGTTTAACCCGCTCGCAAACGTTGACCCAACTTTCAAGCACCAATTGACCCAAGGCTTGATTGAAGTGTTGGAAAAGCAATTCGGTTCCAACTGGACTCCGCGTCTTGAGCACGTCTTTCGATTTACCACACTCGCGCTTTTGGACTACCCATACGCAACGATGCGTGGAATGATTTCAATGCTGACCGACCGTAACTACCGTCAAAAAGTGGTTGAATATATCGAAGACGACATGGTAAAGCGCTTCTGGGCGATCGAATTCGCGGACTGGTCTGAAAAGTTCGATACCGACGCTATCATCCCGCTCGTTAACAAGCTCGGACAGTTCTTGTCAGATCCAATGTTGCGCAACATTTTCGGACAAAAAGAAAACCGCATCGACATTGAAAAAGTGATGAACGAGAAAAAAATTCTTATGATTAACCTTTCAAAAGGTAAGATCGGTGAAGAAAACTCGTCATTCTTCGGAGCTATGTTCTTGACCAAGATCAAGCAAGCAGGAATGGCTCGTGCAAAACTTGATCATTCAAAGCGTTATGATTTCTACTTGTACGTGGATGAGTTCCAGAACGTCGTTACTGATACATTCGAAAACATTCTTTCAGAAGCTCGTAAGTACGGACTCAACCTGACAGTTGCTCACCAATACGTCGGTCAGCTTTTGCCGAAAGTCCAACAGGCCGTGCTCGGTAACGTCGGATCAATTATTTCATTCCGTTTGGGAGGTGATGATGCAATCAAGCTCAAAGCTGAATTTGCGCCAATTTTCGATACCAAAGATTTGATCAACCTCGGTGTGGGGGAGTTCTATATCAAAATGACCATCGACGGCGAATCATACGACCCATTCTCTGCTGAAACACTGAAAGTGCTGCCGCCAACGCATCCTTCATACCGCAAAGAAGTTATCGAAGCGTCACGACGCAAATTCTCAATTCCAGCCGATATGGCCAAAAAGCTTATCGCCGAAGAAGAATCCACTATCATTCGAAGTGCCCAAGAAAAAGCAGCTATCAGCCACACTGGCCGCGGATCTTCCGATGCCCAGGCAGCAGCGCCGCAACAAGAAAAGGCCGCTGAGCCTTTGATCTAGTTGAATATAAAAAATCCCTCCGCTTTTGGCAGAAGGATCACTAATGTTTTTTTGCTAAGGAAGTAATTCCCGAATTACTTGTTTGATGTATATTAGTTCGCGGTTGTTGACCTTAATTGGCGCATAGATTTTTCCTTTTTTCACAAGGAAATTATGGCCAAATAAGTTAACAATGAAAGTATTTGTGCTGCTGCGGTCGGTGTACGCACTACAGTCTTTATTGATTTTGTATTCATATATTCCATTATGTAAGGTGCCTTTTTGTTTAAAAAGTGTAATTACACAAGAAATAGTTGTTGAATCAAAATCAGTTGTTTTTTCAGTTTCAGTAAAACGGGATGCAGTTTGTTGCTCAGTAACTTTGGTTTGGGAAACCGTAGTGGTCTCTTTGGCTAAATTTGAGGGTGTTTTTTTGCAACAAATTAATAAAAGAAAAAACGAGAGAATGATTACGGTGCTGGTAGATTTCATGGAGGTATGGATTTAAGAGTTATTACAAGCGACTGTACCCGGCTATAATAACTCTTAAAACTGTAAATGTACTTATATATTATAGCATATTTGTTACTTTTAGTCAAATAGAATTTTCCATACTTTTGCTTGATATGTAAGCTTAAAAAGCTATACTTTCCTTATGAGTAAGACCTGCGCTTCCTGCAACACTTCGTTTCAGACTACAGAGAGGGAAATGGGAATGTATGAGAAAATCGGCCTGGAAGTGCCGAACATTTGCCGTAATTGCCGATGGAAGCAACATTTCGCTTTTTGGCCTTTCGGAAAATTTAGAGTACGCAAGTCCAATCTTTCTGGAGAAAAATTAATTACTATATTACCTGAACATGCTCGGTATCCGATTTATACTTCCAAAGAATGGTGGAGCGATGCCTGGGATCCAATGGATTTTGGACAAGACTACGATCCTAACCGACCGTTTTTCGATCAACTCAAAGAACTTCAGGAAAAAGTTCCACGGCCACATCAGACTGGAGCGCAGAATGTTGATTCAGATTGGGGAGATGATCTCTGGGAATGTAAAAATTCTTACCTGAGTCGCTCGATGGTTCGCGGAGAAAATCTCATGTATGGTTATCGTGCATTTGATAGCAAAGACTCCATAGATATTTCTCACGTCTTCAATCTCGATCAATGCTATAACTGCACCTATTGTTTCAACTGCAGCAAGTTATTATTCTCTATCAACTGCAAGGACTGCATCGACAGTGCCTTTCTTTTTGATTGCCGTAATTCAACAAACTGCTTCATGTCCTGGAATCTACGCGGCAAGTCATACTGCATTGAGAATGAACAATATACCAAAGAGGCTTATTTTGAAAAATTAAAGGAGTATGATTTAGGTTCACATGCTGGCCTTGAAAAGTGCAAAGCTCGGTACCTTGAGATACTTAGAGAAAACGTAGTTCACCGAGAAAACTTCAGCCTCAAAACTCAAAATTCAATCGGCAACTATATGGCCAATTGTAATGACTGTGTAAATATTTTTAGCATTGAGGATTCTGAAAATTGCACAAACTGCATGCGCGGTCGCAACGACAAAGATTGTATAGACCAGACTGGATGTTGGGATGTTCAGCTATCGGGAAATAATAGTTGTTGTACCAATGCATATGATTTGAAATATTCAATTTGGTGTGATGGCACTCGATACTCGGAATATTGCGATATTTGTCTCGAATGCGAATACTGTTTTGGTTGTGTCGGCTTGCGCAAGAAAAAATATTGTATTTTGAACAAGCAGTATTCAAAAGAAGAATACGAGTCGCTAAAAGCAAAAATCATTGAAGATATGAAAGCACGAGGGGAGTATGGCGTCTTTCCGTCGTATTCTTTGGGTCTTGTTCCGTATAACCTCACAACTGCGTCAATTTATTTTCCGGAAGTTACAAAGGAATATGTTTTAGAGCACGGTGGATATTGGGATGAAGGTGCAGAAAATATTTCTGAGGGAATGCCTACTGCTGATATTCCTGATTCAATCGACGATGTAGATGAAAGTTTTTCCAAACAACCTCTTATTTGTCCAGTAACTGGATGGCGCTACAATATTTCTGCTGAGGAATTAGCATTTTTGAGACGGATGCATATTGCTATTCCGCGAGTGCATTTCGATGTGCGAACAAAGGAGCGCATGCAGAAACTGGCCCCAAGCAAGATTGTGCCCGCAACCTGTAATTTTTGCTCGAAAGATATTAATACCTACTATCCAAAAGCATGGGGATATAAGCGTATAGCGTGCGAAGAATGCTACCTCAAAGAAATTGCATAAGTATGGAAACAAAGAACTGCCAAAACTGCGCACAATCATTTCAGATCAAATCTGAGGATTTTGATTTTTATACAAAATTGAATGTTCCTTCACCGACATTTTGTCCGGATTGCCGATTGCAGCGCCGCTTGGCTTGGAGAAACGAACGAAGTCTGTATAAACGTAAATGCGATGCTCCTGGCCACGAGGAGATGATCATTATGATGTATCCGCCCGAACTAAAACTTCCAGTCTATGATCAGAAATATTGGTGGAGTGATGAATGGGATGCGATGGATCATCATAAAGAATATGATTTTTCAAAACCGTTCTTCTCGCAATTTAAGGAGCTTTTGTATTCAGTTCCGGCACCGGCGCTCATCAATCTCCAGGATGTAAACAGTGACTACTGCAATTTTACGTACCAGTCTAAAAACTGCTATCTGAATTTCGCCAGCGACATGAACGAGGATACGGCATATCTCTACCACTCGATTGAAAACAGGGACTGTTTTGACATGCTTGGTTCTCGAAAGAATGAAAAATGCCAAAACATGGTGGATTGTGAACAGTGCTACGACTGCGATGGGTTGCAGCTCTGTCAGTCATGTATCAAATCAAAATTTTGCTATGACTGCCATAATTGCCAGGATTGCATTGGCTGCGCCGGCCTTCGAAACGCCAAGAACCAGATTTTGAATGTTCAATACACTCAGGAAGAATATGCAAAAGAAGTGACACGTTTGCATCTCGATACTGCTTCAGGCCGTGAAGCATTTGAGAAAAAATATCAAGAACTACTGGCGAAATATCCGCGCCGATATTCCAATTCGCGCCATACCGTTGCTTCAACTGGTGATTATTTGAATGGCGCCAAAAACTGCCTGGAATGCTTCGATATCGAAGGACCGGCGGAAGATCTGAAATATTGTGTCTACGGCGTAACGAATATGAAGAGCGTCCATGATGCGTATGCCATCGGAGTGAATATTGAAAACAGCTATGACTTGATGGACTCTGGCAGCAATGTTCAAAATGTTTGCTTCTCGGCAAACATCTGGGAAAGCTTTTCTTGTCAGTATAATTATTTTATAAAAAACTGTTCGGATTGTTTTGGCTGTGTGGGTATCAAGAATAAAAAATACTGCATCTTGAACAAGCAGTACACTAAAGAAGAATATTTTGAATTATTGCCGAAAATTATCGCGCATATGACAGAAATGCCATATGTCGACAAAGGCGGCCGTACGTATACGTATGGAGAGTTTTTTCCAGAAGAAATGTCATTTTTCCCATACAATCAATCAATTGCCCAGGAATATTTTCCAATGACAAAAGAGGAGATTGAAAAGAGGGGATTTGTGTGGAGAAAACTTGAAGATAAATCATATATGCCTACCAAGGATGTTTTAACGGTTCCTGATTCGATACACGATATTGAAGACACTATTACGAATGAAATAATTTCATGCTTGCATGCGGGAACGTGCAATCATCAGTGCACAAATGCGTTTCGCGTTATTCCATCTGAGCTTCAAATGTACAAGCGAATGGGAATTCCGCTCCCAAGACTCTGTATTAATTGCCGTCACTATGAACGCTTGGCAAAGCGCAATCCGCTCAAGGTCTGGCCACGTGCATGCATGTGTGCGCAAGAGTCTCACGGGCACGCGGCACATTGCCCAAATATATTCGAAAGCAGCTATTCGCCTGATCGATCGGAAATAGTGTATTGTGAGAGTTGTTACCAAAAAGAGGTACTGTAATCATGGAAACCCGAACCTGCCAAAACTGTAAAACTGAATTCAGTATTGATCAAACCGATCAGGATTTTTACGCTAAGGTTCAGGTACCTTTTCCGACTTTCTGCATTCAGTGCCGCATGATCAGAAGGTTCGCGTACAGAAATGAGCGAACTTTGCATAGGGTTACTTCAAATGCCAGCGGCAAATCTATCATTTCTTGTTTTTCTCCCGAGGAAGGGATGAATATTGTGGAGAGAGATTTTTGGTGGGGAGATGAATGCGATACAAGTATTTCTGCGCGAGAGTATGATTTTTCTCGACCGTTTTTCATACAATATAGGGAACTGTTAAATGCCACCCCTATGGCAGCCGTCTTTATTGGTAAGTCTATTAATACAGAATATGGCAATCATGTTGGGGAGGCCAAGAATTGCTATCTCGTTTCTGCATCCTGGGATGCCGAAGATATTCTGTATTCTGTTCTCGCCAATAAAGTAAAAAATCTCATGGATTGCTATGCGATTACTGATTCAGAATACTGCTATGAATCAGTATCTCTCCTCAAGTCCAATAGAGTATTTTTTTCAGATCAAGTCACTGCTTGTACGGATTGTGCCTTTCTTTTTGACTGTAAAAATTGCGATAATTGCTTCTTATCTTCAAACTTACGAAATAAGCAATATGTATTTGAGAATGTTCAATATACAAAAGCTGAGTATTCAGAGAAAATAAAAGAATACAATCTCGCTGCATACTCCAATATTGTGAAAGCGATGAAAAGATTCTCAGAAATAAAAAATGCCGCTATTCATCGATACGCCAATCTTATAAATTCTGAAGAGTCTACGGGAAACAATCTCCGAAGCTGCTTCAATGTTAAATATGGATTCAGCGTCTTTGATGGAGTAAAAGATTCGAGATATATAATAAATACATTAGTAAATTCGTACGATCTGTATGACGGGTATGGCATCGGAGTTAACGCCGAACGGTTATATGAATCAGTAGACTGCGGAGACACGGCAGCCGTGTTGCTCTTTTGTATCGCCGTTTGGAATTCGTACAATATGGAATATTGCATCAATTGCCATAACTCAAGCAATTTATTCGGCTGTGTTGGCCTGCGCAAAAAGCAGTACTGTATTTTCAATAAGCAATATTCTAAGGAAGAATACGAAGAGCTTGTTCCAAAGATTCGCGCACAGATGAATGAGATGAAATACATAGACAGTGCTGGAAGATCATATGGCTATGGCGAATTTTTCCCAATCGAGCTTTCGCCCTATACCTATAATGAAACCATCGCCCAGGATTATAAGCCGTTAAGCGAGGAGGCAACCAAGCAGCAAGGCTGGAAATACAGAGAAGTTATTCCTGGTAATTTTACGGCGACGATTAAATCCGTTGATTTGCCTGATTCAATCTCTGACGTTGCAGATGATATTGTAAAAGAAATACTTTCCTGCGCTTCGTGCGGCAAAGTGTATCGTATTGTTCCTGAAGAATTAGGCATGCTTCGACGGTTTGGAATCGCGCTGCCAAGGAATTGTTTCAACTGCCGTCACTTACGAAGATTTAGTATGGTAAATCTACCAGAGCTGTACAATAGGAAGTGTAACTGTGCTATCTCGGGGCATAACCATGAAGGCGAGTGCGAAAATCGCTTTGAAACTACGTATTCTCCTCTTCGTATCGAGAAAGTGTATTGCGAAGATTGTTATCAAAAAGAAGTGCTATAGTAACCCTATGGAAACCCGGAACTGCCAAAACTGCAAGAAATCATTTCTCATAGTAGAGGAAGATTTTGCTTTTTACGGCAAGATTAATGTTCCGCCGCCGACATTTTGCCCTATGTGCCGATTTCAGCGACGCATGATGTTCCGTAATGAGCGGACGCTCTATAGTCGCGAAAATAATGCCCCAGGGAAATTGGGCGAACAGATCGTTTCTATTCATCGCCCGGGAACTGCGTATACTGTTTATGATGATCGCACGTGGTGGGGCGACTCATGGGATCCGATTGAATATGGAAAGGACTATGATTTCTCAAAACCCTTTTTTCAGCAATTCAAAGAATTGTATGAGCGTATTCCGCTTATTAATCTTTCAGTGACTAACATGGTTAACTGCGAGTACTGCAATGTGGCCGAAGGGGATAAAAACGGCTTCATGCTTTCTGCTTCTCATAGTAACGAAGACACTATGTACGGCAACCGCGTGACGGAAAACAAACAATCTGCGGAAATGTACATTGCCAATCATAATGAACTTTGTTACGAGCTTGTAAACTCGCATAATAATTTTAAAGTTCAATATTCCAAAAACTGCAAACAGTGCGCTGATTCATATTTTCTGGAATCATGCGTAAACTGTCAGAATTGCTTTGGCTGTACAAACCTACGCGGCAAAAGCTATTGTGTTTTCAATGAACAATATACTCGCGAACAGTATCTGGAATTTTTAAGTACCATAGATCTCACTTCTCATTCCACTATAGAAGAATACAAAGCAAAGGCACAGAAGTTCCATGAAAGTCAGATTCATCGTTTTGCAAATATGTATAAGTCGGTCAATTGTACTGGCGAAAATATCGAGAACTCGAAGAATCTAAAATATTCGTTTGATATCGTCGGCACGCCGATCGGCTGCGAAGACGGCAAATACTTGGTATGGGGCGGATATGATATCAAGGATTCATATGACTCAGGGCCAGGAGTAGGTATAAAAGGCGAGCGATTGTACGATACATTTGATTCTGCTCTTCAATCCCAAGACCTGTATTTTACCGGCGTAGTCTATCATTGTTTTGATGTTCGGTATTCGATCAACTGTCATGGTTCATCCCATCTCTTTGGCTGTCACGGATTGCGAAGCAAGCAATATTGTATTTTGAATAAGCAGTATACAAAAGAGGAATACGAGGCGTTGATCCCGAAAATTATTGCTCATATGAACGAAATGCCATATATCGATGCGAAAGGAAGAACATTTACGTATGGTGAATTTTTCCCTTACAATCTTTCACCGTTTGCGTATAACGAAACTGTGGCACAGGAATATTTTCCGCTTTCAAAAGAGGACGCGCTGGCTCAAGGGTTTACTTGGTTTGATCGGGATGAACGCAATTACACTATTTCGATTGCCAATGAAATGATTCCAGATGGTTCCAAAACAGCTGACGCTTCAATTACCAAAGAAATCATAGAATGCCGCAACAAGGGAAGTGAAATTTCACAATGCACAACTGCTTTCCGAATCATGTCTGAGGAATTTGATCTATATCATAAAATGAATGTGCCATTGCCTGTCTATTGTCCAAACTGTCGCCACTATAACCGTCTCAAGCAGCGAAATCCGATGAAGCTCTACCAGCGTACCTGTATGTGCGACATTCAGTCACATGATCACTCGGGCACATGCGCGAACGAGTTTCAGACAACTTATGCACCGGAGCGAGTGGAGAAGATTTATTGCGAAGGATGTTATCAGAAAGAAGTACTATAGTAATTATGGAAACTAGAAACTGCCAAAACTGCAAAACTGATTTCAACATCGAGCCTGATGATTTTTCTTTTTATGAAAAAATGAAAGTTCCTGCTCCAACATTATGCCCTGAGTGCCGAATGATTAGGCGCTTCCAATATCGTAACGAGAAAGTACTTTTTAGGCGCAAAGATTCGCATACTCAAACTGATATTTTTTCCGGCTTTTCTCCTCTAGCTTCTGTTGTCACATATGAAAATGCATTTTGGTACGGCGATGAATGGGATAAGCTTGCCACAGGTGTCGATTATGATTTCTCAAAACCATTTTTTAAGCAATTCAAGGACTTGCTTGCTCGAGCGCCCCTTGCTGCACGTTCTGTATATAACATGGTGAATTCTGAGTACTGCAATGAAATAAGCGAAGCAAAAAACTGCTACCTTTGTTTTAACTGTGATTATATGGAAAATTGCGCGTACGCGCGCAAGATGAATCATGTGAAGGATACGCTCGATAGCTATGAAGGAACAGAAGATGAATTATGCTATGAAATTGTCATGACTGATAAAAGCTATCGCACTTTCTATTCGCTCGATTGCGATAGCTGTGTTGATGTCTGGTTTTCAAAAGGCTTGCGCGGCTGCACTAATTGCTTCGGCTGCGTGAATTTAACCAAGAAGTCGAACTACTTTTTTAATGAGCCATACAGCAAAGAAGAGTATGATCGCAAGGTTGCACAATACAATCTTTCTTCTCATGCAGTACTAACTGACGTGTTAAAAACAGCGCATGATTTCTGGCTGAAGTTTCCAGTAAAATATAATCACACGCTTCGTACTGTAGCTTCTACTGGCGAACGCGTCTTTGACTCAAAGAATGTTACTGATTCGTATTCAGTCCGCCAAAGCGAGAATTTGCGTTATTGTCAGGATATGCAGTACAAAGCTAGTAATGCATACGATTACACAATTTGGGGTGATCGTGCCGACAATATGTATGAATGCGTCACATGCGGTTTGGGCGCTTACAATATTAAGTTTTCTTATAACTGCTGGGGAGACGTGCGAGATGTCGAGTACTGCGCTTTCTCTTATGGAGTAACTAATTGTTTTGGTTGTGTCGGCCTTTATAAAAAACAATACTGTATTTTCAATAAGCAATATACAAAGGAAGAATATGAAATTTTGCGCGAGAAGATAATTACTCATATGAATGAAATGCCATACATGGATAAGCTTGGCAGAGCATACACATACGGAGAATTTTTTCCTGCAGAACTTTCACCGTATGCTTATAATGAAAGCATGGCTCAGGATTTTTACCCTCTTCTGCCCAGCCAGGCAGAAGAGCTGGGTTTTGTATGGAGAGAGCCAGTTCAAGCGGAGTATAAGGCTACAATCACCGCTTCTGACCTTCCAGATGACAGTAAAGATGTAGGTGATTCAATATTGAAAGAAGTTATTGAATGCCTTGATTGTAGTAAAGCATATCGTATTATTCCACTTGAGCTTCAATTTTATAAGAACATGAAGTTGCCGCTCCCGAGAAAGTGCCATATGTGTCGATTTACTGATCGGTTCAAGTTTGTTAATCCGCCGCAACTTTGGCTGCGTGAATGCATGTGTCAAAAGGGTCGCGCTTCAGCCGACACTGCGCGACCCGATCTTGCAGGATTGCATGACCATGTTGGGGATTGCCCGAATCAGTTCAAGAGTTCGTATGCTCCCGAACGGCCAGAAATGGTATATTGTGAAAGTTGTTATCAAAAGGAAACTAACTAGATGAACCCAGAAACCAAACAATGCAAAAACTGCTCAACTGCCTTCGTAATCGAAGCTGACGATTTAGGCTTTTATGAGAAGATTGACGTTCCAGCTCCGACGCTTTGTCCGCGGTGCCGCCGTATTCGGCGTTTGTCGTGGAGAAATGATTTCAACCTCTATTCGCGCCAGTGTTCGCTTTGCGAAAAGAATTTTATTTCCATCTATGCGCCGAATAGCGGTTTTACCGTGCTTTGTCCAAAATGTTTTCATAGCGATAATTGGGATCCGTATAGTTATGGCGTTGAGTATGATCCGACGCGCTCTTTTATTGAACAGGTAGTGGAGCTTAATCATAAGACTCCAGTACTTGGAATCGTAAACGACAACGATATTGCAAGCATTAACTGTCTCTATACGAACGATGTGGCTTTTGCAAAAAACTGCGCTATGGTTTTCATTGCTTGGAGAGTTGAAAATGTATTTAACTCAGTTTCGCTCGCAGCGGGAAAAGACATGTCAGATACATTGATTATTACCGAGGAATCGCAATATCTGTATGATGGTGTCGCCGCTAATGGAGTTTCTAACTGCAGAAGCGTATATTGGTGCACATCATGCATCAATTGTGTTCTTTGCTATGACTGTCGCGGCTCGCAAGATTGTTTTATGTCTAGCGGCCTGCGAAACAAAAAATATTATTTCAAAAATCAGCAATATTCAAAAGAAGAATATCAGCACATTTTAGAGTCATATCAGCTCCATACACGATCGGGCTATGAACGAGCACGAAAGGAATTTACTGAATGGGTTGCGCCCTATCCTCGGAAATTCGCTGAGCTGCAAAGCAGCGTCGCGTGTACTGGCTCAGATATTATTCGCGGCAAAAATACCAAGTCTTCATCGTTTGCCTCATTTTCAGAAGATTCAAAATATGTACATAATGGCGTGACATACAAAATGTGTTATGACTGCGAAGTCGGCGGCGAAACTGAGCTTGCATATGAGTGCATTACGCCAGATCAGTCATCGAGAAGCCTCTCTACAATTGAATGCTGGAAAAATACCTTCGCTTCATATTCGTTTGACTGCCATGGATGCAATAACATTCTTGGCTGTACAAGTGTAAAAAAAGGAGAGTATGTTATTTTGAACAAGCGATACTCAAAAGAGGAATATCAGGAACTCTCAAAGAAAATAATTGAAGATATGAAAATTCGTGGAGAGTATGGAGAATTTTTCCCGTCCTCTCTTTCGCCATTCGGCATAAATGAAACACGAGCTAATTGGGAATTACAGTTCAATCGAGAAGACGCATTGGCTCAAGGTTATAGATGGCAAGACGAAATTCAGCAGACGAAAGGGAAGGAAACTATTTCTCAAGACCAAGTTCCAAATTCTATACATGATGTTACAGATGAAATTCTAAAAGAAATTTTGGCCTGCGAAAGCTGCGGGCGAAATTACCGCATTCTGCCTGACGAGCTCTTGCTCTATCGAAGATTAGCAGTCCCAATTCCAACTGAATGTTTCTTCTGTCGTCATATGAGGCGCCAAAATATGAGGGGTGGGTATGATCTCGTTTCTCGTCAGTGTGATTGTGGGCAAGATTCCCACGGACATGATAGTCGGTGTGCAAATACCTTTGAGACGTTCTTTACCGACAAGGAGCCGCGACCGATTTATTGCGAAGACTGTTATCAAAAAGAAGTAGTATAATACTCATACATGCAAAAAACCTGCGACAAATGTACCGCTAGCTTTACAGTGACAGAGAATGACACTTCATTTTATGAAAAAATAGGTGTTATTCCTCCCAATCTCTGTCCAATCTGCCGTGCCCAGTTGCGCCTCAGTTTTCGCAACGAGCGTGTTTTTTACAAGCGCGCGTGCGACAAATGCAAAAAGGATGTTGTTTCCATGTATTCACCGAATAAGCCGTATACGGTTTGGTGTTACGAATGTTGGTTTGCTGATGATTGGGATGGCATAGAGTATGCGCGGGAATACGACCCTTCACGACCATTTATGGAGCAGTTTGAAGAATTGTATACAGTGATACCAAAGGTTGCTTTGATTTACGTTCGCAGTCCTGGTAGCGAATACATTAATATTTCCGCCGACAACAAAAATTGCTACTTCATTATTGAAAGCTCGAACAATGAAGATTCCATTCATTCATTTTGGATCCAGGAATGCCGCGATGTTATTGATACATCGTTCGCTTCCAAATGCGAGCTTTGTTACGAATGCGACGATTGCTACAACTCATATAAATTGAAATATTCAAAAGGCTGCCATGATTGCCGCGAAAGCGCCTTTCTGATCGACTGCAAGGGCTGCTCGGATTGTTTGGGGTGCGTGAATTTACGCCAGCAGCAATATTATATTTTTAATCAGGCGTATTCGAAGGAAGATTATTTTGCAAAGGTGCAGGAGATGCGCCTTGATACCGCCTCTGGATTGGAGGCCTTTCGTGCTGCTTTCAATGAATTTTTACTGACTCAGCCGAGAAAGTATGCAGAGATTGTAAATACGATGAATTCTTCAGGCAACTACATGAAGCATGCAAAGAACTGCAAGGAATGTTTTCACTGTTATGATGCAGAGGATTGCTCCTATGCCGAACATGTGTGGCGAAATGCCAAGGATTGCATGGACGTTTCTACTGCCGGACGAAATGCCAGCATGATCTACAATTCAATTAACGCTGGCATCGACGTTGCCAACTATGTTTGCTGCGCCCAGGTTTGGAGTTCCACGTTTGCCGAGTACGCAATGAATTGTTTCAATTCAAACTACATTTTTGGTTGTGCAGGTTTACGTAAAAAAGATTATTGTATTTTGAATAAGCAGTATGATAAAGAAACATATGAGCAATTGAGGGGTGAGATCGTTGCGCAAATGAAAGAGACGGGGGAATACGGCCAGTTTTTCCCAGCTCAGATTTCGTGTTTTGGATACAACGAATCAGCGACTCAGGAACAGTTTCCTCTTTCTAAAGAAGAAGCGCTTGCCCAAGGTTTTAAGTGGGAAGATACGCCGCGCGGTACTTATGGAAAAGAAACGAAGCAGTGGTCGGAAATGCCTGATGCTATCGGAGAAACCGACAGTGATTTAGCAAAGGAAATTTTTGCTTGCGAATCTTGCACCAAGAATTATCGCATCATTCCGAATGAGTTTTCGTTTTATAAGCGGTTGGAAATCCCGTTGCCGCATCTTTGTCCTGATTGCAGGCACGCGCGCCGCTTCGCGGCGCGCGGCCCAAACATGTTGTTTAGTCGTACCTGCTCCAATTGCTCAACTCCCATTCAAACATCTTACTCTCCTGACCGTCCAGAAATTTTATATTGCGACACCTGTTACAACCAAGCATTCGTATAAAAAAATCCACCGGGTGGGTTCCGGAGGATGGTTACTTTATGTTTATTGCGGTTTTAGCCTGAGCTACTATTTCTTTGATAAGGTTTTCTTTGTTTTCGATTTGTACAGGCATGAACTCAGTGCTTTGAGCTTCAAGCGTGATGTGTTTGTCATCAATGATGCAGTGCGCAAATGAGCCGCTTTTCATTCCATGGATAACAGATTCACTAAAAACAGTGGCAATTTTTTGTACGAGGCTTTTATATGTTGCGTTAATTGGCCGCTCAAAGTAGCTAAAGGGGAATTTGGAGGAATCGTACGGAGGCGTAGGGCTGTTTGATAAAAGGTATGGTATATGAATTTTCCAATGAAGTGGCTTATCGTGGTGTCCCATGCGTAGTTTTTCTTCAATGTACCGTGACCGTTCTATTTAGTCAAACCTTGTAAACAAAGCATTTTTTGTTTATTTTTTTATTACTTGATATACTAGTGGGAGCTTAGCCCGCTATTGGGCTGTTGCTTAAAATACCAACCAGATGGATTTTCCATTCAACAAAGATATAACGTACTTCGCGAAGACGAACTTCCGAGGTACCGATCAAATTTTCGGCATCAAGCGAAAAGACCGACGCCAGCACATGTATGTGCTCGGTAAATCCGGTACCGGTAAATCCGTAATGCTTGAAAACATGATCATCCAGAACATTCACCAAGGTGAAGGTGTCTGTGTTGTCGACCCGCACGGAGAACTGGTTGAGAAAATATTGGAGACAATCCCGCCAGAACGAGCAGGGGATGTTATTTACTTTAACCCGGCTGACACTGATCACAACATCGGATTTAACGTTTTGCAGCTCGACGATCCAAGATACAAGCACTTGGTTGCATCCGGTTTGATGGGAATCTTCACCAAAATCTGGGCCAATGCCTGGTCATCTCGAATGGAATACATCTTGAACAACACCATCTTGGCGTTGCTCGATACGCCCGACACAACGCTGTTGGGTATTCCTCGTATGTTGGTGGACAAAGACTACCGCCAGTACATCATCAACAATTTGAAAGACCCAGTGGTGAAAGCCTTTTGGGTGCACGAATACGAAGCATGGCGTGACCAATTCCGTAACGAAGCTATCGCTCCGATTCAAAACAAAGTCGGACAATTTTTGTCGTCAAACATTGTGCGTAACGTGGTTGGACAAACACGATCAACGATCAACATCTTTGATATCATGAACAACAAGAAGATCTTCTTGGTGAACGTGTCAAAGGGACGTATCGGTGAAGACAACTCTGCGCTCCTTGGAGGTATGTTGATCACCAAGCTCCAGCTTTCTGCCATGGAGCGTGTTCGTATTCCTGAAAACCAGCGTGAAGACTTTTACTTGTATGTGGACGAATTCCAAAACTTTGTTACTGACTCGTTTGCTTCAATTCTTTCTGAAGCGCGTAAATACCGTTTGTGCTTGATCATCGCTCACCAATACATCGCACAGCTCGAAACTGCTGATTCAAAAACAGTGAAAGACGCCGTGTTCGGTAACGTTGGTACGATGATTATTTTCCGTGTCGGCGCCGATGATGCCGATGCTCTCGAAAAAGAATTTGAACCAGAATTTACTGTTGAAGATTTCGTCAACCTGCCAAACTATCATATCTATAACAAGCTCATGGTGGACGGTGTTACTTCGCGTCCGTTTTCCGCTAAAACGCTTCCGCCAGTAAATGTGCAGACATCTGATGATATTCGTAATAGTGTTATTGAGACTTCGCGAAATAACTTTACCCGCCGACGAAGCGAAGTTGAAGCTGAAATTCAGAAATGGAGTTCTACCGTGCCTGGACAGACGCGACCTGATGGAGAAGAAACAGAAGGAAAATTCAAAGCGACATGTTCAAACTGCGGCAAATCCATTTATGTTCCTTTTGAGCCCGAAGAAGGCCGTCCAATTTACTGTAAAGAATGTCTCTTCAAGATTAAAAACGGTGAAATAGAAGCGGGAGCTGGATTCCGTCCGCCAAAAGAACGAAAGGATAATATTTCATACAACGCACTCGCAAGTCTGGGTATTGAATTTAAGGAAGAAACTCGCTCAGCAGCTCCGCCTCGAAATGATCGACCCGCATACACGCCACGTCCTGCATATACTCCGCGACCTGGAACGCCTACGCCTTCATCATTCACTCCTCGCCCAGCACCAGCTACTCAGCCTGCCGCAACTCCTCGAGCTACAACTGAGCCAGTGTCTACACCAGCCGCTGTTTCTTCACCATCTCCATCACCGCGACCGATGGCACCTCAAGCTCCTCGTCCTGCGCCTACAATGCCTCCGCGCGTTTCAAATAGCAGACCCGATCCGACTATGCCTCCGCAAGGAATGATTAGAGCGGATATTCGAGATGTGCCGCCGCAAGCTCCTCGACCGCAGCCTGCTGGCGCACCATCTCGCACAACAGGTTCTTCGTCAACTGATGTGTCTTTGCCGCAACCGAGGGCAGTACGAGCGCCTATTGCACGTAAAGAGCGCAAGATGCCTGATACTGGAGCATTACAGAGTCTGTTGAAAGACGCTTTAGGTGGTGTCATGAGAAGTTCTCAGCCCCAACGTCCTGTTGCTTCACAAGAACAGGCTCAAGAAAATAATGCTGCTCCGGAACCTCAGAAAGCAGGACTTTCGCTCGATAGCCTTAAGAATAAAACAAATTCGCAATTCATAACTCCTACTAAAGAAGCTCAGCCAGAACGCCAAAATATGCTCAAAGATGCCATTTCTTTGGCCATGGGCGAAGCGAAGCCTCCGGAAACACCACAACCATCTCCAGATGTGCATATCACGATAAATATTCCACCGCAGCCGCAAGCTCAGAATACAGGCTCTACTATACTGCCTCCTCAGGATGCGCTCACCGACGCCGATGCCGCAAAAAAGGCCGCTCTAGAGAAACTTGAATCTGAAGCTCGATTGCAGGCGGAAAAAGAAAAAGAAGAAGCGGAGCGGCTGGAAAAAGAAAAGCAAAAACAAGAACAAGAAAAGCGCGAGCTTGAAGAGAAACAGCGGAAAGATGAAGAAATGAAGCAAGCTCTTATTGCGAAGCAAAAAGAAGAAGAGCGAAAGCTTCAGGAACTGAAAGAAAAAATGGAGCGCGAAGTAGAAGCAGAGAAAAAGAGATTGGCTGAACAAGAAGAAGCCCGTATCAAAGCTTTAGCTGAAGTTGAAGCTGAGAAGAAACGGCTTATGGAAATCGACGAAGCCAGAAAGCGCGAACTCGCAGAACTTCAGGCAAAGCAGGAAGAAGAGCGTTTGAAAGCAAAGCGGCAAGAAGAAGAATTGAAAGAAGAACTGCGCCGTAAGGAAGTGGAAGCGCAAGAACTTCTGAATGCGAAGAAACGGGAAGAAGAGGCGCGAATCAAGGCTGAACAAGAAATAGAACAAAAAGAAGAAGCGGAGCGGCTGGAAAAAGAAAAGATATTGGAAGCAACAAAAGAAGATGTTCAGCATGGTACCAAGATACCTGCAGGTAAAAAAACAAAAGAAGTTCCTGAAGATTTATTGAAACAGATTTTAGAATAATTTCAGGCGCAGCATTTATACTCGAGGTTATGAAAAAAATAATCTTGGGTATTTTTGTATGTGTGTGCTTGTGCGGCGCGGGCTTCGCCCGCGCCGCACCTTCTATCATCATCAACGAAGTCCTCTATGACGTAAAAGATCTCTCAGACACCGATCATGAATGGGTAGAACTTTATAATACTGGGGCAACATCGGTCTCTCTCGTTGGATGGAAATTTACAGATAGTTCAAGCCATACGCTCAATACCCCTCCTGGAAATGGCGGACAGGGAACACTCTCAATAGAGCCCGGCGGGTATGCCATTCTTACCGGCAATGCATCAGTATACCTATCTGATCATCCAAACTACACGGGTACGGTTATTGATACTGTCATGTCGCTCAACAATTCATCAGGAACTTTGACTATGGTGAACAGCAGCGGCACAGTTATTGATACTATGATTTATTCAAGTTCAATGGGCGCTAGCGGAGATGGAAACACGCTTTCAAGAAATGATAATGATTTGTTTGTTCCGACAATTCCGACGCCAGGTTATCAAAATCAGTTTACATCCACAGAATCCGATACAGCTGAACCAGTCGATGACTCGGGTTCCGCTGATACTCAGGACTCTAGTGTCGAAGCTTCGGGCCCTCCGAGTTCACCGATAACAGCTTCAAAATCAGGAGTAGTGAAGGTTAAATCAGTACCATATGAAGTAAAAATTATTACGCCTTCCAAATTTACTGTTGGGGTTCCGGCGCTTTTTTCTTCTAAAGCAACAGGAAACAGTGGGGAGGAATTATTTACTGGCAACTTTCTATGGAGCTTTGGTGACGGAGGCTCGATCATACGTCAGGATAAAAATGAATTTTCGTACACGTATGCATATCCGGGCGAGTATGTACTCTATCTTGAATATTATAGGTACCCAGGACAAACCAAGCCCGAAGCAACTGCACGCAAAATTATCAAAGTATTGGCTAGTTCCATGCTTATCACTGCAGTATCATCTGATGGTTCTATTGAGATTTCAAATACTGGCAATCAAGAAGTAGACTTGCTGGGGTGGAGGCTAGATCAAAAAGAATTAGCCTATGTATTCCCAGCCCATCTGATTGTTCTTCCAAAAGCAAAAATAATCATACCTCCGTCGATATCTAAGTTTTCAGATTCAAGTACTGAAACGCTGCTTATCGATCCTTCTGGTATATCTATGGAAAAAGCAAAAACAATCATTGCTGAGAAAAAAAATACATCCATAAAAACACTCACTCCGACATCCCGTACATCAATACCAGTAACAGAGACAGTTTCTGTCACCAGTAGTATTCCTAACTCAGATGGGCACGCAAAAGAAACAAAAAAGCAGGCTTCGGGGAATGCATATCTAATATATATAGGCCTAGGTGCTATGGTATTTACGATCCTGCTTTCTATATTATTCCTGAGAACGGGAAATAGAAAAACCGCTCTTCTTGAAAATGAACGAGCGGAATCTTCCTCCTGAAATAAAGGATCTATCTAATTTTCGTAAGAGGTTCGTTTGTTTGTTCTGGCTGCTTTGTAGGGGCAGCAGTTTCTGTTGCCGGCACAGAAATTACTGAAGCATTTGTTTCAGTTGCGGGTGCTGGTTTTACGGAAGGAATAGTTGTTTCTTGTTTTGTTGTAGTTTCAGCTGGCTGGGTAAGAGTGTCTGGAGATAGCTGAATTAAAGTATCAGTAGGAATAGAAGGCTGCTCTGGTTCAGCAAGTATCTGTATCTCTCCGACCGCTTGCAAGAGTGCCGTATCAAGTGCGGTGTTTGCTCTTGTGTCTGCTGCTTGTTCAGCGATCGTAGCATTCATGGGTGTGGCAGTAACGGCAATTTTTGTCATCGACATTGCGGGAATAGCAACTGGAGCTGGGGCAACAGTGTTTAATTGCGTGAGCGTAGCTAGAGCAATTTCTTGGGAACGAGCAACGCGGCCTTCGTGTTTGAGCTCAGTAAGTGCCGTTGTGTAGTCTTGAAACGTTTCAGTAAATGATGCCTGAGCTGCGCTTGCAACCCGAGCGTCATTAATAGCACCACTTTGCTTTATTGCAGCAATTTCACTGACACGGGTAGCAACATGATCCGCTTTCGAACGAGTCTTCGACTCAGTGCTAAACGCGAATGCAGTAGTTATCTTTTCGGTTACTCCTGTTTTGATGGAGTAAAGTCGATCTCCAGGCAGTGAATTAAGGGAGGCAAAAGAAAGTGAGGCTCCTCCTGCGATGAAGCCGACGATAAGGAAAGCCGCAGCCTTAGTAAGTGTGCCAAAGAGGGTAAATGGTGAAGGGGTCATATATGGAGAAGTTTGCGGTGAGCGGACACTATTTGCAGCTGAAGAACCGGCCGATACTTGTATCAGTGTCTGTCGAATACGATCCCGCTCTTGAGCAGTCATCTGAATTCGTTGGGCTTTTTTCAGTTGTGTAAATATGTCTTCCATAATATGTTTTGTGTTTCTATTTTCCTGAACCTTGTTCTGCTTCGAGATAGAGTTGCCGGAGTTTCTCAGTGCCGCGGTGGATGCGCACAGATATGTTGTTTTCGCTTTCCCCGGTAACAGTGGCTATTTCTTTGATCGTCAGGTCGTCGATGAATCTCATGATGATAATGTCTCGATAGGTATCTCCGACTTGTTCGAGGAGACCCATGAGTTTCTTGGAGTCAAAGCCGTCCATCAATCGTTCGCGCTCATCATGCTCGACATCGAAACCTTCTTCCATCATGTCATCGAGCGACGTGCTTTTTTTCTTGCGGCGGTAGTCGATAACGAGGTTGCCTGCGACACGGTAGAGGAATGCTTTGGTGTGTTCGATTTCTTTGCCATCCTCGAGATACTGCCAGACCTTTATAAATGTTTCCTGGGTCAGGTCAAGCGCTACCTCGCGGTTAGATGTCTCAAACAAGCAATACCTAAAAATGGCATCATTGTACGTGTCGTATGCGTGCATGAATGTTTTTTGTAAATCAGGTGCGCTCATATATATAGACGGAAGGGAACTTCACTTCTTACAGTGTATCGTATGCTGGCAAAAATATAAAGAGGAAAAACCCGAATCTTGGATTCAGGTTTTCAAAATTTCTTTTTTGCTGTTGGTTACGCGGGTTCATTGTTCGAGTTACGTTGTTTTATGCATGTCCATGCCAGAGCGATTCCGAAGAATACAATTGGGGCAAAGAATGCGAATGGAAGTAATTTTCTTTCCGGAATAGCCATTACGACATTACGGAATGTTTCTAAGTGGGCGAAAAGGATGTGCAGGAATTCCATAGTAAAAATTGGGGGTTTAGTTAAAAATTGTTTTTTGTTGGTTTCGGTCTGAAACAGCGAAATGTGCTGGCTTCATAGGTAGAGACGCAGCAAGACACCAAATCTTACAAATGTCAAAATATGCTTGATTTATAGGCTTATAAAGGGAGATATAGTATACTTATTTGCATGAATCCAACCAAAAAGGTCCTTATTGTCGGCGGCGGTTTCGCTGGCATAGAGGCAGCCCGACAGTTGTCACATTTAGGGCTTAAAGATGTACAAGTAACGCTTATGTCGAATAAGTCTTATTTTGAATATTATCCTGCCCTGTATCGAGTTGTCACTGGAGCTTCTCCAATTGAAGTCTGCGTGCCCCTTTCAGATATGCTTCCGAAATCAGTAGGAATTGTGCTTGATAGCGCAACAGCCATAGACCTAAAAGGCAAATCTGTTACTGGCTTGTCGGGCAGTGTCTATCAATTTGATTATATTGTCCTCGCGCTTGGAAGCGAAACAACATATTTCAATCTTCCAGGTTTGACCGACCTCGCGCTCGGATTCAAGTCCGTGAAGGAAGCAGTTAACCTTAAAAAGCATTTGCACCTCTTGTTCGAAAACCATGCGCACCCAGACAATTCGGAGTTAGTTTCCCATTTTCATATTGTCATTGTCGGCGGCGGTCCATCAGGAGTAGAAGTTGCAGGCGATCTGACTGCCTATATGAAGAAACTTGCCGATCATTACACTGTTGATCCGTCACTCGTAACTATCGATCTTATTGAATCTAATAATCGTCTCGTGCCAGCTGTCGATCCAAAAGTATCTGCAAAAATTTTGGCGCGGCTCCGCAAACTCGGTGTAAATGTATTTCTTAACCGTCAGCTTGTTTCAGAAGAAGTAGAGCAAGTATATTTGAAAGATATGAGTATGAAAGCAAAGACGCTTATCTGGACTGCAGGAACAAAGTTGAACGCGCTTTTTGAAAAGATAGAAGGACTGACGTTTTCACCAAAGAAGCGAGTACTCGTGGATGAATACATGCGCGCCGTCGGATTTGATTATGTGTTCGTGGCGGGGGATGCTGCCGGAACCCAATACAGCGGCTTGGCTCAGACAGCTATTTATGACGGAGTGTATGTTGCGCGCGCAATCGGCGCTGTCTTGCAAAAGAAAAATCTAAAAGAATACGTGCCGAAGCCGGTGGCATTTTCAATTCCCGTGGGTGAAGGATGGGGGGTCTTTGTCTGGCATGGCATTAAGATTTATGGAATGTTTGGATACATGCTTCGTCATGTAATCGACTTTGTTTATTTCGCCGGAATACTATCTCCGAAGAAACTCATCAGTCTCTTCTTTGAAGGTTGGCGTTACCGCTCAGTTGTTCCGCTTGAATAATTACGTACTACTATGGAAAAAAAGAATTCAGTAAAAAATACATCATGGGGAGAAGCAGCGGAATGGTACGACAAGCTGCTTGATTCTGATGATTCATACCAGGCAAAAGTAATCCGCCCAAACTTGCTTCGACTTCTCGGCGAAGTAAAAAAGGCGACAGTACTTGATCTTGCCTGTGGACAAGGATATTTCACTCGCATGATACGCGAAGCTGGCGCAGAGACGATCGGCGCAGATATTTCCAAAGAACTGATTGCATTTGCAGTCAAAAAAAGCGGTGCACGAGGCATTGAGTATCATGTGAGCCCAGCTCACAAGCTCGGATTTTTGAAGAATACATCAGTTGATATTGTGGTCTGTGTTTTGGCATTTCAAAATATTGAAAACCTTCCAGAGGTAATGAAAGAACTTTCACGAGTGTTGAAAGAAAACGGAAAAATTATTTTGGTTTTGAACCATCCTGCATTCCGAATCCCGCAAGCAAGCGATTGGGGATTTGATGAAAAGAAAGGCGTGCAGTATCGCCGTATGGATTCATATATGTCAGAGAAGACTATTTCAATTGAAATGCACCCAGGCAAAAAGGATACCGAGAAAACAATTTCATTCCACCGTCCGCTCCAGTTTTACTTCAAATTGTTCAGTAAGAATGGTTTCGCCGTGACTCGTCTAGAAGAATGGATTTCCCACAAAGCTTCTCAGGCAGGACCAAGACAAAAAGCAGAGGATAAGGCGAGAAAGGAGTTTCCGATGTTTATGTGCTTGGAATTAAAAAAGACCTCATAACATAAAATACGGGACGCCGGAGCCCGACAAAATCTCCCGAGCTCCGTCGAGGGAATTTTCGTCGGCGCAGGCAACAGGTATTAAATATTCAATAGTGATTTTGTTACCTTTTGTTGCAAATGGAGAGGGTTTGTAAAAACCCCTCTTTTAGGGTAGTATGCGTATACAATATATGAGACAATCACAACTTTTCACCAAGACAAAAAGAGAGGACCCAAAGGACGAAATGTCCAAGAATGCCAAGCTTTTAATACGTGCCGGCTTTGTCCACAAGGAGATGGCAGGGGTGTATTCATATTTGCCGCTCGGTTGGAGAGTTCTCCGCAAAATCGAAGCAATTATCCGCGAAGAAATGAACGCCATCGGTGGACAGGAAATTACTATGGCTACTTTGCATCCAAGCGAACCTTGGAAGCAGACAGGAGCCTGGGATAACGTAGACGTGCTTTTTAAGATCCAGAGTCGCACCGAAAAAGAATATGCGCTTGGACAGAGCGAAGAAGAAATTGTTACGCCAATCGTTCAGGAATATGTAGACTCATACAAGGATCTTCCAGTTGCTGTCTACCAGATCGGACAAAAATATCGTGACGAACTTCGTGCAAAATCCGGTATCATGCGCGGACGAGAATTCTTGATGAAAGACATGTACAGCTTTCATGATTCTCAGGAAGACTTTGACCGTTTCTATCAGATCGCAAAAGAAGCATACCTCAAGCTCTACACACGCATGGGTCTTGTTGCGAAGGCAACAGAAGCATCAGGCGGCAGCTTCACTACAAAACTTTCATATGAATTCATGGTGCTTACTGATGCAGGTGAGGACGATATTTTGTACTGTAACGAATGCACTCACTGCGCAAACGTCGAAGTTTCAAAACAGAAAGAAGGCGACACATGTGAGAAATGCGGAAAGGGAACAATGTCTGCGGCAAAAGCTTCTGAGGTTGGAAACATTTTCGATCTCGGACAGAAATACTCAAAAGATTTTAATTTCACGTACAAAACTGCGGACGGATCTGAAAAGCAGCCTATCATGGGTTGTTACGGTATTGGCCTTACGCGCCTCATGGGCGTGATTGTTGAAGCCCTCTCTGATGACAAAGGAATTGTCTGGCCCGAATCTGTTGCTCCATTCAAAGTACACCTGCTCGTTCTTGGTGATTCTGACGTCGTAAAAATGCGCGCAGAAAAATTGTATATGGAACTCAACGAGACTGGTGTTGAAGTTCTCTTTGACGATCGAGCTGGGGTGTCAAATGGTGAAAAATTCAATGACTCTGATTTGCTCGGCATGCCATATCGAATTGTAGTTTCCGAGCGAAGTCTCAAAGAGGGCGGATTTGAGCTCAAGAAACGAACCGCTGAAAAAGGCGAAATTATTCCGTTTGAAACCATTGTTAGTTTTCTGAAATAAATCATGTTTAACAAGCTGTACCAACTATTTTCAAATGATATCGGCATTGACCTCGGAACGGCCAATACTTTGGTGTACCTCAAGGGGCACGGCATCGTTATTAATGAGCCGTCCGTTGTTGCAGTTAACCAAAAGACTGGACAGATTGTTGCTGTTGGTACTGAGGCAAAGCAAATGCTTGGCCGAACTCCGGGACATATCAAAGCAATCCGCCCACTGATCGATGGAGTCATTTCAGACTTTGAAGTTACCGAAGAAATGCTTGCATACCTTATCGGCAAAACAGAAAAGATTTCCAAAAAAATGTTCCGACCTCGCGTTGTTGTGGGTATTCCATCGGGTGTAACTAACGTAGAATCTCGCGCAGTGTATGATGCCGCAAAGTCAGCAGGTGCTCGTGAAGTTTACTTGATCGAAGAACCAATGGCTGCTGCTGTTGGTATTCGAATGCCCATCAAAGAAGCAGTTGGCTCAATGATTATCGATATTGGCGGAGGTACGACTGACATCGCAGTTATTTCTCTATCTGGAATTGTCCGTTCAAAGAATCTTAAGGTTGCAGGTGACAAATTGAACAGCGATATCATTACATATTTGAAAGACGAATTTAAAATTCTCATTGGTGAAAAGACGGCTGAAAGCGTGAAAATGGCCGTAGCATCAGTACTTCCAGGCAACTATCTTGAGGCACAGGTTCGCGGACGCGATATGGTTTCTGGATTGCCGCGCGAAGTCATCATTACTGATTCCGATATTCGTGAAGCTATCGGCGCGTCTATCAATCAGCTTATCGACGGAGTAAAAGAAGTGCTTGAAACTACGCCACCGGAAATTTTGGGAGATGTTATGCACCGCGGTATTATTTTGTCTGGAGGCGGCGCGCTCTTGAACGGCCTTGATGTGCTCCTTCAGAATGTGTTGAAAATTCCTGTCTATATTGCTGAAGATCCTTTGACCGCGGTCGCTCGCGGATGCGGCGTGGTTCTCGACGATCTCGATTTTTATAAAGAGGTACTAATCGAAAGCCAAGATGCAATCTCTCCGAGATAAAAATAGAAGAAAAAATACTAAGACCAAGATCATTGCGAGTATCGCAGTGCTTGTTCTTTTTCTTGTCATAGCTCCGATGATCTTTCCGGCATTCGGCCGAGGGCTTCGCCAGGTTTTTGCTCCACTCTGGAATCTTGAAAATAATATCGGAGGAAATACAAAAAACTTTTTTGCTAATTTCAAATCCAAACGCGCCCTTGAGGCAGAAAATACTGCTTTGAAAAATAAGATTTTAGAGCAAGAAACGCAATTAGCCGAACGAAAGGTTTTACAGCTAGAAAATGATGCATTGAAAGAGTTATATGGACGAAAGCCAGCGAGCGCATACGTGCTCGCCTCGATTCTAGTTAAGCCAGGACGATCGTTGTATGACACTGTTGTTATTGATGCCGGCAGCAATCTTGGCGTTGCGAATGGCGCTCTCGTATATGCATTCCAGACGGTTCCAGTAGGAACGATAACATCAGTAACCGCCACTACTTCAACCGTGACGCTCTTTTCTACGTCCGGGCAAAAAACAAATGGCCGCCTCGAAGAAAAAAATATTGATGTAGAGCTTCTGGGTCGCGGGGGAGGGAATTTTGAATTGAAGATCCCACGAGACATAAGCCTTGAACCTAACATGAATGTTCTGTTGCCTGGAATTCATTCAGCTATAGTTGCCGTGGTGGCAAAAAGCATTACCGATCCTCGTGATCCAGTGCAGACGTTTCTCTTAACATCGCCCGTCAATATCAACGAACTGACATGGCTTGAAGTGGCTAAATAATTTTTTATATTTTGAAACCATTTACGTTTACAATCACCAATAAAATTGAAGGTTCGCTTGGGCGAACCGGTATTTTAAAGACGCCTCACGGAGAAATTCTTACTCCTGCATTCGTGACGGTAGGCACTAAGGCAACAGTGAAATCATTGACGCCAGAAGGAGTCGCTGGTGCTCGAGCTCAGGTAGTTTTGGCGAACACGTATCATCTGTATCTCCAGCCTGGAGAAGAAATTGTTGCTAAAGCCGGCGGTCTTGCCCAATTCATGAACTGGTCAGGTCCCACAATGACTGACTCAGGAGGATTCCAAGTGTTCTCACTTGGCGCTGCATACGGAAAAGAAATTTCGAAAGTGGTGAAGATCACCGATCCGTCGCTTATGATCCCCGAACGTTTTGACGATGCATCTGCGCCAAGCTTGGCGAAAATCGGCAATGACGGTGTTTCGTTCAAATCCCACCTCGATGGGAGTATACATTACATCACTCCGGAAAAATCAATCCAGATCCAACATGCACTCGGTGCCGATATGATTTTTGCGTTCGATGAATGCACTTCGCCGGCAGAAGATCTGCGATACCAAGAAGAAGCCCTCGGGCGCACGCATAGATGGGCAAAGCGCTGTTTGGAAGAACATTTAAAACTCAATGCTGCACAGCCAAATTACCAAGCGCTGTTTGGAATTGTTCAGGGCGGACGCGAAGAACGATTGCGGAAAGAATCGGCGAAAATTATTTCTGAAATGACAGTAGACGGAGAAGGCTTCGATGGTTTCGGTATTGGTGGCTCATTTGCAAAAGAAGATATGGGAACTGCGGTGAAATGGGTGAATGAAGTTCTTCCCGAGGAAAAACCGCGACACCTCCTCGGCATCGGTGAGCCAGAAGATTTGTTTATGGGCGTTGAAAATGGCATCGACCTCTTTGACTGTGTTGCGCCAACTCGTCAGGGAAGAAATGGAACTATTTATACTTCAACGGGCAAAGTCAGCATTTTGAATACGAAGTTCCGCGATGATTTTACACCAATCGAAGAAGTCTGCGAGTGCTATACCTGCAAAAACTACACTCGGGCATATGTGGCACATTTGTTCCACGGCAAAGAAATGCTGGCAGGAACATTGGCTTCAACTCACAATCTGTATTTCCTCTGCAATCTCGTAGACCGAATGCGCGAAGCGATCGGAAATGGAACATTTTTTGAATTTAAAAAGTCGTTTTTAGAAAAGTATAACGGGTAGTATATATGCGGCCAGAAAAAGGATTCTACTATCATTATAAGCGCGATCCGAATGCGGCAGTTAACGAGTTTGCATATGAAGTTCTAGGCACGGCTTTTTCTACCGAATCAGGCGGCAGCGTGCATAGTTCAGATCCCAAAGATTTTGAAAAAGATGAAGTAGTCATATATCGGCCGCTGTATGATCATGCACTTGTGTATAAAGCAGGCAAATTGTTTTGGACACGCCCCCTTTCGATGTTCTTGCAAAAGGTAAGTAAAGACGGAATAGAAACTACTCGGTTTATTCGAGTCACTGACCCCGAAGTGATTAAGATATTAACAAAATATAAAGAAGATCTCTATGAAATCTAAAGGGAAAATTCTTGTAACTGGTGGCGCGGGCTATATTGGTTCTCACACTATTATTGAGCTTTTGGGTGCTGGATATGAGGTTGTTTCGATAGATGATTTTTCCCATAGTACTAAGGAGACATTTTCAAGAATCAAAAAAATTACTGGCGTTTCAGTAAAGAATTACGATGTTGATCTCTGTGATGAGAAGAAAGTAGAAGCTGTTTTTAGAAAAGAAAAATACTTTGACGGCATTATTCATTTTGCCGCATTGAAGTCGGTGGGTGAGTCTGTAAATGAGCCGCTCAAATATTTTGCAAATAATCTCGGTTCGCTGATGGTTATTCTGGCATGTATGAAAAAGTGTCATATTCCGACACTGGTTTTTTCCTCTTCTTGCTCGGTATACGGAATGGTGAAAAAAATGCCAGTTTCAGAATCAACACCGTTTGGTGTAGCTGAGTCTCCATACGCACGGACAAAACAGATAGGGGAAATGGTCCTCGAAGATATAGCAAAAGGAAATGACACAATGAAAATAGTAGCTTTACGATATTTCAATCCTGTAGGCGCGCATGAAAGCGGCCTGATCGGCGAATTGCCAAGCGGTAAGCCAGACAATCTTGTTCCTATCATCACCGAAACAGCTATTGGCAAACGTCCGTCAATGACAGTATTTGGCGGCAACTACAAAACTCGTGATGGAAGCGCCGTCAGGGATTACGTCCATGTTTCAGATATCGCGCGAGCACATGTGCTCGCGCTCAAGCACCTTGAAAAGAAAACTACCCCAAAGTACGACGTCATTAATCTCGGAACCGGAAAGGGAAGCACGGTGCTAGAAATGATCACGGCATTTGAAAAAGCGACTGGGCAGAAATTAAATTACACAATTGGACCAAAACGACCCGGAGATATCGAGGCGGTGTATTCAGATACTAAAAAAGCAAAGAAAGTTTTGGGGTGGAAGCCGGAGTTGGGATTGAAAGAGATGATGGAGTCTGCGTGGAAGTGGCAGGAGAATCTGGGAAAGAAATAATTATTGACACAATTTATATACTTGCTATACATAGTATATGTATTCAAGATACACAAAAAACAGCAGCTTCTTCTTTACCTTCACAATCGGTGGAGGGCTGCTTTCTGTATCTAGATAAAATCTAATCGGCGGAATCAGTAAAAAGTCCTTCACTTTTCGGTGGAGGATTTTTTCGTTCTTTGAAATATCGATTATATTTTTTTAACTAACAAAACAATTTTTTATGAGAAAAGCAGACAAAGATCTTTTGATTGCAGCAATCAATAAGACAAAAGAAAAAGGGCATGAAGTTATTAAACTGCACACCAGGTCGCATGGAGATACGGTGATAAGGGTAGAATGCATTTGTGGAGAGCAGCACCCAATCCGTCGCAATTCAGAAGTGTATTGGGAAGTGAGTTTGGAGGTAAAGCCGCCATATCATCCCAACAAAGTCGATCGACTTGGTTCGCTTGGCGAAGATTGTAATAATTTCTAAATTAAAAAAGAGCCGTACTGAAAAAATTCAGGCGGCTTTTTAATAATAAAAAACACCCGCTTCGATTTCTCGAAGACGGGGGTCTAAATAAACTTTGAATTGTTTTCTTAATCACCGTACTGAATATAGTCTCCTGGTGAATGAGGGTCTTGTTTGATACCCTCAACCAAGTTGTTGTCTTCTTCGTTCCATATTTCCTTTTGAAGATCGCTGTCCTCGGTAATTTTATCTCTCTGCTCTTTGGTTAACTCATAAATCTGAGCATTGAATGTTCCATCAGCGTTTCGCTCAGTAGTATTTCTGGCGCCCAAAACACAAATTACATGAGTTGGGGTTGCTGATAGTTCACCGTGAAAGTAACTGTTCGAAAGTATTTCTAGCAGATTTGATTCAGAATTTTTACTGAATGCTGAGATGCTTTCAAGTACAAGGTCATTCCCACAAACGTAGATTTGAACATCCTTCTTGCCTGGCAAGAATTCCTTTCTTTTCATGGTTAGTGGAAATGGTTGGGTTTCGATAGATATCTTAATATCATCTTTACCAAATCTGTCTTTTAGTTTTTCTTCAATTGTAGTTGCCATATCGGTTTTGTTTAAGGTTAGTAGATTATCTTTATCTCCAAAAGAGGCAAAGAAAATCTACTAACGACACAATATACTTGTCAAAAAACAGTTAGCTGCATAATAGCATAAAACTATGAATTTGTCAATTAAACTATAAAGCTTTAGGGTGTTTGAAATTCACCACATTTGACAGGTATGCTACACTATAGAGATGTCTAAAGGTTCCCAAGGTAAATCAGGTACATTCAAGCTTGAAAGCGAATATAAGCCTGCCGGCGACCAGCCAGAGGCTATTAAAGGCCTTATGAAGGGCTTGGAGAAGGGATTGCGCAAGCAGACTCTTCTTGGTGCTACCGGTACGGGAAAGACCTTTACGATGGCCAATGTCATCCAGGAATGGGGCAAACCGACACTTATCATCGCTCACAACAAGACCTTGGCTGCCCAGCTTGCTCAGGAGTTCCGGGAATTCTTCCCGAGTCATGCCGTTCACTATTTCGTTTCGTACTACGACTACTACCAGCCGGAAGCCTACCTGCCGACAACCGATACCTTTATCGAAAAAGATGCTCAGATCAACGAAGAAATTGACCGACTTCGTCATGCTTCAACTCAGGCGTTGCTCACTCGCAAAGATGTTATTATTGTCGCCTCAGTTTCTTGTATTTACGGTTTGGGGTCTCCAAAAGAATATGAAGCAAAAAATTTGAAACTTTCTGTCGGCGATAAAATCTCTCGCATGGAAATCATGCAGCGTTTGATTACTGTTCAATTTGAGAGAACTAACGCCGATCTTACTTCAGGTACATTCCGTTCAATCGGTTCAAAGGTAGATATCATGCCGACATCAGAAACGTTCGTATATCAGATCCAGATCTCTGGCGACACTATTTCCGGCATTTTGAAAATCGATCCGGTTTCATCAAAAGTTTTGGCTGAAGAGCAGACTGTTTTTATCTTTCCAGCCAAGCACTTTATTACCGATGAGAAAACAAAAGAGACAGCGCTCAAATTGATCAAGATGGAACTCGCAGATCAGCTTAAAAAATTTGAAAAGGAAGGGAAGCTACTGGAAGCTGAGCGCATCAAGCGCCGAACAACATACGATATAGCTATGATCCGCGAAATGGGATACTGTTCTGGAATTGAAAACTACTCCCGACATCTTTCTGGCAAGCAAGCTGGCGAACCACCGGAAACTTTGCTCTCGTATTTTCCTCATGCAAAAGACGGCACGCCGGAGTTTTTGACGTTTATAGATGAGTCTCATGTGACACTTCCGCAATTGCACGGCATGTTCGCCGGCGATGCATCACGAAAAAATACGCTGGTGGAATTCGGTTTCCGTTTGCCTTCTGCAAAGGATAACAGGCCGCTCAAATATCCAGAGTTTGAAGAACGCATTGGACAAGTTGTCTATGTGTCTGCGACTCCAAGCCAATTGGAACGAACAGAAAGCGAACAGATTGTTCAGCAGATTATTCGTCCGACCGGTTTGATCGATCCAGAAATAGTTATTCGTCCGATTCTCGAAAAAGGAGCGTATACCGGACAGATCCAGGACTTCATTGCTGAAGCTGAAAAAACTATCAAAGGAGGCGGACGCGTACTTGCAACAACTCTTACCAAAAAAATGGCTGAGGATTTGGCTGCATATCTCAAAGAGCGAGGCATGAAGTCTGAGTATGTTCACAGTGATATTAAAACAATTGATCGTATTAAAATTCTTACCAGTTTCCGCCGAGGAGAATTCGATTGTCTTGTCGGTGTTAACTTGCTCCGCGAAGGATTGGACTTGCCGGAAGTTGAACTTATTGGAATTTTGGATGCTGACAAAGAAGGTTTTCTCCGTTCAGAAACCTCACTTATTCAAACGATTGGACGCGCGGCGCGTAATGTTAAAGGAAAGGTAATTTTGTATGCCGACCTCATGACTGGTTCAATGGAGCGCGCTATCGGCGAAACAAATCGCCGCCGCGAAGTGCAGATTGCATACAATACCAAGCATGGCATTACTCCGAAAACGATTATCAAAGCTATCAAAGATATTTCTCAGGAAATGGAAAGTGAGCATGAGAAGTCAGTTGCGTTTAATTTGGCCATCGACAACGAAGTGTTCAAAAAAGATCCAAAGAAACTGATCAAACTTAAGGAAGAAGAAATGGCTGAAGCAGTGCGCGAGCTCGATTTTGAAACTGCCGCTATTTTGCGAGATGAGATAAAGGCGCTCCAGGCAAAAATGCCAGCTCCACCGAAACGAAAGTTGAAGAAGGGGGAGATATTGATAGACTAAATCATAATATACAAATACATCAAACGGCGCCTTCGGCGCCGTTTGACATTTAGGCCATAAAGGTTAGTATAAGTCAAAACAAAAAACATTGACATATGGAACCCAACTCAGACCCCAACCTCGACCAGAACACTCAAGTAGGAGTGCCAGAAAATGATGCCAACTCTGAAACGCAAAAAAGGGAAACATTTTTAACCCAGATCAGAGACTCGTTGACTAGCATTATTGATGCTAATGAGTTAAAAAAACAGAGTACTGTAAGGAAGTACGGAGGCCACTTAGAAATAGCCGAAGTTTTTATTCCAGATACTTTGGATATGAGTAAGGCTCTCTACTTACTTGAAAAAAAAGGGTTAACTGTTTCAATGGTAGGTGAGTTTCTTGTTGTTGCAAAACATGCAATGCAACTTGAGGCGATACCGCACCATAAAAACATCTTAAAGGATTTAGAAATTTGCCAGAAATGGTTCAGCCAGGTAAATAAATACTTTGAGCACGAGAAACTAGATGCACACATTGTCAATCACCCCGTACAGATTGTACGAAGCATTTACGAAGAAGAAGTGTGTATAAAAGCCGAAAATCACTACACCGCCAGATTGGCACTTCAATTTTTTGAAGGTAATAAAATACGTGCAAAAAAGAGAGGGAAAATGGTCTATGCTACTATTTCTTCAGATATTCTTAAAATAAACCTGGAAAATATTATTTTACTGAGGGAATCTCTAAAGAAAGCAGATGAAGATGACACATTTGTTGTTGAAACAAAGGATTATGGCCTGTTCCATTTTCTTCCATTCAATCGCGACCGTGATCCAAAACATATTGAGTGGATTGCGAAATCTATGGATCAATTTGGCGTAGTAGATGTAATTAAGGTGGCTTATACTGATTGTGTTGATGGCGAATGGAAAATGTGGATTGTAGATGGACAACACACCTATAGTGCCTGCATGAAACGTGGTTTACGAATAAAGTACATAACGATACATGTTGATTCACTTGAGGAATTAGTACGCTTAACAGCTGTGCTTAATAACCGCCGTAAACTGTGGAAGTTTGGTGATTACCTTAAGGCATGGGCTGAACTTAATGTTCCGGTATATCGCAAGATTGCTGAATGGATTAGTAAAAAACTACCATCGAGCGTAATTATCGAAGCGCTGAGTGGTAAAAATAGAGGAATAGCAAAAGTGCTATTTCAGGACGGTAGTTTTGAGGAGGATTTCTCACTTAATAGTGACGAAATACTTAACAATATGCTGGTTTTGCGGCCACACCTCCCTAAATCCAGTACCGTTTCCTCAGCTGTTCTTCGCTTTATGTGGAATGAACAAAATTATGACAACAAAAGGATGGAGTCGGTTCTAAAAAAATCACGCGAGAGAGGCGGAATTATTTTTGAAGTAGGAGAAACCGCAAATGATGTTTTTAAGAACCTGAAAAAAATGTATGACAGAGAAGTGGTGTCATAGAGTATTTAATTGTAGTAACGCGTTGGTATTTTTTATACCAGCGCGCTTTTTATTAGCTATAGAATCATCGTTATTTATCCCATCATTGCATTTGACAGTCTGCTATTTGAAATGTAATATATCGAAAAAACCACCCATGGATGATATAACCTTAACAACCAATCTTGTAAGCACCATGGAGCTTCCGCTCAAAGTGCAAAAAATTATCTACCTTCTCAATACGTTAAGTAAAAAAGAAGCTTGGTTTGCAATACCAGAGGTTAACGAACTGGTGCCCTATACATTTAAAATACATGCTACTTCTAATCCAACTGTTATCTTTTTTGAATTTAAACATTATTCCGCAGTGAGTTTTCTTCAAAAAACATTAATAGAAAAATTGGAGCTACCCGACGCTTTCAAAAAAGCTGGACCCCGAACTGGTTTTACTAATTGGATTAATATGTTGGTTCTGTTATTGGATAAAATTCCAATGAACGCTTTCGATATTGATCCACATAAAAAGGTGCGTAAAGAAATTGTATTTAAAGATATTATTTCTCAACAACCCGCTAAAAAGTATCAACCAGCAAGTTCAGGAGTAGTTGTTGTCACAGAAACACCAGAACAAACACTATGGGAAATGCGTCGCATGCTGAAAAATAAAGCTAAATTAAGAGCAGGCTTTAATGAAGCTGATATAGTAGAAAATCTTTGTAACTATTGGTTTCCTACAAATTTACAGCCAGACCCTTGCGATGTGTACTATTTTGAGAACGAAGATACTGCAAAACTTGCTGGAAGATTAATTTCCAGATATTTTTCAGAGCTTCACTTTAAAATAGTAGATAAGGCAATATTTTTTATTTTTAACCACGAAGTTTTCACAACTTTCAGCCCTGACATTCTGAAGTTAATCGCAGAAAACAAAATGGAAGTACCTAGGGGACACAATGGGAGTGTGGTAAAAAATACCACCAACCTAAATGAAGAAACCGAGGAAACAGATGAGGAAACAGATATAGTTGTTATAGAACCAGCTGCATAGCTGAATAATGTTTTTATTATATGCGCCGACCGATTGGTTGGCGCATTTTATTTTGCAGCAAAGGCATCTATTGACATTTTATAAAAATAGGTTAATATGCGTACAAACTAAAAACCCAAAAGCGCATGATACCACCTTGAAAAAACCAAACACAGCAACATCCAAAAAGAAATTGTAAACAAAAACAAAGTAAAAAGTAGAACAATGGCAACAGGAAAAGTAAAGAAAGGAAAACTAACAGTAGCGGATACACGCCACCCACGGGAAAAACGTTTAATTGAGTTACATGGTGAATTCGCTAAAGCGGGAATGAAGGCAGGTTTTAAACCAGGAATCAGAGACTATTACTACGATTCAGAGTTTAACGCCAACAGGCCGTTTGAAATGTATTTAATACATGATTCAAAAAACAAAGCTAAAATAAAGAAATTTTTAGATGCAAAGTTTTCTGATATCCCGTACCAATACATAGACAGCGAAAAAGGTGTGGCAGACGGTTTATTCCTTATTTTTAATGAGGAGTATTTTAAAAAGCTTACGGAACAGGATTTTGTTGATTTTATAACAGGGAAGAAAAAATGCCCGGTTATGAAACAGCAGCAAGATGGTCCAACTTCGCATTCATCTACTGCAAAACCAGCCGCATCAACAAGTGCACCTACTGATGTTAAAGTAAAAAACAGGCCAGGTCCTAAGCCTGGAGCAAAAGCAGCAAAAAGAGCCGCAGAAGCTCTTGCTGCTAAAACATCCAAAACATCTAAGCCCGTAGCAAAAAAAGCGAAAGCCAAAGGTGTAAAGGAAATAAAGCAAACAAAAGCTCAGATTACTTTGGCAAACAAGAGAGTTCGCTGGGGTAAACTGCGCGATGCAAAGAAGAGTGCCGATGCCGCTATTAAGGTATTGCAGGACCTCGGCGTATCGCTTGAGACAATAAGCGAGAAAGTAGCGATTAAAACAACAATCAAAACTATTACACGTATAAGCGAAAAGAAATTTGCTTTACTGGTAGTAGAGGAGATTATGAAAAGCAAATAACATATTTACTGTGTTATAAAAACCAGAAGCATGCGGCCAAAACCGTGTGCTTTTTATTTTGATTCTTTGATCTTCTTCAGTGCCACTATAATCTTCTTAAAATCTTTCAACAACGTCTCCCGCATCCCGCCATTATATAAAGCTGATGCCGGGTGATAGAGAGGTAAGAAATATTCTGTATTAATGCGCTCAAACTTTTTGTGGATCAGTTTCCCGTGCGCTCCGCTGATTTTTAATTCCGGAAAAAAGTCATTCATCGAATGTCGGCCGAGAAAGACAATCAGTTGTGGCTTGATGAAATTCAATTCTTCATACAGCCAATCGCGGCAAGCAGCTTTTTCCTCCGACTCAGGGTCGCGGTTGTTCGGTGGGCGGTACTTTACGATGTTGGTTATGTAAATATCCTCGCGATTCATCTTGATGGATTCAAGCATCTCCGCCAGGAATTTTCCTGCTGCTCCGATAAACGGCTTGCCGCCTAAGTCTTCGTTCTTGCCAGGAGCTTCGCCTATAAAGACGACCTCGGCAGAGGAGTTTCCGTCGCCAAAGACAGCCCGGGTTGCGGTTTTCTTGAGCTCGCAGGTGCAGTCGATAGTCCAGCGCTCATGGATTTTCTGTAATTTCTCGGCTCGTGTCATAGTCTCAGTATACCTAAGTTTTGCTAATAAAAAAAAGACCCCACAGCAATTGCTTGCTTGGGTCTGTAATAAGAAAACATACGTTTCAATTTTATCTATCTTTGCGGAATATTTCACCTCCAAGTGTTAACTTCAAAAATGAAATATCTTCAATTTTTTCGCCCGGGATGTCGATGGGTTCGAATTCATATCCGACACCAAAAAATCCTTGGTTAATATGGAACCGTATAAAGGCGCTGAGTTCAAAATCAATTTCAACTTCTTTTTCATACCTCATCTCTGCGGTATTTTTTTCGAAGTGTACTCTGATTTCTGGCTCAATGCCGATTTCAATCAGCTTGATTGGCCGATAGGTGAGTTCCATAAGCAAGAATGCTTGGTCGCGCTGTTTGGTAAAACCTGAAACAAAAGCAACTTGTGTAAACATTTTGAATTTCTTAACTTCGATCTTTGAAACTAATCCAAAGCTCATGCCAAAATGTGTTCCAACAAGGAAGCCTAATCGCGGTGCAACCCAGCAATCTTTTTTGCCAGCGGGATACGCAATGCCTGCATCAAACGTAAGCGGCCAATGATACCCAAGCAGTCCGTTTACGAATAAGCGGTTGCGCTTGATAGGGATCATGTAATCTCCATATACTTTCCAAACGATGTTCGGCTGATTGATATCAGTCGTAGTATTGGTTCGTATTGCGAGGTCGGTACGTATTTCGCCGTCGGGAGCAGTTTCTTGCTCCGTGGCGTCTTCAGTAGTTTTTTCTGTTTTTAATAATTCTTTTTCCTGCGAAAAGCAGGGATACACGTAAAGTGCCAAGGCCAAAATCAAGAGTAATGGATGCTTCATGCGTTTAAATTTTCTAACATTATACCAGAATTTAAGACTTTGTAAAACACCTTTTTGCATGCTATAGTTGTCGTATGTCAATCAAATCATTCTTAATGAAAAGCGCCCTTCGCATGAAAGGCGTACCCAAAGATCAGGCCGAAGCAATGGCAGAGAAAATAGAGGCAAATCCAGAGCTCATGGAAGCGATGAAAGCTATCGAATCCAACCCAGAACTCAAGGCTCTTATGGAAAAAATCCAAAAAGAAGTTGAAGAAAAGCAAAAGAGCGGCATGGATACCATGATGGCTTCTGCTGGAGTCATGATGAAGTACAAGCATGAACTTACAAAATACCGCGACCAGTTGGCACCATTAATGATGCTTATGCAGAATCAGAAATAAGATCATCTTGCATAGTGGTCTATACTTTAATCACATGATGCTATATTTATGATTATGAACGAAGAAGAAGTTATGAAGAAGATACAGGAAGTTCAGCAAGAATTCCTCGACGAAGTTCGCAAGATTGAACAGATTCGTAACGAAAAAATCAAAATGATCCATAAGGGTATTGACCAAAAGAGAATTGATCAAATCTTGGCAGACTTAAAAAGCAGTTCATAAAAAATGAAGGAAGAACTAAATACATTCGAAACGCAGGTGCGACAACCCGGAACTAATTCCGAAGTTCTTACTGTAGATACTGCACTTGAGAAACTTGAAACACTCGTTGTTGCGGAGGAATCAAAAGTGCTTAAAGACAATCAAGAGGCAGAAGAGAGAATCGTAAAGTATTCAGGAGCAACACAACCAGACGTGAATGCCGTTAAATCCGCGACTACGGAAGCATTTACGGAAATTGAAGAGGTAAAGCAAGATTCAGAAAAAGTTATTGCCGAACTCAAAGGAACAGAAGATCCAAATTTAGAAAATGAACAGAAAAAATCTCAAGCAAAAGCAAAGACAGAGGAGCTTTCTCAAAAATTAGTCACACTCAATCCTGAACAAGTGCAGGCCTTCCTCTCGGAACACCAAGAGGGTGATTTGCAAACCCAAGAATTTCAGCTGCTCAAATCTGAAAACGGTCAGTTGGTTATGGTAAATGAATCCGGAAAACTCCAGCAACTTTCAGTTAGCAAAGAAAATGCAAAATCTGTTCTCCAAGAAATAAAGAGCAAAGATGAAACTATCAAAGGTCCAAGTTATAAACTAAGAAAGGAAGTCCTCAAATTGAGCGCGGGAACTATCATGACCTATGAGGCATACACCTACGCTAATCAAATTCCCCAGGGTGGCAATTTAGATGCTTACTTGGATAACCCTGATAACTGGCTGCCTGAGCGCTTGGATTTTCAAAAAGGAATTATTTCTGGAGAATGCGAAAAAGCTTTTGCTCTCTCCAAAAGATTGCAAGACTCAGAGCCGACTATTTATGCCTTGCGAGGCAACACCGCTTCTGGTAAATCAACTGCGATCAAAAGCAATGAATTGTTTAAAAAATCTTTAGATGAAAATGGTCAGGCGACGGGAGCGATCAATCCTGATACTTACAAGACGGCAATCAAAGCAATCGAGGCTGATGCTGGTCGCCAAACCGTTGGACATGATCAAGCCCACGAAGAAGGTTCGACCATTGCTCGGAAAATTACTCAAGAAGTTTTGAACTCTGAGGCTTCAATGGTTATTGATAAAAGAATGAATAAGGAAAAAAACATTCTTGAGTTGGTAAAAATGGCTCAAGAGACAGGAAAAGTAATCAGAATCCTCGATGTTGATGTTCCGCTTCAAACTTCTTTGATACGAGTATTGGGTCGCGCAATCGGGGGAGTTGATCCGAATGTTCCGTTTGGGGCAGTAGTTGAGGGTTTTGAAGGAATTCGTACAAATCGAGTGTCACTCCTTCAGCAAGTTCGGGATAATCCTAAAATCAAAGATTATGTTTTGTATGGTATGGATGAAAACGGCGATTCGGTAAAAATGGCTGAAAAGACAAATGGGGCATTCATGGTTATTGAGGAGCAAATGGAGAATCTAAAGAAAATTCTCAAGGAAAACCCTCAAACTGAGATAGAAACCCTTGGAAAGACAGTTATTGACGAATCCTATATTCAAGGTATAATGGATAAGACTCCAGATGGTCAAAAAGAGAAAGTTCAAACTTCACTGCAAAGATATACTGGCAAGACATTACAGCAGGCGTTAAACGAACATGCATTAAAATTAAACGAGGATTAAAATATGAGTATGGAACTAAACAATAACAATATGAGTGGAAAAACTAGTACTCCTAAGTCAGGAGATAGTTTTTTGAATGAAGCTATCAAGGACAAGGAATTAGAATTTCAAAAAAACAAAGAAGCAGCAGCAGTTGCTAAAAGTAATGCAACAGATAAAGAGGCTTTTGATTTTGCAAAATTTAGCGAAATGTACAACACACAGGGGGGATTAGTTGCAGTAGATCTTGATCAAAAAGCAATTGATACATTTGAAATTGAGTATTATTTGAAATATTCCGATGTAAAATCTCTAGAGGAATTCGCAAGCAAGAAGGCAGCATTGGATAAGAACGAAGCAAATTAATCATGTCATTAAGTATCGGCATCGTCGGGCTTCCAAACGTGGGCAAATCCACGCTTTTTAACGCGCTCACCAAGAAAGGCGTTCCAGCTGAAAACTATCCGTTCTGCACTATCGATCCGTCGGTGGGCATTGTTGCCGTGCCTGATGAACGGTTGTGGAAACTTTCAGAATTTTCAAAATCTCAAAAGACTATTCCTGGAGCGATTGAGTTCGTCGATATCGCCGGATTGGTTGCTGGCGCATCTAAGGGCGAAGGTCTGGGAAATAAATTCTTGGCCAATATTCGCGAGACTGATGCCATTTTTGAAATGGTGCGCATTTTTCCTCTTGCTGCTGAAACGGGCAAAGAGATCATGCATGTCTATGGAGACATTGATCCATTGCGAGATATCAAGGTCATCAATATGGAGCTCATCATTGCGGATATGGAAACAGTAGCAAAGCGTATTTCTAATATTCAAAAAGATGTGAAGCGCGGCGATAAAGAATTCGTTCTTGAGAATGATGCGCTTGTTCGCGTGCTCGAAGCTCTCGAAGGAGAACGCATGGCAAATACTGTCGAACTAAATGAAAATGAATTCATCAAGGTGAAGCAGATCAATTTGCTTACTATCAAGCCAATCCTTTATGGACTGAACAAGCGTGCAGGAGTAAAAAACTTGGACGAAACAAATCCAGAACTGTTTAAAGAGCTTACTGACTATATACTTTCTACCGGCGCGCGATATGTCGTGCTTGATGCAAAGATCGAAGATGAGCTCAAAGACTTCGAAGGCGAAGAAAAAAGCATGTTCCGAAAAGAAATGGGAGGCGAGCATGACGGTATCAATGACCTTATTACTGAAGGCTACAAACTCCTTGGACTTGAGATGTATTTCACCACAGGAGAAGACGAGACACGCGCATGGACCATCCAGAAGGGAAGTACCGCGCCTGTCGCTGGAATGGCTATCCACACAGATTTCAAAGACAAATTTATCCGCGCTGAAGTGGTGTTCTGGAAAGATCTGCTTGAAGCAGGGTCATACGGAGAAGCCCGCTCGAAAGGGAAAGTTCGTACTGAAGGAAAGGAATATATCGTGAAGGACGGCGATGTGATTGAGTTCAAGATCTAATATCGGCTTGTAAAGAATTCAGGCGAACGTCTGAGTTCTTTTGCTATACTTATACCTATGAACATTTCCTCCCTTGATTCTCATAGCGTTGCGAAAGACCTTCTGGGATCCAAGATTTGCCGCGTAATACAAGGCGAGGCCGTTTGCCTTACGATTACGGAGGTGGAAGTCTGTGACGGATTCGAAGACAAAGCTTCGCATGCTTCAAAAGGAGAAACCTCCCGCACAAAAATAATGTTCGGCCCGGCCGGACATTGGTATGTTTATTTATGCTACGGAATGCACAATATGCTCAACCTGGTTACTCGAGAACAAGGATATCCAGCAGCCTTGCTGATACGAGGCGGAGTAACAAGCGAGGGGGTAGTAATAAGTGGTCCAGGACGAGTAACAAAATATCTCAACGTAGATCGAACATTCTACGGCATGCATTCCCGCAAAGGTTCAGAACTTTATATTGAGTGGAATAAGAAAAAAAATAAAGGCATCATTACTGCAACTCCGAGAATCGGCATCAATTATGCAGGGGAAGAATGGAAAAATAAAAAATGGCGCTATGTTCTGACGCTGCCAAAATAATTTGATTTGAATAGCCCGTATGGTACAGTCAACACACATGCTCGCACTTACTTTCCGAGAAAAAGCCCTTCTAAAAAAACTCTCCACTCCTTCAAAAGTGCAGGATTTTGTAAATTCCATCCCGTTTAATTTTGAGAAAAATAAAATAGATACGCTTAAATCTCCCGTTCGCGTGCTGCGTGAAAACAATGCGCATTGTTTCGAGGGTGCGATCTTGGCTGCGTATATTCTGTCACTTCATGGCCGCAAGCCATTAGTGATGTATCTTCAGTCCACTAAAAAAGATTTTGATCATGTGGTTGCTCCATTCAAGCAGCACGGAGGCTGGGGCGCGATCTCGAAAACTAATCACGGCGTGTTGCGGTATCGAGAACCGATCTACAAAACGATACGCGAATTGGCCGCATCATATTTTCATGAATACTTTTTGGATACCGGAGAGAAGACTCTTCGCCGATATACCGAACCGCTTGATCTGAATGCCTTTGATGATAATTGGATGTTTGAAGAGGGGGATTTGTGGGGCATTGATCAAGCACTGGACAAGGCAAGACACTACGACCTTATTTCAAAAGAAGCTGTAAAAACTTTGCGCAAAGCCGATCCTGTAGAACGCCAGGCAGGGAAGCTCACAGAGTGGAAATAGTACGATTCATTTTCTTTCTATTGTCAAATAGCCTGCGTGGTATACTATCTCTATTATTAGTTTATAAATCATTTATCACATTATGTTAACCATCTTTCTTCTCGGACGCATTATCCTCGGCGGATACTTTATTTATAGCTCTATTGGGCACCTTACGACTCCTGATGCTCTCGCTGGATATGCTGGATCAAAAGGCGTTCCAATGCCAAAGACTTCAGTTATCGTAACTGGCCTCATGCTTTTGTTCGGAGGCTTGGCGATCTTGCTCGGCGTATTGGTGCAGCCTGGTATCATCGTGCTTATTATATTCCTCATCGGTACGCTTGTTCAGATGCATGACTTCTGGAAGGCAACCGACTCTGCTCACCGAATGGCTGAACGAGTTCAGTTCGCAAAAAACCTTGCTCTCATCGGCGCACTTCTTATGTTGTACGCAATTCCGTTTCCATGGGCATATAGCTTGATGTTCTAACCTGCATTCAACTTTTGAAAAACCACACCACTCGGTGTGGTTTTTGTTTTGACATTTTGGGTATATTGTAGTATTTTGAAGAAAAATTAAAACAAAATGAATAAAGAAACCTACTTCCGCTTAATGATTGCCGCTGCTATTATTTTCTGCATTGGCGCTTCTCTGATGTTTTTTGGATTATTTAAAATGATTAAACCTGTATTTTTAACAGGCATAGCTACCATGGTGGTGAGTCTTGTGTTCGGATCATGGGCATACGACAAGGAAAGCAATGCGCCTGAAATAGATCCTGCCGTTATTAGCGAAAATGAGAATGAGAATTGGAAAAACTTTTTGGGCTTAGCGCGGAAATTCGAATACGCTTCAGTAAAAGAAAAGGAAAAGATGCTGACGCTGCTTGCAGAACTATTGAAAAGTAAACTCGCCTTGCTCTCAGCAGGTGAAAAATTTGACCCCGGATTTATCCGCTACTGGGTAATTAACTTCATTGTTTTCCGCCGCGTGCAGGCATTTGAAAGCCCAACGTCTCCATTGCCGGAAGCTTTCAATACCTATGATCTTCAGCCTGAAAGTACGCAGCCTGACGCTATAATTGTGGGGCTATTGCGGGAAGAATTAACTATTTTATTTAAAAAATACAAGATTAGTACTTCCTTTATAACTTACACTAAGGCAAAAGACGCCCTGGATTCGTATTTTACGGAAGAAATTGGCGACCAGTACCCGGAGGTTGATACATTCATGGATTTGGTAGACGACATAGCGCTACTAAATGTGAATGAATCAATAAGTAATGATTTTCAGGTACTTAAGGAACATGTCGCTGATCCTGGCGTATATCATGATTGCCGGTCGCTTTCTATGGCCGCTATGGAGTTTGGTTTCCCGCTACTGACCTTTGAGATCGAGACATGGGCTAACGCATATTTCGCAGAAAAAGTGCAAGCCATGGCAGACAAGAATGATGTAAAAGAATTAGATAGCTTGTTTGTTTTTCTTTTTGGTTATACAGAAACTGAAATCCCTGCATAAAATAAATATACTGAGTAGTTGAAATACTATAGCGCACCACCAAGGTGCGTTATTTTTTTAGCTTACCTCGGCTTTGACATTAGGGGACTAATGTAGTACTTTGAAGAAAAATTAAAACATGAAAAAAAGAATTACTACCGTTACTACTGGAACACTTATTTCAAATATTGCACTGCTTGTATCTATCTGCGGAATTGTCGCAGGCTTGCATCGCCACAATAGCAAGTTGCTATATGGAAGCTATATTACAACACTAATCTCTATTGCTTTCTGTGTTTATTTCTGGTTACGCAAGCCAGATCAGCTAAATACGGAGGAAGAAGAAAATACAGTTGAAAACCCGGAGCAGTCTAGTTCAGAGGCATTTGCCGAGTTTTGGCTATTGCAATACCAAGCTGAAGAAGCCGACGGCGAACAAAGAAAAGCATTATTGAACCAAGCAGCTGATTTTTTGAAGGAGAAGCTTGCTGGCTTGAGCGCTGAGGATGATAATCTACAAGTATCATTTATGTTGGAGTGGGCATCATGCCTCGTCGGACTTCGTAGGGTTTTATATTCCGGCGATTCTGCCAGCATACTTACAAATGCCCAAAACGAGTATTCGAATGTACTTTCTGCCGATAGCGGCATAGATGCAGAGCTTGCAAAAATGATGTATGACAAGCTTGAATTTTTGTTTGACGAATTTGGGATCTCTACATCTTTTGCAAATTATGTAGAAGTTTCGACATTGTTCATTCATGTATACGAAGAATCGTTTAATGAAGACTACCCTGAATTGCACAAATTCATTCTACTTGTAGACACATTGGCAAAAAAAGATATACGCCAGTCAATTAAAAATGATTTTGACGAGCTTAGAGAAAACCCCGATCAATTTGATGCCGTGCTTACCATTGCACATATGCTTACCAATGCCGCCCTGGAAACAGATTACGCCATGCTGGCATTTGAAATTCAGCAATGGGCGCATGGATACTATAACAGAGAAGTAGATAAGCTTTCTGACCTAACTGAGAGGGATGAAATAAAAGCATTGTTGCTGAAAATGTACGGCGCACCTGCAGAAGTTGCTACTGAATAAAGAATACAGATATTGAGTTACCGCGGAGCGCGCCAGCATAGGCGCGCTCTTTTTTATGGTATAATATGCGTATGAAAATTTTTATAACATACATTATTACAGCACCAATTTTACTCGTCTTGGATTTATTCTGGCTGGGCGTGATTTCAAAAAAGTTTTATGCGGCCTATCTTGGTCCAATTATGAGAAGCACAGTCGTTTTTCCTGCTGTTATTCTCTTTTATCTTTTTTACGCCGCAGGCCTTTTGTACTTTGCGATATTCCCAGCCCTCCAATCAAACTCATGGATGCTTGCCTTGGGTAACGGCGCGGCTATCGGTTTTATGGCATATATGACATATGATCTGACAAACTGGGCAATTCTCAAAAACTTCGCATGGCAGATTGTGCCAGTTGATATCATATGGGGAACAATCTTGAGCGGTGCAGTCGCAACAATCGTATTCTTTATTGCTAAGGCGATCGGATATTAATTAGTTAACGGTAGCTACAGCGAATGGTATTCAAAATATTCCAACTGCATAAAATGGCAAAAGAAGGCATTGCCGATCCAAAAGGTTTTGCTAAGGGCCAGGTAAAAGAAGCGGTGATAGGAGCACTTATTGTTCCCGTTATTATTCTTGCTCTGTTTATTGCCTTTCTTTTTATCCTTTCGTACACGCATGTGCTCGGAGAACCATCTGGGCTTGCGCGCTTTTTCTTCTGGCTGTTCGTTATTGTCTATGGAACGGCGGGCTCGGTTATCTACCTCATTTACAGCACCATTAGGAGCGCTATTAAGCGTTCAAAAAAACTTCATGAAATGCAGGATACCCAGGCTCATGTTCGAGATGCTGAAATTGTAGAAAATAAATAGTTTGACAGTATCGCTCCAAAAAGGTACGTTGAAGAAAATTACCTTACATGACAAACCCCAATTCAAATACTCTTGAATTTTTAAAGCTAGATCCGGTGTATGCGGCGCTTGCTGCAGTGGTTGAAAAATTTAAATTGCAGTATCCGGCGTTGGGTTTCGGGGTATCAAAGATACTTACAGGACGAAAGCACACGAAAGGCATTAAAGATTCTCAGGGTAAGATTATGGTTCTCGGGCCTCAGTATTGCATTGATGTACCCAAGCCTCTATTTGAAGATTCTGGTTTCAATGCTCACCTCATACAAAAAATAAACCCGGCTTTTCTGCATCACATAGTAAGCGCTATACCTGATGAAGATAAGTACTGCCTGGAAGAATTTGAGTATATGGATATTCGCTATGCTCCTAATGCTTCTCAGGATGATTTCGGAGAACTGAACCTGCGGAAAATCAGTACGCACACCTCCGTCGTTACGGGGTGGAATTTTACGCCGCCAGAACGTGACGGTCGCTGGGATTTTGTGCTGACGCTTATACGTGAAGATGCGTATACACATTATCGCCAAACAGATCAGGAAGTATATTTGATGGATACTCCCGAAATTTCAGAGGAAAATAAGAATGATGATTACCATATCGTTATCTTTTCAGGAAGTGTTTCCAAACTTATATTCAGAATAATGATACCGTTTGAGTCGGTTATCTAAATACCCGAGCTAAACATACCAAAAGCGTCTTCCTTGCGAAGATGCTTTTTTCTTGGTATATTCTTTTTAGTTAAATAAGGTCAATTATCACGAGTGTGGGGAGAGCACTGGCTCACCGATCCACCAGCAACCGGCCGATAGCAATATCGCGCGAGGTGCTCCATCCAGCCCTTCATTGGGAAGATAACGAAAGTAACTCTTCTTAGTGGAAGAGTTTTTATTTTTTTAATGCCACTATCATGTTCAACGATTCACTTCTACAAACCTATACCGTCGAAAGCGTTACTGCAGGCCATCCTGATAAAGTATGCGATCAAATTTCCGATGCAATCCTTGACGCACTGTTGCGCGAAGATCCAAAAAGCCGCGTTGCGGTTGAGGCTTTTGGCTGCCACGGATTGCTGGTCATTGGCGGGGAAGTTACTACAACAGCGCAAGTAGATTATAAAAAGATTGCTGAAGATGTCTACAAAAAAATTGGTTACACGAATCCGCTTGAGATTACTACTCGCGTGGTTACCCAGTCTCCAGAGATTGCCCAAGAAGTAAATGTGGGCGGAGCGGGGGATCAGGGAATCATGTATGGATTTGCTACAGACGAAACACCGGAGTATCTTCCTACTGGAGTTGTTCTCGCGCATGCTCTTTCTCGCAGGCTTGAACAAGCACGTACTGAAAAAATAATTCCGTGGCTCATGCCCGATGGTAAAACCCAAGTGACAATCCAAGATGGAAAAGTAAAAACTGTCGTTGTAAGCACCCAGCACGCTTCGGGTATTTCTCATGAAGAAATTGTGCGCGAAGTAACAGATAGAATAATCACTCCCGTTCTCGGAAGTATTGTTGGCGTTGAGCTTATCATCAATCCATCCGGCTCATTCACGAGCGGAGGTTTCGACGCAGATGCAGGTCTTACGGGGCGAAAAATTATGGTGGATACGTATGGCGGGCTTGCTCCTCATGGCGGAGGCGCTTTTTCTGGAAAGGACGCAACAAAGGTAGATCGTTCAGCCGCATACATGGCACGTTTTGCTGCAAAAAATATTGTTGCAAACGGCCTAGCAAAAAAAGCTCTCGTTGCAGTTTCCTACGCTATTGGACGAGTAGAGCCGGTTCAGATTTTGGCATTCAATGAAGAAGGGCAGGATATTTCAGAACTAGTAGTAAAGCATTTTGATTTCCGACCGCGAGCGATCATCGAGCGTCTCCGATTGGATCAGCCCGTATTTGAACAGACAGCAGCATATGGCCATTTTGGGAAGACAGGGCTGCCCTGGGAAGAGGTGATCCAGCTCTAGAACACTGACACAATCAAAGTTTGACATAAATATTGTTTTGTTTTATTGTGTATTCATACACATTAAAACGTAAATATGAAAAAAATAGTGCTTGTTTGCGCCTTAATCGCGCTGATTGGAATTTCATGTTCTCATAATGACCCTGCACCACAATCAAGAGGGTCGGTCATTGATACGGCTCAGGCCATACCTATCAATTCTGTATTTATACCGTCTCAAGCAGATAGCGCGCAGTTATTGCAAAGGATGCAGGTAGTTACTGAAACAGCGGAGCGAATGTTTGAAAAATTCCTCCTCGCTTCGGACTGTCCGCGAAAAAAAGAGATACATGAGTTGATGGCAAATGTAAGTTATTGGAAATTAGTACCTGGACGCACTGATAGCAACATGGGGACTCCACAACTGCTGGGCAGTTCCAAGAAAACATACCTCATGTTCTGTGTCGTGCAAAAGGATATTATCGCTCGTGTAAAAGGACCTGCCGCGGGGGAAAATATATTTATGTATACTACTGGCCCACTTATAACTTCCAGTGGTAGAAAAATATACCTCATTACCGTTAATCAGGAAAAATTATTTACCGCCGATAGTATCTATCTCGGTTCAGCATTCATCCATGAACTTGTGCACGTGATCCATCGGATTGCTGATGCGACAATTGCCAGGGATGATGAGTATGAATCGTGGAGACTTCAGACTGATGTGCTCAAAGCGCAGCTATCGCCTGAAAATAAGAAACTGTATCAATTGAAAGTCGAAGAGCAACAGAAAAAACCGTACGATTATAATCAGATATTCTATGATAATACGTATTGGATCCAAGCCACCTTCGGTTCCGTTAAAGGATATATTGATAAATTTATTTTCGACGTATATGGCACTAAGGCATATGAATAGAGTATGCATTTTTTATGAATTTAAAACCGGAACCGTATAATGACGGATTCTGGTTTTTTTGTTATAGTGCGTCCCATATGGGAACACTGTCAATCGTCGCCACGCCTATCGGCAATATGGAAGATATTACGCTCCGCGCACTTCGCGTGCTTGCAGAAGCTGATATTGTTCTGTGCGAGGATACTCGCACTTCAGGCAAATTATTTGCTCATCATGGCATTAAGGCGAAAAAATTCGCAAGCTATAACGCGCACAGTACTGCAGGAAAATCTGACTTCATTCTAGATGCGCTGCGCGAAGGCAAAAATGTAGCACTTATTTCTGATGCGGGAACACCAGGAATTTCAGATCCGGGTACGCTGCTCGTTCGCCAAGTTCGTGACACGTTTGGATCAGACGCCAAGATCGTCTCAGTTCCTGGGGCGTCGGCTATCACCGCTGCGCTTTCAATAAGCGGTATTTCTGCTGCAGCTTTTATTTTTCATGGATTTATACCTCACAAGAAAGGCAGAGAGACTCTTTTTAGAGAAATTTCAGAAGCGCCAGCGTTTGCTCATGTTGCGTATGAATCCTCCCATCGTATTTTAAAAGCGCTTGCTTCACTCGCCAAGGTTTTGCCTGCTGCGCACAAAATTTGTATCGGCAGGGAAATGACAAAAATGCATGAAGAAATGTTAGAAGGAACGGCTTCAGAACTCATAGATATATTGACCAAGACCCCAGTTAAGCAAAAAGGAGAGTTTGTGCTTATTGTGGCTCCAGCTGCCTAGTTGCGGGGAGTATAATTGTGCTATAATTGTCTCATGATATACGCACGCACCACCGCTGTTACCGGACTTGCTTTAGTCCTTTTGCCATTCGTCGGCTTGCCAACCTCGTGGAAAATGACCATTTGTGTCATTGCTGGAATAGTTTTGCTCTACCTTGGATATAAAGAATACCGCATAGCCGAACGCCACCGCCTTGCTCGCGAAGAACGAACAAAAACATACACTGAAAGCATGGCCGACGCCACACACGCATCAGTCGTAGATCACTCGTAATAGACGGACGCAGTATCCTACCTGCCATTATCTGCTGCGTTCACAAAAGAATAGAGCTCTATTTGATTGACCCCATCGCTAATATCTGGGATAATGGACGCTGACATATGGAATCCAATAAAAAACTTACATTTTATGCAAGCACCACGCTTGTGCTTGCGGTCGTCTTTTTCATTGGAGCTTACGCGGGTTACTCGCGCCGTCCGTGGATCGACAGAGTAATGGCCGTTACCAACAAAGAACCGCAAGTCGTTACGACAGCGGATTTTTCTCCATTCTGGAAAGTCTGGAATATCATCAACCAAAAAGCCTTGGATCCTAGCGTTGCAACTGACCAAGATCGAGTCTGGGAGGCTACCAAGGGCCTCGTAGCGTCTCTTAACGACCCTTATACGGTATTCTTCCCACCAAAGGACGCAAAGAGCTTTAATGAGCAAATTAAAGGCGAATTCACTGGTGTGGGCATGGAAGTAGGCATTAAAGATAAGATTCTGACTGTTATTGCGCCTATAAAGAATACTCCAGCAGAACGTGCAGGCATCAAATCAGGAGACAAGATCCTCAAGATTGACGATACGCTAACAACCGACCTTCCGCTTGATAAAGCTATTGAAATGATGCGAGGAACAGAAAAAGGCAGTACTGTACGCATCACTATCCTCCATGAGGGCGATGAAGCTGCAAAAGAACTGACGATCGTCCGTGATATTATTTCAATCCCAACTATTGATCACAAAATCCTTGCCGGCGGCGTTCATGTCATCAGCCTATATAGCTTTGATGCTAGCTCGACAACGCTCTTTAGAAATGAGATTCAGAAGTTCAAAGCAAGCGGGGATACAAAATTAATCGTCGATTTGCGAGGCAACCCAGGCGGCTATCTTGATTCTGCGGTAGATATGGCAAGCTGGTTCTTGCCAACTGGTTCAGTGATCGTAAAAGAAGACTATGGTGCAAAAAAATCACAAGACATTTTGAAGAGCCGCGGCTACAATAGTTTTGATTCGAATTTGAAAATGGCTATCCTTGTTGATGGCGGTTCGGCATCGGCGTCGGAGATCTTCGCTGGTGCGCTTTCAGAACACCACATTGCAAAACTTATCGGAGCTCAGACATTCGGCAAGGGTTCAGTGCAGGAATTGGTTCCTGTTACCGATGACACGTATGTCAAAATCACCATTGCAAAATGGCTTACACCAAACAATGTTTCTATCTCGGAAAAAGGTTTGACTCCTGATATCGCTATCAAGCCGGCAAAGGGAGACAAGCTTGGCGAGAATGATGCGCAGCTCGATCGAGCAGTTCTCTACGTAACCTCAGGCAAATAAAGAGCCTTTTTGTTCTCTCGGTAAATGTGCTATATTCCACAGTATGCAAGTACTATTTCTACAAAACGTCAAAGGCATCGGCAAGATAGGGGAGGTAAAGAACGTCAATGACGGCTACGCCCAGAATTTCCTGTTTCCCAAGAAATTAGCCGAAGTCGCGACCGCTCAAAAGATCAATAAGATAAAGACTGACGCTCAGGCAAAGATCGACAAGCAACAGGTCCATACTGATCTTCTTTTGAAGACTTTTTCTGGAGTTTCCGGCAAAGAGATCGAGCTTCATCGTAAAGTAAACTCTGCGGGTGCGCTCTTTGGAGGCATTCACGAGTCTGATATCCGTGAGGCATTACAGACCACTCACAATATTTCTGTCGGATTGGAATACATAAAAATTCCGAGCGATGTTCATACAACAGGAACATTTACCGCAAAGATCGGCGACAAGCAGAAAATCGGGAAGGAATTTGAATTGACGGTAAAAGTGATCGGACAGTAAGAAATTATGATCATACAGGTCTTGAAAATACTCGGACTGTTTGTTCTGGTTGTTATTCTGATAATCGCCATCTTCTTTGGTACTCCTACGGGGATTCGTTGCATGAAGATAAATAAGCAGCAAACCGTCGGCAATGAAATTATTGGGAAAATTAAATTGTTGAAAGAAAAAAACGGACAGTATCCATCTTCTATTGAACAGCTGGTTGAACAGATTCCTGGCGTAACTAAGAACTATGATCCGGCAGGGACATTCAATTACAAAAATAAATTTTTCGTATACATGCCAACAGAAGATCGTGAGAACTTTGACCTGAGCTTTCCTGCTAATGGTATTGATTTCGCTTCCTATTATACTGGCACGGATACATGGTTTGGGACTTGCAGGTAGGTCATAATAGAGTAGACTAACAATATGCAATCTCATTCGTGCCAAAGCTGCATCAGATCATATATTGCAGAGGATGTTTTCAAAGAGAAGTAAGCTAAATATTTAAATGTTTGATTTTATTTTTGTTGTAGTTTCAATTCTTGCCGGACTGGTTGCCGGTGTTGCGGGATTTGGTATTGGCAGTTTTATTACTCCAGTACTTGCATTCACCGCAGGAACCGGAATTGCAGTTGCGGCTGTTTCCATTATTCATTTCTTTGGCACGCTGCTTCGTTTTGTTTTGTGGCGCAGGGAAGTCAATTGGAAAGTATTGATTAGTTTTGGCCTAATGAGCGCAGCGGGCGGACTGGTCGGAGCATTATTGCACAATATACTTTTCAATCAGATTCTAACAATTATTTTTGGCTGCCTGTTGGTGTTTAGCGGAGCTTCAATTCTTTCTGGATTGTCAGACAAGCTTCACTTCAAAGGAGTATTTGCGTGGATCGCGGGTGGAATCTCAGGATTTTTCGGAGGATTGGTTGGAAACCAGGGTGGTATCAGATCGGCTGCGATGTTCGGATTCAAGCTCGACCGAAAGGCATTTATCGCAACCGCAACAGGTATCGCACTTCTAGTAGATATTGTCCGCATGCCGGTCTATCTTGCCACTCAGTTAAAAGAATTATTGGCTATTTGGCCGCTGATCTTGATCGGATCGGTAGGCGTCCTTGCTGGTACATTGATCGGCGGAAGTCTTTTGGAAAAAATTCCAGAAAAACGTTTTAAGCAAGTAGTAGCAATTTTAATATTGCTTATTGGGATTTATATTCTTGCCAACTTGTAATAAAAAACCGCAAGAGAAATTCCTCTTACGGTTTTACAAAAAATTTATTTCGTACTATATGTTTGTAAAGTTAACTGAAAGCACTTCAGGCTCAGGCAACTTAATGCTGTATTTCTTATCAAAAGATGGGCGTATAAAGCATTCTTTTTTTACTACGTCCTGTTTGTCTACCGTTCCTATGCTGATGATAAGCTTATCTTTCTCAGCGTCATAGGTGCCGCCGAATATGCCGTTTGTTGTCCCATTTACAAGCAATTGAAACTCATAATGAACATCAGGATCTTTTGCACTTAGCAGGCAGGAACCATCAATATAGATTCTCTTTTCGCGTGTATGTCCTTCGCACTGCCAGCGGATATTCTCTGTAGTAATATGCATATGGTAAGGATTTGGAACAGTGACGTTATTTTTTTCACTGTGGCATACTATTTCCAGTTTTTCCGCATCAATCTTTATAGCTTGTTTGCCATAACATAGAAGTTCGCCGGTTGGAGTATGCGAAGTGGTAACAAGCTGGTGATTGACTGTTACACTCGGAACTTCTTTTGATGTTGCGGGAACAGCCAGAGTGAGTTGAAATATGTATGGGCGGCCAGGAACAAAAGCAAAAGATACTGGCGTACTCTTAAGGGTACGCAAATTGTTTTCAATTGTTTGTATCTCGCTCGAAAGCTTTTCTGTTTTAGCAACAATTATCTCGGCTTCTTTCTGGTCAACTCCTTTCCATATCTCAAACATTGTTACCAAGATGGCTGCAAAAGGATGAAATAGGAGCACGAGCAGCCCTGCGAAGGGTTTAATAGGGTACAAGTGCAGCAACCGTGATCCCACAGGTATTGCCAAGAAATAGAGTAATAAGCCAATCAATAGATTGCGCCAAAATATTTTTCTCCGGATAAAAATCAAGTAATCTTCTTTTTTCATAGCAAGGTTTTAAAGGGTTAAACGATTTGTTAGTACCATACCATGCTAAAAATAATAGTCAATTATGCGGCAAACTAAAAAACTCCGCCAGTAAAACTGAGGGAGTTTTTTAGTTAGATAACGTGTACAGCTTTTTTGACTGAAGTAGTTCCGTCAAAGTGCGTCTTTCGTTTGTCTGTGAACTTTACTGTTCCAGGCTTGAGAGCGTAGAGAGTATAGTCACGACCAGTACCTACGTTTTTGCCTGCAAGGATCTTGGTTCCGCGCTGTCTAATGATGATTGATCCAGCTTGCGCTTTCTCACCAGCATAGAGCTTGGTTCCGAGGTACTTTGGATTTGAATCCTTGAGGTTATGGGCGGTTCCGCCCGCTTTTCGATGTGCCATAGCGTTTTAGTAAGTTTTTAAAATTCCTTTATACAACCCTCGTATAATCGAGATGTGATGAATATACATGAAATCGGACAAAAAATCAAGGGCAGCGGGGCAGGGGAGAAAATAGTGCTAATAACCCTTGTAATACTAGGTATTTTGGGGTCTTTTGCTCTGGGCAGGATTTCAGTCTTACCAGAACACAAAAATATACCATACGTCAATATATGGACAGGGAATAGCAAATCAGTCGTATGCAATCAAGGAAATGGTATACTTTGACCATGATACGAACATTGGGCAATATATTATTGATCATTTGTATGTTTATCTCTGTGTACAGCCTCAGAGATACATTAAAACCAGTAGTACAAAAAGTTGGAACTTTTGCTGAAAATGTAATTTCTACTATTGAGCATAAGGATACTTCAAAAAAACCGATCCTTGATATTACAGCAACTCCGGAAAATGAAATCTCAGCACCAGGGCCGCTTGAAGTAAAGACTCCTGCGCCGACAGAAAATCCGACTCAGGCGGCAGGGATCACTCGAGCAGATATTATCTATTGGACAAACCAAGCACGATCTGCAAACGGCAATTTGCCTGCGTTGCGAGAAAATAAGACTCTGGATACTACAGCAACAGCCAAGACTGACGATTTATTTGCGAAAAGCTACTTTGAACACACATCGCCAACAGGCGTAACTGTTGCGACACAGGCTGATGCTGCAGGCTATGAATACATTATGATAGGAGAGAACTTGGCACTTGGTACATTTGCCAACTCTAAAGCCATCGTAGACGCATGGATGAACAGTCCGGGCCATAGAGCAAACATTCTTAACGACCGATACTCTGAGATCGGTATTGGCGTGCGTAAAGGAACATATCAGGGCCGCCAAGTTTGGATTGCCACGCAGCATTTCGGATTGCCACGAAACGCATGTCCAGTAGTGGATGAAAACCTCAAAGCTTTGATCGATACTAACCAGGCTCGCATTAACGGACTCAAGATCGAAATTGATGCCAAGAAGCAGCAGATCGATTCAACAAGCCAAATGTCGCCAAGCTATAACGCGTACATTAACGAATACAACGCGCTTGTACGCCAATACAATGATTTGGTTGTAACGACCAAATCGGAGATAGCTACATATAACGAACAAGTTCAGGCGTACAATCAATGCATTAAATAAAATATTCCTTTTTGAAAAAGAGGAGATGGTAAAACCGCACAGTAAAGTGCGGTTTTGTCTTATTTGGCTGTATTTAAAGCTAGGGAATTATACTATATGGATGTCGCACAATATATCTTTTACGACACCAATACCACAAATCTAGCCTTTAAATATAAGCTTTCTATATTTCGTGCTTTGTATATTGCGATCATTTGCTAGCTACTCTCGCCTGCTCGGCATACTGAGATTTTGTGCTGGTGTTTTGTATTGAAGCTGCAGTGTATCCCTCACTCAACCATCATGTAATTTCTAAAATCCAGTCCCCTTCAAAATCAAAATAAGAACATTTTTATATACTTTGTCAAATACGGATATAGTGTGCTTTAATAGTCTCAATTATTTAAAACTGAATTAAACCCTACTTCTATGAAACTGACTATTTATACTCTTCAAAAATCGAAGTATCCGAGCCATATGTATCTCCGGCGCATACCGCTCCTTAATACCTGCCTGGATTTAAGCGCTGTTGAACTGGATACTAAGCACTGGTTAGGCGCTGTCTATGAGGTGGATGAATTTCCAGATTTTGATCCAACCGCTGAATGCATTTGCATCTTGCAGGAAAAGCCAATACATATTTCCATACTAGAACAAAGCAATTTGTCTCGTGCGTGCCAGAATAACGGTATTATATTACTGATCTGGGATGAACTTGAAAAACAGTTCGGATCTAAATCAACGCTGCCGTTTGAAGCTGTATCAAATAAGTATAAAGGAAAATTTACTCATTTTCTGATTCAATATTTAGCTTTGCCGCATTTGCTGGACCTTTTCAGGCTGGATATTCTATATACAGATTATAAAACTATTTCTGAAGCCGTATCAAAATCATTGGCTGCTCATGCATTGCTCGAACACGACCCAATGTATTTTCTGCCGTTTGTAGAGCCGTATTTCAAAATGCAGCTAAAGATAGATAAAAATATTCTTTTCCCGGCTGCGGTTGAACAAGCATGGGCTGAATTGCTTGAGAAATATGCGCAAAAATATTGGCTTCGTCGAGATACCACGGAAAAATATAATTTTATGGATTGGTATATATGGATAAGCCATCTTAAATCGAACAAAAAAAGAGAATTTGGTTCTTCTGCTCCTATGATTTTCCCTGATAATACTGAAAGTAAAATTGAAAGGAAACAAGAAATATAAAAACATACGGGTGCCGCTCTGACGGCACCCGTTTTTATTTTACTAGTATTTGCGTATTACGCCTTTTACGATGGCTTCAATCTCAAGCCCTGTCGTTGGATAGATAGGTTTGAAATCTTTGTTTGCCGGTTCAAGCCAAACTTTGTCGCCTTTCTGGCGGAAATATTTCATAGTGAATTCCCCGTCAACTTGCGCGATCACGATCTGGCCGTCTTTGGCTGTTTTTGTTCGTTCAGCGATGACCATATCGCCATCAGCAATATGAGCATCTATCATGGAGTCTCCATCGACTTCAAGTATGTAGGTAGATTCTTTTTTCTGTATTAAGAAGTCGTCGAGGTTTATACGAGTTTCAAGTATGTCTTCGGTTGGTGAAGGAAATCCTGCTTTGACTAAGCCAAGCATCGGAGTGTCATTCAATGCTGCTTCAGGTATCAATCGTCCCAAATGGTCTTTTGCAACCAAGCCTGCTTCGATAAGCTTGTTCACAACTTGGTACACAGCGTTCTTTGATTTAAAGCCGAAAAGCCCCATCATTTCTGAATAGGTCGGCATTCGCTTTTCTCGTCGGTAGAACGCTATGAGCGTGCTCTTATGATCGTTAAGCATGTTGGAACATAGAGTTTAGCGCTCCAAACAATCGATCAGCGAAATTTTTCTTTGCATGCTTGCGCATTCGCTGCAGCAGCATGCGGTGCTTGTGAGCCTGGCTTGAATACATTTCGCCGCGAATGATCTTGAAGTCGATCTCTTCATTTACCTTCTGAAGTTCTTGGCGAAGTATTGTTATGTATTGTTCGTGTGACATATTTGTTTACTCGAAGACTACTTGGTGACCTGTTATTAGTATATGTGAACGGCCGTTCACATGCAAGAAAAAAAGTTGTGGATAACTAATTACTCAACAATTATTGAACTTCGCCAAGATAGGGTAATGGCAAATTCCAAAGATAAATATCTTTTTTGGTATCAGACTCGCGGATTTTTTGGCGTGTCGATACTGACTGAAGGCTTGAAAGCAGGCTGATGGAGTTAGTGCCGAATTTTTGGCGAATGTCGTCTACTGCTTCAAGCACTTTTGATTTCTCGAGTATGCACTCTTGATTTCCAAAAAAGTCGTATTGCATTTCATGGGAACTACGAAGGTCCATTACGGTAATACCAGTTGCTCTATAGAGAATGCCTCGTTCATACATATTTTCCATATCTTGATTAAGCCATTGTAAAAAGTCACTTGGATTGTTCGAGTGTTCAGGGAATTTTCGAACGCTATGCCGAAAACTATGGAGACCGAATTTAAAAAATATTGAAGCAGAGCCTGCATGCAATCCTTCGTTTCGAAGTCGTTCGGCTATTACTTCTACGTTGCGTGAGAACTCAGAGAAAATATATGCTTTGTCTGTAGAAGCAGGAGAAAAAGTGCGAACTGCCTGCAGCGATTTGGGCTTACTACTTGATGCATGTACAGACACAGGTAACACACTGCGTCCATGAAGTTCGTGCCATAGTTCCTGAATCGGTTTAGCAAAACGCTGCATGTATGTTTCAGACATTGAAACAAAGTCCCACGCTGTCTTCCATCCCCTTCCTCGAAAATCTACTCCAAGCTTCCAACCAATGCCCCAAATGGAGCCAATCGGGATTGTGCGAAGAACACGGGGCGTGTCTTGAAGATAGAGCACTGTGCATCCATCTGGTTTTTGCAGTTTTGATGCGACCTTGGCGAGTACTTTGGTATCAGCTAGTCCAAAAGAAAACGTTATGCCCAGATCTTTTTGAACAGCTGATTTGATAGCACGAAGCAGATTTTCCCATGAGCCATACTTGTCACGATCTTCTTCGGTAAGTACTGCGAAGCATTCATCGATACTGTAATGCTCAACCTTGGATGTAAAACGCCTTACTACTTGGTACAGTTTTTCGGAATACATGTGATACAGCTCGAAGTGAGAATTGAGTATTATGACTTGCGGAAATTCCCTTTTGATTTTAAAAATTGGCATGGCTCTGTGGATGCCGAGCGCCTTTGCTTCGTAACTCATAGCACAGGCAATGCCTCTGTCGCCTCCTACAACAACTGCCTTGCCACGTAAATGAGGAAATCGAGCCATCTCACAGGACGCAAAGAACCCATCGCCATCAACGTGCATGATCATGGTTAGTATTTTCGTATGACTGCGCGAACGATTGCCGCGATGCGCAAATCTTGCTTAGGGACAATGGGCTTATATTTTTTATTAGCAGCCTCAAGATAGCTTTTGCCTTTAGTGCTTCTGAGGTATTTCATTGTCCAGGCTCCATCGATCTCAGCAATAACAATCTGACCGTTCTTGGCGGATTCTGTTCGTTCTACTATCACAAGATCGCCTTCTTTTATACCTGCGTCATCCATGGAATCTCCTTTGACTCGCAGCATAAAACTCGCTTCTTTGTTATCAATTAAAAAGTCATCAAGAGTGAGAGTATCGAGTAAATTCTCTTCACCTGGTGTAGGAAAACCCGCTTCTACCAGACCTAGAACTCGCAGTGAGTGTTTTTGAAAAAGAGCTTCTTTTGGAAGAATTCTGCCAGACTTGTCTTTTTCTATAAAACCTAAATGCGCCAGTTTTCCAATAATCCTGTGAGCTGAATCTTTTGAACGTAGAGAAAAAATGCGAGCCGCTTCGGCGTATGACGGCATTCTTTTTTGTTTTCGATAGAAGTCGCCAAGAGCCTTGGCGTAAGATTCGATATTATGCATCGAATAAGTATACCGAACGTTCGTTCGGTATGCAAATTATAAGAAACTAACTTGATTCTTCAAGGAGTTTTTTCGTTTTGATCATTTCTTCAAAGAGTGCTCGAAGTTTGGATTCTTCGGTATGCTCAACTGACTGCATATCAGCAGTGAGTTTGTAGAGAAAATGATGATAGAGGTCGTTTAAATATTGTTCAAGTTTGATTGCTTTTTCGTTGGTGGCGGTTCGAGGGCGTTTTGCAAAAAGGTTTGGCTTGTCGCGCAATAAAAGCGTGTATGGAGATACAACGTACGATCTATTTTTTTCCATAGAGGTAAGGATTAGGCTAATAATCGTATGGCATTTCAATGCTAGCAAACTTGCCATCTCCGATGATGACATGGTCTAGCACGGTGATGCCCATGATTTTTCCAGCTTCGATGATCTGGCGTGTGACTTCCCTGTCGGCGTCAGAGGGCTTGATAATTCCTGAAGGATGGTTGTGTGCCAAAATAACTGCAACTGCTCCGTACTCTAGTGCTGGTTTAAAAACTTCTCGAGGATGAATAAGGTTTGCGTCTACGGTGCCAATAGAGATCACTTCATCATGAATGACGCGGTAATGGTTGTTGAGATATAGGCCACGCAAATGTTCTTTGTCGAGATGCTGCATGTCTGAAAGGTATTCATAAGCATCTTTGGCTGTTCGTACCAGGGCGTTGTTTCCTTTCTTTTGAAAAAATCTGCGGCCGAGCTCGCCGATCGCTACGACTTGTGTTGCACGAGTAAGCGGAATGTTGAGATCCTGAGACATTGATTGTGCGTTGCGGTGATTGATCAGCGCACGTTCACCATATTCCTTTATGATTCGTTCAGACATGCCAAGAACTCCCTCGCTTTTGGTACCAGTGTTTAAAATAACCGCCAGCAGCTCTGCTGTTGAGAGAGCGGCAGGTCCGAGGTTTAATAATTTTTCTCGAGGCTTTTCGGTTTCCGGAAGATCTCTAACTTTTAATACGTACTTTTTAATTTCTGTCGGAAAGGAATGCGAAACTGCGGCTCCATGCTTCATAAGAGAAGTGAGGTCTTTTATGGTGTATGGTCCACGCACTTTTGTTTGTGTCGACATATGGTTCTCTATGGTTATGAGTAACGTGATTAATAGTACTATGACCGAGATGAAGAAAAGATAAAGAAAAAATGGCTACTGTTTTATTTCCGGAATAGTTGCCGGTGTCGTTGTTTCAATGGGTTTTGCGGGCTGCTGCATGCTCTCTACGAAAGTTTTCCACACTACGCCTGTTATCGCTTTCCAGACACTCGTTACGGGCTCTTTAAGATGCGTGTTCCACAAAGAAGCGGATTGTTCTGCCGCATAGGTAAGGTTCTTTTGTGTTTCTGGTTTTTCAACCACTGTTTTAAGGTCGATATTAAAATAACTGAGCGTTATGATCGCAAGAATGATGATAACTATTATTCCGATCAAGCCGCTAGAACGAGATTGCTTCATGAAGCATATTGTAACATAGCTTTTGTCGGAGTAGGAAAATAAAGCATTGGATCAAGGTATGCGTTTGTTGCAGCGATCGGCATAGTATACGTCTTGCCTGAACATGCCTTGCTCGCAAGAGTTTGGATTTTTACGCCAGTAGAGACGAATGCGGAAACATGAAGATGCGGCCCCGTCGCGTATCCTGTTGAGCCGCTATATGCGATGGTACTATCAGCGCCTACTCGTGAACCCGTCACAGCAGTTACGAGTGATAAATGTCCATAAACTGTCGTGAGTCCATTGTCATGCTTTACCAATACCCAGTTCCCGTACGACGCACCAGGGCAAGTTAAATCCGTATTTCCGCTCCCTACGACCGTGCCTGCGAGTACAGGATGAACCGGGGTTCCGGTTGGCATACCGAAGTCGATACCATTATGGGTGCCAGAAGCGTATAAACGGCCCGAGGCGCTTGTTTTGCCGAAAAGCTGAGTGATGCGCACTGAGGCAACAGGCCATCCAAATACGGAGGTTCCAGCCTTTGGTATCGCACTAGGATCTAAGACGAATTTCAGTTGGGATTCGTAGTTTCTAACATCAGCTTCGAATGCGTCTTTTTTAGCTTGACGGTCTTTCAACAGTGAAGCATAGTTGGCCTCTTTGTTTTTTGTCTGCTTTAAGAGTGCCGCTTTATCCTGCGCGTTTTTGTCTACTATTTTCTTTTGATTTTTTAAATTTGCTGCAAGTTCCCGCAATGTCTTTTCGTTTTCCTCAACAGCTTTTTTATGATCTTCAAGCACTACTTTGTCAGCATGCAATTTCTTAGCAGTATCAATAAAGCTTGAATTTAGCGTTTGGATCGTGTCTACTTCTCTCCACATATCTCCCAGCGATGTCCCCGGTTGCGCTAGATATGTCACCATATCGTGAGATTCCGCTTCACGGGTTTTTCGTATCAGCGCGCTAATTGCTTCTTTTTGCGTCGTAATATCGTTTGAGGTAACACTAATAGACTCGGAAAGTTTCTGCTTTTCCAGAAGTGCGGCGTCAGTTTTCTTCTGAGTAATCTGAATATCCGCACCCAGTTTTTTTGCGGAGAGATCAAGTTCGGAAATTGCTTTTGAGAGAGAATCTTTTTCTTGTCCAACACTCACGAGCTGTTTTTGATAGCTTGCGATTTCGGCTTCAAGTGCGGCGATCTGGCTTTGGGTGTTGTTGATTTTGGACTGCAGTTCGTCTGCTGTTTGTGCAGCTACAATGTTAAAAAAGCTCCCTGCCGCGAAAAAGGAAATAACAATGATGGCTACGATTTTCTGAAAGATCGAGTACTGCACAGGAATATTGTAGCATGTTTTATTCCCTGCCTAAATAACTACTCCGCAAGCAGTGAGCTCGCCTTCTGTAATCGCTCAAGTACTGCGGGTTTTCCAAGAATTTCAGAAAGTATAAAAGGGTCTGGGCTTTTTTCTCGTCCCGAAAGTGCGAATCGCATTGGCCACAGGATGTTGCCTCGTCCGACTGATTCAGCATATTCCCACAGTGCTTCCTTTACTGATACTTTGGTGAAATTTTCTTCCGATACGCCCTGTATCAATTCAATAGCTTTTGTAATATGAAGAGCGGTATTCTCTTTTGTCTCTGTCTTCCATACAAGCTTTGCGGCTTCATATGAAGGAATTTCAAAATAATAATCAAATTCACCAGCATCTGCCATTGCGGTAAGATCGCTCCATTTTTCTATTCTTTCAACGACAATTGGAGCGAGTTTAGAGAGAAAGCTTTCAGTAAATCCTGGCATAGCTCTAACTTTCGCCGGCAGGTATTTTGCGAGCCATGCCACTTGGTCGCCTGGAGAAAGCTTCTTAATGTGTTCTTTGTTTATCCAATTGAGTTTCTGGTCATTGAGCTGCGCGCCAGAATTGCCGATGCGAGAAATTTCAAATGCATTGATCAATTCTTCACGGGTAAAAATTTCACGATCATCGCCAGGATTCCATCCAAGAAACGCAAGGAAGTTAATCATTGCTTCTGGCAAGTACCCTTCGGTGCGGTACTCTAAGATATCTTTTGCTCCATCTCGCTTGCCGAGTTTCTTTTTGCCGCCATCAGCCATGATATGTGGAAGGCATGCGTACGCGGGAGGCGTAACGCCGAGGGCTTCATATACAGATAAAAATTTAGGCGTAGAAGAAATATATTCCTGGCCGCGCATTACCAGCGTGATACCCATTTCTATGTCGTCAACAATATGAGCGAAGTTGTATGTTGGATAGCCGTCGCTTTTAATCAAAATAAAATCATCGAGCGCTTCTGGTCCAGCAGAAAGATCGCCGAATACTTCGTCATGCCATGTGTAGCTTTTTATTTCTGGTACTTTAAATCGGAGGGGTTTTGTGCCGTCCCATGTTCCAATTGTTTCAGGTCGATGATCTCGGAATAAAAATGCTCGCTTTTCTTCCTCTGCTTTTTTTCGGAATGCTTCCATTTCTTCTGCGGTATATGGATCAGGATATGCGAGGCCTTTTTCTATTAGCTTCTGCGCATATTTTTTATAGAGATCTAGGCGTTCTGATTGCAAGTATGAACCGTTTGGTCCTCCCACTTCTGGACCTTCATCCCAATCCAGGCCAAGCCATTTCAAAGACTCGATAATATGCTCTATCGAACCCGCGACTTCGCGTTCTTTATCGGTGTCTTCGATGCGAAGAATAAATGTACCGTTATTTTTCTTGGTCCAAAGCCATGCGTATAAAGCTGAGCGGACATTGCCCACATGCATAAAACCCGTCGGTGACGGGGCGAAACGAGTGACGACTTTCTTGTCTGACATATGTGAGACTATAGCAAAAAAGCCTTAAAAATAAAAGCCTTATTGTTCGTGTTCAAGCGCGATGCGGACGATTTCTTTTGCGAGGTTTTCAGCTGCATCTCCTTGCGCGAATTTGAGGGCGTTTGCCGACATTGCATTGATACGAGCGGTATTTTCAAGGATCTTCATGATAGCTCCGTGAAGAATAGATGGAGTAAGATTGTCTTCTTCTATAACTTCGCATGCTCCCGCACGCGCGTAGTTAAACGCATTGTGCTTTTGGTCGCGGCTGATAGTTTCAGGGATCGGAATAATGATAGAAGGAATTCCCCATGCTGCGATTTCAAATATCATTGAGCCTGCACGAGAAATGATGAGGTTTGCAGCTCCCGCGGCCATTTTTGTCATGAGCGGAGTCATATAACCGACTGGCTTATAGCGGCCTTCGAATTCATGTTTGCTGAGAATGACTGAAATGCGTTCCTCGTTTTCTTTTATATTAGCTGCTCCAACTTGATGAATAACTTGGCAGGTATGCAAAAGATCTGGAAGAATATCCAGCAGCGTGTTGTTGATGTTTTGCGCGCCTTGGGAACCGCCGGTAATATAAATAGTAGGAACATTCGGATCAAAGTTCCAATATTCATGCGCGCCTTCGTTGGCTTTCTTTGCGATTTCTTCGCGGATCGGCTGGCCCGTAAGAGCTGTTTTTTCTTTTGGAAAATATTCGATTGCCTCAGGGTATGAAATAGCGATGCTTTTTGCGAATTTGGCTGACCACAAGCTGACGCGTCCAGGAACAGAGTCAGAGTCGTGAATCACTACTGGAATGCGAAGCAGGCGTGCGGCAAACAATGCAGGCACGCTGGCGTATCCGCCCTTTGAGAAAACAACATCTGGGTACATTCCAAAAAGCTTGAATGTCGCTGATATGCAGCCCATGCCGACTTTGATCATGTCGGTAATGTTTTTTGCAGAACTGTACAGTCTGTTTTTTCCCGAAGTAATTTCTATGAATGTAATGCTGTTCTCAAATAGCGCCGCTTTGTCATACGGAGCATCAGACATGTAGTAGAGTTTTGTGTCTGGAATATGGTCGCGGTCAGCGATCTTATTGATTTTTTCAGCGACTGCAATGAGCGGATAAAAATGCCCGCCAGTGCCCCCTCCTGTTAAAAGTATTTTCATGATGGTGTTTTTTGATACCTTGAAATGTTAAGCACGATGCCGACGGCTGCTAGCGAGAATAACAGCGATGTTCCTCCCTGGCTCATAAATACAAGCGGCACTCCAGTGAGCGGAAATACTCCCGTGATGGAAGCAATGTTCAAGAACGACTGGAACGTGATAAGTATAACAATTCCAATAGTGATCAGTCTACCGAATTGATCAGCCGCCCGGAACGCGATACGGAAGCCGCGAAACGCGAACATGAGGTATAAGGCGACGACTAAGACTGCACCGATAAATCCAAACTCTTCTCCGATTACAGAGAAAATTGAGTCTCCTTGCGGCTCAGGAAGGTAGCTAAATTTTTGAACGCTTTGCCCTAGGCCTCTTCCTGCAACTCCTCCCGAACCAATAGCGATGAGCGATTGCTTGAGCTGATATGATGAACCGCTCTGGTCTTGTCCAGGGTTGATAAACGTTTTTACTCGAGCTTGGAGGTATGGAGTAACAAAGATTAATCCGCCGAGAACAACCGTACCGACAACGCCTACGATGATGAGGTATTTAAATGGAACTCCTGAGACAAAGAGCATGGTTGTTCCAGCAACAAGAATAAGGATGAAGCTTTTAGTATCCGGCTGTACAAAGAGAAGCGCCGCCGCAATGGCAAGCAGGACTAGCAACGGAAGAATACCGAACCTAAAATCGCTAACTCGCGCTTTAGCCCACGAAAGCCACGCCCCGAAATAAATAATGCAGCCCATCTTTAACAATTCTGCAGGTTGAAATGACACTGGTCCTAAACCTACCCATCTTCGCGCCCCTCCGTGGGCAAATCCAAGGCCAGGAACAAAAACTAGTAGCATGGCCACAATAGTGGCAATAAGAATATGGAGAGCGTATTTTTTAAGCCATGAGTAATGTATGCGCGACATAATATACATGGCGATCAATCCCCCGCCCAATCCGAGCGCGAGCTGATTGAAAATAATGCTGTAAAACTTTACTTCATTCTTAGCGAGGACGCCGAGCGATGCAGAAACAAAGGCAATAATGCCTACGATCAAGAGCACAAGGACAAGCCCGAGGAAAAAAGAGTCAACCGGTTTTCCCTTAATGCTTTTCATCTGCTTATTTTAACAGAATTATGATCACACCGGTAATGGCGCAGAGAAGCGAGATAACCCAGTAGCGCATCGTTACCTTTGCAGCAGGCCATCCGGCAGCTTGAAAATGATTGTGAAGCGGAGCAACAAGAAAGAATTTCTTGCCTCGGTATTTTTTTGAAACTATTTGAATGATGCTTGAAAGCGTCGTCACAATAAGTGGCAGGGCGATAATTGGCAGCACGAAAACCGAGTCGGTTAGGAATGCAATCACTACTAATGTTGTCGTAAGCCCCATTGTGCCAGTTTCTGAAAGGAAGAATCGTGCCGGTGGAATATTGAACCAAAGGAATGCAAGCAAGCCTCCAGCAACAGCCATGCAGAAAGCTGCTATGTCGATCTGGCTGTTATAAAAAGCGATGATAGCAAATGCGCTGTACATGATGCCGAATACTCCCCCTGCCAATCCGTCTACTCCATCGATAATTCCTCCCGAGTAGAGTCCGATCATAAAAATAATAAAAATTGGAATGAAAAAGATTCCGAGGTTTATTATGCCGATTGTAGGAATAAAAACTGCAGTTACTCCGAGTTTTACATAAAACCACCAGGCACCGGCAAGGCCGACAAGGCCGACAAGTACCAGCCGAGTCTTGAGCGAAAGTCCGCCGCCATGGTATGTTCCCTTTTCTTTACAAACGAGGTAATCGTCATAAGCTCCAACCAGTGACATTGCAAATAACGTAACAAGAGGAAGCCATGTCTGGTTTCGCGAAAGGAATGACAGTTTCTGTATAGTTTCGCTGTCAGAAAAAGAACTGATAATCGCAAGTACCAAAGTGACAATTATGACGCTTCCCCAAACAATGATTCCTCCCATGCGCGGAGTTTTGCGCTCTTCGTCGCCATGAAGTTTATTGGTGATGGTTGCTTCATGCCCATCGACGCTTTTTTTGACGCCGGATTTTTTCCACATCGCATTGGCATACAGCCAATCAGTCAAGAAAGGGGTAGCCAAAATGCCGACGATGAACGCCAGAATTGCGGGTAAAATTGTTTTGACAACATCGGGGATCATACTATTTTTTCTGTGTTTCTTTGATAAGGGTGCGAATGATTTCGCGTTCATTCCATGGGATCGGTCCGCCTTTGACAATCATTGTTTCTTGCGCGCCCATCCCGGTTGCAAGGACGACATCTCCTTCGCGTGCAAGCGAGAGCGCTTTTCGAAGTCCTTCTGTTCTGTCGACTACAACAAATAATGTTTCGTCTCGCTTTTTTCCGGCTAATTCTGCAAATGAAGCAACTGCTTCAGCAAGCATATTCGGGTCATCTTCATAGGGATCAGTAGTCGTTACTATAACATAATCAGATTTGGTTCCCGCAGCCCGGCCCATATGTTCCCGCTTGCGCGGATCGCGGCCTCCCCCTTCAGCTCCAACTATGGTTATGATTTTCCCTTCTTCGCCTACCCAGCCTTTGACGGTATCCAGCAAAGCATTGATGGAAAGTTGTTCGTGAGCGTAATCAACAATAACAGTATATGGCTGTCCCTCATCAATTTTTTCCATGCGGCCAGGAATCAAGCTGACAGCCGCAAGTCCTTGCCGTATTTTCATTTCAGGAATTCCTAATTCTTTTCCAACAATAATAGCTGGCAGGGCATTTTCTATATTAAAAATACCAAAAATATTAAGAGCGTATAATTCCCCATCAAGATCAAAGAGCGTTCCATTTTCTGTTTCTCTGATATCAGTTGCCTGTACTGTTCCCGTATGGATACCGTAGGTAATAACTTTTCCTGCTTTGAATGATGCATAGTACGAACCATGCTCTCCATCGGTATTGATAATAGAAATACTATGAGGGATTGAAGCTAAAGGTTCAAACAACCTACCCTTCATCGCTTTGTACTTTTCGAAGTCATTGTCATGCGATGCCAAATGCTCGGGAGAAAGGTTGGTGAAAATAGCAATTGGAAATGTGATGCCGATATTGCGGTGCTGCTTCAGTCCCTCTGACGTTACTTCCATGATGACATGCGTGCATTCATGGTCGAGCATCTCTCGGAGTAGTTTTTGAGTAACCCAAGCTCCCGGCATAGTCATATGCATGGTGTTCGGTTTTTCAATTGAACCCATGCGAATATTTGCAGTTCCTATCAAGCCAGTCTTGAATCCTCCATGCGCAAGGACTGACCAGAGCAAATTTGCCGCTGAGGTTTTTCCTTTTGTTCCAGTGATGCCGATGCAGACGAGTTTTTTTCCTGGAAATCCATACCAAAGTGCCGCAGCAAACGCATTGCATTTGTGGTACGAAAGCTTGAGCCATTCTGGTGCTAATTGTGCTGCAATTTTTCTAAGCATGGAAAGTAGAAGTTAGATCTGGTTTGCACGGACATACATGTTTGTCCGTCGTACTAATTCCAGCATATCACTAAAGCGACCCTCGTGCGATGCTCCCAAGACAACGATAACAACGTGGAGTCCTGGCCGTGGTTCATATAAGACTGCCAGGTTTCCTCCCGCCGTATCAGTGTATCCGGTTTTACCAGCCAGAACCGTGCCGATCTCGTCGAGCACTTTGTCTGTGTTTACTGCTTCATATGTATAGTTGTTTGTCGTAAACGTAACAACGGGTTCCTTCGTCGCGCTAAAAAGTGCTGGATAGGAAGAGTATGCAATATCGAGGAGCTGAGCTACATCATATGCCGATCCAAAATTACTTGGGTTGCCGTTTGCAAGATCGAGTCCAGAAGGATTTGCGAAGTAGAGCGTTAAGAGTCCTTGATTTTTTGCATACCTATTCATGAGCGAGATGCAATTATCTGAAGGATTTTTTTCTTGAATAAAATTCGTAACCGCATTACAGACAGCTGTTGCTCCATCGTTTGATGACTTTACAAGGAAATACTGTGTCAGATCTTTTGCTGACCACGTATCTCCCGGGTGAAGATCAAAATCAGGCTCTTCCGTGCGAGCCGAAGCATTGATAGTAATTGGCGTAGTTGATGGGAGCACGGTTCGGCCCACCAGAGCGGTCATTACTTTTGAGATTGAGGCAAGCGGCAAGCGTGCACTGGCATTTCGCGCATACAATACTTTGTGGTTAGTTGCATCATATACAATGGCAGCACCTGCTTCGAGGTCAGTTTTTGCGTACATCTTATAGAGTGACTCTGTGCGGACTTGTTCTAGCTGCAGTTTTTCTGCGTTCTGGTTTATTTCTTGGAGCATTGCAAGCATGCACGCAAGCAAACTGATCACTCCAACAAGAGTGATCAGCAAAATTTTTTTAGGAATGTGTGTTTGAAAAATCCGAGGCATGATTATTGTGACGCTTCTGCGGGTTCTGAGACTTCTGGGTCAGCTGAACGAGTGGCGGTAAGAGCTTGCGTGTTGCGATCCACAAAGAGCTTGTGAATTGATTGAAAATCTGGAAGTTCTGATATTGTGCTGACGCCGAGGTGTGTCATGAGATCGAGCGTAGGAACATAAAACGACTTGCGGCTATCTTCGGCGTATTCAGTGCGCTCGATGAGTCCGCGCATTACCAAGTTTCGTAAAATAAAGTTTGAGTTTACTCCGCGAATAAAATCGATATCGCTTCGTGTTGCGCCGTTGTAGTAGAGAATGATTGCCAATGTTTCAAGGCTTGATTTTGAAAGTTCTTTGCCGAGTTCGTTCTTTCGAATAGTGTCGAGCATAGGTCCTGCATCAGCGTGAGAACCAAGCGTGTAGCCTTGGTGCGATTCGATCAATACGACGCCGCGGTTTTGCAGTGAAGCTTTTAGATCCTCAATCCCCTTGCATACAGCTTCTTCGGGTTCTTGCGTAAGCCCAATAAGCTCATGAAGCGTGACTGGCTCGCCGAGCGCAAAGAGAATTGATTCTATTTTTTGTTCGGTTGTCATATGGTTGCCTCAGTGCTTAGTTTGCTAATGGTGATATCTCCTTTTTCTTCGTCTTGGAGGGCGTCAATGATTCCTTCGCGTATCAGTTCCAAAAGTGCGAGGAAGGAAATGATTGTGTGGACTCGCTGATCTTTTTCGTCTTCTGCGTTCGGATTTCTGGAAAATTCTCGGAAGCTCATGGACATGTGTTCAGTAATGCGATCCGTCAGGTTTGCAATCATTTCATCGATGCTCATAACTTTTCGGATCTTTACTTCAGGGTTCGGTTCTTTTTCTTGAGGAATCTTTTGTACGAGTTCCTGTGCGATCATGTAGAGAATATTTTTTTCTACATTTTTATCCGGGCTCCAGATCGGATGCGAGCCAAGTCTGCGTACGCCTAGATGTACGCGCTTTTTACCGTAGATACCTCGCAGAACTTCGCCCAGTTCTTTTGCCTTTTGGTAAAGGATCAATCGAGTTTCAAGATCAGTAATGTTTTCTTTTTCTTCAGGAGTAAGTTCCAGGCCGGGCAACAGCGATCGCGACTTGATGAGGATAAGCGTTGCGGCGACAATAATAAATCCCGTCAGTTCTTCCATCTGATATTTCGGCAATGTTTTGATGTAGGCCAAGTAATCGTTTGTTACTTGAGCGAGCGATACTTCGTTGATGAAAAGCTTGCGTGACTCAACAAGTGAGAGCAAGTGCTCAAGCGGACCTTCAAAGGTTCCGGATTTGACGAGATATGCTTGTCTCGGTTCTGTTTCTGTCACAGTGTCCATAAATATGAGGATATTGTACCACAGACGAAGGCTATCTTTAAAGGATTTTCAGCTCAATTGTATGAAAATGTGTAAATTGACCAAACGTGCAAAATATGATATAATACTGGTCACTCTACTTTTCAATCGCAGTTCTAAAAAACCGACCTCAGGATCGGAAAACAGATTTAACTCTGTCTGCACTATATTCTTATGGCAACTATTACTCAAACACCGCAAACCCAAAAAAGAAAATTTACTTTTGGGAGCTGGATACTGCTAGTATCAGTTATTGTTATTGTAGCTTTTAAGGCTTATGTAACTATATTTGCAGATAATGGAAACCGAGCATACACCCTTACGGAATCCATCTGCTTCTTTATTTTGTTTGCTGGTTGTGCTGGTGCAAATTTGTATTGGTATAACAAAAAAGTACGCAAAGAAAACGACAATAAAATTCCAAAGGTATTAACATTAGGGATAATAATTTCCCTTAGCTTAATGGCCATTTGTTTTTTAATTGATGCAGTCTGTTAATAAGACTGTTGGTAACAAACGTAAAATTCCCCTAAATAAAAATTAGGGGAATTTTTTTTATTTCAATTTAGCTTCAATAAAACAAAAATCCCCTTTCGGGGACTTTGGAATCGATTAGACGATTGCTGAGATTTTGACTTGCGCGTAAGGCTGCTTGTGTCCGTTTTTCTTGAAGTATCGTGACTTCTGCTTGTAGCGGATGACGGTTACTTTCTGTGCTCGGCCAGCTTTTTCAAAAATAGCTTCTACTTTTGCTCCGGTGATGTACGGTGTACCGATAGATGTATCAGTTCCGTTGTCCACCAAGAGGACCTTGTCGAATGTTACCTTGTCGCCCGCGGCAAAGTCGCCCTTAAGCTTCTCAATCTTGATTGAGTCGCCGACAGAGACCTTATATTGCTTTCCGCCTGTGTGTATTACTGCAAATTCCATAACGTGAGCAATATTAGCCTATTTTAAAAGGAAAGTCAAATCTTGCTCGGGCGCGTAATCAATATGGTGGCAAATCCTGTATACACCTGCTAGAATAACGGTACATTATGCTCAAAAATATATTCGGCAGGACTCGTGGTTATATCAGTAAGCTTGGCCCTGGTCTTGTGACCGGCGCCGCGGATGACGATCCTTCAGGGATCGCCACATACTCACAAATAGGAGCTGGCTATGGATTCAAATTCCTCTGGCTTTCTATCTTTAGCTTCCCTCTCATGTCCATAGTGCAGGAAATGTGCGCGCGTATTGCGCTTGTTACCGGACGAGGACTCGCTGGAAACATCAAGAAGCATTATTCAAAGCATGCATTGCACGCTGTGATCATTCTATTGTTTCTCGCCAATACTTTAAACATCGGCGCTGACCTTGGAGCAATGGCGCAGGCAATCGATCTGATCATTCCAGTTAATGCTATTGCCGCAATGATCGCTATCGGTGTGGTGATTGTTATCATGGAAATATTCCTTACCTACCAGACATACGCCAAGTATCTTAAATGGGTCACGCTCGCTCTCCTTACCTATATAGTGACGCTTTTCTTTGTTAACTTGCCTGCGAAGGAAGTTTTGATGGGAACGTTTGTTCCGTCAATTTCTTTTTCTAAGGAAGCGATCCTTATCATCACCGCAGTGCTCGGTACTACGATCTCCCCATATCTTTTTTTCTGGCAGACATCGCAAGAAGTCGAGGAGCAGATCCTCGAAGGCAAAGTAACAGTAGCTTCACGACAAGGAACCAACAAAGAAGAAATTTCTCAGATGCGAGCAGACGTGTGGACGGGAATGTTTTTCTCAAACCTTGTTATGTTCTGCATTATCGCAGTGTGCGGAGCGACTCTCTATGCTCATGGCATTACGACTATTGAAACAGCAGCTCAGGCAGCGAGCGCCCTCAAGCCATTTGCTGGAAATGCGGCGTACATTTTATTTGCGCTCGGCATCATCGGTACTGGCTTCCTCGCTATCCCAGTTTTGGCTGGATCTACATCATATGCATTTGCAGAAAGTTTTGGTTGGAAAGAAGGCTTGTATCGAAAATGGAGCAAGGCGCGAGCTTTTTATGGCATGATTATCATATCAGTCGGATTTGGACTCTTGCTCAACTTCCTACATATTGATCCTATCAAGGCGCTTATTTATTCTGCAGTATTGAACGGTTTGATCGCCCCTGTGGTTATCTACTTTATCGTGCATCTAGCGAGCAATGGTCATATCATGGGTGAATTTAAAAATTCAAAATCATATACATTCATCGGCTATGTTGCATTTGGAATTATGCTTCTCGCGAGCGTCGCAACAATTATTTCATTTTTCGTCTAAAGGACGATATACTACTTGATATATGATTTCAAAAAGCACCTACAAAAATCTTACTTGGATCGATCTTGAATCTCCAACTAGAGAAGAAGTCGAATCTCTCAAAGAATCTCTCGACCTCCCTAACTTAGTCGCCGAGGAAATGCGATTTCCCTCAAACCGTTCAAAAGTAAATCGATACGGCAAGTGCGTTTATTTGATCCTTCATTTCCCTGTCTTTTCAAAAAAAGCAGGAAAAGTATTGGAGCAGGAAGTGGATTTTGTAATAGGCAAAGATTTTGTAATTACCGTGCACTTCGAGCCAATCAATGCTCTGAATGAGTTCGCAAAACTCTTCGAGATCAATTCAACGCTTGATCGCGGCGTTGATCTTTCACATGCCGGCCACCTCTTTTTCCATGTGATTCAAGAGCTCTATCATTTCCTCGCGGCTGAACTCGATACCATGAATGATTCTATCCGAGATATTGAGCGCAATATTTTTAATGGTAGAGAAAACCAAATGGTGGGAGTCATATCCGCAGCAAATCGTACTCTCGTTGATTTCAAGCAGACAACTCGCTTTCATAATGAGACATTGTTGTCGCTTGAGCAGGCTGGATCGGAATTTTTCGGAAAAGAATTTTCATATCAGCTGAGCGTTATCACTGGAGAATATCGCAAGATTCAAAAGACTATCGAAGACCACAAAGAAGTCCTCCGCGATCTACGAGAGACTAATGACTCGCTGCTTACCGCAAAGACAAACGACATCATTACCAAGCTTACAATCATGAACTTCATCATGCTTCCGCTTGGACTTATCACATGGGTTTTTGCCATGGACACAGGCACGCCGCTGTTGCATGACACCCAAGATTTTCTTGTGGTCATAGGCGCAATGGCACTCACCGGCATTGTTATGATTATTTACTTCAAGAATAAGAAATGGCTCTAAAACTCCACAATTCCCTCACGCGCGAGACAGAAGAATTTGTCCCTACAAGCAGCTCTGAAGTTGGCTTGTATACCTGCGGCCCAACTGTCTACAATTATCCCCATATCGGCAACTACCGTGCATATGTGTTCGGAGATATTTTGAAGCGCGTGCTCAAATACAACGGCTACGATGTGAAGCACATCATGAATCTGACTGACATCGACGACAAAACGATTCGCGATTCTCAAAAAGCCGGTCAGTCTCTCAAAGAGTTCACCGAATTTTATACCGAAGAATTTTACAAGGATCGCGACCAGCTCAATATCGTTCCAGCAGATCGCTATACAAAAGCGACTGACTTTGTGAACGAGATGGTGGCTATCACGGAAAAATTGATGGCAAATGGCCATGCATACAAAGGCGAAGATGGCAGCGTCTATTTCTCTCTCAAGTCCGACAAAGAATACGGCAAGCTTTCGCATATCGATGTTAAGACGCTTGAAGACAATGCTTCCGGCCGCATGCGAGCTGATGAATACAACAAGGAAGACGCACAGGACTTTGCCCTCTGGAAGGCCTGGGATGCCGCTGACGGCGATGTTTTCTGGGAAACGAGTCTCGGCAAGGGGCGCCCGGGTTGGCATATTGAATGTTCTGCAATGAGCATGAGCGAGCTTGGTGAAAGTTTCGATATTCATACCGGCGGAATCGACAATATGTTCCCCCACCATGAGAATGAAATTGCTCAATCAGAATGCGCGACAGGAAAGCAGTTTGTGAAGTACTGGCTGCACAATGAATGGCTGTTGGTAGATGGCAAAAAGATGGCAAAGTCTGCCGGCAATTTTTATACATTGCGTGACATCATGGAAAAAGGATTCAATCCCCTTGCTTATCGATACTTGCTGCTTGGAACTCATTATCGAACTCCGGTGAACTTTAGCTGGGATGCGTTGAAGGCTGCTGAGGCTGGCTTGATGGGGCTCTATCAATTTTATATGTTCTTGGGAGATGAGATTGGTGAAGTTTCTGCTGTTTACCGGGAAAAGTTTTTGGAAGCGGTAAACAATGATCTCAATACTTCTCAAGGATTGGCTGTTGTTTCTGGGCTTCGCAAAGACACTTCACTTTCAAACGCTGTAAAAAAAGCAATACTTTTGGATTTTGATGCAGTGCTTGGACTTGGATTCGCGAAGCTGGATGGATCTCGAGCAATTCCGGATAGCGTTCGTGCGATGATCGAGGAACGTGATATGGCTCGCCAAAACAAAGAATGGGAAAAGAGCGACGCGCTTCGCGCGTCGCTCCAACAAAGCGGCTATGACGTCTACGACACTTCCGAAGGAACCGTTGTCACCCCGAAGCTATAAATTAAGCCACAAATCTACTTTTTTTGTGCCGTTTCCAAGTTCAAGAACTTGCACTCCAATTTCATGAATTCCTGTACCTGAATCATCGAGCACTTCTACCCCAGTTGGAAGTTTTTTAACTTTGTTTCCAGCAATAATATGTGTATCTGCACTGTGCGATGGTCTTGTCACTACTTTTAGGTCGACTGCTGTCATTGCGGCAGTGTACTGATCAAGAATAACCCGGGTTTCTTCTTGAGATATGTAGGTAATTTCTGCGCCTCCAGGAAGCGTAAGCTGATCATTAACCACTGCTGCCTGTCGGGTTTTAGCTGCGATTATTGCGTCGTTGGCAGGAAGTGGAAAATTTGCTGGAAAAAGTGCTTTTGCTTCAGCTACTTTATTTTGATCAACTGATGTTTTTTGTATCTGTTGAACAGTATCTAAATCCGCCTGTTTTTTAATAAAAGTAAGTGATGACGGCCCAAGAAATTTTAATGAGAGTGATATAATTACAACTACGATGACGGCATTCAAAATAATAAACCAGATCGCTCTACCCCAGCTTGTCTGATAAATAGACTTTGCAAGAGCAAATGGTATTAACAAAATAAGTATACCGAGGAGTAGGCGTAGCGAAGGAATACTAACAAAGAGTATTATTGTATTTACAATACTTTGTACTCCAAGGAGAAAAAGAGCGGAAGAAAAAGTTGCATTTTGCAGCTTCATTGCGCGCGATATTCCCCACATGATAAATAAAGAAAATGTCGTAATAATTACTGTAAATCCAGCACCGGTTTTGTTGATCAGTAAACAACTTAGTATTAAACCAACTATAAAAAGAACAACACTAAGCCAAATATTTTGTGACCACTTTCGAATTGATTCCATGAAAAAATGGATAATTTAATAATGCGCCTATTATACCATAGTCTGCATTTTTTTTAGATTCCCTCTTCTCGCAACTTTTCTACTGCTTTCTTTGCATCCTTTGAAAGTTTCTCCGGAATTTTAATTGAAATAGTAAGCAGTAAGTCACCGCGCTTTTTGCTGTTGTTCATCGGCACTCCTTTTTCTTTTACGCGGAGAATTTCTGCCGGCTGGATTCCTGCTGGGATTTTGACAGTGAGTTTGCCATCTAATGTTTCGATTTCGTATTCTGCTCCAAGGAGCGCATCGGTGAGCTTTACTTCAAGCGCTCGCACCAGATTGTGTCCGACTTTGCGATAGATTGGATCTTGCCGAACTGATACTTGCACATGGAGGTCGCCCGTCGTGCCGTTGTCGATCATTTCTCCGTAGTCTCGCACGCGAAGTGTTTCGCCATGCTCGATACCAGGAGGAATTTTTACAACAACTTCATCTGACTTTGTCTTTACTCCTGCGCCTTTGAGAGAGATAGTTTTATCTACGCCAAAGATTGATTCCTTGAATGTAAGTTCGATGCCTGCATTGATTGTTCGTCCGCGAGGAGTTCGCTGGCGTGCGCCTCCTCCAAAGAATGTGCTGAAGATATCTCCAAAATCGTTGAAGTCGGCACCTCCTTGTTGAAAGCCTCCAAAGTCAAAGCCGCCGAAGTCATTCGGGTTGAATCCTCCTTGAAATCCTCCGCCTCCACCGCCAACGCCTGCTTCGCCAAATTGGTCATACTGAGCGCGCTTTTTTTCATCTGAAAGAACCTGGTAGGCTTCGTTTACTTCTTTGAATTTAGTATCATCGCCTTTGTTCTTGTCAGGGTGGTACTGATGGGCCATTTTGCGGAACGCCTTCTTGACCTCTTCCTGCGAGGCGTTCTTGTCAACTCCCAATACTTTGTAAAAATCTTTTGCCATATGTGACACTATTATACGGAGGGTGAGGATTTGCGCAAGTAATGGTAATAAAAAAAGCTATTAGCCGGATATGTTCCGATCTAATAGCTTCGTAGAAGTACATTCTGTACCTCGTTACTCTTTAAATAAATCCCTCGTCTTCTTTTATGATTTTATTCATCCCATTAACAGTGCCAATTGTCAGTATCAGTGCAATAACACAGCTTATGGCTTCAATGAACCAGTAGCCAAAAGTATACTTACTGAACTGGAAAAATAGGAATACAGGTAGATCGCAATCACCAGGAACACAAGGAGTTGGTGAAGCAAGAAAAATTACCTGTATTAATCCGTGAATTAAAAACAAAAAGAAAACAAATACAACTACGCATACGGCAGCCATTGCGATAAACAAGCATAAGCCTATGCTTAGGCTTATAAGTGTAAGTACACCATTTATCAGCAAAGAGATACCTTGGCGCAGCGGTCCTGCTATTTTTAATAGCGCCCATAATGTAATTATCCCGGCAAAAATTCCCGAGATTTCCAATGCTTCCCATCTGCTCTGATAGGACGCACTTGTTGTTGAAGAAATACCTATCGCATAATACATACAAATACAGTACAGTGCGAAAAGACCTGCTGCGATAGATGAACCTTTCTCGAAAGGCGAATCCGGTGTTAAAGCTGTTGCTTTCATTTTTTATTTGCTTTTAGTTTTGGAAATAAGTTCCGTTTTGCTGCCGTTCTTTTGGCACAGAAACAAAACGGAGCTTATTTCTAAAAAAAGATATTTTAATGAGTTTGGGAATTTAGAGGTATTATAACATGAAACATACTCTATTGTCAAACACAAAAACCCCTTATAAACAAGGGGTTTTTAGTCAGTATGGGACTTATTTCTCTATCACTATCCCCAACTCCTTCAACTGCTTCGCTGAAATCTCACTTGGTGAACCCATCATCAAGTCTTTTCCTTCACCGGTCTTTGGGAAGGCAATGACTTCGCGGATGTTTGGCTCGTTCTGGAGAATCATGACGATTCGGTCGATACCAGGAGCAAATCCTCCGTGCGGAGGCGCGCCATAGGTAAACGCTTCGAGCATGTGAGCAAACTTTCGCTGCTGTTCTTCTTCGGAAACACCGATAAGGTCGAAGACTTGCTTCTGTTCTGCGCGATCATGAATACGGATTGAGCCTGATGAGAGTTCGTAGCCGTTCAAAACCAAGTCGTATGAGTTTGCGCGGATTGAAAAGAGGTCTTCCCCTTTCATGAACTTTTCCTTGTCGTCTGGGTGGATTTGGCAGAATGGGTGGTGCGCAGCTTGGATCTCTCCATCATCTTTCTTTTCGAACATTGGGAAGTCTACGATCCATGCGAATGCTAGCTCGTTAGGATCTTCCTTGTTTGCGCGAAGGTCTGGCTTGTCGCTGCCGTATTTTTCCATCGATTCCTTGTAGGTAAGTCGTGGGAAAGGGATCTGCGTGATCTTCTTTTCTGGATACAATTTTGTAACCAATTCGATAAACATCGGTTCTGTGTATGCAAGAACTTCTTCCTGCTCTACGAATGACATTTCGAAGTCGAGCTGCGTGAATTCTGGCTGGCGGTCTCCGCGAGTGTCTTCATCTCGCATGCAGCGAGCGATCTGGAAATATCGTTCGAATCCTGCAACCATTGAAAGCTGCTTGAATTGCTGAGGTGACTGCGGGAGAGCGTAGAACTTGCCATTGAATAATCTTGAAGGCACGACATATTCGCGCGAGCCTTCCGGTGTTCCCTTCATGAGGATGGGAGTTTCAATTTCAATGAAGTCGTTCTTGTGCATATATTCGCGGAAGAACGTAATGATCTTGTCGCGCATGCGGATGTTCTGCTGCATGCGGTCGCTTCGGAGGTCGAGATACTTATACTTCATGCGCACATCTTCGTTGATGACGCGTGTGTCGCCGCCGATTTCGAATGGCAATGTTTCCGACTGGTTGAGCACTTCGATACTGAGGATTTCAAGTTCGATATCCCCGTTCAAAACGCCAGCCTTCACATTTCGTTCAGGACGCTTGTTTACCTTGCCGTTAATCTTGAGCACCCATTCTGGGCGCACTTTGCTTGCAGCTTCAACTGCCTCTGCGTGCATTGGAAGCGCTACGCACTGAACCTTGCCGGAGAAATCGCGCATGTCCATGAAAATCATCTTTCCCTGGTCGCGGCGGACATCAACCCAGCCGGCGATGACCACTTCCTCGTCAATGTGTGATGCGAGGTCGCGGATGAATAACCTGTTTGTCATACTTGTTTTTTAGAGACAAAAAAATCGCCTCTTCAAATTAACTGTTAAAATTAATTTGCAGGGGCGATTTTTTATCGCGGTGCCACCCTACTTTTCGACTCATTTGATAGCGCTAACGGGCTTACCCGTGAGGTTCTACGCCTCCATATCTATGGCCGGTTTCTTCCTCAGTCCTCCCCCGTGTCAGCGGGATCAAAGGTACATAGATAGTAGCAGGTGTATATGGTCAAAGCAAGCCTAATACTAAAGCTTTTCTATCTATTGACATATACTATATAATATGGTATTATATAAACAAGGTACGCAATGAATTGTTTGGCTTATCAAAGCTGGTCACGCCGGTTTTGATAAACCAAACAATAATATGAAATCTACATTCACAAAAGCAGTGTCAGTATTAGCAATCGTAATCCTAACACTTTCAACAGCGTTCGCTTCCCCTATGTACACACATGGCCATCACAAAAAGCATATGTGTCACAATAACCGCTATAACCAGAGGCCTCATGCACCTGGCAAAGCAGCAAACTACCGCCACGACTTGTCGGGCATAACTAGAAGGTAAAATAATCTACCTTCAGCAATATAAGAATCGTTCAAATTATGGACGATTCTTTTTTTATTTAGGCGACTTCTCTCTGGTAGCAGCTCTCGCAGTAGACGATTTGTTGTGTGTCAGGAGAATATGAAGTTTCAAACTCATTTGGACAGCCTTGGTTCATGCAGTGACGGTGCCACAGTTTGCGAGGTGTGCGTCGGTTGAGGCGGTCGCGGAAGCGACATGGGAAGCATTGTTCTGGAAGCGGCATGTTTAGTTTTGTGTGTAGCATAAGTTCGTCCGGGGTAATTCTAAAAGCAGTAGCGCAGGCAGTATGCAGCTTTCTGCGTTCTTCGGAGTCTTGGGAACTGCAGCTAATGGTCTGCTGCAGGATTGTGTCGTCAGTTTCAGCCATGGATTGAGGAATAGCGGCATGCTTGAGGGTAATTGTATAGTTGCGATTGTCCCGGTCATGCCATTTCCATCCCTTCGCAAGCACTTCTTCTTTTGTCATTGGAAAGTAAAACTGAGCAACTGTTTCGTTGTACGCAAATGGTGAAATAGTCGTTGGCATGAATTCTCCCCACTCGCCCGTCTGCTTCATGTGTTCAATTATTTTAGGCACAAGGGCTTCATAGTCTTCTTTTGTGTATTGCTTGTTCAAAATGCAATATTTTTGCTTGTTGAGCGCGACACTTCCAAAGACCGAATCGCAGCTGAAGCAATTTTCCACATATCGGCAATCGGAAATATTCCATGAGCGCGAACAGCCGATGCTTCGCGCCGAATATCCGATCCCTTCCATTTCGTAATCAAGTTCGTTGTACGCCATTTCTGTAACATCCATACAGTTTTTCAGGAACCAAGCATCTTGGCAGTAGTTTGAATCTTCGGCATCAACAACGCAGAAATTGGTATGGCTGTTCTTGAGGTTATCGATGTATGCACCCGAAGATTGCACGATACGATTGCCTTGGTAATATTTTGTCGGCAAGGTTAACGCAAGTTCATTCACTTTTTCGAGCACCGATTCAATTTCCGTGCGGCTTCGTTTGAACTCGGAAAGCCGCTTCATATATTCTTCCCTTGTTAATTCTTCATTGAACCAACAGTATGATTTGTTGCGCAGATTTACGGAACCGAAACAGTTCTGGCAGCCTTTGCAATCTTTGAGAAAGTAACTTTCAAAACAGTCGCTGCAGTTCTCGAGATAGGCGCTCCGGGAGCAGTTGGTACAATTGATACATTCGTAGAGCAGTTCGCATGAAAGGACTTTGTTGGAGTCGATGATCTCCTTGCTTTTGCTGTAGAGTGACCCGTACATTGAATCTTCGCTGGCATCAGAACCAAAAACCATGTAGCAATTTTTTAGATCCTGAGACTGGTTTGTATAGTCGCTGTTCACGCATCGGAAATACGCGACGCTTACTTTTGGCGTTCGTTCGCGCAGTTCTTTGAACTGGTCAAAGAAGGGCCGGGTAAAATCAAAATCCGCTCCATATTGAAGTCTGTCCCAATCATCGCTCCACCAGCATTTGGTGCAGTAGACCGGGCCTTGATAGTCTGGGTTGTAAATAGAAACCATCGGCGTTTCGCATTTGGTGCAGTTTCGTCGATAGAGCTCCCATTCGTTGCGATCTGAGATGCGTCGCTGGTAACGGCAATCTGGACAGAGAGTCGGTTCTGGTACGCCGATCTTTTCATAGAAACTGAGATCGTCGGCTGTTGATTGGAATGTTGTGGAGCAGTTTGCGCAGGTCTTTTGGTGCATGTCACTAGTATAGCGCGCATGGAATCCGTGTACAGTATTATTTGCAGAGAGTGGGAAAAGTGTCATTTTTTGACACTTTATGATATGCTCCGAAAATGCTGTTTTCAAGAAACGCCTCAACCACAATTGAAGAATTGATTATCGAATTACTCGGCGGGTATGCGTATACAGGCGCCACGCTTTTGGCGAAAGTTCGCATTGTCCTGCCTCGAACTTCAAAGGAAACATTTTATCGAATTCTGCGTTCTATGCTGAAACAAGAAGTAGTTACAAAATTTGGCATGCAATATGGACTCAATCGTCATTGGCTGCAGCGACTCTATCGTTTTAGCAAGCCTAAAATCGAACTCAAAACAAATCCTGGCACGCTCAGTGTTTTGTCGTTTCAAGAAGGCGATGCTATTACCTACAAATTTAAAACACCCAACCTTACGGGCATTTATTGGGCGCATCTGTATGATGCCGTATTTGATCTGCATCACCATGAAGTGCCGATCCTGATATTTCACCCGCATGAATGGCTGATCCATACGCGAACCGAGTCAGAAACATTTTTCCTCAGACGATTTGCCGAAGATCAGAAACGCGCTCTCTTCTCCATTGGCGGCACGACAGAACTGGATAAAGAATTTAAAAAGAAATGGTCAAATAAATATAGAGAGATCGCCATCGGCGCCTCGTACGGCCTCAAAAATACTGAGTACTTGAATGTGCTCGGCGACTTTATTTTCAAAATAACCGTTAGTACAAAATTCGCAAAAGATATCGATCTGTTTTTTTAAGAAATATAAAACCGTAGATGAAAGCAACCAGCAAGAATTGCTTGATCTCTGCAATAGAAATGATTCAGTAAAGATGGTTTTTACTCGATCGCAAAAAGAAGCGGCAAAATGGCGGACGAAGTGGAAGAAGGACTATGATATGCCAAGGTTGTAACAAAAAGGCAGGTGTTCCGTCATTATAAGTACAGCGGGGCACGCTAAAATGCCAGCAAATACAAGCCCACTTGTTCCCACTTAAAACAATTGGGCTTTTGCTTGCCTGATTAAGCTACTTCTTTCTGATAGCAGCTCCCACAATAAAGTATTTCCTTCCTTTCAGGAGAATACGGTGTTTCAAATTCATTTGGACACACACCTGCATGTCCGTGATTGTCTAAATTGCACATGCACGAGCGATGCCAGAGCTTCATTGGATTCTGCTTTGCCAATCGTCGCTTGTGACGTTCGTCTGGATGAAGTCGAGGGATTGGAATATTTTGAGTTTTATAGAACTGAAATTCAGCGGGCGTAAGTCGAAAAGCGCGTTTTGAAACTTCACATTCGATTACTTCCTTGAGAATTGAATCATCTGCGTCTTTAATATTGTCGGGCAAATCGGCTGAAGTTTTTGTGACTGCGTATGTGTTTTCTTCACGATCTTTCCATCGAAATCCTTTTTCTTCGATTCGGTCTTTTTCCAGAGGAAAATAACTTTGTGCCAAAGTTTCGTTGTACGCGAAAAGTGAAATTTCAGTCGGAAAGAATTCTCCATATTTATATACTCTTCCCTTCGCGTCTACATACGGCATATCGATCATGTGTTGTTTGATCTTTGGGACTAATTCCTCATATTCTTCTTTTGTGTATTGCTTATTAAGGATGCAGTACTGCTTGTTTCTCAAACCAATACAACCAAAAAGATCTTTATTAGAAGAAACAATATGATATGAGTATTCAATGTTTGTAGCCGGTGCCCAGCAATCAAAAGAGAATTTAACCATATCCTGATTGTCCCCTGCCCCCATGCATTCATAAATTCGGCTGGCATTTTGACCCCAGAGTGTCATGTCGTAACAGTCACGAGAAGAAGGATAGAAGACAAACTGTAGATATTTACTATCCTCGGCGCTTTTCGTTTCAAAACTCTCGAATACGTTTTTGCATCCATATATCTGGTTGCCGGTAACATTGGTATTGAAGTATTCTTCCGCAAAACGGACTGGATGCTCGAGGAAGAAACCCGCAGCTTTTCTTTTGATTTCTTCTACTGCCGCATGAGAACCAAGGTCGTATTTCTTGAGTTCCTCTGCATATGCTTCTTTTGTAAATTGTTGGTTAAAGATACAGTAAGACTGCTTTACGAGATTGATACATCCAAAACAGTTCGTACATCCGCGCAAATTTTTAGAAAAATAAATATCAAATGAATCAGCACAGTTATCGGAATAAAATGATCGGTAGCATTTGTAGGCTTGGGTTGTTTCGTATGAAAGCTCGCAATTTCCTGCTTGATACATATCAAGACAGTTCTTTCCATTTAAGAAGAATGTTGTGTATGAGGAATCTTCACTGTATGCGGTGTTGAATACCAGATAGCAATTCTTAAGGTATGTTCCCATGTTCACATACTCGGTATTGATCATGGTCGTATACTGATTTTGCAGGGCGAATTGCGGTACTTTTCGGAGTAGTTTTCCGAATTGCTCAAAGAACGGCTTTGAAAAGTCGTATTCTTGTCCATAATCAATTGCATCCCAGTTATCGCTCCACCATGCCTTTGGACTGTATACAGGCACTTCTGAACCTTCTGGGAAGAGCGAAACGACGGCTCCTCCTGTCATATCGCATTTCCTCTTATACAATGTCCGCTCATTCAAAAAGCTCATGCGGCGTTGCACTCGGCATTGAGGGCAAAAGGTAGGCGGAGGAACTTCTACTTTTTTGTAGAAGTCGAAATCTTCAGGGAAAATGGTGAAGTCTGTTTTGCAGTTTTGGCAGTTGCGGGTTTCCATTAGATAATCTCTTTCTGATAGCACTGTTCACAATATACCATCTCAGGTCTTTCTGATGAATAGGTCGTTTCAAATTCAACCGGACACTTTCCTGCATGGTCATGACTCGCCTCTTCGCACATACATGAACGCTGGTAGAGTTCCGGGCTATTTCGCCAATGAACTCGCTCCACATGTCGGCAGTTGAAGCACAATCGCGGCAGTGGCACATTCATTTGTCGGTAAAACTGCACTTCCTCTGGTGTAAGTCGAAATGCTGTCATGCAGTTGGCTCCGCAGTCCTTGTTGTGGCTATTTTCTTCATGATGCATGCATTCAATCACTTCCTGAGTGATTTCGTCAGGCACATCGGCAATGCTGTTAGGGAGATTTTTGGATGTTTTAGTAACCGTGTAATTTCTGGTGTCAGGAGTTCGCCAGTTAAATCCGAGTTCAAGTACTTCTTCTTTTGGAATTGGAAAATACTCATATCCCTGTGATTCGTTGTAGCCATAGGCGCTAAACATCGGTGGGAAAAATTCTCCGTATTTGTAGACGCGCCCTTTTTCATCGGTGTACGGCATGTCGATCATGTGCTGAATGATTTTTGGTACCAATGCCTCGTATGCTTCCTTGGTGTATTGTTTATTCAAAATGCAGTACTGTTTGCTATGAAGTGCGATGCAGCCGAAGGTGTTGGATACCGTTCTGCAGTTGATGATGTATCTCGAATCCGCAGCTGTTAAGGAATCAACTGCAAAAAATGTTCTGTTCATTCCGGAACCTGAACCGCTGATTTCATAGGCGAGCTCAATCCCCACTCCTGATGAAGTGAGATCCATTGAGTCCTTGATTGGATCATAAATAATACTCTGCGAGTGTGCGCAGTTTTGAGCGCCGTTGGAGAAGAAGCAGTTTCGAAGTTCAGATGCGTTGTAGAGATAGTCTCCAGTGCAGCCAAAGTCTTTCAGTCCATGTCGAAAACGAACTGGCTGGCTTGTCCAAAAAGCTTCCGCACCTCCTCGAGCTTTTTGCAATCCTTTCCAAGTGTCTAACTTGAACTCTTGGATTTTCTTTGAGTATTCTTCTTTGGTATATGGCTGATTAAAAATATGATAGCTTTTGTTGCGCAAGTTGGTGCAGCCAAAACAGTCAGTACAACCAACGCAATCTTGGCTGAACCACACATCAGCACAGGCATTTAAATTGCGAGAAAAAGCTACTTTGTTGCAGTTGGTGCAGTTGATAGCCCAGTAGGTAAATTCGCAGAGTTTGCAGTTGATCGTATCAAAACAATTTTTGCTTTTCTGCAGGCTTACTCCATAGCCACTGTCTTCAGCATATCCTGCATCGAAACAGAGATAGCAGTTTTTCAGATCAATTCCGAGGCTGTATTCGCTATTGATCTGATTTTGGTTAAGCGTATTGCTTGCCGGAACAACATCAAACAATTCTTTAAACTGCTGAAAAAATGGCTTTGAAAAGTCGTAGTCCTTGCCATAGTCGAGCGGATCCCACGCATCGCTTCCCCAATATTCCCGATCATACGCAGGCATCGGCGCGCTCGGAGGAACCATAGAAAATATCTTCTTGCCAGTCGCCGCGCAGGTTCGGCTATACAAATACCTAAAATTCCGAAAAGCCATACGACGCATCGCACGGCATCTCCAGCACCAAGTCGGAGGCGGAACTTGGATTTTTTCGTAGAACGAAGAATCATCAGGGGTGATGGTGAAGGAGGATCTGCAGTTTTGGCAAGGCTGCGAATCCATCTCAGTTATTGAATTAGATTTATGTTTATAGAAGATGGTAATTTCACTTCATTCGAGATGGTTTTTTCAATAGGTAAAACAATGGGAGTATCGCTTTGAGTTTTACACATCCATGTTTGGTTTGAATTTTTAATAAGAATCAATCCAGTAACCATTAATGCTATTGAAATAATTAATATTATAAATATTCTATAATTAAAACTATTATTTTTATCGTAAATCCAAAGACGTGCTAAATAGTCTAATGAGCAGCAAAAAATAATAAGAACCGCTGGTATTATTAATGTTAAACCAATTATTTTATTAAAATCACATATGTATCTTAGAATTTGAACTTCTACAGAGATAAAAGTAAAAATAGACACAAAAATACCCAAGACGGTAATTATACTGATTTTGTCATTATTTAGTGTTTTTATTTTGTCGTCAAAATCATTCTTAAATTCTTGGAATTCTTTTGAAAAACGTAGGTACTCTGCCGGATCAATACTACTTGGAAGGGCAGATTCTCTATTTGAAGCATCTAAAATACTACTAGTCCCAATATTTGTTGTTTGAGAGGTAATAAGCGTATCTTCTGGTGTAGGTATTTCGTCGTGCATAATTATTTTAGATAAAAAGTGACTGAAATTTTTAAGAATGTTGTAGTTTCTGCAAGAGATTTTGCATGAACCGAAAAATACAAAGTTTGCTGATTTGTTGTTTTTGTAATGGGAATTTTACTAGTCGTTGCTACCCCAAACGCGTTAATAAAATTTGTAAATACAATATTAATTTCTTTATTACCTTCCGATCCACTTACTTCAAAAGAAGGCTTTTCAGTGCCTTTTTCTTTAATAAAAGTTAAGATAAATTTTGACCCCAAAATATTTTCAAGAACTAATTTATTTTCATAAATATTAAAGTCTTCGCTATATATAATTTGACTATCGCCGTCGAAGGCTTTCACTCCTAATAGATTCATAAATAGTATTATACCACTTCTTGCTGATAACACTCCTCACAATAAACCACCTCCTCCCTCCCCGCCTCAAACGACGATTTTACTTCCTTTCCGCACTTATCACATGTCCGATCATACAACCGAAATCCATTCAGCATCCTAATTCTTCCCATATGCCGGCAGTCGGGACATTCTCGTGGAACCGGAATACCAAATCGCTTCAGGAGCTGCAGTTCGCCAACCACAATGCGATAAAATTTTCCACAAGAACATTTCAAGATTTCATCGGTAAATGTATTAGGTATATCGTTGATGCTATCTGGAATATCCGTAAGCTCAATTGTCTGCGTATAGTTCGGCACCGTCGGTTCGATCCACTTGAACCCGCTCTCAAGAATTTCTTCTTTGTTCATTGGGAAATACTGCTCCGCAAAAGACTCATTGTACGCAAACGGTGAAATATCATACGGCATAAAGTCGCCGTACTTCCAGACGCGGCCTTTGGAGTCTACATACGGATTGGCGTTCATTTCGGCAATGATCTTTTCTCGAAGAGCAAAGTAATCTTCCTTTGTGTATTGCTTGTTGAGAATGCAATATTCCTTTTTGCGGAGATTCACGCAGCCGAAACAGTTGGTGGAGCTCAAGGTAAAGATCGAATACTCCACATCGCGGATATTACCCCAGCTCATAGCGCTGTATTTGACCTCATACGCCCCTTCACCGGTATTGGTGACATCAATGCAGCGTTCGATGTTATTGCCCCAGTCTGTGATGTCATACGAGTCTTTGACGGTCGGAAGTGTAATCATCTGCACATAGGCGCTGTCTTCCGCACCTGCCTGGTAGCATTGCTTGGCGTTTTTAGCATGGAAAACATATTCGCCGGTTGAGTTGTGATTCATGCGAGCATGCACATAGCGAACTGGAAACTTTTTCCAGAATTTGTAAATCTCCTCGCGGATCTTTACATGGCTTGAATATTTATCAAGTTCCATTTCAGCGATCTTTTTGTCGTAGTCTTCTTTAGAATATTGTTCGTTGTAGATGCAGTGGCTCTTGTTGCGGAGATTCACGCAACCAAAACAATCCGTACAGCCAATGCATTCCTTGGAATACCACATGCCGACAGAACTTGAACAGTTGTTTGAAAAATAGCATCGTGAGCTGCCTGAGCCGCCGATGGTGTTGTAGTTGAGTTCAACATGCATTCCCATGAGGAGATCGGCCGAGTCTTTGACGTAGGCAAGCGTAGAGCCGTAGTACACATTTTCACAAAAGTCTGCTGTAAATACGAAATGCGAATCTTTGATACTTCCTGCATGGTTGATATACGGGCTGTTTACCACTGTGGCGTAGTCAGTCACCTTTTCCATGAAATTTGTTTTGGATTGTAGTTCCAAGAGCTGATCGAAGAAATTTCTATTCGGATCGTAGTCGAGATACGTATCAGCTGGATCCCAGCTGTCGCTCCACCAACAGGCGCTGCAGTACACATGCAATCCACGCTCGGGAGAAAATATTGAAATCAACTTCTTGCCGCATTTTTCACAGTCGCGGCGGTAAAACGTTCGCTCATTGCGGAACATCAAGCGGCGCTGAAAACGGCATTCAACACAAAAGGTTGGTGCTGGAACATTCAAGGAATGGTAAAAATTAAAATCGTCGGAGTCGATAATGAAGTCAGTTTTGCAGTTTTGGCAATTGCGGGTTTCCATTATGAATATTTTACATTACTTCCTGTTGGTAGCAGGATTCGCAATAGATTTTTTCAGTGCGGTCAGGTGTATACGTTGTCTTAAATATAGTTGGGCACTTTGTTGTGTGCGCATGTCCAGATTGGTCGCACATGCATTCCCTATTCCATAATTTCATTGGATTACGGTATTGTAATCGCTCAACATGGCGGCATTGTGGACAGAGGTGTGGTAGCGGTAGGTTCATTCGCTTGTAGAATTGAAGTTCTTGAGGAACGATTTTAAATGCAGAGCTGCATTGGTCATTACAAGTTCCACCATGCGCGCAGGCGATGATTTCTCCGGTGATGTTTTCTGAAACTCCATCTATTGTCTCGGGAATATTAGCAGTTTCAATGGTTGGTTGGTAGTTCCGTTTTTCGGATTCACTCCAGGTATATCCTTCTGCAACAGCCTGCTCTTTTGTGAGAGGGAAAAATTCCTGAGCACTGGTTTCGTTGTACGGAAACGGACTAGTCTCGATTGGGAAAAATTCTCCATACTTATATATCAATCCTTTTGAATCGATGTATGGATTGCTGTTCATGTGAGCGATCAATTCCTCACGAAGCTTGAAATACTCCTCCTTAGAATATTGCTTATTGAATATGCAGTATTGGCGTTTCTTGAGGCCGACACAGGCGAAACAATCTTTTGAATTGTCCATAAAGAAACAGTATTCTAGGTTCTGGCAGTTGCTTATTACCCAGTGACCCATCTTTAAGTTAGAACATTGATCCCCTCCCTGCAATACTTCGTACATGTATGATGACCCTTCTCCGAAGTTCGTAAAATCATAGGTGTCTGTCATCTTGCCGGTGACGAAACTGCAAAAACGAGAATCTTCAAAATTGAAGCCAATGAAGCAGTCCTTGGTGTTTTTAGTATCATTAAGATAATCGCCAGATGAATCAACATTTCTCCATCCATGAATAAACTTTTGAGGATATTGTGCCCAGAGATCTTTGGCCTTTTCTTTAGCAGAGTTAATTTTCTCTTGAGAAATAGGCATCAATTCCTTCATTTTTACTTCATATTCTTCTTTGGTATATGGCTGATTGAAAATATGATAGCTTTGCTTGCGTAAGTTTACACAACCAAAACAGTTATTGCATCCAGTGCAATTTTTTGAGAAGTAGACCTCAGTGCATCCTTCGCAGTCTACTGAAAATGATGTTTTGTAACATTGATTGCAATTGATCGTTTCATAGCACAATTCCAGCTGCTTTCCCATCATATTGTCCACGCTATCTTTGCTGTGGTTCACGAAGCTTCCATAGGTGAGATTTTCACTATAATCACTATAGGTTACCATGTAGCAATTTTTAAGATTACCAACCATATTTGTATAGTCGGAATTTACGAGCGTTGTATACATGCCGTACAAGATCATGAGTGGAACTTCATGGAAGAGTGAATTCAATTGCCCCAAAACTGTCTGAGATGGATTAAAGTCCGTTGCGTAATCCATCCCGTCCCATGAATCTGACCACCAACATGGAGAACAATACACATGAGTATTGGAATTTTCGGCGAAAATAGAAATACCTTGCTTGTGGCATTTTTCACATTCACGACGGTGGAAAGATCGTTCATTTCGGCGGGCAAGTCTACGGATCAGTCGGCATTCAGGACAGAATGTTGGTGGAGGAACTTTCATTTTCTCATAGAATGAAAAATCATCGGGTTCGATGTTGAAGGCTGTTTTACAGTTTTGGCAGTTTCTTGTTTCCATAGTTAATTCACCTCCTGCTGATAACATTCTCCACAGTATACTATTTCTGGGCGATCTGAAGCGTAACTTGTTTCAAAAGTATTAGGACATGCATTTATCCCATGAAAGTGCTCGCCTTGGTTTTGGTAGGCAGTATTTGTGTTGCACATGCAGGTTCTTTGGTACAGCTTACTCTTGTTTCTCTGAGAGATTCGCTTCTTGTGCCGGCAGTCTACGCACTCATGCGGAAGTGGCAATTTGTTTTGCTGTAGGAATTGTAATTCTTGCGGGATGATTCGGTATGCTCTGCCGCAATCTGCGCAGGCAATCGTTTCCTTAAACAGCGAATCCGTTGCCTCGTCTGCAGTTTCAGGAAGCTCAGAAGCTTTTATTGTTGTATTGTATTCAGTCTTTGGAACTTCATAATACCTTCCTCCATATGCCAAAATTTCATCTCCTGAAAGCGGAAAGTGTTCGGCGGCAATCGTGTCGTTGTATGCAAACGGACTGAAATGCGGCGGAAAGAATTCGCCGTATTTGTACTCCCTGCCCTGCTCGTCTAAATATGGCATTTCATCCATATGCTTTTTGATTTCTTCCTTAAGTTTCAAGAATTCTTCTTTGGAATATTTCTTATTCAAAATAGCGTATTCGCCGACTCCTACTCCGACACAGCCAAACAAATGGCTTGCTTGCCGCCCAGAGTACATGCAATATTCAAAATCCAATCCGCCGTCCCAGCATTCCCAGCAATACTTTAGCTGAACAGAATTCCACCCTGACGTAACCGTTTCGTATTGCAACTCAGTATTTGAACCTGTAATAGTGGTATCCATGCAATCCTTTACGGGAGGTACTTGGCCGTATTGGACGTATGACAAATCCTCTCCTTCACGGATCAAGTAGCCTTTCTTGATATTCTTTGCGTGCGTGACATATTCACCGGTTGCGTTGTGGTTATTTACCCCTTGAAAATACTTTACAGGAAATTGCAGCCAGAATTTTCTAGCCTCTTCTTTTGCTCTCTGCGATCCTTCCCATGTTGAAAGTTTGAGTTCAGCAATGCGCTTTTGGTATTCCTCTTTGGTTAGTTGTTCATTGAAAAAGCAGTATGATTTTTTCGCCAAATTCACGCAGCCGAAACAATCGTTGCATCCTCTGCAATTCTTAGAAAACCACACCGATACGCAATCGTCGCACTGCGTTGAGAAATGAGTATCGTAACATTTTGTAAGCCAGAAGGACTCATAGCATCGTTCGGCATATTTGGTGTGTGAGCAGTCATAGCAAAACTTAGAAGCGTCGAGTCCATTGCTATAGCCGCTATCCTCTGTGCCGTTAGAGTTAAAACAAAGATAGCAATCTTTCAGGTTTGAAGCATTGGCACAATAGTCGCTGCGGATATCGTTAATCATATTAGATCGCGGATATGGAACTTTGCGACTTAGTTCATAGAGTTGTGCGAGGAATGGCCGGTTGCGGTCGAATTCCTGCCCATACTCATACGGATCCCAGTCACCGCCAAACCATTTTGTATCTTCATGTACCAGCAACCCTGACTCTTTCGGAATGAGAGTAATGATGGCGTTTCCATCTGTGTCTACATTTCTAAAAAGCTTCCGTTCATTTCTAAAAAGTGCACGACGCTGGAAACGGCATTGAGGGCACCAGGTGGGCGAAGGAACTTTTAATTTTTCATAAAAGGAAACATCGGCTCCATCGATTTCAAAGCTTTGTTTGCAATTCTGGCAGTGTCTGGTTTCGGGTTGCATGTGATTTGTTTAATTTAGTGAGCGCTTTCCACTAGTATCTCGTACGGAGCAGAGAGAATTGAGACGATTGCCCAAAGTGGGAAAATACCAATGCGGATGAGCCAATAGAGCGGATCTCGCTTGCTCATGCCCTGGTAGAGCTCGCTTACTTTTAATAGCAAAAGATTGAGCGGCAAATAGATAATGCCGAAGATAATCGAGAGCAGCATTTTGAGCATTGTGAAGATCATATTAGTTCCCTGTTAGTTTTCTAAATGCGTTGCCTTTTTCGAGTAAAAGGTGTGATCCTCGAGTGACTGTTGCGATGCCAAGCCCGAGATCCGTAGCGATCGTTCGCTGCGCCTCACCGTCGCTTAGCCTGCTGAGAATTTCAAAACGTCGAACAACTTCGGAGTATTCTTTGTCAGTCAGCATGTCGCTCATAAAAGACCGGAGCAATTTCTCGTCTTTGCTTGCTTTGATGAATGCCTTTATAAGTTGTTTTTCGTATTTCTTATTCATGGTTTAAAAATAGTCTATTTTCATTGCCTGCTTTACTTCGCGAAGCGTTTCTCGAGCAGCTTCGCGGGCTTTTTCTGTCCCGGCTTTTAAAATATCCATGACTTGCTTTGGGTCTTGGGCGAGAAATTCGCGCTTCTCTCGGATCGGAGTGATGACTTCTTGTAGAATTGCCGCTAAGCGCTTCTTGATCACCATGTCTCCAAGTCCGCCTTTTTCATACTGAGCTTTGAGTTCAGCTACTTCATCTTTCTTTGGATCGAAAATGTCGAGATATTGGAACACGACGTTTCCTTCTACTTTGCCCGGATCTTGCACATGGATGTGTGTTGGATCGGTATACATCTGCATCACTTTGCGCTCGATTTCTTCATTTGAATCTGAGAGTTCGATACTGTTGCCGAGCGACTTGGACATTTTTGCGTTTCCATCAAGACCAGTGAGTCGCGATGTTTCTGAAAGCTTTACTGCTACTTTCTGGAATACTTCGCCGTAAATAGAGTTGAACTTTTGCAGGATATCGTTTGTCTGTTCAATATGCGGAACCTGATCGATTCCAACTGGAATTGCAGTTGCCTTGAATGCAAGAATATCCGCAGCTTGCGAAACTGGATAAATCAAAAATCCAGCCGCCACGTCCTCGCCGTACCCTTTTTGCGTCATTTCGTCTTTGACGGTAGGATTGCGCTTCAGACGCGCAAGTGTAACTAAGTTCAAAAAATATATAGTAAGTTCAGCGATTTCTGGTACTTCAGATTGAATGAAAAACGTCGTCTTGGCTGGATCTAGTCCGCAGGCCAAGTTATCAAGAACGACTTCTATGACGTTGCTTCGGACTTTGTCCGGATTGTCTGCGTTGTCGGTCAAAGCCTGGACGTCAGCTACCATATAGTAGGCTTTATCGTATTCGTTCTGAAGAGCCACACGGTTCTGGATAGAACCTACGTAGTGACCCAAATGAAGCTTGCCTGTCGGACGGTCGCCGGTCAGGAGGACCTTAGTTTTGTCTGTCATATGGCCATTGTAGCAAAGATTGGCAATAAAAAAAGCCGGTTTGGGTAAACCGGCTTTTGTGTAAAATCGAATCTAACTTAATCTATTATATAGCGCCATTATTCCAGATGTCGCTCACTGATTTGCCGTTATGGGCATTATCAATAATTCTGGCAATAAGTTTTGCAACAGAAAATACTCTCATATTTTTGAGCAGTTTTTCTCTTGGTATAACACAGGTATCGGTTATCCAAATTTGCTCAAAGCCGGCAAGTTTAAGGTTTTCCCAGGTAGTTTTTGAATACACCAAGTGCGGCGCAATCATATATGTTTTTTTTGCTCCCATAGCGCGTACTGCTTCGGATGCATTAACACACGAACCAGCGGTAGCTATCATGTCATCGAAAAAAACAATATCAAAACCTTTCGGGTCTCCAATTACTTCACGTACCGTGCTGAGTGTTTTGTTTGGTTCACGTTCTTTATCAACGATAACCGTTCCCCAGCCAAGACGTTTTGCCAATCCACGCGCACTTTTGCCTGCAGATATATCGGGAGCGCCCATTTTGTATTTACCTTTTTTAATGCCCGGCAAATGTTTAAGCATTAGTTGAAGGAAAAAGTCGTTTAATGTTGCGTTCTCCATTTTGGCATTGCTGCCAATCTGTCCGAAAAATTCGGCCGTTGCCAAGCTGTGCAAATGCAAAGTATATATTTCATCCGCACCTGCGGTATATATAAGATCGCAAAACATTTTAAAAGTGCTTGCTTCGCGCTGTTTTGAAGCGCGGTCTTGCCGTGAAAAAGGTATGAGCGGATAAATAACGCGTATCTTAAACGGTGTGCCTTTGCGAACTGCACGGATAAGCGCCAAACTTTCAAAAATTTGCCGGTATATTTTTTCGGGCAGCATTTCTATTTGGCATATCAGAACAACATCACAATCACGCACCGTTTCGTTCTGATGGGTAAGCAATTCACCTTCGGAAAATTCCTGGTAAAAGGTTTTTCCCAATCCTCCTTTTACTTTCAGTCGTTTTGCAATATTAGCTGCGAGCTCAGTATTGTGAAAGTTGCTGAAAATTTTAAGCGGATAGGGGTTAATAATTTCGTGTTTGCGAGCTTTTCGGGGCTTGCGTTCTTTTTGTTTCGGAGAATCGCTTTTCTTTGGCATGTCAGTATGTGTATTTGGTATGTAAATTTTTCTCATTTAATCACAAAAAAAGTAGGTAGTCAATTTTGATTCTCCCCACGTTCCCCACATGTTTATGCCGAACGCAACGTTTCTGCCAGTCGATCGGCGTGCTACAATCTTCCCATGTCAAAACCTCAGCAGCCAGGCATGCGCATTCCTCCCCAAAGCATCGACTCAGAACGAGCGGTACTTGGTGCAATCATGTTGCGCCCGACAGCCCTTCAAGAGATCGAAGATATTCTTTCATACGACGCTTTTTACGCTGACAAGCATCGCATCGTATACAAGGTCATGCAGGAGCTTGCTGAGCGCCATGAGCCGATCGACGTGCTGTCGCTCACCCATGCTCTCAAAGAAAAAAAGCAGCTTGAATCAATCGGCGGCAGTGCGTATCTTGCCGAGCTCACCCAAGCAGTTCCCGCTTCTACCAATGCAAAATACTATGCCGAAATCGTTAACAAAAAATATATCCTCCGTTCATTGATTGACGCTTCGGATGAGATCTCAACTTCGGCTTTCAATGAAGGAGAAGAAGAAGTTGATGAGATCCTCGACCAGGCTGAGAAAAAAATATTCCAGATCACGAACAGCCCGAAAGGACAGAAATTTGTCAGCATGAAGGACTCCCTTGCTACTGCGTGGGATCGTATTGAACGTTTGCATGAGAACCGAGGTGAGCTTCGCGGCGTGCCGACAGGATTCAAGGCGCTCGACAACATGCTTGCCGGTTTTCAAAAGTCAGACCTCATCATCCTCGCGGCGCGTCCTTCCGTCGGTAAAACTTCCCTTGCCCTCGATATCGCCCGTATGACTGCTATTAAGCACGGCACTCCTGTGGGAATATTCTCGTTGGAAATGGATTCGCAGCAGCTCGTTGACCGTATGCTTGCTGCCGAAGCAAAAGTCAGCGCATGGCAGCTTCGAACTGGAAACTTGCCGCAGCAAGGAAATGAATTTACCGCACTTGCGACTGCGCTTGATACTCTTTCAAAGGCGCCTATCTACATCAATGACGATTCATCAAGCTCCATCTCTAAAATGCGTGCGTTCGCTCGCCGTCTCAAAGCAGAACATGGTCTTGGGCTTATTATTGTCGACTACTTGCAGCTTATGACAACAGCCAAGAGCTATGACAACATGGTTAACCAGGTGACTGAAATTTCACGATCATTGAAAGGACTCGCTCGCGACCTCGAAGTCCCTGTTATCGCCCTTTCGCAGCTTTCTCGTGCCGTTGAATCCCGCGGAGGCAAGCCGAGACTTTCCGACCTTCGTGACTCAGGTTCCATCGAGCAAGATGCCGACGTCGTTATGTTTATTCACCGTGAGATCGACCAAGAAAAAGGAGGCAAGATGAACAGCGCGGAAATCATGATCGAAAAGCACCGTAACGGTCCGACTGGAAAAGTGGATCTCTTCTTCGACTCGCAGTACACGACATTCGTCGATCCAGAAGAAGGCCACGGCTACGAGCAGATGGCACAGCAGTCAAAACCCGGACCGGCATCATTTGGAGTATTTTAAACCATGCACAGCGAGCACATAGAAAAACTTGCAGAACTATTCAAAGAATTCCCTGGTATCGGCGAACGACAGGCGAAGCGTTTTGTATATTTTTTACTTGCCAAGCATCCTGCATATCTGCGAGAACTCACAACGCACATTCAGTCGATCAAAGAAAACATTTCCCAGTGCCGATTGTGCTTTAGATATTTTGAAAAGAGAAACGCAGAAGTATGCGACATTTGTTCTAACCCAAAAACAGACATGAGCTCGCTCATCATTGTTGAAAAAGATTCCGACCTTGAAGCTGTCCGCAGGAGCGGAACGTACAAAGGCGCGTATTTTGTGTTTGGCGGAGTCATCCCCGTTTCGGATGAAAAAACAATCGAACTTTCACGCCTCAAAGAATTAAAAAAGAGAATTGAAACCGACGCCGCAAACAATGTATTAAAAGAAGTTATCCTCGCCTTCTCGCTTTCACCACAGGGCGAATACACCGACATGTATCTCAAGCAAGTACTCTCTCAGCTTGTAGAGCAAGAAAAAGTGAAGATCACCAGCTTAGGCCGCGGCCTTTCTACAGGATCAGAATTGGAATATTCAGATAAAGATACTCTCGGTTACGCGTTGCAGAATAGGAAGTAAAAAAGTTACTTATAGAGAAACCACAATAAACTTTGCCTACGTGACGCCGGAGGATGGTATAAATTTTCTGAGCTTGCGAAGAAAATTTCATACCTCCGCAGGCAACAGGTGTTAATTGCTCAATCATGATTTTGTTGCCGAGTGCTCACTCCAGTCGTTCCTACACTTTGTGGCTGCACGCGCCTGGTATGGGAATTTTAATGTACCACGCCGCGCGCGGTATTTGCCTAGCGGCAAATAAAAAAAACCACATGGATAGGACATGTGGTTTTTTCGTAAAGGAGCCACGTCGACTTGGCGAACCTTTGTGATCTTTGCGGAGGCCTTGCCTCTCTAAGAACAATCTTTTGCAATACTGTTCCAGATCGACCTACCACTATTATACTAATCAGTATGCAATTAGCCATACTAAAATAAATAAACCTGTGGAAAAATAATTATTTTACGCAACTGTCAATTGTTGCGATTGATGAAGCGACGCGCATGACTCGCCACAGTATGAAACATTTTCATCTGGATCGCATGTTTCGCACACGATCATGTGCTCGTGACATTGCGGATACGCACAGTTCACATATCGCTCTGATGCAACGTCACATTTTATACAGCGGCCGATTATTTCATGCGTTGCTGGGTCGTTAAAGTGAATTGTTTTTCGCTTATCAAACACATAGAGGCTTCCTTTGAAATGCTGCGATGGAAATTTTTCCATATACGTGACCATTCCGCCGTCGAGCTGGTACACATCTTTAAATCCTTCTTTTTTGAGTAGGCCTGATGCTTTTTCGCATCGCACGCCGCCGGTACAAACAGTGAGCACTGGCTTGTCTTTCAAGTTTTCGATCTCAGAAAGTTTTTCTTTGAGGTCGCGGAAGTTTTTGAGTCCGGGGAAAATAGTATTTTCAAATTTGCCGACTTTGAGTTCGTAGTCGTTTCGCATATCAACAACATAAAATTCTTTGCCGGAATCGTACCACTTTTGAAGTTCCTCGGCTTTGAGGTGCGTGCCGGTAATTGCATTCGGATTGATGTCTTCTTCATGTAAATGGAGTGAGACGATTTCATTGCGGACTTTTACCGAGAGGCGCGGAAATGAATCGCCAAGACCCTGGCTTTTCTTCCAGTGAATATTGCGGAATCGGCGGTCAGTGTTCATCCAAGCGATATATTTTTCAGTATTTTCCTTGGTGCCTTCGATCGTGCCATTGATGCCTTCTTCAGCGACAATGATTCGTCCTTTCATGCCTAAAGCCTCGCAAAAGGCCTTCTGAGAGGCCATAACGAGCTCAGGCTGGTCGATACGCACGTATTTGTAATAGAGGAGGATTTGAAAGTCCTGCTGTGCTTCTTGCATACCGCATACTATACCCTATTTTATTGTGTTTTTCTAGTTTATTGACATTTTGTTTTTTATTTTGTTTAATCAAGAAAAACCTCTCCCCATGAAAAACATCCTTTTACTTGCGGTTCTGTTTTCATTTGGAATTACAACCGCCCAATACAATCCCCTATTTACTAGATCCGATATTATATGCACCAAAAATTTTAATGCGCTGGTGAAGCCATATGTCGCATTCAATGCAATATCGAATATTAATTTGCTCCCCCAGCTTGCGTCCAAACGTGAGACGCTGAAGTCTTTCATGGATCATCAAGTTTTGGTTGACCGTCGCCCCATTTCGCAATTTAAGCTCGATGATATGATGGCGATCAAACGGCATATTGATACTGCTCAAAACAGCGTTTTAATAAAGACAAATAAAAATGTGTTTTTGTTTAAAACAAATGGGAATGGTAACCCAGACAATATCCTTATTTGGGTCACGCTCATCTGGAAAGCAAACATATGGGAATTGGATGCAGAGAGTTACCTGACCAAGCCGCTAGAGCTTATGCCTGGTGATATTATTTTTAGACCAACAAAGATGTAACTCCGTAGTGGTATTTTAAACAAAAAGCGATCCATGCATATGGACCGCTTTTTTATTTTCCTTATCTTCGATATTTCTTCGTCTTCCACTTATCAGCGATTCGGACTCGGTTGAGCGAGCGTTCGAGTTCTGCTTCGAAATGTTCGAAGTCCACGACTTCCCCATTTTCTTTTGCCTTCTGAAGTTCGATTGCCTTAGCTTTCGCTTTTTCAACTGCTTCGTCAGTAAGTTCTGAAACATGTTCGGCAAAGTCTGCCAGAACGGCTACTTCATTGTCTTTGACCTCGATGAAGCCTCCGACGACTGCAACAGGCGCGTATTCGCCGTTTGTCATGGCAACAATGTCGCCCGACTTGAGTGTGGCGATCAATGGGATGTGACCTGGCAGAATGGTGATCTCGCCTTCCGTTGTCGGCAACGATACTTGATCCACGTCTTCTTCGAGGATGACGCGTTCAGGGGTAACTATCTTAAGATGTAATTTTTTTGTGGCCATAATTTGTAGTGAGCGGTTAGAGTTGTTGCCTGCGGAGGTATGAAAATTTGTTCGCAAGCTCACAAATTTTATACCGTCCTCCGGCGTCCCGTAACTGTACTTCGCTGGTGATTCTTAAAAAATTACTGGACTTGTTCGATCGAACCTTTCATGTAGAAAGCCTGTTCTGGCTTGTCATCGTGCTTGCCATCGAGGATTTCGCGGAATGAGCGGATAGTGTCAGCGAGAGAAACGAATTGTCCCTGCGCGCCGGTAAACTGTTCAGCTACGAAGAATGGCTGTGAGAGGAACT